>NZ_DGLH01000015.1:0-306671 GCF_002387285.1 Pantoea sp. UBA4549 | reverse complement strand
GCATTGATGCGGCCCTGGTTTTATACGCGGCAGGTTAACGCCAGCCAAGCGCCGGGGCGACGTGGGTAAGGATGCTGTCGATAACGTGCGCGCAGTAATCCACGCCGAGCTGATTTGGAATAGTCAGCAGCAGCGTATCTGCCTCTGCAATACCCTCATCTTCTGCCAGCATCTTTATCAGGCGATCCGGCTCGGCTGCATAGCTGCGGCCGAAAATGGCGCGCGTCTTCTCATCCAGAAAACCAACTGAATCCTGATCCTGACCGCCACGGCCGAAGTAAGCGCGATCGGTATCATTCATCAGCGCAAAGATACTGCGGCTCACCGACACGCGTGGCGCACGCTGATGGCCTGCGGCAGCCCATGCTGCGCGGTAGGCACGTATCTGCTGTGCCTGCTGCACATGGAACGGTTCGCCGGTTTCATCATCTTTCAGAGTGGAACTCTGCAGATTCATTCCCTGCTCTGCGGTCCAGACGGCAGTGGCATTTGAGCCAGATCCCCACCAGATACGCTCGCGCAGCCCTTCAGAGAACGGCTCCAGACGCAGCAGCCCTGGGGGATTCGGGAACATTGGCTGGGGATTTGGCTTTGCAAATCCCTCACCGCGCAGCACGTCCAGCAGCGCTTCCGTGTGCCGGCGCCCCATATCCGCGTCGCTCTCGCCGGCGCGGGGATCAAACCCGAAGTAGCGATACCCCTCAATCACCTGCTCCGGCGAACCGCGGCTCAGCCCCAGCTGCAGACGGCCGCCGGAAATCAGATCGGCTGCGCCCGCGTCTTCTGCCATATAGAGCGGATTTTCATAACGCATATCGATAACGCCAGTACCGATTTCAATACGGCGGGTCTTTGCCCCCACTGCAGCCAGCAGCGGGAAAGGCGAACTCAGCTGGCGGGCAAAGTGGTGGACGCGGAAATAGGCGCCGTCTGCCCCCAGCTCTTCTGCCGCGACCGCAAGGTCAATAGACTGCAGCAGTACATCCTGCGCCGAGCGGGTGGCAGAATGGGGTGATGGCGTCCAGTGGCCGAATGAGAGAAAACCAATTTTTTTCATGTTTCAGTACTCCCCGCCAGCGACAGAATCGCCTGACGTTACCTATGTATAAATCGATAAACAAAGGGTACGCCAGCACGGTGATGAGTGATAGCCAATAGTTTTCGTGCGCATCTTCAACTTTTTTGTACAACCGCACCCACCCTCTCGCCTATCAATCTCAGCTATCTTTAAAACACCGATTTGCCAAACAGGCTGATGCACTCAGGGATGCCTTATGCACCTTATCTCTTTACCTATGTATGACATCGACAGCGCAACAACGGCGGCAACTACCGATGCGCTACTGAAACTGCTGGCAAAACGCGATGTGACAGCACAGGTGGTTGCACCGGACGATCTACTCACCCACTGGCGCGACGACAATCTGCTGCTAAGCCAGACCTGCGGCTATGCGCTGGTCAGTCAGCTGCCAGAGGTACAGCTGGTCGGCACGCTGCAGTCGTGTGCACCGGGCTGTGAGGATCTGCGTTACCGCAGCTGGCTGGTGGTACGCCGGGAGGAGGACGATCGCATGCTGGAGGATTTCCGCGGACGGCGTGCCGTATGCAACAGCGCTGACTCTCACTCAGGCTATAACGCCCTGCGCTATGCGATCGCACCGCTTGCGCGGCACGGTAAGTTCTTTGCAGAAACGCACTTTAGCGGCAGCCATCAGCAGTCGCTGGCGGCGCTGCGCCGTAACGAAGCAGATATCGCGGCCATTGACTGTATTACCTGGGCGCTGCTGCAAAAATATCAGCCGCAGGCGCTGGCCGGGGTGACCATTATTGGCGAGACGCCGCTCTGTCCGGCCCTGCCGCTTATTACGTCTGCCCGCACCGACAGTCTGCTGCTGGAAAAGCTGCGCAGCGCGTTATTTGAACTGGCCAACGTTGAGGATTTTAAACCGCTGATGCAGGCCAATCTGCTGAACGGTTTTTCAGTGCCCTGCCGCAGTTACTATGATGAGGTCCTCGCATGGGAGCAGCAGGCGGCGGCACTGGGCGTGACCCGGCTCTGAACAACGCAGGAACAGGTGACAACCGGGAAAATTTGGTACACTCGCCGCAGTCAATTCAGGAGAATGTAATGACCGCGCGCTCTGTAACGCTGGATGATGTCGCCCGCCTGGCTGGCGTCTCATATCAAACGGTATCCCGGGTACTAAACCATTCGTCACAGGTCTCAGCTCGCACGCGTGCCCGGGTAGAGGCGGCGATGGCAGAACTCAGCTACGTGCCCAACCGGGTGGCGCAACAGCTGGCGGGTAAGGCAACGCGCACGCTGGGACTGGCCACCAGCGATCTGGCGCTGATGGCACCGGCACAGATCGCTTCTGCGATTCAGCAACGGGCCGCTGCCGGAGGGTATCATCTGGTGATCGCCATGGCTAACGCACAGAGTGCCGCGCAGGATACGGTCAATGAGCTGCTGGCGCAGCGCGTTGATGCGCTGCTGATTAACCTGCCGCTGGATGCCGGACAGGCGGCACAGATCCAGCAGCAGTGTGGCAGTAAACCCGCCCTGTTTCTCGATGTCGAAACCTGTGCGCCGGTACCGCAGTGTCAGTATCAGAGCAGCTGCGGCGCACAGCAGGCGGTGGATCATCTGGTGGCGCTGGGTCATCGTGAAATTGGCGTGCTGAACGGTCCGGCGCGCTCAGCGTCGGCCCGCGCCCGCTTTGCTGACTGGCAGCGGGCGCTGGCACACCATCAGCTGCAGCCTTATTGTGTTCTGGACGGTGACTGGAGCGCGGCCTCTGGCTATCAGGCACTGCTTACCCTGCTGCCGGATCGGCTGCCGCAGGCGCTGCTGGTTGCTAACGATCAGATGGCGCTGGGGGCAATGCGCGCGCTGCACCAGCACGGCGTCGCGATCCCGGCGGATATTTCGCTGATTGGCTACGATGACACCGCAGAGAGCGCCTGGTACCAGCCACCGCTGACCACCGTCCGGCAGGATCTGCAGCAGCTGGGGCGTATCAGCGTGGAGCGGATCCTGGCGCAGCTGGCCGGACAAACGCTGCGCGCGCTGCCGCTGGAGACGGAGCTTGTTCTGCGTGAAACCACGGCCGCTCCGCAGCGCAATGGCGTCGATACGGGCGAAATTGCCCGCCAGCTGCAGGCACTGGCGCAGGCATTAAAAAGGTCGCCATAATGGCGACCTCGTCACAGTGAAACCTTACCGCTGCACTTAGTGTCCTTTCGGTTCACCCATGCTTTTCAGTTTTTTCGACAGATCGCGACGTTCTTTCGACAGATCGGCATTTTTAATGATGTATTCATCCACGCGATCTTCATAGTCCACGCGCATAGAGGCGATAATCTCCTGGATCGCCTCCACGCTCATGCCGGGTTTGATATATTCACTCAGGTTATCCAGCAGCAACACACGTTTCTGGTTATCACGGATTTTCTTTTCATTATCGTGAATTTCGCGCTGCAGTTTGTTTTTACGACGAAACATACGCACAAACTCCAGCACGTCCTGAAATGATTGCTTGGCATTTTCCATGTTGGCACCTTTCTTAAGGCCTGCCGCAGCAGGCGGAATAGTCATATAACGTCAAGAGTTGTAGCTTAGCGGCTGTTGAGCCGGGTTAGCAATTCTCACAGCAAATTTCAGACTGGCTCTTATCTTAGCGCAAAGAAAGGGCAATTCGCACTAAGTGGTTGCCAGAGAAAACTATTTGCGCAGCGCCAGCCGGACCAGATCGGTCATACGCTCCAGCTGCCGCGCCTGCTCCAGACTTAGCCAGACGTAGCCGTATATCGCCGTGGTTTCCAGCTGCGCGCTGCCGCTGGCGATCAGCGCCTCCAGCTCCTGCACAATCTCCTCCAGCGCGTGGCTGTTAGCGATAACCTGTTCCGTCTCCCCTTTTTGCAGCAGCAGCGCCAGCGCGTTCAGCGTCTCTTCCGTCATCTGCTGCGTGCGCCGCAGCGCGGGTGCATTCAGCAGCAGCAGATGACTTTCACGTGAGGCCCACCAGGCTTCAATCTGCATCTGCATGGTATTGACCATGTTACGGTTGATGGTCTGGATCGCCTCAAACACCGATTTCGGAATGCGCGTCTCTTTACTGGCGGGCTCCAGCAGCGCACGCATTCTGATGACGCTGCTGAGCAGCTTCTGAAAGCGCGGACTGAGACGCGGTTTCTCGACCAGATTGGGTGAAAAACCGGCGTGATGGATCTTTGCCATGCTGACAAACGCATCGGAGAGCTGAATACGCCAGTGGATGTAGGCACGCTGCGCCCAGATGGCACTAAACAGCAGCGCCATCAGCGAGCCTAAAATGACATCGCCGCCGCGCCACAGCGCCACGGTGAAATCACCGGCCGGCGCCCCCACCACCACGCCGAGCGTGATACCAATCAGCAGGGCCATATAGGGATGCTTGCCCAGCGTCAGGTAGCCACAGACAATCATGACCGCAAAGCACCAGACCAGCATCAGCGGCAGCGAGATAAGCTCCAGCTTTAGCGCAATCAGACCGGAAATCAGCCCGGCAAAGGTTCCGCTGATACGCTGGATCACGCGCGGCAGTACGTTACCCCAGGTAGAGATGGGTCCCATCACGACCACCAGCGTAATCAGCGGCCAGGTGCCTTCAGGAATATTCGTCAGCCTGACAAACAGGAAGCAGAGTACAAAGGCGATAGCGATACGCACACCGTGAACGGCGCGGTAGTGGCGGTAGAACCAGAATTCAATCGACGAGACAGGCTTGTCAGCGCGTAACATGGTTATCCGGGAACGGGAAAAATTTGCGCGCTATGTTACCCTGGCATGGCAGCAGGCTTCAGCCCCTGCCGCCGCTTTTTCCCGCTTTTTTTATGTTCGCATACATCAGATAACAGTGGCGTCACATTCTGCTTTCAAAACAGAAACGCAGCGATAACGCCACGGTTAACCCGATCAGAGTTTACGCTTCACGTAGTCGCTGATACGGGTCACGATGCCCGCCTCTTCCACCGTCTGCAGCGCATACAGCGGATAGCTTGCCAGCTGTTTATCTTTATCCAGTACCTGAATTTCACCAATCTGCTCGCCGGCTTTCAGCGGTGCGGTGAGATCTTTGCGATCGATAACATATTTCGCCATTACGTTAGCCACTTCGCTGCGCGGCAGCGACAGATAGATATCCTGCGTGGTACCCACCTCGACTTTATGCGGATTGCCGTACCAGACGTTTTCGCTGCCGATCTTCTTGCCGGCATGGAACAGCTGCACGGTATCAAAGTTGCTTTGCCCCCACGTCAGCAGTTTGCGCGCCTGCTCTTCGCGCCCTTTGGAACTTTTGCCGCCCATGATCACCGCGATCAGCCGGTGGCGGCCTTCAACGCTGGAAGCGACAATGTTAAACCCGGCGCTCTCGGTATGGCCGGTTTTCATCCCGTCTACGTGCAGATGCTGATCCCACAGCAGGCCATTACGGTTGTTCTGCGTAATGCCGTTATAGCTCAGGGTTTTCTCGCTATACATAGCGTAAAAGTCCTGCTCGCCATTAATAATGGCGCGTGACAGCACCGCCAGATCGCGGGCCGTGGTGTGCTGGCCCGGTGCATCGAGGCCGTGTACGGTTTCAAAATGCGTATGCGTCAGTCCGAGCTTCTGCACATAGTGATTCATCATGGTGACGAAACTCTCCTGGCTGCCGGCCACGTAGTTTGCCAGCGCCACGCAGGCATCATTACCGGAATCGATAATAACCCCGCGCATCAGATCGCGTACCGTGACTTTATCGCCCGGCTTGAGGAACATCAGCGAGGAGCCTTTGAACACCGGATTGCCCGCCGCCCAGGCATCTTTGCCCACGGTGACAACATCATCCCGGGTGATTTTATGCTGATCGACCGCGCGATCGACCACATAGCCGGTCATCAGCTTGGTGAGGCTGGCGGGATTACGCTCTGCATCCGGATTGCCGGCAGTGAGGATCTGCCCGGTGGTAGCGTCCATTAATACCCATGATGCGGCATCAATACCCGGCGCCGTCACGGGAAACGGCAGGCTGTCATCCGCCTGCGCCATTGATGCCATCACCACTAATCCAGAAAGAGTTACCCACACACGCCTTTTCAACACATTGTCCTCAGTTTAAAAATGAATTTACCGCCGCACGTTGTACGGCAAATGGCGCTTTGATATCTGAATAAATTGAAAAAAAGTATGTCCCGTACAGAAAAAGTGCAGGTCCGCCCGCAGCGCGGCGGATGAGGGTTGTGCTGGCTGAAACGCCCGACTATTCTGTGGGTTGATTTTTCAATCCAGGATAACGCCGTGCCCGCCTCTGAGTTCACCTTTCTGTTCCATGATTATGAAACCTTCGGTAAGAGCCCGTCGCTGGATCGTCCGGCCCAGTTTGCCGGCCTGCGCACCGATGCCGACTTTAACCCGGTGGGTGAACCGCAGGTGTTTTACTGTCAGCCCGCAGATGACTATCTGCCACAGCCGGAAGCGGTGATGATCACCGGCATTACGCCACAGGTTGCGCGCACGCGCGGCGTCACGGAAGCGGAATTTGCCGCACGTATCCACTCGCTGTTTACCCAGCCCAATACCTGCGTAATCGGCTATAACAACGTGCGCTTTGACGACGAAGTCACGCGCAATATTTTCTACCGCAACTTTTTTGATCCCTACGGCTGGAGCTGGCAGAACGGCAATTCGCGCTGGGATCTGCTGGATGTGATGCGCGCCTGCTACGCGCTGCGGCCGGAAGGGATTGTCTGGCCTGAAAATGAGGAGGGCTTTCCCAGCTTTAAGCTGGAGCATCTCACGAAAGCCAACGGCGTGGCGCACGAACAGGCGCACGATGCGATGTCTGACGTGTGGGCTACGCTGGCGATGGCAAAACTGGTCAAAGAGAAGCAGCCAAAGCTGTATGCGTTTCTCTTCGCGCACCGCAATAAGCAAAAGCTGATGACCCTGATTGATATTCCGCAGATGAAGCCGCTGGTTCACGTCTCCGGTATGTTTGGCGCTGCGCGGGGCAATACCAGCTGGATTGTGCCGCTGGCGTGGCATCCTGATAACAAAAATGCGCTGATTGTGGCTGACCTGGCCGGCGATATGACCCCGCTGCTGGAGCTGGAGCCGGACGCGCTGCGCGAGCGTCTCTATACGCGGCAGAGCGAGCTGGGCGATGCCGCACCGGTGCCCATTAAGCTGGTACACATTAATAAGTGTCCGGTGCTGGCTCCGGCCAGCACGCTGCGCCCGGAAGATGCGGAGCGACTCGGGATCGATCGCCAGTACTGTCTGGCGAACCTCGCCCTGCTGCGCCAGCATGTCGCCGTGCGTGAGAAAGTGGTGACGCTGTTTGCTGAAGCGGAACCCTTTACGCCGTCAGCGGATGTCGATGCGCAGCTGTATGACGGCTTCTTCAGCGATGCCGATCGCGCCGGCATGACGATTCTCCGTCAGACGGCGCCGCAGAATCTGCCGGCGCTGGATCTTACGTTCAACGACCCGCGCGTTAATCCGTTGCTGTTTCGCTACCGGGCGCGTAACTTTCCCGGCACGCTCGACGATCGCGAGCAGCAGCGCTGGCTGCAGCATCGCCGCGAAGCGTTGAATGCCGAACGGGTGCAGGCATTTTTGCTGGAGCTGGAATCCCTGGCGAGCCTGCATGAAGAGGATGCGGAAAAGATGGCGCAGCTGAAGGCGCTCTATCACTACGCCCAGGCGCTGGTTTCCTGAAGTGAAACAGGTGTCAGAAGTGAAACCAGGTTAGTGCAAATATACCAGGCGAAGGTAACGGGTGTGTAGCGGGGATAACTCTTGCAGAAAGCAGACCGGAGGCGCAGCGCCTCCGGTCACGGGCATTACACTTCTTCGCTGAACTGCGGGACCGGATTACGGAAGGTACGGGTGACGAACGCCAGGTAGATAATACCAATTGCGCCCCATACCAGACCCAGCACCATGGAGGTCTCTTCGAGGTTGATCCATAGCGCACCCACCGTCAGCGCGCCCATTACAGGCAGCACCAGATAGTTCAGGTGGTCTTTCAGCGTCTTGTTACGCTTCTCGCGGATCCAGAACTGTGCGATCACGGAGAGGTTAACAAAGGTAAATGCGACCAGCGCACCAAAGTTGATCAGCGCCGTAGCGGTCACCAGATCAAAGTTGATAGCCAGCAGTGCCACCGCGCCAACCAGCAGGACGTTCAGTGACGGCGTGCGATATTTTGGATGCACGAAGCCAAAGATGCGCTGCGGGAACACGCCATCGCGGCCCATTACATACATCAGACGTGAAACGCCTGCGTGTGCCGCCATACCTGACGCCAGCACGGTCACCACAGAGAAGATCAGGATCCCGATCTGCAGCGCTTTACCGGCCACAAACAGCATGATTTCAGGCTGTGACGAATCCGGATTCTGGAAACGCGAGATATCCGGGAAGTAGAGCTGCAGGAAGTAGGAGACCGCGATAAAGATCACGCCACCAATCAGCGCCGTCAGGAAAATCGCGCGCGGGATCGTGCGCTCAGCATCTTTGGTCTCTTCCGACAGCGAGCTGATGCCGTCAAAGCCGAGGAACGAGAAGCAGAGAATTGTCGCACCGGTGATCATCGGCACCACCTGAGCATGCTCAGACCAGAACGGTTTCGTGCTTACCAGCGTACCGGAGCCAATACCGTGCGCCACACCGTAAACCACCATACCGGTAATCACGGCCATGACCACAACCTGCAGCACCACAATGACGCTGTTAAAGTTAGCCACGGTTTTGATACCACGCAGGTTGGAGATGGTCATAAAGGCCACCAGCAGCACAACGAAAATCCACGACGGAATACCCGGCACCAGCGACTCAAAGTAGCTTTTTGCCAGCAGGATGTTGATCATCGGCATGAACAGATAGTCCAGCAGCGATGACCAGCCCACCATAAAGCCGACGTGCGGACTGATGGCTTTCTGAGCGTAGGTATAAGCGGAGCCCGCAGATGGGAAGCGGCGTACCAGCTTACCGTAACTCACAGCCGTAAACAGAATCGCAATCAGGGCGAAAGCATAGGCGGTGGCGACGTGGCCGTCGGTTAAACCTGACACAATGCCGAAGGTATCAAACAGGGTCATTGGCTGCATATACGCCAGGCCCATCATGACGACCGGAAGCAGGGTCAGAGTTTTTTTCAGATGTGCACGCTGAGGTGCGGCAGAGGTATTAAGCGCCATTGTTCAGACCCCCTACAGCAGCAACTGATGTCAGTTGTACCACAGGGATACTGCGCAATGTGCTGCAGTGAGAAGTGATATTAGTGTTTGCGATTGTCGCCGCGCCGTAATCATCACGAAAGCGAGAACCAGCCAGTGCTGGTGCAATTGTAAACAGTCCCATCTTTGTTCCTCAAATCTCACGCAGAAGCGTGTTTCGGTGTCTATCTATCCGGATACGCGTCCGGCCTCGGTTATGTATGTATTAAAAACATTATGCAAAAAAATAACCGACGCTCAATGCGTCGGCTATGTTCTGTCTTTTGCAGGGGGCATATTTTGCCCCAACTTATACCATCGACACAAGACGTTAACGCAATTCTTCTGCTCGTCAGGCGTTCTTTAGCATCCAGTCAATCTCTGTAGCGGTGATCAGGCGTTCAAATTCCCGCAGCTCACACTGCTTACAGCTGTGCCATACGCGGCTGAAACGCTCTCCCAGCAGCTTCTGCAGCGGGTAGCTGCTTTCAAATTCATAAAGGGCGTCACTCTGGCGAACCGGCAGTGCCAGCCCTTCCGCAGCATGTCCGTTTCCGGTCACCGCATGAGGTAAAGGTAGCTGATTATCCAGACCGTGCAAAATCCCGGCAAGAATTGTTGACACGACCAGGTAGGGATTGGCATCTGCACCCGCCACGCGATACTCCACGCGATGGTTCTCTTTGTCACCGCATGGTATACGCAGCGCCACGGTGCGATTGTTATGTCCCCACGACGCCTGCAGCGGCACAAACGATTCTGGCGAGAAGCGCCGGTAAGCATTAACGTTGGGCGCCAGCAGCGCCATTGACGCCGGCATCAGGTCAATCATACCTGCCAGCGCGCGCTTCAGCAGCGGCGAGTTGCTGCCATCATCCAGAGAGAATGCGTTATGGTCTGCCGCGTCGAGCATGCTGATGTGTACGTGCATGCCGCTGCCGGCATACTCCTCATACGGCTTCGCCATAAACGTGGCGGTCATACCGTGATTTTCCGCCACCTGTCGCACCAGCCGCTTCAGCAGAACCGCGTCATCACACGCTTTGAGAATATCCTGCGTGTGATGCAGATTGATCTCAAACTGCCCCGGCGAGGCTTCTGCCAGTGCCCCATCGGCCGGGATCCCCTGCCGCTGCGCCAGCGCATCGATATCACGCAGCACGTCAGCAAAATGATCGAGGTTATCTACTGAATAAACCTGACAGTGCATGTTGCGCTCTGCGCTGCCTGGCGAGCACGGCGGCTGAATAAATCCGCCGGCATCACGTTGCTTATCAACCAGATAGAACTCCAGCTCTACCGCTACCGCCGGAAACAGTCCGCGATTACGCAGCTGCTGCCACAGCCGGTTCAGCACGTTTCGGGGTTCAACGTCAAAGGGAGTGCCATCTTGGTTGCACATCGTCAGCAGCAGCTGAGCAATGCGTTGCGGATCGGAAGCAGAAGGTATAAGCGTGCCGGGAACAGGAATACAGAGGTTATCGGGTTCGCCAAGCGCCTGGCCGAGACCGGCTTCTTCAACGGTGTTGCCGAGAATGTCCATGGCAAAAACAGAGGCGGGAAAGTAACACCCTTTTTCGAGCCTGGGGAGTGCGGCGACAGGGATCCGTTTACCGCGAAAAACACCATTTAAATCATTTAACAGGATATCGACATACTGCGTTTCAGGATGGCGTTCCAGCCAGGTTTTCACCTCCAGCTGGAACGCGCTTGTTCGCTTCTCTTCACTGTGCCGCGTGAAGTCTTCTACTTCCACGATATTCGTCATATACCACCCGCCAGTTACCGTTAATGAGGTTTGCGCGATGCTTTAATTCCGAACTACAGCTCTAACATAGCGCCAACACAAATAGTGTGCAAATGTAACAATCTGGTTTGCAGTTCGGCGCGGGCAGATTAGATTGAGAATAACAGGCTCGCTTACGCGCCTGCCTGACCCTGCCGGCAGAGCGATCGTACTCTCAGCGTGGTAACCGGATGATGACAGATTCTGTAAAACCGCTGATCGGGATAGTGATGTGCCAGAATATGACTGGCCCCCACCCCGCTCAGACGCTGCACAATAAATATCCGGATGCGGTGGTCGCGGCGGGCGGTGTTCCGCTGCCGCTGCCGCATCAGCTGCTGGACGCACCAGAGTTGCTGGCGCAAAGCATGGCGCTGCTGGACGGCCTGCTGCTGCCTGGCAGCCCCAGCAACATTGAACCCTGGCACTATGGCGAAGCGGGCAGTGAAGCGCACAGCGACCCGGCCCGCGACCGCCTGGCTTTTGCTGCCATTACCTGGGCGACCAGCCGGCAGATGCCGCTGTTTGGTATCTGCCGCGGCCTGCAGGAGCTGGTGGTCGCCAACGGCGGTGCCCTGCATCGTCAGCTGCATCAGGTTAAAGGATTTCAGGATCACCGTGAAGATCCTGCCCGGCCGCTGTCGCAGCAGTACGCGGCGGCGCATCTGGTCACGCCGGAACCGGGCGGGTTGCTGAGTCAGCTGCCTGACTGCCATGCCCCCTTTACCGTTAACTCACTGCATGCGCAGGGCGTACGCACGCCGGGACCGCAGCTGCGCATAGAGGCGCGCGCCGCAGATGGCGTAATTGAGGCGGTGAGCCTGCGTCATCATCCTTTTGCGCTGGCGGTGCAGTGGCATCCGGAGTGGCAGTCTGAGCAGAACCCGGTTTCACGTCAGCTGTTTGCTGCATTTATTCAGGCCGCCAGCGATTATCACCGGTCACGACCCTGAGGAGGATGTGATGCATCATGTGGAGAGCTATTACGCAGCCAGCGCCAACCCGCACGCCCCCTGGCCTGCGCTGCAGGAGAGCATTCAGTGCGACGTCTGTATTATCGGCGGCGGCTTTACCGGCCTCTCCTCGGCGCTGTTTCTGACCGAAGCGGGCTACGACGTGGTCGTGCTGGAGGCGGCCACCATCGGCTTTGGCGCCAGCGGACGCAACGGCGGTCAGGTGGTGAATTCCTACAGCCGCGACGTGGATGTAATAGAGCAGCGCTACGGTAAAGCGACCGCAGCGATGCTGGGCAGCATGATGTTTGAGGGTGCCGATATTATCCGCGACCGTATCGATCGCTATGCGATCAGCTGCGACTACCGGCCGGGCGGTATTTTTGCCGCCCTGAATCAGCGGCAGATGGGCCACCTGCGGCGTCAGCAGGCGAGCTGGGCGCGCTACGGTAATCAGAGCCTGGAGCTGCTGGATGAGCGCGGTATCCGGCGGGAGATCGCTACCGATCGCTATGTCGGTGGCCTGCTGGATAAGCGCGGCGCACATCTGCACCCGCTGAATCTGGCGCTGGGAGAAGCGGAGGCGATCCGCCGCCACGGCGGGCGCATCTATGAACACTCTGCTGCCCTCGGCGTACACTACGGTACACCGCATCGCATTACCACCGCGCACGGAGAGGTGCACGCCACCTTTGTGATTTTTGCCGGTAACGCCTATCTGCCGGCGCAGCTGGAGCCGCGCCTGAGCCGTAAAAGCATGCCGTGCGGCTCACAGATTGTGACCACCGAACCGCTCAGCCGTGACCAGGCGCTGGGGCTGCTGCCTAACAACTACTGCGTGGAGGATTGTAACTATCTGCTCGATTACTTCCGTCTTACTGCGGATAACCGCCTGCTGTATGGCGGGGGCGTGGTGTATGGCGCACGCGAACCGGCTGATATCGATGCCCTGCTCCTGCCCAAGCTGCAGCGGACGTTTCCCCAGCTGCGCACTATCAAAATCAGCCACCGCTGGAGCGGTAATTTCCTGCTGACGCTGTCGCGTATGCCGCAGTTTGGTCAGCTGGAGCGCAACGCCTATTTTATGCAGGGCGACAGCGGCCACGGCGTCACCTGCACGCATCTCGCCGGCAAGCTGATTGCCGAAGTGCTGCGCGGTCAGGCGGAGCGGTTTGACGCTTTTGCCCGGCTTCCGCACCTGCCGTTCCCGGGCGGACGCCGGTTTAAAGTCCCGCTGACGGCGATGGGTGCCGTATGGTATGCGTTACGCGATCGGCTGGGCGTCTGATCCGTAGCGGGAGATGCGTCTCTCCCGCTGCGTTTAGGCCAGCGGCATGCGCGCCGGATCGGGATAACGATACTCAAAGCCGAGCTCATCACAAATTTTTGTGCCATCGATCAGCTTCCCGGTTGGCCGGTCAGGCTGCGCACTGAACGTGGGCGGCACCAGACCCAGCTTCTTCGTGACGTCAGGATAAAACGTATCCCGCGACGGATGATGCGGCGCGCAGAGGTTGTAGGTATGCCCTCCTTTCGGCCGCTGCAGCAGCAGCATAATCGCTTCCACCACATCGTCCAGATGCACCAGGTTGACGCCGTGGCTGCCGTGTTCCAGCCCGGTTTTTCCGGCCAGAAAGCGGCCAGGATGGCGGTCTGGTCCTACCAGGCCGGCGAGCCGCAGAATATCCACGCTGGTGCCTGGCAGGCCGTGCAGCCAGTTCTCCAGCTCAACCAGCGTTTTGCCGGCGACCGTCTCCGGCTGCAGCGCACTCTGCTCTTTCATGACCCCCTCGCCTGCGCCATACACCGAGGTGGAGCTGGTGAATATAATGCGTGGCACCCGGCTTGCCAGCGCCGTGTCCACTACGTTTTGCACCGCCTGCATATAGGCATCAGCACCCTGCACGGTGCGACTGGCAGGCAGCGTGACCACCAGCGCATCCACCTGCATCAGCGCCTCAAGTTCATCTGCATCACACTCAATTTCCGGCGTAAGTTTTAGCTGAAACGCTTCAATGCCGCAGCGCCGCGCGGCTTCAACGCCATCCGGCGTGGTTTTCGTGCCGGTGACGTCCCAGCCCCGCGCCGTCAGCGCCATTGCCAGCGGCATACCCAGCCAGCCCAGACCCGTAATCGCGACTCGTTTCATCTCTGCTCCTGCTGTTGCGCGCCATTGTTCTCTCATCTTAGAGCGGGGCTGCCCGGCAAACCAGCGCAAAGTGTTGCGGAAGGTTCCGTAAACTGACGTTAAAAAAGGGTTGCCAAGCCGCGCCATCTTCGCTAGGTTAATCAGCACGCAAATGAATACTCATTCAGCAACGGAATTTATTATGACACGCGTTCAGTTCAACCATCATCACCACCATCACCCTGACTAGTCTTTCAGGCGATGTGTGCTGGGAGACGTTCAGGATCTTCCAGTGGTGCGAGCGCAAAGAGAGCCCCCGGAAGATCATCTTCCGGGGGTTTTTTTATGGGCGAACGCAAACGCAATACGTTCAGACAGGATCAAATAAGAGGACAGGAACCATGTTAGATAACACCCGTTTACGCATAGCTATGCAGAAATCTGGCCGTTTGAGTGATGAATCGCGCGAACTGCTGGCGCGCTGCGGCATCAAAATCAACCTTCAGCAGCAGCGTCTGATTGCGTTTGCGGAGAACATGCCTATCGATATCCTGCGCGTGCGCGATGACGATATTCCCGGCCTGGTTATGGATGGCGTGGTCGATCTCGGCATTGTCGGTGAGAACGTGCTGGAAGAGGAGCTGCTGACCCGCCGTTCACAGGGCGAAGACCCGCGCTACTTCACGCTGCGTCGCCTGGATTTCGGCGGCTGCCGCCTGTCGCTGGCGATGCCGGTTGATGCCGAATACACCGGTCCGCAGTGTCTCAGCAACGCCCGCATCGCGACCTCTTATCCGCACCTGCTGAAGCAGTATCTCGATAAACAGGACATCGCGTTTAAATCCTGCCTGCTGAACGGCTCTGTAGAGGTCGCGCCGCGTGCGGGCCTGGCCGATGCGATCTGCGATCTGGTCTCTACCGGCGCCACGCTTGAGGCCAACGGCCTGCGCGAAGTGGAGGTGATTTATCGCTCCAAAGCGGTACTGATCCAGCGCGACGGTGAGCTGCCAGCCGCAAAGCAGGCGCTGGTTGACACAATGATGACGCGCATTCAGGGCGTGATCAAAGCGCGTGAATCGAAATATATCATGCTGCACGCGCCGAGCGAGCGTCTGGAAGAGGTGATCGCTCTGCTGCCAGGTGCCGAGCGCCCGACCGTGCTGCCGCTGGCGGGCGAAGTGAGCCGCGTGGCGATGCACATGGTCAGCAGCGAGACGCTGTTCTGGGAAACCATGGAAAAACTGAAAGCGCTGGGCGCCAGCTCAATTCTGGTGCTGCCAATTGAAAAAATGCTGGAGTAACCGATGAGCACCCTGATGACCCCAATCAGCTGGCAGCAGTGTGACGCTGAACAGCAGCAGGCCTTGCTGCAGCGCCCGGCAATCGCCGCTTCTGCCACCGTCAGCGCCACCGTGCAGAACGTGCTGGCAGAAGTGAAATCGCGCGGCGACGCGGCACTGCGGGATTTCAGCGCACAGTTTGATAAAGCGCAGGTCAGCAATCTGCGCGTCTCTGCGGCAGAGATGCAGGCCGCCGGTGCGCGCCTGAGCGACGAGCTTAAACAGGCGATGGCGGTGGCTGTGCGCAATATTGAGACCTTCCACAACGCCCAGATTCTGGCCACGGTGGATGTCGAAACGCAGCCCGGCGTGCGCTGTCAGCAGATCACGCGGCCGGTGCAGTCGGTGGGCCTCTATATTCCGGGCGGTTCAGCGCCTCTCTTTTCCACCGTGCTGATGCTGGCAACGCCGGCGCGCATCGCCGGCTGCGGCCGCGTGGTGCTCTGCTCCCCGCCACCGATTGCCGATGAAATTCTGTATGCCGCGCAGCTGTGCGGCGTTCAGGAGGTATTTCAGGTCGGCGGCGCGCAGGCGATTGCTGCGCTGGCTTTCGGCACAGAAACAGTGCCGAAAGTGGATAAAATCTTTGGCCCGGGCAACGCCTGGGTGACGGAGGCGAAGCGGCAGGTCAGCCAGCGGCTCGACGGCGCGGCTATTGATATGCCTGCCGGCCCCTCTGAAGTGCTGGTTATTGCTGATGACGGGGCAACGCCCGCGTTTGTCGCCTCCGATCTGCTGTCGCAGGCGGAGCATGGTCCTGACTCCCAGGTTATTCTGCTGACGCCATCGCAGGCGCTGGCCAGCGAGGTGGCGCAGGCCGTTGAGACGCAGCTGGCTGCACTGCCGCGCGCCGCAACCGCACGTCAGGCGCTGGCGAGCAGTCGCCTGATTGTGGCCCGGGATCTGGCACAGTGTGTAGCGATCTCAAACCAGTATGGACCGGAGCACCTGATCATTCAGACGCGCCAGCCGCGCGATCTGGTCGATGCCATCACCAGTGCCGGCTCGGTGTTTCTCGGCGACTGGTCACCGGAATCCGCCGGGGACTACGCTTCGGGCACTAACCACGTGCTGCCAACCTATGGTTATACCGCCACCAGCTCCAGCCTCGGACTGGCAGATTTTCAGAAGCGTATGACGGTGCAGGAGCTGACGCCGCAGGGCTTCATGAACCTGGCCGCTACCATTGAAACTCTGGCCGCCGCCGAGCAGCTTGATGCACACAAAAACGCCGTTACCCTGCGCGTTGCCGCCCTGAAGGAGCAAGCATGAGCACTGAAATTGAAGCGTTAGCGCGCGCTAACGTCCGCGCCCTGACGCCTTACCAGTCAGCGCGTCGCCTGGGTGGCAACGGTGATGTCTGGCTGAACGCTAACGAATTTCCGCTGCCGGTGCCGTTTGAGCTGTCGCAGCAGACGCTGAATCGCTATCCGGAGTGCCAGCCGCGCGTGGTGATTGAGCGTTATGCCGCCTACGCCGGGTTAACGCCGGAGCAGGTTCTGGTCAGCCGCGGCGCTGATGAAGGCATTGAGCTACTGATGCGTGCGTTCTGCGAACCGGGTAAAGATGCCATTCTGTTCTGCCCGCCAACGTATGGTATGTACAGCGTCAGCGCGGAAACCATCGGCATTGAGTACCGTACCGTTCCGGCGCTGGACAACTGGCAGCTTAACCTGCCGGCGATTGCCGGCAAGCTCGACGGTGTAAAAGTGGTTTATCTCTGCAGCCCGAACAATCCGACCGGCAACCTGATCAATCAGGATGATATCCGGGCGCTGCTGGCCATGACCGCCGGTAAAGCGCTGGTGGTAGCAGATGAGGCATATATTGAGTTCTGCCCGGCCGCAACGCTTGCGGCATGGCTGCAGGAATTTCCGCATCTGGTGATCCTCCGCACCCTGTCAAAAGCGTTTGCGCTGGCGGGTCTGCGCTGCGGTTTCACCCTGGCGAACAAGCCGGTGATCGACCTGCTGATGAAGGTGATCGCGCCTTATCCGCTGGCCACGCCGGTCGCTGACGTTGCAGCACAGGCGCTGAGCGAGGCGGGTATCACGCTGATGCGTCAGCACGTTGCCGAACTCAATGCGAACCGCGCATGGCTGTGCGAACAGCTACCGCAGCTGAGCGTGGTGGAGCAGGTGTTTCCGAGCGAGACTAACTATATTCTTGCGCGCTTCACCGACTCGCCAGCCGTGTTTAAATCGCTGTGGGATCAGGGCATTATTCTGCGTGACCAGAACAAAAACCCAGGTCTTGCCGGATGCCTGCGCATCTCAATTGGTACCCGAACCGAGTGCGAGCGCCTCATCGCCGCGCTGCAAGCCCTTTCCGTGGAGTAAGCATGAGCCAGAAGATCCTTTTTATTGACCGTGACGGCACGTTAATTGCCGAACCACCGTCCGACTTTCAGGTAGATCGCCTGGATAAACTGGCGCTGGAGAAAGATGTTATCCCTGCCCTGCTGGCGCTGCAGGAAGCGGGTTACCAGCTGGTGATGATCACCAATCAGGATGGCCTCGGCACCGAAAGTTTCCCGCAGGCCGATTTTGACGCGCCGCATACGCTGATGATGCAGATCTTCACCTCGCAGGGAATTAACTTCAGCGACGTGCTGATCTGCCCTCACCTGCCCGCCGATAACTGCGACTGCCGCAAACCCAAAACCCGGCTGGTAGAAGCGTGGCTGGCAGAAGGCGCGCTGGATAAAGCCAGCAGCTATGTGATTGGCGATCGTCAGACCGATCTGCAGCTGGCGGAAAACATGGGTATTCAGGGCCTGCGCTACGGCGCTGAAGGTGAGAGCTGGGCATCCATTCAGGCGCGCCTGACTCAGCGCGACCGCTATGCGCTGGTGAACCGCAACACCAAAGAGACCCAGATCAAAGTGGAAGTGTGGCTCGACCGCGAAGGCGGCAGCAAAATTAACACCGGCGTCGGCTTTTTTGATCACATGCTGGATCAGATCGCGGTACACGGCGGCTTTCGCATGAACATCGATGTGAAAGGCGATCTCTATATCGACGATCACCACACGGTGGAAGATACCGGCCTGGCGCTGGGTGAAGCGCTGCTCAGGGCGCTGGGCGACAAGCGCGGTATTGGCCGCTTCGGCTTTGTGCTGCCAATGGATGAGTGTCTGGCGCGCTGCGCGCTGGATATCTCCGGCCGGCCGCATCTCGAATACAAAGCGGAGTTCAGCTATCAGCGCGTGGGCGATCTCAGTACAGAGATGGTCGAGCACTTCTTCCGCTCGCTCTCCTACGCCATGATGAGCACGCTGCACCTGAAAACCAAAGGCCGTAACGATCACCATCGCGTGGAAAGTTTGTTCAAAGCCTTTGGCCGCACGCTGCGCCAGGCGATCCGCGTGGAAGGTAATACCCTGCCGAGCTCAAAAGGAGTGCTGTGATGAACGTGGTCATTCTCGACACCGGCTGCGCCAATCTCTCTTCGGTAAAATGGGCGATTGAGCGTCTTGGCTATACGCCCACGGTCAGCCGCGATCCGGATGTGGTACTGCGCGCCGATAAGCTGCTGCTGCCGGGCGTTGGCACCGCGCAGGCGGCGATGAACCAGCTGGCAGAGCGCGAGCTGATTGAGCTGATCAAGGCCTGTACGCAGCCGGTGCTGGGGATCTGTCTCGGTATGCAGCTGCTGGGGCGCGGCAGCGATGAGAACGGCGGCATCACTACGCTGGGCATTGTTGATGAGCCGGTGGCGCTGATGGATACGCAGGATCTGCCGCTGCCGCACATGGGCTGGAATCAGATCACTGCAAAAGCGGGACATCATCTGTTCCGCGATATTCCGGATGGCAGCTACTTCTACTTTGTTCACAGCTACGCGATGCCGGTTAACGCCGCGACTATCGCGCAGTGCGACTACGGCCTGCCTTTTACCGCCGCGCTGCAGAAAGATAACTTCTTTGGCGTGCAGTTTCACCCCGAGCGCTCCGGCAAAGCGGGCGCGCAGCTGCTGAAAAACTTTCTGGAGATGTAATGATTATCCCCGCGTTAGATTTGATTGATGGCAAGGTGGTGCGCCTGCATCAGGGCGACTACGGCCAGCAGCGCGACTACGGCAGCGATCCGCTGCCGCGCCTGCAGGAGTATGAACGCCAGGGTGCCGGTGTGCTGCACCTGGTGGATTTAACCGGTGCGAAAGATCCGGCTAAACGCCAGATCCCTCTGCTGACCACGCTGCTGCGCGGCGTCAGCGTGCCGGTGCAGGTTGGCGGCGGCATTCGTCACCGTGATGATGTGGCGGCCCTGCTTGCCGCCGGGGCCACGCGTGTGGTGGTTGGCTCTACGGCAGTCAAACAGCCGGAAGCGGTGAAAGCGTGGTTTACCGAATTTGGTGCGGACGCCATTGTGCTGGCGCTGGATGTGCGTATAGACGCGGCTAACCGTAAAGAGGTGGCGATCAGCGGCTGGCAGGAAGCGGCGGGCGTTACGCTGGAAGAGGTGATTAGCGGGTATCAGTCCGTGGGCCTGAAGCACGTGCTCTGCACTGACATTTCGCGCGACGGCACGCTGAGCGGCTCAAACGTGGCGCTGTATAAAGAAGTGTCAGACGCTTTCCCGGACATCGCCTTTCAGAGTTCCGGTGGCATTGGCTCGCTGGCAGATATCGCCGCGCTGCGCGGCAGCGGTGCGCAGGGTGTGATCGTCGGTCGCGCCCTGCTGGAAGACAAATTCACGGTAGCGGAGGCGATTTCATGCTGGCAAAACGGATAATTCCCTGTCTGGACGTGCGTGACGGACAGGTTGTAAAAGGCGTGCAGTTCCGCAATCACGAAATCATCGGCGACATTGTGCCGCTGGCGCAGCGCTACGCGCAGGAAGGGGCCGACGAGCTGGTGTTTTATGACATCACCGCCTCATCGGATGGCCGCGTGGTCGATAAAAGCTGGGTCTCACGCGTAGCAGAAGTGATCGACATTCCGTTCTGCGTCGCGGGCGGCATCAGGAGTGAGGAGGATGCCGCGCGCATTCTGCAGTTTGGTGCCGACAAAATCTCTGTGAACTCCCCGGCACTGGCGGATCCGACGCTGATCACCCGTCTCGCCGACCGTTTTGGCGTGCAGTGCATCGTGGTGGGGATTGATACCTGGTTTGATGAAGCGAGCGGTAAATATCACGTTAATCAGTACACCGGTGATGAAGCGCGTACTCAGGTGACGCAGTGGGAAACCCTTGACTGGGTCAAAGAAGTACAGAAGCTGGGCGCGGGCGAAATCGTACTGAATATGATGAATCAGGATGGTGTACGCAACGGCTATGACCTGGTTCAGCTGCAGAAAGTACGCGACGTGTGCAGGGTGCCACTGATCGCATCCGGCGGAGCCGGCACCATGCCGCACTTTCTCGACGCGTTTACGCAGGCAAACGTTGATGGCGCGCTGGCGGCGTCAGTGTTTCACAAGCAGATTATTAATATCAGGGAGCTGAAAAACTTTCTGATCGACAACGGTGTGGAGATTCGCGCGTGTTAACAGCAGACCAACTGGCCCGCCTGGACTGGGTCAAAACCGCGGGCATGATGCCTGTTATCGTGCAGCACAGCGTCTCCGGCGAAGTGCTGATGCACGGTTATATGAATGAGGCGGCGCTGGAAAAAACGCTGGCGGAAGGTAATGTCACATTTTTCTCGCGTACCAAAGAGCGGCTCTGGACCAAGGGCGAAAGCTCCGGCCACTTTCTGCAGGTGGTGAGTATGACACCGGACTGCGATAACGATACGCTGCTGGTGCTGGCAAACCCCATCGGGCCGACGTGCCATCTTGGCACCACCAGCTGTTTCTCACCCGCCGCCCCGGAGTGGGCGTTCCTTTACCAGCTGGAACAGCTGCTGGCGTCGCGTAAACACGCCGACCCTGCCAGCTCCTATACCGCCAGCCTCTACGCCAGCGGCACCAAGCGTATTGCGCAGAAGGTTGGTGAAGAAGGCGTGGAGACCGCGCTGGCAGCCACGGTAAACGATCGTCATGAACTGACCAATGAAGCCTCCGACCTGCTCTATCACCTGATGGTGCTGCTGCAGGATCAGGATCTGGATTTAAGCGCGATCGTTAATAACCTGCGCGCCCGTCATAAGTAACCAATTGTGCAACATGCTGCTCAAAATCAATGAAAATGAACCATTTTGAGCAGCATTCTTCTCAAAAAAATTAAATTCAGCTAATATTGAGCAATATACTGCTCAAAAAGGGCTGGCTATGCTGACCTTATAACTTTACCTTGACGGTGTCTGGCATGATGCTGCCATGCTCAATATTAACGTCCCCCAGCTTGGTCGTGGCAGCGAAGCATTACTGGCTTATGACTTTACCTATGCAGCAGAACACCTGGAGCGCAATGATATTGCCAGTTGTAGCCTGAATTATCCTGTCATGCTAATCGGTAGCCATTTTGCGCAGCCCTGGTTTGGGTTTCTGGATGATATTATTCCGGCCGGCGCCAGCCGTCGTTATTGGATCAGCCAACCGGGACTGCAGGGCAAATCCGCAGGTGAGCAGGATTACGCGCTACTGAAAGCGGGTACCATCGCCCCCGTGGGTAATCTGCGTATTAAAGAGTCTCTGCCACAGCTTCCTGTGAATAGTACTCTGCCAACCCGGCGTTTTTCCGCAGAATGGGCTATTGAGCGCGACAGTGATTTTCTTGAATACGCACAGCAGATGGGCGCGGCCAGCGGCGGTGCAACGGGTGCAGGCGGGGAAGCGCCAAAATTATTGTTACGCCGGAATGCACAACAGGAAGTGTGGATAGATACCTGGCAAGACGATCCTTTGAATCAGGATACCCCTTATCTCGTTAAATATCCGCGTGGTGCTCGCAGCCCGATTGATTGCGATATTCTGCGCGCCGAGTATCACTTCTATCATGAACTTCAGGCACTGGGCATAGACACCATTGATACCAGGCAAATGCTGTTGTGCGAAGGCACACGTTACCCATCGCTATGGCTACCACGATTTGATATAGCGTTCGTTGAAAACAGAAAAGTCCTGTATGGACTGGAATCCGTCTACTCACTGATGCAAAAAGCGCCGGGAAGCTATCTCAACCATTTCGACATCATTCACTGTCTGATTGAAAAGTTGAATTTGGCAGAGGCAGAACGCGAATCACTGGTTATTGAATGGGTTAAACGCGACATGCTGAACATTGCCTTTGGCAACTCCGATAATCATGGCCGTAACAGTGCTATTTTGAAAAAAACCAGCGGTATGTGGCTTGCCCCCGTTTACGACTTTGCGCCCATGAAAGCCGATCCTGAAGGTGTGGTTCGTACTACACAATGGGGCTCACCGTATGAAGAAGGCGGTCATTACAACTGGCATCTGATTGCACAACGTCTGAACTATCTGGTCTCTGAGAAAAGGTTACTGGAGGCGCTACGTATACTAGCGAAAAAGCTGACTGGTCTTAAGGCGCGCCTGGCGCAACGCGGTGTGCCTGCGTCAATTCTCGAAATGCCCGGCGTTGGCTTCAATTTTCTGGATGAGCGTATCGCAGGGTGGAAATTATGAAGAAAACCATGACGCCGTTTGAACGTGAAGCGTTATTACTGGCGTTATTACGTCAGTCGATTGAAGAAAAAGCCAGCCACGGCAAGTTACTTATGCAACTCCGCAAACAGGTGCTTGGATTTTCACAGGATCGCTATGCGACGCTGGCTGGCATCAGCCGGCGTACCCTGTCAGATATCGAACAGGATAAAGAGAGCGTGACCCTGAATGTGCTGAATCGCGCTTTCAGGCCGCTGGGGCTGGAAATGGGTTTGTTGCCACAACAATCTCATATGCGGCAAACGCTGATTGCGCTGCTGGCTCAACAAAGCGCATCCCATGACCACCCATGAAAAACTTATTGCCCTGCTCGACCAGCACGGCGCTCAATATCGCCTGCTGGAGCATGCAGCGACCGGGAAGTGTGAAGCAGTGGCGGCTTTGCGAGGTACAGAGGTGGGCCAGGGTGCGAAAGCGCTGGTGTGCCATGTCAAAGGTAACGGTATCAAACAATATGTCCTGGCGGTACTGCCGGCCGATCGGCAGGCAGACCTGAGTAAAGTGGCGGCTGCGGTGGGGGGACGTCGTGCCTCGCTGGCCTCCCCGGCAGAAGTGGATGCCCTGACAGCCTGTGTATTTGGGGCGATTCCACCGTTTAGCTTTCATGAAGATTTACGGCTGGTAGTCGATCCGCTGTTGTTTGAACGCTATGGCGAAATCGCGTTTAATGCCGGAGTGCTGGAGAGATCCGTAGTGCTGAATATTAACGATTACCAGCGGCTGCATAATGGTAACGTGATGAAAATAATCCTCTAATTGCCATCCGCCATTGCGGGGGGTACTCTCGGAATACCCGCTTTTACAACAGAAGAACCCGTTTATGGCACATTCCCGTTTTACCGCGCGTCTGCGCAATACCGTAGCGCTGGCGCTGCTGGCTGGCTGCGCTTTTGGCGCGCAGGCAAAGATTGATCAGGTGCGCTTTGCCGTTGATCCGACCTATCCGCCGTTTGAATCTAAAACGCCGCAGGGAAAACTGGTGGGATTCGATATCGATCTGGGTAACGCGCTGTGCGCGCAGATGCAGGCAAAATGCGTCTGGGTTGAAAGCCAGTTTGACGGCATGATCCCGGCGCTGAAAGCGCGCAAGTTTGACGCTATCCTTTCTGACATGGGCGTGACCGAAGAGCGTCTGAAGCAGATCGACTTTACCGAACCGATGTATGACACCCACGTGCAGCTGATGGCGCGTAAAGGTTCCGGTCTGCTGCCGACGGCGGAGTCGCTGAAGGGCAAGAGCGTGGGCGTTGAACAGGGCACGGTGCAGGAGCGCTATGCGCGTGCCAAATGGCAGCCGCACGGCGTAAATGTGGTGCCCTATGGCGACCAGGCCCAGGTGGAAAGCGACCTGATCTCCGGCCGTCTGGACGCGGTGTTTACCGACGCGGCACAGGCGGCTATCGGCTTTCTGAAACATCCGCAGGGCAGTGATTTTGCGCTGGCAGGCCCGATTGTACAGGACCCGCTTATCGGCCCCGGCACCGCCATTGGCCTGCGTAAAGGCGACACCGAACTGAAAGCGGCGCTTAACAGCGCGTTTGATGAGCTGAAGAAAAACGGCACGTTTGACACTATCCAGAAGCGTTATTTCGCGACAGATATTTCTGTTCAGCCCTGAATATCCGGCGGCGCGTTTGCCGCCGTTTTTTTAACGGAACTATAATCTGTTCAGTCACCCTAACAGGCATGCGCGCTACTGCAGCCTCAGAAACAGGACACCGGCCGCACTATGCAACAACAACATCATCCATTACTGAGCGCCTCGCTGGGCACCCAGCGAGAGATTGTCAGCTTTCATTTCGGCACCGACTCGCAAAAGCGCGTTTATATTCAGGCCGCCCTGCACGGGGATGAGCTGCCGGGCATGGCGGTTGCCTGGTACCTCAAACAGAAACTGCTGGCGCTGGAGTCCGCAGGCAAACTGAAAGCCAAAATCACGCTGGTTCCGGTAGCCAATCCGCTGGCGCTGGGTCAGCACTGGCACGGCACGCATCTGGGACGTTTTCATACTCTTTCTGGTCAGGATTTTAACCGGCGCTTTCCGGCACTGGGTGAGAAGCTGGCGGCGGACCTGGCGGGATCGCTGACGCAGAGTGAATATGAAAACAGACGCCTGATCCGCGATGCTATCGACCTTTACTATCGCGATCAGATAGCCAGAACCGAGCTGGAGTCCCAGCGCTATACCCTGATGCGCATGGCAAGTCAGGCCGATCTGATGATTGACCTGCACTGCGACTGGGATGCACTGCCGCACCTTTATACAACGCCTCACGCCTGGTCTGAGGTGGAACCGCTGGCGCGCTGGCTCGGCAGCGAGGTGCAGCTGCTGGCGCAGATTTCCGGCGGTGAACCGTTCGACGAAGCGTGCTGCGAACCCTGGCTGACGCTGGCAAAACGCTTTGGTGATGATTACCCGATGCCGCGCGGTCTGCTGCCGGTGACGCTGGAGCTGCGCGGCGTCGCCGATGTCTCTCCGGAACAGGCGGAGAAAGATGCAGATGCGATTATTAACGCGCTGACCGAAAGCGGTTATATCAGCGGCGATCCGGGCGTCTCCCCGGCCCTGCGCCATCCGCCAACGCCGCTGGCGGGCTGTGAATATATTTATGCCCCCTACTCCGGTCTGCTGCTGAACCGGCGCAAGCTGGGCGAATGGATTAAACCAGGAGAAGTGGTGGCAGAGGTTGTTGATCCGGTTACCGATCACATTACGCCGCTGGTTGCTGAATTTGGCGGCGTACTCTACGCCAGAAACCTGACCAAGTTTGTCACGTCCGGGATGCTGGCGGTGCGGCTGGCGGGGGAGAAAGCTGGACGCAGCGGAGAGCTGCTGGTGATGTAATGGCATAAAAAAACCGGCCACAGGGCCGGTTTTTTGTTTTAGTGACGACTGCGGTAGTTGCTGACAATACTGCGGCCAATCACGATAGCGGAGCCCAGTACGCCGCCCAGGATCAGGGCTAACAGTACGGTCAGGATCTTTTTCGGACTGTCACGACGAATCGGCAGGTCTGCTTCAGCAATGTAGCGGAACGACTGCAGATTGTCGGTCTGAATGGTGACGTGCGTAATCGAGAGCAGCGCGCGCTCGGCACTGTAATAGTCATCATCAAAATCGAGCGGTTTGGTCGCCTCATTGGATACCATCGCGCGTAACGCTTCACTGCCCAGCAGGTAAAGCGTGTCATCAGAGAGATACTCTGCCTGGCTCAGCTGCGATTTTGTCAGGCCGGCTACTTCCGCCACCTTCAGCGCCTGATTAATCACATCCAGTCGATGCTGTTTTTTATTAATAGCGATCTGTTTATGCGCATCCAGGATTTCTTTCAGCTCTTTGGCTTTTACGCCCAGGCTATGTTTTATATCCTGGCCATAATCACTGACCACTTCGTTATTAACAGTTGTGAGATACTTTTTCAGCTGCGCCTGCGCTTCTTTTGCGCTCTGCGCGACAAAAGAGATCGTCAGTGCGTCGTTACTGCCTTTATTCACCTGGCTGATTTTTAATGTTTCGGGCTCTTCCTGATTTGCCAGCGCGCCGGCAAGCGCATTCACTGACGCACTAAAACGGCCAAAGAGCTGGTTTTGCAAATCGGTAACTGACGGTTTTTCCTGAATGTTTTGCGCATACAGCACGCTCAGGGTGGCATTATAGCTGGCAACCTGTCCCGCTGAAGGCAGCGTAACAATGGCCTCAGACGTCCATTTTTCCTTCGCTACGCTTAAATAGACAATGCTTAGCAACATCGTCACTACCATCGTCGCAATAACTATCCATTTGCCTTTCCACAGCTGGACAATTATGTCGAGCAAATCTATTTCATCATTATTGTTTGAAGCCAGAACGCCCGGATCGTTATTCAGTCCGGGCTTATTGTTTGCATTCATAAATTCAGTACTCGCCAATCATTGTCAGCATAGAAAAACACCTCCCGGACGGGAGGTGTTAAGAACAGTTACTCTAACCACTCGGTGTGGAACACGCCTTCTTTATCGGTACGCTTGTAAGTATGCGCACCAAAGTAGTCACGCTGCGCCTGGATCAGGTTGGCAGGCAGCACCGCTGAACGGTAGCTGTCATAGTACGCGATAGCAGCGGAGAAGGTCGGGGTCGGGATGCCGTTCTGTACTGCATAAGCCACCACATCGCGCAGCGCCTGCTGATACTGGTCAGCGATATCTTTAAAGTATGGAGCTAACAGCAGGTTGGCGATATTGGCATCGGCAGCATAGGCATCAGTAATCTTCTGCAGGAACTGCGCACGAATGATGCAGCCGGCGCGGAAGATCTTCGCGATTTCACCATACTGCAGATCCCAGCTGTACTGCTCAGAAGCCGCACGCAGCTGTGAGAAGCCCTGCGCATAGGAAACAATTTTGCCCAGATAGAGCGCGCGACGCACTTTCTCAACGAATTCAGCTTTATCACCGCTTACTGCCTGCGCCTGCGGACCGCTCAGTACTTTAGAGGCGGCAACGCGCTGCGTTTTCAGCGAGGAAAGGTAGCGGGCAAAGACCGATTCAGTGATCAGCGACAGTGGCTCACCCAGATCCAGCGAGCTCTGGCTGGTCCATTTACCGGTGCCTTTGTTCGCTGCTTCATCCAGAATCACATCGACCAGGTAGTTACCCTCTTCATCTTTCTTGGTGAAGATATCTTTCGTGATGTCGATCAGGTAGCTGCTCAGTTCGCCGTTGTTCCAGTCGGTGAAGGTTTCAGCCAGCTCTTCATTGCTCAGACCCAGCGCACCTTTCAGCAGCGCATAGGCTTCAGCAATCAGCTGCATATCGCCATATTCGATACCGTTATGGACCATCTTCACATAGTGACCGGCACCGTTCGGACCGATGTACGCCACACAGGCGTCGCCATCTTCTGCGCGGGCAGCGATTTTATCAAAGATAGGGGCAACGAGTTCATAAGCTTCTTTCTGACCGCCAGGCATGATAGAAGGGCCTTTCAGCGCGCCCTCTTCACCACCGGAGACGCCGGTACCGATGAAGTTAAAGCCCTGCTCGCTGAGTTCCTGATTACGACGGATGGTGTCTTTGTAGAAGGTGTTACCGCCATCAATCAGAATATCGCCTTTATCCAGATGCGGCGTCAGCGATGCGATAGTTTTGTCCGTCGCTTCACCCGCCTGCACCATCAGCAGAATACGGCGTGGTTTTTCCAGTGACTCAACAAACTCTTCTACCGTGTAAAACGGAGCAAGCTTTTTACCCGGATTCTCAGCAATGACTTCATCGGTCTTTTCGCGTGAGCGGTTGAAGATGGACACGGTGTAACCACGGCTTTCAATGTTAAGAGCCAGATTACGGCCCATGACTGCCATACCTACAACGCCGATCTGTTGCTTGGACATACCTACTCCTGTCTAGGTGAAAAAACCAGCAGTTATATGACTGCGGCCAATGTTCTGAACATATTAACTCAGGTTTAAGCGGGGATGGTAGTGATTGGTGCTATAGTATTTATAGCTGGATAATTAAATAATACATCGCTAATTATACAAAACTAAGACTGTAAGACAAAGGACTTTTGGGTAACATTTAAAACAAAGTTAAAAAGCATAGAAATCTAGGAAGTCAGTTTGTCAATAGCAAACATATATCTCGAGATCACCACTTTCTCATCAAAATTTTCTTCCATTTTTTGTCGACTCTTAGCACCCATAGCAAGACGTTCATCGTGTGTCATACTAATAATAAGTCTCATGGCTTTAAGAAGGCTTTCCAGAGAACGTGGTTGGCATACAAAACCATTAACATAATCATCTACAGTTTCACGGCATCCCACATTATCTGTCGTAATGATAGGTTTCCCCATTGCACCAGCTTCAAGAAGTGACTTAGGCACACCTTCGCGATAAAATGAAGGTAAAACAACACAATCAACTAAAGCCATTTCTTTTTCTACAGCATCAGAAATACCTTGATAGATTATCCATCCACCTTTTACCCATTCGTCGATCACATTAGATGAAATACCTTTTGGATTATGATCGTCTATAAAACCAAGCAGAAAAAACTCTACAGAATCTCCATGCTCTTTTTTCAAAATTTTAGCAGCGTCTGCGTAATAAGTGATGCCTTTCTCATAAAGCATTCGAGCCACAAGCAGAAAACGAGTTACCCCATCATTCTTGGCTTCTTGAATTTTAAATCTAGTCAGATCAACCCCCGATCCCCGTAGGCGTTCACTTTTATCTTTACTAGTTATTCTATTTTCGAGGAAAATATTTCGATCATCGTCATTTTGGAAAAAAATCATATCAGCATGAGGCTGGCTTATTTTGTAAAGGAGTCTGGTAACCTTAGAAACAAAGGTCTCATTTACAAATACTGTCCCCAAACCTGCAATATTGTTAATCACTTTGATACGAAGTAACTTTGCAGCGATAGTACTATATATGTTATTTTTTGGCGTGAAATTTAGAACTAAACTCGGTGATAGCTTTTTATATATCAAATAGAAATTAATGCAGGTAAATAAATCTTTAATAGGATTTGTACCATCGCGTTGAATACTTATATCTTTAAAATAAGCACCAAGATTAATTATCTTATCAGAATATTCATCTTTAGGGGCAACAACTATAACTCGATATCCATTTTCTAAAAGAGTAGATATCGTGTTGCGTCTAAAATTATAAATGTACCAAGAAGTATTAGCTGAAATGACAATTTTCATTATGAAATCCTTTTTTATGGTTTCCATTTTTTTAACTTCAAATATTTATATAACTCAAGCCATTCAAGCATTCTTTTTTCAAGAGAAAATAGCTTTCTAACACGATTTCTAGCCCTAGCTCCCAACTCGTGTGCTTCTTCGGTTGAAAGTGCTAATGAATTTTCAATAGCTGAACCTAATTCATAGTGATTTTTTACAGGCACAAGATACCCGCAATCGCCTAACACTTCAGCTACACCTCCTGAATCAGTTGCCACCACGACTCGTTGGCATGACATTGCTTCGGCAACGACCAAGCCAAATCCTTCCCATTCGGACGAAAGTACGAATACATCTGCAGTGCTGAGCCATTTTTGAACATTATGCTGAATTCCTACCCATCTTATTTTATGATCAATATTCAGATTTTTGGCCAAGGCCTGCAGATCTGCAAAAAGGTCTCCGTCACCAATGATGACTACTACTATTTCATCATTATTTATACCACCAATGGCATGAAATAAATTTGGATAGTCTTTTTGTTTAGTAAGCCTACCAATTGAAAGAATAACTTTAGTTTCATTATCAATATTTAAGCTTGATCTTAAATTCTTTCTATCTACCTCACTGAATATGTATCGATCCGTATCAATTGCATTTTTGAAAGGAATAATTTTCCCATGCTTTACAGCTTTTTTTTCCAAATACGAATTGACTGCTTCTTCACTTACATTTGTAGTAATATCTGTCAGAAAGTCTGTAAGCCTATAGCATAACATCCTCATTTTCCCACCTTCATAGCTATTATGTACAGTGGATATCAAAACGGCATTATTAAATGGAGGGAAAAATCTAATTATTCTCGAGAAAATATTAGCATGGAACATATGACTATGCACGACATCAGGTTTCATTTTAAACAAAATAATTTTAGTTTTTATAAGTGCTTTAATAAAACCGAGAATATTTTTTTTTATGCCAAGGTTATGGATTTTGATATCTTTGGAAGCTGGCGAAACTACTATATCGCCAGACAGGCATATTATCTCAACTACATGGCCATAATCATGCATTATATCTGCCATATTACAAACTTGATTTTCCGCACCTCCCATACCAAGCCCTGTGATAATATAAGCAATCTTCATTAAACCCACCCAATTATTTTTTATTTATAAGATCAAGCTAATTATCGCTCGATTGTATTTCTAACAATCAGTGATTTTATACATGCTTTAATTAGACTATGCTGCAGTTTCAATTTATGTTTTATAATGAATATAAAAGTGCTAATTTTACCTTTTTTTATTGCAGTCAAAAAAAACTCAATATTATTTTTTATTTCACTATTCAAACTATTTCCAAGAAGATTACTGAATTCAGTAAACATTAAGTAAGAAGATTTATCAATTAAAAAGCTATTTTTGTTATAGTGAATATACCGTTTTAACTTGTCTTTAACCGTAGAGCTATTAAAACCAAGAACATTACTTCCATGCTGTCTATACAAGAAAAGTGGTGATTCACAAAAATAAATCTTTCCAAAACAGACTGCATAAATGCTCAAAACCTGATCATGCATGTGCCAATGAAAGTTTGTTTTTAAGGCCAAATTGTAAAGGTGCTTATTGATCACCATTGCGCACCCCTGAACACCTCCATTCATAAGATACATATCCTGAACTTTTTCAACTTTTAATTTATAATCAGTCAGCTTTCCTGTTGGCTTCAGTGTTGAATCCACAACCATACCGGGCGCATATGCAATGAGTGGTTGATCTTCATCGCAACCTTTGATAAAGGATAACAATTTTTCAATTTTATCTTTTTGCCAATAATCATCTTGATCTGCAATAAAAACATAATCGGAGTTACAATTTTTTAATAACTGTTTGAAATTTTCCCCTACTCCCCTAGCCGGAATATTATCCTCCACAATTTTTATTCGACAATCTGTTAGCGCTATTTTTTTTAATAAATCTGCAGTACCATCAGTGGAACCATCATCTCGAATATAAACGGTTATATCTTTATAGGTCTGATTGAGGATAGAATTTATTTGCTCTTCAATATAATTTTTACCATTATATGTAGCTATTATTACATCAATATTCATATTAAACCGTAAAATGATCAGATTTTTTTTCTAAGACGCGGGCTGGAATGCCACCTACCACTAAGCCTGCAGAAAAACTTTTGGTCACTACAGAATTTGCAGCCACGACTACATTCGCACCTAAAGTCACACCTGATAAGATCTTGACGTTATCGCCAAGCCAGACATTATCACCAATTATAGTGTTACCTTTTACAGTGAGCCCTCTATTTTTCGGTAAAATTTCATTAAATCTCTCACCAAATTTATGGTCATGGTCAGTGATTAGCACATCACTACCTATCAATGCACCATTACCTATTTTTACTTTTGACTGTGCAGCAATGTGAACGTTCTGACTAAAAGATACATCATCACCTATATATATGACTCCATCACCAATGGAGTCAATCCATGAATTGTTACCTAAATAAACATTATTACCTATAAATATATTTTTACTTCCTGATATAGACAATCCATTACCGACCTTTATATTTTTTGAACTAAATATAATGCTATAAACACGGTTCCGTAATAAATTATAAAAAAATGGAATAACCCTTAACCAAATCATCCCCATTCTTTCTCTTTTAATTTTTTTCATCTACAAATAACCTTCTTTTATTATTACCATCAAAGCTTTTAACTCTATTGATAACAACCGAAACGAATATCATTGCTTTTAAAAGAGTAGCACTTATGTAAACTAACGCTTTGATATAAAGACCAAAACATAATAAAAAACAGATCAATAAAACAATGTAGTAAAGCTTGTTTTTTTTGGTGAGCATAAAAAAATCGAAAAACAATGCTGTATTTATTAACATTAATAACGTGGTGCAAATAACACCAAATACACCATAGGCTACATAATTAATTACAAAGGATGAGTCTGAGGAACGAGAAAGCTCAGACTGAACTTCTTCTCCATCGCCAATAAAGGTATTATCACCAAATACAATATTTTTTATATCCGGTATAAATAAGTGGTTATTGATAAGGTCGTCAGTAGAGTTGGTATGGAAATTTCCACTTAAAGCATTAACAAAAAGTTCAAGCGCAAAATTAATCACCCTGACGATCACTTCATTTTGAGATAAAGTTATAATCATCAATATAATTACAACGAATGAGGCAGAAAAAAATAAAATTAATTTTTTCTTTTCATATAATACACACAAAAGAAATATAAAGGAAAAGAGAAAAAGCAAACCAGTCCTACCACTCAAAGCAACTAAAACAAAAATTGTCGCGATAAATATGTATAGAGGGAAATTAGAAACATCATCTTTTTTTGATCTAATAACACCAAAGCAGATGAAAATGAAAATTGAATATGCGACAGATGTGTCCCATATTGACATTGCTTTTAAACCTATAGCTCGATTACTTTGCTTTGCCCACTCAAGCCAATATCCATCAATTGCAGTCCTATCTAAAAACCATAATCTAAATTCGCTATTACCTAGCTGGAAAAGGCTAAAAACAGCCAAAAGAAACATAAAAGTTAAAACACTAAAAAAAATTTGCTTCGGTGTTAAACTATATATTAATGCATTTAGAATCAGCGGAAATAAAAAAAACGAAATAAAAGCTAAAAGAAGACGTTTTATTTGCATGCTAAAAAAAAACTCATCGCCTACGTTCATTATTAAATAATTGAATGCAGATACGATGAACATCAAAAACATAATAAGGTAATACAACCTATATTTTTTTGTATTTAAAATATAAAGTTTCGCCCACTGTCGAGATGGTGACATTAAAAAACAAACAAGCAATAGTATAGCCCATACTACAATAATATGTGCTGTACTGATATTCCCTAACGGGCTTTTATAAGCACCACCAAAAACAATTGCTAGAGCCAGCCATATCCCGGCATATCGTGCAATATTGCTCAATGAGAAGCTTTTACTCAAAGTAACCTCAATTATTTAGGGTTTTAAAATTATTTCCATTTTTAAAATAAACACCAGCATTATCTATTTGTTTATCAACAAAAACCGCGGATCTTTTCTTTAAATAATCTGAGACATGCCAAAATCTTTACTTTAAGTAACCCCATCCTTCCATATTTTTTCTTTATATTTAAATCTGCATTTTCATTGTCAAATGTATACCCCTTGTCAGTTGTTATAGTTTTAAAATACCATGGCGCAATGAAATTTGAAAGCATATCAGCCTTAAGTTTTTTAAAAACCTTGGTTGATAAATTATTCATATCAACTTGTTCCTGAAGCATTTCAATATATACAACGCAAAAGTTAAAAAATATGTTATATCCACCTTTTTTTTCTACTGAAATATTTTCCATGATTACTTTATTGCAAATAAGATAATTATTTTTAGCACAGTTGAATATTAACGAGGTGTGAGGGAACATAGAGTCTACTGATTGAACATCATGTTTAGTGTTAATAAAGTCGGTTTTCCAAATGGAAAAGGCAGAACTCCAAGTGTTTAAATAGCTTGTGCATGCTATGAAATCATTGAATGAACTTGCTGTTGTTATTACTTCTTTCGCTTTTAGCTCACCGTTTGAAAAAAATATCATAGGCTTGAATTTTTTATTTTTTTCAATAAGCTCAACAAGATATTTGAATGAACCTTTTTTAAATTTACTATAGTCATTATGCAGCTTTAGAAAATCACCATTGCCATACGATAAAGCATTAATAGAATTATAAAATCCTTTCACTTCATTCTTGTAGTAGCGAATATTTATTTTTTTGATGCTAAGCCTTTTAACGTATTCTTCGACTTCATCATTATCTGAGTTGTCAGATATAATAATCTCATAAAGATTCGGCTCAACACCATCATCAATAATGGACCCAATAGTTTCTTTTAGACAATTAATCCTATTTCTTGTTGGTATGCATATTGATAACAGTGTCATCAGATCGTCCTTTGTTAAATCTCTTACATTCAAATATGAGAATAATCGCAAATAAAATGGCTATCGCAATTTCGACACATAAGGCCACATATGCCACTCCGACATATGAATATAAGTTAGAAAAGATTAGTAAGCAGGGAAGCCCCACTAAACCAACTATTATATAACAGTAACTAAACTTCTTACTTAATCCCATAGGTAACAGTAGTTGAACACCTAGTAAATTAGCAATAGCCACAACTGGCGGAATCCATATTATTATTGCGAGGACGATTGATGAGCTCGAATGCCCAGATCCGAAAGCAAAATTAATAATATCATTAGACATTATAGTCGTAATAAAGCTTAAAATCATAATTGGGGTAACAAGAATAAAGCCAAGTTTTTTGACAAACCTCAATGCTCTTTCTCGTGACTCGATCATAATCCTATTGCTTCTCGGATATACTGCTTGTGATACAGGGCCTATTAATCCCTGTAAACCTTGTTTTAATTTGTCTGCTGCAGTATAAATACCTACACTTTCTGCTCCAGAGGTAAACCCTAATATTATTGGCACACTTGTAGTGTATAAGCTAACAAAAAATGAAGAAATGAAAATATTCCATCCGAGCCTTAATTGCTCTTTGATATCAATATAACTAGGAAAAATACGGACAAGCAAATTTTCCTGATAAGCTTTAAATAATGCAATTACTGAAGCAAATACTCCGACAATCCCTTGACTCAAAAGAGCTATCCAAATATCTTGTTTAGATTCCACCAAAGTAAAAATAAGGATTACACCCACTATTTTAGCTATAAAATTACTTATAGCAATCCACTGCATCATTTCATAACCTTGGAAAAGCCATATTGGATAAAACGTAGTGCCAATAACAATGGTGTATCCCATGACAAATAAAAAGATATGCTCATGTATAACTTCGTAAAAGATTGAACTTATAAGAAGAATTATAAAGCCTAATGATGCAATTGCTATCTTACAGAAAATTACAGAGAAAAAAACTCTGGATACTTCGCGAATGTTTTTTATCTTTATTGATATTTGTCTGCTTGCAGATAAATTAAAACCATAATCCGAAAAAATAACAAAATACTGTATAACTGCAAGAATCAAACTATAAGTGCCGAATTCACTAATTCCTAAAACTCTCACTAAATAAGGTATAGTTACTAGAGGAATCAGATAATTTAAACCTTGAATACTAAACATCGAAAAGATGTTTTTAAATAACTTTTTATCTAACATAGCTAAGTCATGCTATCCTTAACGTTAATCTGCAGTAAGAAAACTACCTAAAAAATTTTGAGCCGCGAGATCTTTTGCAGAAAGTGTTAAGTTTAGATCTTTAATTGGCCATTCGATTGCTAAGTGTTCGTCATTCCATCGGATTGACCTTTCACTATTTGGTTCATAAAAATGCGTAGTCTTATAAACAAACTCTGCATTTTCGCTTAACACCAGAAATCCATGTGCAAAACCTTCAGGAATCCATAATTGACGTTTGTTTTCAGCTGACAGATTTACACCAACCCACTTGCCAAACATCGTAGAATCCTTACGAAGGTCAACAGCCACATCAAACACTTCGCCAGCAATGCAGCGAACTAATTTACCCTGTGCATGAGGAGCCTGCTGATAATGTAATCCGCGCAAAACACCTTTGGCAGATTTGGAATGGTTATCCTGAACAAAAATAACTTTGCGCCCTATCGCTTCTTCAAACACTTTTTGACTGAAGCTTTCAAAGAAAAAGCCGCGCTCATCACCAAAAACTTTGGGTTCGAAAATCAGTACATCAGGGATATCAGTTTTAATTGCTTTCATGATATCAGTATCCTTTCACCATCTTGAGCAGATATTGCCCATACTCATTCTTCGATAAAGGAGTAGCCAGTTTCCTGACCTGTTCCGCATCAATAAAACCTTTACGATAGGCAATTTCTTCCGGACAGGAGACTTTCAGGCCCTGTCGCTGTTCAATTGTCTGGATAAAATTACTAGCTTCTATCAGGCTGTGATGCGTACCCGTATCCAGCCATGCAAAGCCCCGCCCCATCATTGCAACCGAAAGTTCACCTTGTTGCATATACAGATTATTGATGTCAGTAATTTCCAGCTCACCGCGAGGTGATGGCTTAAGGCTCTTGGCCAGTCTGACAACGTCGTTGTCGTAAAAATAGAGACCTGTAACTGCATAATTGCTTTTTGGCGTTTTCGGTTTTTCTTCAAGAGAAATAGCTTTACCATCCGCATCAAACTCAACAACGCCATAACGTTCCGGGTCGTTGACATGGTAAGCAAATACGGTGGCTCCTGAAGTTTGATCAACTGCTTTCATCAGCTCTTTTGGAAGGTCGTGGCCGTAAAATATGTTATCGCCCAGAACCAGCGCACAACTGTCATCACCAATGAACTCTTCACCAATGATAAATGCCTGTGCCAGCCCATCCGGACTCTCCTGCACTTTATATTGCAGATTTAATCCCCATTGACTGCCATCGCCTAATAGCTGCTCAAAACGTGGCGTATCCTGTGGGGTGCTGATAATCAAAATATCTCTGATATCTGCCAGCATCAATGTAGTAAGTGGATAGTAAATCATAGGCTTGTCATAGACAGGCAACAGCTGTTTACTCACGGCCATTGTTACGGGATACAGACGCGTGCCAGAGCCGCCAGCGAGGATAATACCTTTACGAGCCATATTTTTTCTCAGAGTATTAATGTGATCTGTTTAATGAATACGTATCTTACGTAAGAATCTCTTGAATAACGTAGCGAACGCCATCCTGCCAGGGGGGCATTTTTAAACCAAAACTTGTTTCAAGCCTGGATAATTCTAAGCGCGAGTTGAGTGGTCTTTTCGCCGGAGTAATATATTCCGTAGTAGTGATAGGGCTTAATTTTCTTATTTTAAATGCGGTGCTATATTTTTCTGATTCTGTGAAAATCAGTGAGGCATAATCAAACCAGGACGTTTCACCGGCTGCAGCGAGGTTATATATTCCTGTCAGATCCGGATTAGCCTGAACCATGCGTAATGCATGAGCAGTAATGTCAGCAATAAGCGCAGCACCTGTAGGCGCGCCAATCTGATCGTTGATAATACTGAGCGCTTCTTTTTCACTGCCCAGTCGCAACATCGTTTTAATAAAGTTATTGCTTCGAGACGCATATACCCAGCTGGTGCGAAAAATCAGGTATTGTATATCTGCTGCAGTTATAGCCTGCTCACCGGATAGTTTTGTTTTACCATATACATTACGTGGTTCAGGTTTGTCGCTCTCTCGCCACCGGTTCTGCCCTTCTCCTGAATAGACATAATCAGTAGAGTAGTGAATCAGAATAGCATTAAGGTTTTTAGCTTCTTCAGCCATGACTTTAACACTGGTACTGTTGATGAGTTCAGCCAGATCGGGTTCAGATTCAGCTTTATCAACTGCAGTATAAGCAGCAGCATTGACGATGATATCGGGACGCAGATTTTGTATGCTTTTACGAATCTCTTCCGGTTGCGTCAAATCACCACACCACTCTGTTGAACGAGTGCATAATGCAGTGATTTTTCCCAGTGGCGCAAGTGCACGTTGCAGCTCCCAACCTACCTGTCCGGTTTTACCAAAAAGCAGGATGTGCATTAGTTGCGATCCTTATAGTTCTCTGACAACCATTCGCGATAGTTCCCGCTTTTTACGTTTTCTACCCACGCATCATTATCGAGATACCACTTAACCGTTTTTCTAATACCACTCTCAAACGTCTCTGCCGGTTTCCAGTTGAGCTCGCGGGTGATCTTACTGGCATCAATCGCATAGCGCCTGTCATGACCAGGGCGATCAGTTACGTAGCTAATCTGATCTTTATATGAGCCTTCTTTAGGCATCAGCTCATCCAGCAGCTGACAGATGGTTAATACCACATCGATATTTTTCTTTTCGTTATAACCACCGATGTTATAGGTTTCACCCACTTTGCCCATCGTCACTACGGTATAAAGCGCGCGTGCATGATCTTCTACATAAAGCCAGTCGCGGATCTGGTCGCCTTTGCCGTATACCGGCAGCGTTTTACCCTCAAGCGCATTGAGAACAACCAGCGGAATAAGCTTTTCCGGGAAGTGATAAGGACCGTAGTTGTTTGAGCAGTTGGTTACCAGTACCGGCAGGCCATAGGTGCGCTGCCAGGCGCGAACCAGATGATCACTGGAGGCTTTAGACGCAGAGTATGGGCTACTTGGCGCATACGGGGTGGTTTCAGTAAACAGCGGCAGCGGCGCATCCTGTTGCCATTCGTCCGGATGCGGCAGGTCCCCGTAGACTTCGTCAGTCGAAATATGGTGAAAGCGGAAAGTCGCTTTGCGTTCTGCGCTCAGCTCATTCCAGTACTGACGCGCAGCTTCAAGCAGCGTGTAAGTTCCGACGACGTTGGTTTCGATAAACGCCGCTGGGCCGGTAATTGAGCGGTCAACGTGACTTTCAGCCGCGAGGTGCATGACCGCATCTGGCTGATGTTTTGCAAAGATAGCTGCCATTGCCTGTGCATCACAGATATCAGCCTGCTCAAAAGCGTAACGCGCTGAATCTGCCACGGTGACCAGCGACTCCAGATTACCGGCATAAGTCAGTTTGTCGACGTTGACGACAGAATCCTGCGTGGCACCAATGATGTGACGCACTACGGCAGAACCAATAAAACCTGCGCCGCCTGTAACTAATATTTTCACGCTTGTCGTCTCTCCTGGCCAATCCTGAAAAAAACCACGCTACCGCCCCTGGCTTACAGCTACCAGAATACTCATACGCTTTTGCTTTCAACGCAGCCGGCAAAAAGCACAGAACATATTTAACAAATGTCGATTGTTAAGGTGCAGCTTAAAAATAGTGATCCGATTTTCGTATGTTGATACACGAGTTACAAGCGTTAAAGAGTTAGTTTGTCAGATGGCTGAATAAAAACTGTGCCAGAATGCGTTAACAGATTATTTATTAAACAGCTTTTTTACCGCAGGTTAATAAAAATATGCACCGGGTCCAGCTTCAGGCTTTGAGCGTCTCTGAAACGCAAAATGGGATAACCGCTGAGTTAATCTTAACCCGCCGTTACCCCATTCATAAGTCTCTGTTAACTGTATATGCCTTATTGGCTTATAAAGTTATCTGAATCCATTCGGATTCTTTGACTGCCAGTTCCACGTATCGCGCATCATCGCATCGATGCCGCGGGTCACGCGCCAGTCCAGTTCATTGTTCGCAAGCGTTGCATCGGCCCAGAAAGCGGGCAGATCGCCGTCGCGGCGCGGTTTGAACTCGAACGGGATCGCTTTACCGGAAGCCGCTTCGAACGCTTTGATCATCTCCAGTACGGAGAAGCCAACGCCGCCGCCGAGGTTGTAAGCTTTATAACCCTCAACCTTGCTGAGGTGATCCAGCGCTTTCAGGTGCCCTTCTGCCAGATCGACGACATGGATATAGTCGCGCTGTGCGGTGCCGTCTGGCGTTTCGTAGTCGTTACCAAACACGCCGAGCTTGTCGAGACGACCAATCGCTACCTGTGCAATGTACGGCAGCAGGTTATTTGGAATACCGGTCGGGTCTTCACCAATCTCGCCAGACTCGTGCGCGCCTACCGGATTGAAGTAGCGCAGCGCGATAGCTTTGAATTTAGGTTCCGCTTTGGCGAAATCGCGCATCACAAACTCAGTCATCAGCTTGGAGGTGCCATAAGGACTGGTGGTGCCGCCAATCGGCGTGGTTTCCACATAAGGAACCGGGGCGTCAGCACCGTACACGGTGGCTGATGAACTGAAGATGAAGTTCCAGACGCCCGCGTCGCGCATCTCTTCCAGCAGGACCACGGTGCCGGCTACGTTGTTTTCGTAGTATTCCAGCGGCTTGCGCGTGGATTCACCAACGGCTTTCAGCGCAGCGAAGTGGATCACAGCAGAAATGCTGTGGCTGGCAAACAGATCGCGCAGGCAGGCGCGGTCGCGGATATCGCCTTCAACGAATACCGCTTTTTTGCCCGCCAGTTTTTCAACGCGGTTGATCGCTTCGCGTGATGCATTGCAGAGGTTATCCAGAACCACCACGTCGTCACCGCGCTCCAGCAGCGCCAGTACCGTATGGGATCCGATATACCCTGCCCCGCCCGTTACCAAAATAGCCATGTCTACTCCTTGGAAACCGCGCAGGCTGCGCGGTATGGAAATGCTTACTTATCCAGAATCTTATGAATCGCTTCGCGGAAGTCGCGGCCCTGTGCGTTGCTGCGCAGGCCATAAGAGACAAACGCCTGCATATAGCCGAGTTTGCGGCCGCAGTCGAAGCTGGTGCCGGTCAGCAGCTGCGCATCAACCGGTTTGGTTTTGCTCAGCGAGGCGATGGCGTCAGTCAGCTGAATACGGCCCCATGCGCCTGGCTCTGTTTTTTCCAGCTCAGCCCAGATGTCTGCAGAGAGCACATAGCGGCCAACCGCAGTCAGGTCAGAATTCAGCTCAGCGGCATGCTCTGGCTTTTCAACGATGCTGGTAATGGTGCTGATATCACCCGGGTTATCGATAGGCTGCTCAGTGGTCAGTACGCCATATTCAGAGAGATCTTCATTCGGCATATGTTTTGCCAGGACCTGGCTGCGGCCGGTCTCTTCAAAACGCGCGACCATGGCGGCCAGGTTATAGCGCAGGTGATCGGCAGTGGAGTCATCCAGCAGCACGTCTGGCAGCACAACCACAAACGGGTTGTCGCCAATCATCGGGCGCGCGCAAAGTACAGAGTGACCCAGACCCAGCGGATCGGCCTGACGGACGTTCATGATGGTAACGCCTGGCGGGCAGATGGACTGCACTTCGCTCAGCAGCTGACGCTTTACGCGCGCTTCCAGCAGGGCTTCCAGCTCGTAGGTGGTGTCGAAGTGGTTTTCCACCGCATTTTTGGAAGCATGGGTGACCAGCACAATCTCCTTAATGCCTGCCGCCACGCACTCGTCAACGATATACTGAATCATTGGTTTGTCGACGATAGGCAGCATCTCTTTTGGAATGGCTTTAGTCGCAGGGAGCATATGCATACCGAGGCCCGCAACCGGGATTACTGCTTTAAGCTTGGTCATATTTGTTCCATTTTATGAAGTGTAGACATGCATCGATTATGCAGTAATGGCCGCTCGGGCAAGTATAATCTTTATCTGAAAAGCCGACACTAACTCTCTGTCACAGCATCAGAAATTAGTGATCAGGGGCGGTCAGCGTCGGTAATTTTCCGGGCAAATTCAAGCGCTAAAGGCGGGTAAAAGCGTGACGTAAATAGCATTCTGCTATGGGGGTTAAGACCGGCGTTTTTCAGAATGATACGACGTGCAAAGAGCAGTCAGACAGCAAACAGGGGCGTCGTGAAGAACGCCCCTGCAGGATCGGCTTTTTGGCCAGCGCATAAGCCTGACATCGCCGCACCCATCACTGCGCCAATAACCCGTCCGCCTGCGCTTTCATACCCCTTACACCATCTGCTCCAGAATTTTCGCCAGCTCTCCGTAGGCAATATGCTGGTTAAACTCGGTTTCAACTTTATGGCGCGCGGCAGCCACTACCGGTGCAACATCAATGTCGCCGCGCGACAGGCGCAGTAACGTAGCAGCCAGCTCATCGGCATCGTTCTCAGAGACCAGCCAGCCGCTGACGTTGTTCTGGATCAGCTCCGGAATGCCGCTGTGGTAGGTGGATACCACCGGCAGCCCCACCGCCATGGCCTCCATCAGCGCTACGGGGATCCCTTCCATGTCACCATCGGCAGCCGTTTTTGAGGGCAGCAGGAAAATATCAGCGTCGTTAAGCGCCTGACGGATCTCCTCCTGCGGCTTGAAGCCCGGCATGCTGACCATCTCTTTCAGGCCGGCACGGGCGATATGCTCACGCATCATGCCTTCCTGCTCGCCGTTGCCGATGATGGTAAATTCAAACTGGCCGCCTTTATCGCGCAGAATTTCACTGGCTTTAACTGCAACGTCCAGCCCTTTTTTCTCAGTCAGGCGCGCCACAGAGACGATGCGCAGCGGCTGGTGAAACGCTTCGCGCGGCCGGAAGTTGAATTTCTCCGGTTCGATGCCCATCCGCGTTACGTGCACTTTTTCACGCGGACAGCCCATCTCAATCAGTTTGTTTTCCCAGAGGTGGCTGATCGGCAGCATCAGTTCGCTCTGCTTAAACAGATTAATGTAATCCTGCTTGTGCTCCTCGAGGATATGGCGGCGTGAGATATCTGCACCATGGAATACGGTCGCCTGCTTGCCTTTCAGTACGCCCAGTTCACGCAGTTTGTTTGCCAGCGCGCCGGCATAGCCGAAATGCACCAGAAAGACGTCGGCGGTGAAGGTCTGCTTCGCGTTAGCAACGATCGCCGGCAGCAGCAGCTTCTTTGCCTGTGCGCCGTAGCGTCCCACGTTGAGCGATTTGATCAGCGCCGGTTTGGCGATCTTCGGCAGCATCAGACCGATACGCTGCGTGAGCTTGTCGAGGTTCGATACCTTCTCTTCCGGCAGCAGATAGTGCGTTTTTGCCGCCAGGTTATAGTCGTCGAACGCGGCGTGACGGTTGATCATGTCACCCGGGAACACCGAGATGATTTCAACGTCATAGCCGGCATCAATAAAGTGGGTTACCTGGTTGAGGACAAACGTCTCAGAGGCAACCGGAAAACGCATGGTGAAAAAGGTTAACTTCATCACTTACCCCAATACATTCAGAAGTTCTTCGGTGATGCGGTTGCCTGTTTCACGCTTCTGCGCGACCGCGGTATTTACGTTCAGTTTCAGATTGCCGTGGTCAGCCAGCACTGTCTTGCGCTGAACGCGGGCCATCAGGCTCCGGGGCGTTTTACTGTTGTGCGTAAACAGCGCATTCTGCTGCTGCAGATAACCCGGGCTGGCCGGATAACAACGGATACCGTCACTACCCGGGTTTGCGCATGCTGCCTGCAGTGAGTCAGTCAGCCTGTACAAAATTACACCACCACCGCCATTCCCGCAGGTATGATTACCCGCCAATAAAATCGTCATACAAACTCCAGATATATTTTTTGTAATTCTTACAAGCCGCCGCTTCTATCCTGAGCAGCAAAGTGAACTCTGGCAAAAAAAACTGCAATGGGACAACGCCCGAAAAATGGTGCCAACTGCCTGTTATCTAACCTAAAGCTTCTTACGTAATTTCAGGGGCGCATAAATGCGCCCCCTACCTATTTCGCAGGGGCGGCATTCATGCCGCCCTGGAGTCAGCCGATCTCTCATCCAGGGGCGCATTAATGCGCCCCCTACATTTCCCGTAGGGGCGGCATTCATGCCGCCCTGAGTCAGTCGATCTCGCATCCAGGGGCGCATAAATGCGCCCCCTACAACATCCCGTAGGGGCGGCATTCATGCCGCCCTGAGTCAGTCGATCCCGCATCCAGAGGCGCATGAATGCGCGTCCTGCGTATCCCATCGGGGCGCATAAATGTGCCCCTGCAGCGTTTATTTATCCCTTAAGGGCGAAATAAGGCATCGCGACCTGCTCGCCGTTGATCACCACTGACACAAACCCTTTAGGCTGGCGCGTATCCACCTGTTCCGGTTTCAGCTCGCGTGACGCCATCAGCAGGTCACCCTGCTCATTGCCGCCGATGCCCGCTTTACCGTTATGCAGGCTGAACCGCTGCGGCGCCTGCTGGCTGCCGTTGCCCGGCGTGCCTTTTACCATGGTGGCATCAACGCGTGCGCAGCGTCCGGTCATAAAGCGATCTTTGGCGGTGCTTTTTATCAGCACCACGGTGGCCGGCGTCCAGCCTGCCAGCCTGACCCAGACTTTGGTATCGGTGTCGGAGCGCGCTACCAGCCGTACCTCCAGCACCGGAGCGCTGCCTTCGGCTGACCAGCTCGCCTCCGCTTTCTGCGTTTTGCGCTGCAGATGGATCACCGCCCGCCCGCCGGTCTGTTTGCCGCCGGTGACATCCATCATCGGCGTATCATCGGTGCCGGGGCTGAACTGTGACTGGCCAAACAGCTCAATCTCCCAGCTATCGCCCACGTCAGGTGAGTAGAAATTACCCAGTTCGAACCACGTCGCCTGGTTGGTGTTATTACTCAGGCGGAAGCGCGAGGTGATGTAGTTGTATTTAAGGCTGCCGTCGATGGCAACGCCATAAGACTCCACGCGGGTGGAGCCCATCTCCCAGATGCTCAGCCAGCGCTCACCCTGCAGCGAGTTGTCGATCCAGCTGCCTGACTGCAGGTTCGTCTGGCGCATATTGAGACGCGAGTTGCGCGCATTAAGCGGGTTTTTGCAATCTTCCAGGCTCAGCGCGTCGATGATCCACTGTCCGTTAGAGATATCGCCAGGGTGCTCGCTGTGCTCAATCCAGCCGTTATGAATAATCGACTGACTGCAGCGCGGCAGGTTCAGCACCATTCCGCCGGTACAGCGCTGGGCGTTGAAGTTAGAGAGCTCTATCGCCGTGCTGTGATCCCAGACACCCGCTTTCTGACCTGACCAGCCCGCTTTGATGACGTCACCGGTACAGGTATCGGCATACCACTGGTCAATTTTGCAGTCGAGCGTATCGAGCAGGCTGATTGAGGTGCCCCCTACGCGGTTAAAGCGCAGGCAGGCGCCGCGAAAGAACTGGCCGCCCGGGCAGGTGTTGCTGAACAACCCCTGCCGGTTGGGCCGCTTATCATTCTGGCCGTTGAAGTTAAGGTTTGAGATCTCCGTCCAGCGCGCTTTGACTTTAAACACAAAGTCAGAGCGGCCGTCAGAGACCAGCGTGGTCGCCGGAAAATAGCCGAAGTTAACCATCGCGCCGGAGATGCGGAAGAAGCGCCGCTCCTCCTCGCCGAAATCACAGCCGGTGACAAAAAATTTACCGGCCGGGAACTGCACGCAAATAGGCTGATTTTTATCGAGCGACCACTGATACATCGCTTTGATGGCCGGGGCCGCGTCTGTTTTTCCGTCGGCAATAGCACCAAACTCAAACAGCGTCAGGCGATTAAAGTCTTCCACCACGCGCCGCCAGTAAAACCCGTTGCCGCTTAAGATAACGCCGTCATCATCGCGCGCATCGCCATAGGCACCGACAAATTCGCCGCCCCCCACTTCCAGCCCTTCATGCCAGCTCTTGAGCTTGATCTTGGCACCGGCAAACAGCGGGCGGGTTTTACGCAGCTCCTCAACGGACGGGATCTCACCAATCAGCTGATAGCCGTTCGGCTGGGCCAGGCGCTGGCTGAAATTATTCTGACCGGGGCGTGAGACATCGGTAATGGAGAAGAGCGTGTTTCCCTCGCTGTCTTCCACCGCCATGGAGTGCGCCGGATTAGCGATCAGCGCAGCGTTATCATGGATAAATTGCGCAAAGTTACCTTTGTTCAGCGCAATCGGCTGGCTGATTTGCGCCACTTTGCCGCTGGCGTCGCGCAGGTAAACCGGGATCTGATTGCCTTTTTGACTGGCGTCGCTGCCCGCTTTACCGATCCACAGCCTGCCTTCAAAGTTCTGCCAGAACTGCGGCGGCATGGTATAGACATTTTCCGGCGTGAGGATCGGCACATCGCCCTGCGGGACGCTGGCCGGATCGACCGGTTTCAGCGCGGGCTGGCCGCTTTTCGCTGCATAGCTGGAAAATGCGCTTACGGAAAGCGCGGTCACAATGGAGGAGGCGGCTGCCTGCAACACTTCTCTTCTTTTCATGCGTTCAATCCCGTGGTCAAAGTCAGTGTGTCCCGGCAGGCATCAAAAAGCATGGCGCTTATACCAGCGCCAGCCAGCTCTGTTTGATCTGATTACCGTCAAACTTGAGTGCGGTCTCTTTTGTCTTATCGCTCATGGCAAAGAACAGCGCATCATCGCTGGCAAGCTGTTCCATCCGCGCCAGAAACGTGGCTTTATCATTCATCGGCACCAGGAAACCATCTTCGCCGTGATTGATGATCTCCTGCGGGCCGGTCGGGCAGTCATAGGCCACCACCGGCAGGGACCAGGATTTCGCTTCCAGCAGCACCAGCGGCAACCCTTCATAGCGTGACGTCATCAGCGCCATATCGCTGTCGCGGTAGTAGTCGTTAATGTTGCTGACCTTGCCGACAAAGTTCACGCTGTTGGTAATACCGAGTGCAGCAGCCTGCTCATGCAGCTGCTGGCGCAGCTCGCCATCGCCGGCAATCGCCAGCGTCCACTCCGGATGCTTTTTGCTGAAATCTGCCCAGATATCCAGCAGCAGATCGAACCCTTTCTGGTTATCAAGCCGCCCCACCGCCAGCGCCTGGCGACTGCGCTGACGCCGTTCAAAGCCTTTGTACACTACCGGGTTAGGGATCTGCTGGCTGCGGATATGCCAGCGGCTGAAGACCTGCTGATCTTTATCCGTCAGGACAATCACGCGGTCGTAGTAGCGCAGCAGCAGCCATTTCATGAGTTTGATCGGCTTGCTGAAAGAGTTGATGGCGATATGCTCGCAGGCGTAGGCTTTAAAGGTTTTTTTCTTTAGCGTCATCAGATTCCAGAACGCAAACATCACGCTCAGGCGGCCCATACTGATGAGGAAAACGCTGTCAAAACCGTCCTGATGGATACGTGCTACGGCGCTTTTAATCGGGTTGCTATGGCCTTCGAAACTGACGATCTCTTTTACATGCGTAAAGGGATAAAAGGTTTCGCCATGGCCCTCAAGAGAGTAAATAGTGACGGCGTGCTCTTCACCAAGGCACTCTGACATGAAGTTACAGATGTTCTCGGTGCCCGCATAGGAGTAGGCATCTTTGATCACCAAAACGACTTTTTTCATTTAACGCTTTCCACCTCAAAAATACAGAACGTAAAACCCATACTGGCTGCATGACTGCACGCAAACATGCGGATTTCAGCGATGCTTCAGGGCGAAAAGAACGCCATTCACCATATACCAGGTGTAATAGTAATAGACTTTTAATGGGTTGTTTTTATAGATAATTCTTAATAATTCCAGATGCCATTTCGCCGCCTTGTTTTTGTTCCGCGACAGCGAATCACCCAGCTCGTAATAGTTCACCAGCGTCTTGCGGATCACCCGGGCCTGTTTGTAGCGGGAAAAGAGCTCGTAGAGGAAAAGAAAGTCTTCATGCCCTTTACGCTGGAAGAAGATCCCCTGCGGCGGACGACGGAAACAGACTGATGAGAAGCAGACGCGATACTGCTTCTTCACAAAGTTATCCTGCTGCAGATACGGTTTGCCCCAGGTGATATCGTGTTCGGCGCTCTGCGTTTTATAGTGGTAATGCGTGATAACAAAGTCATCGCCGGCGGCGATGGCGGCAGCCTGCTCAGCCAGTTTCTCTGGATGCCACTCATCATCGCTGTCGAGAAACGCGATGATCTCTTCACTCGCAGCACGCAGCCCGACGTTGCGCGTTTCTGCTGCGCCCTGATTAACCTCATTGCTGAGAATAGTAATGCGCGCATCCTGGCAGTGCTCACGCACCAGGGCCAGAGAGTCGTCGGTGGAGGTGTCATTAACCAGATAGAGATGCCAGTCGCTGTAGGTCTGTTTAACAATCGACTCAACCGCGCGCAGTACGGTTTTACGTGCGTTATACATCGGCATCACAATACCGATGGTGCCAACATGATTTGTCATTTTTATTGCCCGGAGTGTCAGGAACCAAAAAAATTGCTCCCGCGCGGGGAGCAAGTGAATGCGTGTCAGGAGACCGCTTTTCTGCCGCCAAACCGTGATTTCACCTTATCCATCAGGCGATTCATAAAGTAGGCGCGGTTGTCGCGGTTGGTCAGGAAAAAGTAGCGGGCAAAGCTCAGGCTCGCCTGCAGCGATTTACCGTCCATCTTGTAGCGCAGCGGCAGTTTGAATGCCTTATAGGTATGGACGTCACGCGTCGTCAGGTGCGGCTTCATGCTATCCAGCCAGAAGTAGGAGTACTTTACCGACTCCCCTTTGTGCTTAGAGCCAAATTTGGTCACCAGGTGATAGGTCGCCAGCGGTTTGGCAATCATCACAAACTCATAGCCCAGGCGATCGGCGCGGATACAGAAATCGTAGTCCTGATGGCGGATATAGCGCGTATCAAACTGGATTTTCAGCGCATCCTCGCGCTTCAGCACGATGGTACTGGTCTGGATAAAGCCGTAGCAGCCAAACAGATATTCAGCGACGGTCTCATTTTTGCCCGGCGCCTGCATCGGCATTACTTTCAGAAAACGGCCATCCTGATGAATATTGACCTGGCTGAAAATGACATAACGTGACTTCCCCTGCGCTTCCAGACGCGTAATGGTGTCGCGTACCTCTGAAAGTTTATCCGGGTGCCACTCGTCATCCGCATCAAGGAAGCTGATAAAGTCGCCTTCAGCCAGTTCAATACCTTTGTTACGGGCGCCGGCGCCGTTGAGTTTGACCTCAGAAAGCTCCAGCTTAATTGTCAGCTCCTGATAGCGTTCATCCCGTACCACCTGCGCCAGCTCTGCCGCGTCAGCCGATTTGTCATCCACAATGATGACTTCAAAATTACGATAGCTTTGCGCTTTAACGCAGTCGAGCGTGGTGATAATCGATTTCGACGCGTTATACGCCGGAATGACGATTGAGAAGCGAATGTCCTGCATTGCCAGCACCTCTTAAACAGCTGTTCCAGATCCAACGGTAGCGCGAGCAGGCCCCGGAAAGAAATCGGTTTTATTCCGAAAAATCATACCGTTATTACTCTTTCTTCTGAGGATGCCGCGTACCATTACGGAAATACCAAAGATTGTGCTGTGTGTATATTTGGGTGCAAAACGCACCGAAAAAATGGCGTCAGCCTGAAAAGGCGTTGCCCGGCTGTGAGCCGCTGTGCTTCACCATAAAAACGGGGCGGATAAACCGCCCCGTGAAGGTGTTATTTAGCTTTTAGCTTCTTTGCCGTATTCGTAGTTGTAGTAGTCGTAACCATAACCGTAGGCGTTTGACGCTTTGCGTACCACGGCGTTGAGGATCACGCCCTTGATCTCAATGCCGTTCTGCGCGAAGCGCTTGTAGCTGACATCCAGTTCTTTCGTGGTGTTGGTTTCAAAGCGTGCAACCATCAGCGACGTCCCTGCCAGCTTACCAATGATAGAGGCATCGGTAACCGCCAGGATTGGTGGGGTATCGATCAGCACCAGGTCATAGTTTTTGCTCGCCCACTCCAGCAGCTCACTCATGCGACGATGCATCAGCAGCTCAGACGGGTTAGGTGGCACCTGACCGCGTGGCAGGAAATCAAAGCCGTAGACGCCGCGCTGAATCATCGCCGGAGAGAACTCAGTCTTGCCGGAAAGGACGTTAGAGAGGCCCTGCTTGTTATCCGCACCCAGCAGCTCATGGGTGTAGCCGCGACGCATATCACCATCGATAAACAGCACGCGCTGACCCGCTTTGGCGACCAGAGTTGCCAGGTTGGCACAGACAAAGGTTTTACCAATGCCCGGGCTGGCGCCAGTGATCATCAGGATGTTGTTCTTCGCTTCCATCATCGCAAAGTGCAGGCTGGTACGCAGGCTGCGAATCGCTTCGATAGAGAGGTCAGTCGGGTTACCCAGCGCCAGCAGCGTATTGTGCGGATCGCTTTTCTCTTTGTGACCACGACGCGCCAGTGCTTCAGTATCTTTCTTGCGCTGCCACTCAGAGAGCGGGACGCTGGCGTAGACGTTCATGCCCAGCTCTTCCAGCTGCTCAGGGTTGTCGATACCGTGATGGAACAGCGCTTTCAGCAGCACCAGACCGACCGACAGCAGCAGACCCAGAATCAGGCCAGCCAGTACAATCAGGGTTTTCTTCGGTGCAACCGGGCTACCGGCCGTTTCAGCGTTATCGATGATGCGGACATCACCTACGGTGCTTGCCTTGCTGATCCCCAGCTCCTGCTGACGGTTCAGCAGCTGCATGTAGATCTCCTGGCCCGACTGTACGTCACGCGTCAGTCGCAGGATCTCCTGCTGCGTCTGCGGCATAGAGGAGATGCGCTTGTTCAGCTGAGCCTGCTCCGCTTCCAGCGTTTTGCGTTTATCCAGCAGCGCGCGGTAGGTCGGGTGATCTTTGGTGAACAGCTGCGACACTTCTGCTTCACGGAAGGTCAGCTCGTTCAGCTGGCTCTGCACGCTGACAGAAGTATCCAGAGCGGACTTCGCTTCCAGCGACATATCAACAGACGCGTTCTCGCGGCGGAAGGTGTTCAGCTTATCTTCCGCATCATCCAGCTTGGCACGCACCTGAGGCAGCTGATTACGCAGGAACTGCAGGCTCTTTTCCGCCTGTTCAGACTTGCGCTCAACGTTCTGCAGCAGGTAGTTGTTGACGATCTGGTTCAGGACACGGCTCGCCTGCTCCGGATCTTCATCACGGTACTCAAGACCCAGTACGCCGGTGCTTTTGCCTTTATCGGCCACGGTCAGCGCGCCCAGTACGGTTTTAATCGCCTGCAGGTCGGTCAGTTTGGTGACGCTGAAGGTCGTGCCTTCATCTGCCTGAATACCGCTGACCAGCATGGTGACTTCGCCATGCTGCTCCAGCTGACCCACGCGGCCTTTGAACAGTTCGTCGCCGTCGCTGCTCACGGTATAGGTATCTGCACCGGTCACTTCCAGCTCAACGGTACGCTTGTCGATGCTGCGCGGGATCTCCAGACGGGAAATAGCGATCTGTCCCGGCTTGTTACCCATCAGGCGCGACAGGCCTTTACCAATGACCGGGAAGTAGTGCTGTTGCACTACGCTGTCCAGACCCAGATCCTGAACGGTTTTGCCGATGACCATACGGGATTCAAGGATCTGAATCTCGGTATCAGAGGCTGGCATGGCTGGCAGAACGTCGGTCAGATCGTTCAGCACCGAAGCGGTGTTTTTCTGCTCAACCTGTACCATGGCGTCTGCGCTATAGATTGGCGTCGCAAACAGTGTGTAGAGCGTTGCCACCAGCATAAAGAAGGCGGTAACGGCAACAATGATCCAGCGGTGATCAACCAGCTGTCCCACAAGATGCGCCAGATCCCATCCATTCGAATCTTCTTTTGGCGCGGTCATGACCTTGTTTTTAATATTCATGGATAATCCCAACTATCGGCTTAATACGTTGACCCATTTCTGGGTTGCGTTGTCCAGTAACCCGTACACAGCGTCGAAGGCCTCGCGGCTCTTTCGGTACGGGTCCGCAATTTCCTGTTGATTAAGCCAGTGCCCCAGCAGCATCGTTTTTCCGCGTGCGGCGGGATCGATGCGGTTGACCTGCTCAATATGGCGCTTCTCCATCACCAGAATCAGGTCGAAGTCACGGCACATTTCTGCCGTTAACTGCTGTGCCTGATGTCCGTCGAATGAGAGGCCATGCTCAGCGGCAACCTCACTGGCCATCTTATCGGCCGGATACCCTTCCAGGGCACCCAGGCCGGCCGAGGCCACGCGCGTTTGCGGCAGTGCCCGTTTCAGCAGCCGCTCGGCGGTTGGCGAACGGCAGATGTTACCTACACAAACCACTAACACTGACTTAATCATGGTAAAACCTTAGTTCGACCAGTTGCGGAAGCGCAGCGCTGACGAGCTTGCATCGTCGATACCTACGATGGTCGGCAGCAGTCCGGAGATAACGCGGTTCCAGCGGGTAATCGGCGTGGCGGTGACGTAGACGATGTCATACGGTTCCAGCTGGAACTCCGTACCCATCACCATTGACGCCGCATCCTTGGTATTCAACTGATAGATGTTGGCGATTTTCGTGCGGTTAGCGCCGCGAATCGGACGGATAACGAACACGCCGGTTGCATCAGAGGTGGTCTGATCCATGCCCTGTGCATTGCCCAGCGCTTCTGCCAGCGTCATGCCGCTGCGATCCATCTTCAGGGTAGCCTGCTGACGCACTTCACCCATTACAAAGACTTTGAGATCGTCATTACGCGGTACGTACAGAATGTCGCCCGGATAGAGCAGATGGTTCTGGCTCAGGTCGCCATTTTGCATCAGGGCCTGCAGCGAAATACGCTGTTCGCGGCCGTTATGCGTCAGCACGACGTTGCGCCAGTCAGCATCAGCGGCCAGGCCGCCTGCGGCGTTGACCGCATCCAGAACGGTAAGCGGCACGTTGGTAATCGGCTGCTGACCAGATGTGGTCACCGACCCGGTGATATAGGCTTTCTGCGAGCGGAAAGCCGCCAGGTTAACATCTACCTGCGGGCTTTCAATGTACTGCGCCAGACGACGCGCAATCTCCGCACGCACTTCCGTTACGGTGCGACCCGCGACGCGTACTTTACCGATGTACGGATAGAAAATTGTGCCGTCAGCCTGCACCCAGTTGCCGGTGTCGCTGGCGCTGCGGTACTGGCCGGCTGGGGTCGTCAGCTCCGGGTGATCCCAGACGGTGACATTCAGCACGTCGCCCACACCGATGCGATATTCGTAGCTCTGAATCTCGTTCTGCAGCTGTGGGTTAGCCTGTGCAACCAGCGGCTTAGGACGCATCTGCTCAACCAGACGAGGTGTCATCGGGAAGACGTTTACGTATTTATCGATGTCAAAGTTGCTATCCTGTTGCTCAATGACATCTTTTCCACTGGTGGTAAGGTGCGAACCTGGTTCGATGGTGCACCCGGAGAGAAAAGTTGCGGATACCAGTAAAGGTATCAATTTAGTTTTCATTATCATCTGGTTATTCGCTATCAGTTAATGATTGATAGAGGCGAAAACGCCGCTGTGTAAGCGTCTTACAAAAATTTAATTTAACGGGTTAAACACTGAAACTGTGGGTCATTATCATTGCTCCCTTGGTTTTTATGTTGTCACCGTGCCCCCGGACGACATCAATTAAAGCGGAATAGTGCCACTCAACAACCTATTCGCTTTAATCAGGCTCGATAATGGCAGTGTTCAGATAACAAGACTCCCAGCACCGGCAGTTATTCAGCGAGAGAGGTACCCTCTCCCGCCTTCGCTGTCTATCAATACGCGCCGTCGCGCTTAAGCACTACGCCGACTGTCTTAAACAGGATCGCAATATCATTCCACAGCGACCAGTTTTTGACATACCACGAGTCGAAATAGACGCGTGTTTCGTAGTCAACGTCGTTACGACCGCTGACCTGCCACAATCCCGTCATGCCTGGCTTGGCCATCAGGTAGTAATCTACATCCCCGGCATAACGGCAGAGTTCATCTTCAATCACCGGACGTGGCCCCACAAGGCTCATGTCGCCACGTACCACGTTCCACAGCTGCGGCAGCTCATCCAGACTGGTTTTACGGATGAAATGGCCAACTTTGGTAATACGCGGATCGTTCTTCAGTTTGAAATCTTTATCCCACTCCGCTCGCGCAACCGGATCGGTGCGCAGCACCTCTTCCAGCACTTCTTTGGAGTTGATCACCATTGAGCGAAACTTCAGGCATTTAAATTTACGTCCGTTCATACCGACACGTTCGTGACCGTAAATCGGCGGTCCGCCATCGCGGCCAACCATAAAACCGAGTACCAGCAGCGCCGGCGACAGCGCCACAATAATGCCGAGTGCACCGACGATGTCGAACGTGCGCTTGAGGAAACGCGAGGTGCGCTTCGCCAGGTTGTTGTTCACGCGCAGGATCATGACTTCGTGGCTGAAGATATAGGCCATGTCCGTTCCGTAGAGCGGTACACCACGCAGCGTCGGAATAACGGATACCGAACGGCAATTATGCATAGCCAGGTTTTTCAGCCAGAGGTCGCGATACTGACTCTGTTCAGACTCAACCGCAACGATAAACTGCGTTTCGCTGTTGGTTAACTGCCAGAGCTCAGCTTCGTTATGCAGTACCGGTACGCCGGAAATGCTGGCCTGCGGGCAGCTGCCATCAACATCAAAGAAGGCGATAACGTCAAAGCCCATCACCTCTTCACTCTGCAGCGCCTGCCAGGCTTCCTGTGCGTTACGGCTGCTGCCAATGATGATGGTCTGCTTTTTCCACATACCGAAATGGTTCAGTACACGCTTGGAGACGGCACGCGCAACCGGGATCAGGATCAGCGCCAGAATCCAGGTCAGTACCCAGACAAAACGCGACATCTGCCACTGCGATAATGCAGAAATAGACAAATCGATGACCGAGAAAATAAACACGGTACGAAATATCTCTTTCAGCTCAAACCAGAATGGCTTGCGGTAGGTGTAATGGCGCAGACGCACCCAGAACCAGCCCGTACAGATAATTGACAGACAGATGTGAGTAGCAATTTTTAAATTGAGATCTTTTTCAGAGATATCAGCCAGTGGCGAGTCAGATAATGAATTAATCAGGGCGAGTGCAATAAACAACGCCGCGTTAAAACAAATTAAATCCGAGCACGCCAGTAAAAATTTGGTCAGAAGACTTTTATATGTAAATTCGTTATCGCGCATATTTAACTCTTTTATTTTATTTCCCTAATCCCTAACGCTACAGGCCTGTGTAATAAATGAGCGATACTCAGTCGGAGCCTGTTGAGCAAACTGCGGCGAACTCCCCGGTATTTAGGTCAATTCTCTATTGATTTTCGACAGAAAATTGTGATAAATACCAACGGATTAGTCTGAGTTCCATTGCCGCTACACCAGACAGTTCATTTCCTGTTTACGCCAGTTCAGGCACGCTACCGCCCCTGGCTGTCGCTGCCAATACCGCCTGCTCATCCTGTTTTGCGCTTTTTTAACCATTTTCCCAGGATAACTCCTGGCCGGATCGCGCAGGTTCACAATTCACAACTTTAAAATGCATAACCCTGCGCTATTAACCAGATTGGCGCGGACATTTACTGACACGTTGCTATACTAGTTATTACTGGCTTGTTTACAAGTAGGGCCCGTGCCCCCTGTGCTATTTTAGGAAAAAGACTACCAGCCATTAGTAATGACGCCACATCTGCCGCGCAATCAGCGGTGAAAATTCAGAATTATTCGGATATACGATTGATAAAATGTAAGCGGTAATCCTGCTCAATCGGCATAACAATTAATTATGCGTAGCGTCCCTTCTCCTGCATTCTTAATCCATACAGTTTGCTTATTTTGTCTGCTGCGGCCCGAGCATTTCCCTGGCCAGCGTGCAGAACCTTATACCAGCAGGCCCGGCAGCGTTTTTCCGGTTTCCGGCCATTCGCTGTCATCAGATAAACCCCATTTTGAGACATTACGCTGACACGAGTATGCGGACGTGAATCGGCGATCCGCCGATCCGGGCGGGGTTAGTCACGCTAATCATTCAGCAGCGGGCACCGGACATTAATCGCCTGTGTTTATTGCCATTCTGGTTGAAAAGCTGCCGCGACCGGACGCGCGTGACGTGTCTGATGCTGGCGCTACCAAGCCGCGCCGGGCTGCTGGCCTCGCTCTCGTGGCCGGTGACGCTGCTACCGCCCCTGCTGACGGTCTGACCGCGCACGCGACCTGCTGCGCTTACCGGACGGTACTGTCCTGCTCTGCAAAGCAACCACTGAACTGATTGTGCGGCGGGAAGGTGGTGATAACGAGAGCGGTCAAAATAAGAACGGCGCTAAATTCTGGCCGGTGATGCAGGTGGTCGATCTGCTGTATCAGTCGCCACACGGTGATTCAGCTGGTCTGCGCACACCGATCCGTCAGGCGCACACGCATTTTGCCTTTATTGTGGATGAGTCTGGATCAGCTTAAGGGATCGTGACGCTGAGGGACGGGGTAAAGGCTAACGTGCCCTCCGGGCGCCCTCAATGGCGCCCCTGCGGTGTTCTGCAGGGGGCGCATTTCTGTCACCGGTCAGCCTCAGGGCTTTTTCGTGGACGGATGGCGATCAAGCCACTGGTTAAGGCGCGACTTCGCCTCGCTCTGCAGCTGCTGACGCACAACATCATCTATCGGCAACGAATACTGCAGCTTATCCCAGCGGCCATACATACGCAGCGGAACAGGCTGCTGATTGAGCACTTTCGCCAGACGCTCATCCCCTTTCCAGCCGCGCAGCATCATATTGATGGTGACATCCAGCTGCTGCTGCACAATATCGACCGTTCCGTGCGTCTGTAGCGCCAGCTGGTTGCCGCCACCCTGCAGATCGGTAAACGCAACGTTGCCCTGCTGCAGACTGATACGCCCTGACAGCTGCTGGATGCCCTGATTATCAGGCTGATCGTTCGTTACCTGATTACTGGCGCGCGCAACGGCCCGGCGTACCATCTGTTGCAGATTAAGCTGCGTGAGCTGCAGATTGGTGGCCTCAATATCCGCACTACCCTGCCAGTTCTGCTTCGCCTCTTTTACGCTCAGCCCTGCCCCGCTCACCTTACCCTGCAGTGATAACGTTCCCTCAAGTGCAGCAGGCAGCGCCAGCGCTTTCAGCAGAGGGGCGATGGCGATATTTTCCAGTTCAGGCTGAAACGCAGCCCGGGTAACCGGCTGACGAATATCAATTTGTCCCGGCAGCGAAAAATGTCCGTCACCCAGCCTGCCCTGCAGCCGGGTGAGCGTCATCAGCCCCTGCTGGTTGCTGGCGTCGATCTGCAGGTTACTGAGCGTCAGCCCGCGCCACTGGCTCTGGTCCGCTTTCAGGGCAAGCTGCAGATCGAGCGTATTGAGCGGTGAATCGGCGTTATTGCGGAGGAGAGGTTCCGCAATCACCGGCGGCTGCACCGGCGCAGCCTGCGCGGTCCCGCTATCGCTGCTGACGGGCGCGCTAACGGCAAGGTTATCAATATTCAGCGAGGTTGCATGCAGCGCAAGGCGCAGCTGCTGCGGCATCGCAATACGCCCTTCGGCACTGCCCTGCAGCGTACTGTCGTTCGCGGTAAGCTGCATATCGGCCAGGGAGAACCGCTGTTTATCAACGTTCCAGATCGCTTTTCCGCTCAGCGCGCCCTTGATCCCCTGCACCGGCAGATTCGCGCCGTCCAGCGCATAATCAAGCTGCGCCAGCGTGCCGCTGAGCTGATGCGGATAACGTGAGACATCCATCTCGCCCTGCAGCGCGACGCTGAGGTTGCGCTGATTACGTGACAGGCGCGTGCTCAGTTCAATGTGATTCTGTTTGCGGCTGTCCTGATCCAGACTCAGATTAAGATTGCGGAAGTTATACTCATCCCCGCCCGGCTGCTGCCAGATAAGCAGGCTGTCGGCCACGCGCAGTTTCGCGATCGCCAGGCTCCAGCTCTGTGAGGCGGCTAATGCCGGTTCGCTGTCGCCGGGACCGACGGGAGCCCCGCCGGGTTTCTGCGGCGCACTCTCCGGCGTGGCGCGAATAATCGCGTTTTTCAGCATCACCTGGCTGACACTGAGCTGATGCGTGAGCAGCGGCCAGAGATCGACATCCAGCCGCATGTTTTCGGCGGTCACCAGCGGCTGGCTGGCACCGGGTGCGGTGAGGCTCATGCGCCCGGAAAGAATGCTGAGCTGAGGCCAGACGTGCCAGCGCAAGTCGCTGCCTGTGACCAGCTGATAACCACTGCGCTGCTCTACCTGTTTTACCATGTAGGCACGAAAATCGTTGGGATTAACCAGTAGCACCAGTGCGGCCATCCCTGCCACCACTACCACTAACAGGATGGCCAGCGTGGTTATCAATCTTCTCATTGCATCCTCAATGTGATGACCCGCGCCTCGTCAGCCCTGCCCGGGCGCGGGTACAGCGATTAATCTTTATCAATACGGCTGGCGTCAGCACCCTGCTGACCGCGATATTTTGCATCTTCACGCCGGTTATAAGGACGTGCGGCCGGACCCGATAGCGGCTCAAAGCTCAGCGCCCCAATCAGCATACCGGGACGCAGCGCCAGCGGCAGCTTGCCGGAGTTATAAAACTCCAGCACGATACGCCCCTGCCAGCCAGGATCGATGCGGTGCGCCGTAACGTGAACCATTAACCCTAGTCGCGCCAGGGAAGAACGTCCATCCAGCCAGCCAACCAGATCGTCCGGAATGGTCACCGACTCCAGCGTGACCGCCAGCGCCAGCTCACCCGGATGCAGGAAAAACGCTTCACCTTCCGGTAACACAATCTCGTCACTCATTACCCGATCCAGCGCGGCGCTGACCGCGTGCTTGGGTCCGCTCAGGTCGATAAAGGCGGCTGTGTGACCGCTGAACGTACGAAATCCGTTACCCAGCCGAACATCTACCGTGGCGCCGTTAATGCGTTCCACCGGGGGACGCGGCTCAATGGCCAGCTTGCCGCTGTCGAGCCAGGCTTCAATATCGCGATCGCATAATCTCATCGCAGTAACTCCCTAATTAAGTGTAGCGAAAGGCCGTCAGCACGGTGACAGCCCTGACGCATTCGATCCATGCCGAAGCAGCGTATCAAAGATACTGATTAATTTTCGCTTTGAGAATATCGATAGCGATACGGTTTTTACCGCCGCGCGGCACAATAATGTCGGCGTACTGTTTGGAAGGCTCAATAAACTGCAGGAACATCGGACGGACCGTTTTCTGATACTGATTCATGACGGAATCCATGGAGCGACCACGTTCATTCACGTCGCGCTTCATGCGGCGCATCAGACAGATATCCAGTGGCGTGTCGACAAAAATAGAGAAGTTCATCTCCTGACGCAGACGCGCGTCAGTCAGCAGCAGAATGCCCTCAAGGATAATCACCTTTTTGGGCTTCAGATGAATGCTTTCGCTGGTACGGGTATGTTCAACATAGCTGTAAACCGGCAGATCGATATCCTGTCCTGACTTGATCGCACGCAGATGCTGCAGCAGCAGATCGTGATCCATCGCGCTCGGATGGTCATAGTTGGTTTTTACCCTCTCTTCCATGGTGAGGTGGCTTTGATCTTTATAGTAGGCATCTTCGGGGATCACACCGATATGCTCGTCACCGACCTGGTCACGGATTTCACGAAAGAGCGTGCTGGCAATAAGGCTTTTTCCGGATGCAGATGCACCTGCGATGCCAACGATCACGCACTGATGGGACTTGTCAGTCATACTTTTTTAAGACCTGATAACTGGGAGCACGCCTCTGCCGAAGCAGCAACGGGCCAAATGAGAGGGTTTGGTGGCGGCAATTATAGGTATTTCGCTGGTTTGACGCCAGAGTAAATGCGGCATCGCCTTTTTTCAGAAAATCTCCTTTTGGCAGGCAGCCGCTGAACCGATAGACTGTCAGGCTGCCCGCACCCGGTTGGTGTGGGTCGCCCGTTAGCCCTGCAAGGAAAAATATGAGCTGGAGAACACTGACCTATTTTGGCGACAGTATGCTGCTGATCCCCACCGCGGTGATCATCGCCCTGGTGCTGCCGTGGAAAAGCAACAGCCGGCGTACCGTCTGGTACTGGCTGCTGGCGTTTGGTCTCGCCGGTCTGCTGGTCAGCCTGTCTAAAATTATGTTTCTCGGCTTTGGCATTGGCAGCGCACGCTTTAATTTCACCGGCTTCAGCGGGCACAGCGCCATGTCATCCACGCTCTGGCCGGTGATGATGTGGCTGATTTCCGGGCGCTGGTCCACCTTCTGGCGCGCCGTAACCATCGCCATCGGCTACGCCATCCCGCTGATGGTCGGTTTCTCCCGCCTGGTTATTCACGCACACTCCGTCAGCGAAGTGCTGGCAGGCCTGCTGCTTGGCTTTACCCTGAGCAGCGCGTTTCTCATCAGCCAGCGCCGCACCGTACTCAAAGGCTTCAGCGCGCTTCAGGTCGGCGTCGCCTTTCTGGTACCGCTGCTGCTGATGGGGCACGGGCGCGTCGCCACCACGCAGCAGTTCCTTGAGCGCCTGTCGGTAAAGCTCGCCGGACTGGAAAAACCGTTTAAGCGTGCCGACCTTTTTCGCTGACAGCATCGTGACTTAAACCAATTCGGCGTAAAGATCCTGTCTGAATGTGCTAGCATGCTGAGCAGAAATTGACTGGCGTATTTTCCCCATACCGGGTTGCGCGCTGCTGGACTGGTACATGATTGTTAAGATAGTCACCGCGCAGGATACATCGCCAGGCCGCTGGCTGACTGCCGTCAGACTGAGCATACTGGCTTTTCTGCTTACGCTGTTTTGTCTGGAACTGATTGTGGTCAGCGGGCGTATTTCGCCGCTGTGGTATTCAACGGCGCTGATGACCGGCGTTATTTTCCGCGCGCCGCTGAAGCATATTCCGCTGCTGCTGGCTGGCTGTGTCGCGGGCACGACGCTGGCGAATCTGCTCATTATTGGCCCTGCGCTCAGCAATGTTAAATTTGCCATTCTGAACCTGATACAAGCGCTGCTGGCAGGCGGGATGCTGCGTCTGCTGCTGAATCGGCGTGCGCCACTTAATGCCCTGCCCGACTGGATCCGCTTTGCCCTGTGCGCCGGTGTGCTGGCCCCTCTGCTGGGCGGACTGATTGCGCTCTGGCTGCTGCAGGTGGATAAGCAGGCGCTGCTGCCCTTTTTAACGACCTGGGTGATTTCGGAAGTGATCGGCGTGCTGGCTTTTGGTCCGGTGGTACTGCTGTGGCCCGATAAGCCGCTGCGAGAGCTGATCGCCCCGGGCCGTCAGCTGGAGACCCTGCTGACGCTGCTGGTTACCCTGCTCGCCAGCTATCTCTCTCTGCGCTTTCTGCCGTGGCCCTTTACCTTTATCGTGGTGATCCTGTTTTGGTGCGCGGTCCGGCTGCCAAAATTTGAAGCGTTCCTGCTCTGTTTTATTAATGCCAGTTTCATCTCGCTACTGCTGGCGCTGGACTGGGTCAATCCGGTACAAACCGGCGCGTCACCCGGCCTGGTTTCAGCCTGGCTGCCCTTTCTGCTGGTGCTGCTGCCCAGCCATATCATGGCGCTGGTGATGGACGCATTCCGGCGCGAGAAAAATCATATTACCGAGAGCGAAACGCGCTTCCGCAACGCGATGGAGTACTCTGCTATCGGTATGGCGCTGGTCGGCATCAACGGTAAATGGCAGCAGGTTAACCAGTCCCTTTGCCGTACGCTGGGTTATCGCGCGTATGAACTGACGCAGCTGACCTTTCAGGAGATCACCCATCCGGACGATCTGCACAGCGATCTGCAGCTAATGGAGCGTCTGCTGGCGGGCGATCTAATGTCCTACACCTTTGAAAAACGCTATTTCCGCAAAGATGGCGAGATTGTCTGGTCGCGTCTGACCGTCTCTATGGTGCGTGACGCGCAGCAGCAGCCGCTCTATTTTATCGCGCAGATTGTCGATATTTCCGAACTGCGTCAGAGCGAACAGCGGAACCGCCAGCTAATGGAGCGCATTACGCTGGCCAACGAAGCGGGCGGCATCGGCGTGTGGGAGTGGAACCTGAAAACCGGGGAGATGCTCTGGGACAAGCGCATGTATGAGCTGTTTGCGCTGGAGCCGGAGCAGAAACCCACGTATGACCTCTGGCTGCATCTGGTCGATCCGGCCGAGCGGGAAAGCCTGGCGCTGACTGTGCAGCAGGCCATTGAGCGCCGCTCGGCGTTTCATCTTGAGTATCGTCTCAACCTGCCGCACGGCGTACAGTTTATCCGCTCAGAAGCCAATCGTATTCTGAGTCAGGATGGGCAGATCGAGCGCATGCTCGGTATCTGTCAGGATATCACCTCACTGCGTACGCTTAACGAAGCGCTGTTCCAGGAAAAAGAGCGTATGGCGATCACCCTGGATTCGATTGGCGAAGCGGTGATCAGCACCGATGATGAGATGTGCGTGACCTTTATGAACCCGGTCGCTGAGAGCCTGAGCGGCTGGCCGCAGGAACAGGCGGCGGGCATGCCGCTCAGCGAGCTGCTGAATATCACGCGCGGCGCTGATGGCCCGCGTATTGAGAATCTGCTGCTCTGCACGTTACCGGATGAAAAAGTTTCTCCGACGCTGGATGAAGGGCTGGTGCTGCATACGCTGGCAGGCGCGCAGATTGAGATCCACTACAGCATTACCCCGCTGAAAACCCTGGCGGGCAGCACCATTGGTGCCGTGATGGTCATTCAGGATGTCAGCGAGTCGCGCCAGATCATGAAGCGTCTGAGCTATAGCGCGTCACACGATATGCTGACGCAGCTGCCCAACCGATCCAGTTTTGAGGATCAGCTGAAACGGCTGGTCAATGATGCGGCCGTCACCGGCACGCCGCATGTGCTGGTGTTTATCGACCTGGATAAATTTAAAGCAGTCAACGATACCGCAGGGCATGCGGCGGGTGATGCACTGCTGCGTGAGCTGGCGGTGCTGATGCAGCAGCAGCTGCGCAGCAGTGATATGCTGGCGCGCCTCGGTGGCGATGAGTTTGGCATCCTGCTGCCGCACTGCGAGGTCGACCACATCCGCGATCTGGTACAGAGCATTGTGGATGTTGTGAATGACTATACATTTTACTGGAAAACACACCCTTACCATGTGGGTGCCAGCGCCGGCATCACACAGATTGATGCGCGCAACTGCCTCAGCAATGTGGTGATGTCGCAGGCCGATGTCGCCTGTTACAGCGCTAAACATGCCGGACGCGGTCAGTATCAGGTTTATCAGGATGCAGAGAGGTAAAGCAGCGCACTGCATATTGCCAGCATGACCAGCCTGCGCTAAAGTCGCCCCCTTTTTTTCTGGCATGGGGCATAAGATGTATATCGGTTTTGACTACGGCACAGCGAACTGCGCTATCGCAGTAAGCGATAACGGCACGCCGCGGATGCTGGCGCTGGAAAATGACCAGCCGCTGCTGCCCTCAATGATTTGCGCCCCCGTACGCGAGGCGATTAGCGAATGGCTGCATCGCCACCATCAGGTGCCCACGCCGGCGAGCGAAAGCACCGCCCTGCTGCAGCGTGCACTGCGCTATAACCGCGAAGAAGATATCGAGATAACGCCTGGCAGCGTGCAGTTCGGGCTGACCGCGCTGCAGCAATATATGGTGGAGCCGGAAGATGTCTGGTTCGTCAAATCACCGAAATCCTTTTTAGGTGCCTCTGGCCTGAAGCCGCAGCAAATCGCCTTTTTTGAAGATCTGGTGTGCGCCATGATGCTGCATATCCGCCAGCAGGGTGAGGCGCAGCTCGGGCAGCAGATTGACCAGGCGGTTATCGGTCGCCCGGTGAACTTTCAGGGGCTGGGCGGTGACGATGCTAACCAGCAGGCGCAGGGTATTCTGCTGCGCGCGGCACAGCGGGCCGGCTTTCGTGACGTCGAGTTTCAGTTTGAGCCGGTCGCAGCCGGGCTGGACTTTGAAGCCACGCTGGACAGAGAGACGCGCGTGCTGGTGGTCGATATCGGCGGCGGCACCACCGACTGCTCCATGCTGCTGATGGGGCCAGAGTGGCGCCAGAAAGCTGACCGTCACGCCAGCCTGCTGGGCCATAGCGGCTGTCGCGTCGGCGGTAACGATCTCGACATTATGCTGGCGTTTAAAACGCTGATGCCGCTGCTGGGCCTGGGTGGCAGCACCCGCAAGGGCACGGCGCTCCCCGCCCTGCCGTGGTGGAACGCCGTCGCAATCAACGACGTTCCGGCGCAAAGCGAATTCTATTCTGCGGCCTGCGGTAAGCTGCTGCAGGATCTGGTGCGGGATGCAGAAGCGGGAAACAGCGTGGCGCATCTGCTCAAAGTGTGGCAGCAGAAGCTAAGCTACCGGCTGGTACGCGCGGCTGAAGAGAGCAAAATTGCGCTCTCAGCACAGGCGGAAACGGATGCGTCGCTGGCGTTTATTGCACAGTCACTGCAGGCAGAGATCAGCGCGACGCAGCTGGAAGAGGCGATCAGTCAGCCGCTGGAGCGGATGCTGGAACAGGTACAGCTGGCGCTGGCCACCAGCGAGACCCGCCCGGATGTGATCTATCTCACTGGCGGCAGCGCACGCTCGCCGGTGCTGCGTGCCGCGCTGCAGCAGGCGCTGCCTGACACCCCGATTGCCGGCGGCGATGACTTTGGCTCGGTAACCGCCGGACTGGCGCGCTGGGCAGAAGTGATGTTCCGCTAGTCAGTCGTAAGAGGAGGTGCAGCCTGTGCGCCTCCTCTTAGCCTGTCAGAAGTTGATATTGGCTGAGATACCGCCGACAAAGGCGTCTTTCACCTCTCCGACCGCGCCCGGTGCCACGACATACTGCAGGTTAGGTCGCAGCTGCAGCCACTTCGCCAGCTGCGCATTGTAATAAATCTCATAGTTGTATTCCGAGCCCGCCTGCAGCGGCAGATAGGCCGGGCTGTCGAAGCGCGTTTCGCCGCTGGCCGCATTCTGCTGGCGCAGGGCGCGGCTGTAAGCGCTGTTAACGTGAATACGCGCGACGCCGGCACCTATCTCATCCTGCGGACGCGCATCGAACGGCCCCTTCCAGGTAAAACTGATGGACTGATAATTATCGGTTTTCGACGTCTTACGATCGTTCATGACCGCCTGCACCGTTATCCCGAGCCCGCGGCTGGCGTCCCCGCCCTGCGCGGTCAGCTGCTGCTGCAGCAGCAGGTAGCCGCCATACGCGTGATCCTGACGCTGATAGCCCCCTTCACGCCAGCTGCCGTAATTATCTCCGTTTACCGAGGAGTAGTAATAGCCAAGGCGATAGTTACCCGGCAGACCCGCTGCGCCCAGGGTCGGTTTCCAGCCCAGCTCGACCGGCACCAGATTGCCTTCTGAATGACGGGTATCCAGACGGAAACCGTCGCCGCGATCGTAGTTGGCGCGATTCTGGTTGTAAAAGCCGACCTGGAAGAAGAGATCGGGCGTGATGTTCGCTTTCAGGCGTCCGCCCCACTGTGAAACCGGCCAGTTGAACCAGCGATCGCCGCGCCAGTTGCCTGCCTGCCCGCTGCCAAATGCAAGGTTCTGAAACTTGCTGTCAAGGCTGTCAAAATCTTCACCTACGGTGACCCGTCCGGCCTTGAGATTGACCCGGTTGTCAAACAGCCCTTTGCTCAGCCAGAACTGCGTCAGACGCCACGTCTGCCCGCGACCATAAACCTCCTGCACGGAGGAGAGCATGCCGGTGCGGCGATCGGCTACCTGATCAGAAATATTGCGCCCGTCGCGATTAGTCACCGTTACCTGGAACTGCGCATCCTGCCAGTCGAGCAGTTTCTGCAGATCGAGATTCGCGCCAAATGCCCACTGATCGCTGTAGCGCATAGAGGTGTGACTGTCAGCCCCGCCACCGAGGTTGGCGGCGCTCTCCATGGTGTAATTAACGTCAAACTTCACGCCCTCATTTTCCAGCTGCGCGCGGCTACCGTTCCAGTCGCCCAGCATCCAGGGTGAATCGTAGCTGAACGCATCTGCCGCGATGGCGCCAGAGCTGAACATAGCCAGCATCAGCGTGCCCGCAACCAGGCGTGGCAGCGGACGCAAAGCAAAAATTGTTTTCATCGTTGTTATCTTCTGCAAGTTATAAGGGAAAATCGCGCAGAGGATAGTGCCGGGCAGCTGCAGGGTTTTGCAGTTTCGTGTGGATTTCGATCTGTACTGACAGTGGATTATCGCATTTGTGATGAAGATCTAAGATTTAAACATTTAAAACGTGACGGTGACTATTGATTGCTCTGCATCAATGTATGGGGTGCCGCAGCACCCCGGCCGGGATCAGACGCGGCTGGCGCGCGCCAGCTCCTCAATTTCCTGTTTGCTCAGCTCCAGCTGAGTGGCTTTGACCAGTTCATCCAGCTGCGACAGCGAGGTTGCGCTGACAATCGGTGCGGTGATGCCGGGACGCGCAATCAGCCACGCCAGCGCCACCTGCGTGGCTAAGGCATCGTGTGAAGCGGCGATATCTTCCAGCGCCTCAATAATGCGACTGCCGCGCTCATTAAGATATTTTTCCACTATCGCCTGCCCGCGCGGGCTTTTGCTGGCATCCTGCGGCTTTTTGTACTTACCGCTGAGAAAGCCGCTTGCCAGTGAGTAGTAGTTGATCACGCCAAGCCCGTTTTTCACTGCCACCTGCTCCAGGCCGTTCTCATACCCTTCGCGATCGTAAAGGTTATATTCCGGCTGCAGCGTTTCATAGCGAGCCAGCCCTTCTTTGCTGCTGACATCCAGCGCCTCCTGCAGGCGCGCTGCGGAGTAGTTTGAAGCACCGATGGCCCGCACTTTGCCCTCTTTGATCAGGGAGTCGAACGCTTTCAGGGTATCCACCAGCGGTGTCTGCTCATCATCGCGATGCGCCTGATAAAGATCGATCACATCCGTCTGCAGCCGGCGCAGCGAATCCTCTACCGCCTGACGAATGTAAGCGGGCTTCAGTCCGGTTTTTTCCGGCGACAGCTCCATGCCGACTTTGGTCGCCAGCACGATCCGATCGCGCTTGCCGCTCTGCTTCAGCCACTTGCCGATAATGGTTTCCGACTCCCCTCCCTGATTGCCCGGGACCCAGCGGGAATAGACATCCGCGGTATCGATAAAAAACAGGCCGTGTTCGACCAGCGCATCCAGCAGTGAAAACGAGGTCTTTTCATCGACCGTCCAGCCAAAAACATTGCCACCAAACGTCAGGCGCGGAACGGTAATACCACTGTCGCCCAGCTGGCGGGTTGCAGGTTGTTTCATTGCGCTCTCCCTGGTTAAACAAGATAGGTTTGTCTTTAAGCGTAGCAAATGAAAAAGTCGCAGCAGGGTCTATTCATGCCAGAATAGTGTCAGCATTGGGGATCCTTTACGCCGCGCTGAGCAGATATTCTTAATTCCTTCAATTTTCGCCTGGCGCAGGCGGCTACACTTATTTTCGTTTGCGCTGCCCGGATGTCGGGCAGGCATATCAGGAAGACGACATGGCTGGAGAGCACGCAGAGTAATGAAGAGTCGAACCAAAACGGGTCTGTTAGTTCTTATTGCGCTGGCGGTAGCGGCCGGCGGTTATTACGCCTGGCATTCGCGCGCCACGCCATCACAGACGGCACCGGCTAACGAGAAGCGTGGCGCAGCAAACCGGCCAGCTACGCCGGTACAGGCCGCAGCCGCCGTGCTGCAAAGCGTGCCTTACTACCTGAATGGCCTCGGCACCGTCACCGCTGCAAATACGGTCACGGTGCGCAGTCGCGTTGAGGGTCAGCTGATGGCGCTGCATTTTACCGAGGGTGAACAGGTTGCTGCCGGCACGCTGCTGGCTGAGATCGATCCGCGGCCGTATCAGGTTGCGCTTACGCAGGCGCAGGGCCAGCTCGCCCGCGATCAGGCCACGCTGGCAAACGCCCGTCGCGATCTCAGCCGGTACGAAAAGCTGGCGAAAACATCACTGGTATCACAACAGGATCTTGATACCCAGCGGGCGCTGGTCAGTGAAACGCTGGGTACCCTTAAAGCGGATGAAGGCAACGTCGCAAGCGCGCAGCTTAATCTGACTTACAGCCGCATTACCGCGCCGATTGCCGGACGTGTCGGGTTACGCAAGGTCGACACCGGCAACTATATTAGCGCCGGCGATACTGACGGCCTGGTGGTGATCACCCAGACGCATCCGATTGATGTGGTATTCAGCGTGGCTGAGAGCAATATCAGCCAGATCCTGAAAGCGCAGAAAAGCGGTCAGCCGCTGGTGGTGGAGGCCTGGGATCGCAGCAACACCACGCTGCTGACGCAGGGCACGCTGCTGAGCCTGGATAACCAGATCGATACCACTACCGGTACCATTAAGCTAAAGGCACGCTTCAGCAATGAAGATGACACCCTGTTTCCCAACCAGTTTGTTAACGCACGTCTGAAAGCTGATACGCTGCAGAACGCCGTGACTATTCCGACCGCCGCGCTGCAGATGAGCAATGAGGGTCACTTTGTCTGGGTGGTGAACAGCGAGAACAAGGTAAGTAAGAAACGCGTCACCGCCGGACTGCAGGATAGCCAGAAAGTGGTGATCAGTGCCGGACTGGAGGCGGGCGAGCGCGTCATCACCGACGGCATCGATCGCCTCACTGACGGCGCGACGGTAGACGTTGTGGCACCGCAGAGTACGGCGACAGAGACCACGCATGCCGCGCAGCCAGCACGGGGAGAGCGTCAATAATGCAGGTGCTGCCTCCTGACGCTGGCGGCGGGCCGTCACGTCAGTTTATTTTACGCCCGGTGGCCACCACGCTGCTGATGATTGCGATTCTGCTGGCTGGCCTGCTTGGCTACCGCTTTCTGCCGGTTTCAGCGCTGCCGGAAGTGGACTACCCCACTATTCAGGTTGTCACGCTTTACCCCGGCGCCAGTCCGGATGTGATCACCTCGTCGATTACTGCCCCGCTGGAGCGTCAGTTCGGGCAGATGTCCGGGCTGAAACAGATGGCGTCACAAAGTTCCGGCGGCGCCTCGGTGATCACGCTGCAGTTTCAGCTGTCGCTGGCGCTGGATGTGGCGGAGCAGGAAGTTCAGGCGGCGATTAACTCCGCCACTAACCTGCTGCCTGACGATCTGCCTAATCCGCCCGCGTACAGTAAGGTGAACCCCGCCGATCCGCCGATCATGACGCTGGCGGTCACCACAACCAGCCTGCCGCTGACGCAGGTGCAGGATATGGTTGAAACGCGCGTGGCGCAGAAAATTGCTCAGGTCTCCGGCGTGGGCCTGGTCACGCTGTCCGGCGGACAGCGTCCGGCGGTCCGGGTAAAAATGAATGCGCAGGCGCTGGCGGCGTTAGGACTGACCAGCGAAGATGTGCGCACCGCTATCCGTAATGCCAACGTTAACTCCGCGAAAGGCAGCCTTGATGGCCCGTCACGATCTGTCACGCTGTCAGCAAACGATCAGATGACATCGGCAGAAGATTACCGCCGCCTGATTATCAGCTACAGCAACGACGCACCGGTGCGGCTGGGGGACGTTGCAACCATAGAATCGGGCGCAGAGAACAGCTGGCTGGGAGCCTGGGCTAACCGCCAGCAGGCGATAGTGCTTAACGTGCAGCGGCAGCCCGGTGCCAATATTATCGACACCGCCGATAACATCCGGGCGCTGCTGCCGTCACTGACCGCCACGCTGCCTAAATCGGTCGACATGAAACTGCTGACCGATCGCACAACAAACATACGCGCCTCGGTATCTGATACGCAGCATGAACTGATGCTGGCCATGGCGCTGGTCGTCATGATCATCTACCTGTTTCTGCGTAATATCCCGGCCACGATCATTCCTGCCGTGGCGGTCCCGCTCTCACTGATTGGTACGTTTGCCGCCATCTATTTTATGGGCTTCTCGATCAACAACCTCACGCTGATGGCACTGACCATCGCCACCGGCTTTGTGGTGGATGATGCTATTGTGGTGATCGAGAATATTTCACGCTATATCGAGAAAGGTGAGAAACCGCTGACTGCCGCGCTGAAAGGCGCGGGAGAGATCGGCTTTACCATTATTTCGCTCACCTTCTCGCTGATTGCGGTGCTGATCCCGCTGCTGTTTATGGGCGATGTAATTGGCCGGCTGTTTCGTGAATTTGCCGTCACGCTGGCCATTGCCATTCTGATCTCAGCCGTGGTGTCACTGACGCTGACGCCGATGATGTGCGCACGCATGCTGAGCGCAGAGTCGCTGCGCCGGCAAAACCGCTTCTCCCGCGCCAGCGAGGCGCTGTTTGAGCGGGTCATTGCCGGTTACGGACGTGCACTGACGCGTGTGCTGCGGCATCCGTGGCTGACGCTCAGCGTGGCGCTTGGCACGCTGCTGATGACGGTACTGCTGTGGATCATGATCCCGAAAGGCTTCTTCCCGCAGCAGGATAACGGCATTATTCAGGGCACCCTGCAGGCGCCGCAGTCGGTCTCTTACGCCAGTATGGCGCAGCGCACGCGTGATGTGGCCTCCGTGGTGATGAAGGATCCGGCGGTTGAAAGCCTGACCTCTTTTGTCGGGGTGGACGGCACCAACCCTGCGCTTAACAGTGCCCGGCTGCAAATTAACCTTAAGCCGCTGGATGAGCGCGACGACCGCATTCCGGTGGTGCAGGCGCGGCTGCAGCAGGCGGTGGCGCAGATCCCGGGGGTCTCACTCTGGCTGCAACCGGTGCAGGATCTCACCATTGAGACGCAGAGCAGCCGTACCCCTTATCAGTTTACGCTGCAGTCTGGCTCGCTTGACGCTCTGAGCAGCTGGGTACCCGCCCTGCTCAGCCAGCTGGCTGAGGCCCCCCAGCTGCGCAATGTCAGCAGCGACTGGCAGGATCAGGGGCTGGAGGCGTATGTGCGCGTTGATCGCGACAGCGCCAGCCGGCTCGGGATATCCATGGCTGATGTCGATAATGCGCTGTATAACGCGTTTGGTCAGCGGCTGATCTCAACGATTTACACGCAGGCAAACCAGTATCGTGTGGTGCTGGAGCAGGATAATGCACAGACGCCGGGGCTTTTGAGCCTGGAGGGTGTGCGGCTCAAAAGCCCCGGCGGCAGCGTGCCGCTCAGCGCTATCGCCAGCACAGAAGAGCGGCATACCGCTCTCAGCATCAATCACCTCGATCAGTTCCCGTCCGCGACGTTCTCTTTTGACGTAGCCGACGGCTATTCGCTGGAGGAGGCGCTGCAGGCCATTACCGCAGCAGAAGGGGCGCTGGGTATGCCGTCGGATATTGTCACGCAGTTCCAGGGCAGTACGCTGGCGTTTGAAGCGGCGCTGAGCAGCACCGTCTGGCTGATTGTGGCTGCCGTGGTCGCAATGTATATCGTCCTGGGCGTGCTGTATGAGAGTTTTATCCATCCGATCACTATTCTCTCTACCCTGCCCACTGCGGGCGTGGGGGCACTGCTGGCGCTGATGCTGAGCGGCAACGAACTCGATATTATCGCCATTATCGGCATCATCCTGTTGATCGGTATTGTGAAGAAAAACGCCATTATGATGATTGACTTTGCGCTGGCAGCAGAGCGTGAACAGGGCATGGCGCCGCGTGACGCGATCTATCAGGCCTGCCTGCTGCGCTTCCGCCCGATCCTGATGACCACGCTGGCGGCGCTGCTGGGCGCGCTGCCGCTGATGCTCAGTACCGGCGTCGGGGCCGAGCTGCGGCATCCGCTCGGTATCGCCATGGTGGGCGGCCTGATCCTCAGCCAGATCCTGACGCTGTTTACCACGCCGGTCATCTATCTGCTGTTTGACCGGCTGGCGCACGCTACCCGCCGGCGCTTCAGCCGTCCGGAGGCGCAGTCGTGAGGTTTTTTGCCCTCTTCATTCATCGTCCGGTCGCCACCATCCTGCTGACGCTGGCGATTGCGCTGGCGGGGATGCTCGGCTTTCGTCTGCTGCCGGTTGCCCCGCTGCCCCAGCTCGACTTTCCGGTGATTATGGTGTCGGCGTCGCTGCCGGGTGCGTCGCCGGAAACCATGGCCGCCTCGGTGGCCACGCCGCTGGAGCGCTCGCTGGGACGCATCGCCGGCGTGAGCGAGATGACCTCCACGAACTCACTGGGCAGCACGCGCATCATTCTGGTGTTTGATTTTGACCGCGATATTAATGGTGCCGCGCGCGATGTGCAGGCGGCGATTAATGCGGCGCAGAGCCTGCTGCCGTCGGGTATGCCGAGCCGGCCTTCTTATCGAAAAGCGAACCCCTCGGATGCGCCGATCATGATCCTGACAGTGACCTCGGACGACTATAATCCGGGTCAGCTCTATGATTACGCCTCGACGCAGCTGGCGCAAAAACTGTCGCAGATTGAGGGCGTCGGCGACGTCACGGTAGGCGGCAGTTCGCTGCCCGCCGTGCGCGTCGATCTCAATCCGCAGGCGCTGTTTAATCAGGGGGTATCGCTGGATGCGGTGCGCAGCGCCATCAGTAACGCCAATCAGCGAAGACCACAGGGCGCAATCGACGATCGCCAGCAGCGCTGGCAGCTGCGTACCAATGATGAACTGCAGAGCGCCAGCGCCTATCAGCCGCTGGTGGTGCACTATAACAACGGTGCGGCGGTCCGGCTCAGCGATGTCGCCAGCGTGCAGGATTCGGTGCAGGATGTGCGCAACGCCGGAATGACCAACGGCAAGCCAGCGGTGCTGCTGGTGATCCGGAAGTCGCCGGACGCCAATATCATCGATACCGTGGATCGCATTCGCGCTGAACTGCCGGTGCTGCACGATTTCATCCCGGCGGCGATCGATCTGCAGATTGCCCAGGATCGCTCGCCAACTATTCGCGCCTCGCTGCATGAAGTGGAGCAGTCGCTGGTGATTGCCGTGGTGCTGGTGATTCTGGTGGTGTTTTTGTTCCTGCGCGACGGCCGGGCCACGCTTATTCCTGCCGCGGCGGTGCCGGTCTCACTGATTGGCACCTTTGCTGCCATGTATCTGTGCGGCTTCAGTCTTAACAACCTGTCGCTGATGGCGCTGACTATCGCCACCGGGTTTGTGGTGGATGATGCGATTGTGGTGCTGGAGAATATTGCCCGGCACGTGGAGGCTGGTATGAAGCCGCTGCAGGCGGCGCTGACCGGCGTCCGTGAAGTCGGCTTCACCGTGCTGTCGATGAGCCTGTCCCTGATTGCGGTGTTTTTGCCGCTGCTGATGATTGGCGGCATTATCGGACGCTTCTTTTCGGAGTTTGCCATTACGCTGTCGGTGGCGATCCTGATCTCGCTCTTTATCTCCGTCACGCTGACGCCGATGATGTGCGCATATCTGCTGAAGCCGCAACCGGCGCAGCCTGCTGCCCCGGGGCTGTTCAGCCGGCTGCTGCAGCGGACGCAGGACGGCTATGCGCGCTCGCTGCGCCGGGTGCTGCAACACGCTATCTGGGTGCTGCTGCTGCTCGGCGGCACGGTAGCGATGACCGTCTGGCTGTTTATTACCATTCCCAAAACCTTTATGCCGGAACAGGATACCGGTCGTCTGAGCGGCTTTTTGTCTGCCGATCAGAGCATCTCATTTCAGGCGATGCGCGGTAAGCTGGAAGATTTTATGAATATCATCAAAATGGATCCGGCGGTGGATAATGTCACTGGCTTTATCGGCGGTCTGGGCACCAACAGCGGCCTGATGTTTATCGCGCTGAAACCCCTCACTGAGCGCAGCGAAAGCGCTCAGCAGGTGATCGCCCGTCTGCGTACTAAACTGGCCAAAGAGCCGGGTGCCAGCCTCTATCTGAACGCCGTGCAGGATATTCGCGTCGGCGGGCGCGAGTCGAACGCCAGCTATCAGTACAGCCTGCTGTCGGATAACCTCGCCGACTTGCGTGAATGGGAACCCAAAATTCGCAAAGCCTTCTCTGCCCTGCCGCAGCTCGCTGATGTTAACTCCGATCAGCAGGATAAAGGCAGCGAAATGGCCATCACCTACGATCGCGAAAGCATGGCGCGCCTGGGCATAGACGTTTCAGCCGCCAATGATCTGCTGAACAACGCCTTTGGCCAGCGCCAGATCTCAACCATCTATCAGCCGCTGAATCAGTATAAAGTGGTGATGGAGGTGGATCCGCGCTATACCCAGGATATCAGCGCGCTCGACCAGATGTTTGTGGTCAGCAGCGACGGTAAAGCGATCCCGCTGAGCGGCTTTGCCCGCTGGCAGCCCGCTAACGCACCGCTGTCCGTCAACCATGAGGGGCTTTCTGCGGCGACAACCATTTCGTTTAATTTGCCGGAAGGCGTTTCACTGTCGCAGGCCTCTGCGGCGATCGATCGCACCATGACGGCTCTGGGGGTGCCCTCCAGCGTGCGCGGCAGCTTTGCCGGTACCGCGCAGGTGTTTCAGCAGTCGCAGTCCAGCCAGCTGTGGCTGATGCTGGCGGCCATTGCGGCGGTCTATATCGTGCTGGGTATTCTGTATGAGAGCTATGTACACCCGCTGACGATTCTGTCGACGCTGCCGTCGGCCGGAACCGGCGCGCTGCTGGCGCTGAAGCTGTTTGATACGCCGTTCAGTCTGATTGCGCTGATTGGTATTTTGCTGCTGATAGGCATTGTGAAAAAGAACGCCATCATGATGGTCGATTTTGCGCTGGAGGCGGAACGCCGGCAGCAGCTGAGTCCGCGTGAAGCGATTTTTCAGGCGTGTCAGCTGCGTTTTCGTCCGATTCTGATGACCACGCTGGCCGCGCTGTTTGGTGCGCTGCCGCTGGTGCTGACCAGCGGTGACGGGGCCGAGCTGCGGCAACCGCTGGGCATCACCATCGCCGGTGGCCTGGTGGTAAGCCAGCTGCTGACACTCTACACCACGCCGGTGGTCTATCTGCTGATGGATAAATTACGCCGCCGCAGAGCAGTTACGGAGCCGGCAGCCACCCGGATGCCGTAGGGGGCGCATTTATGCGCCCCTGGCAACCGAACGCACATGAATCCAGGGCGCCATTAATGGCGCCCCTACGCGGACGATTGCGGCATTAATGCGCCCCTGGCAAACAACGCGCACGAAACCCAGGGCGCCATTAGTGGCGCCCCTGCAGGGGCGGATAATGCATTGATGCGCCCGGATAAACGAACGTGCCCTTACGCTGGAGGAGAGAAGATGAATACACCTGCCACCACGGTACGCTGGCAGCTCTGGATTGTGGCGTTTGGCTTCTTTATGCAGACGCTGGATACCACCATTGTCAACACCGCGCTGCCCTCTATGGCACAGGATCTCGGCGTCAGCCCGCTGCATATGCATTCCGTTATCGTCTCTTACGTTCTGACGGTTGCGGTGATGCTGCCGCTGAGCGGCTGGCTGGCTGATCGCTTTGGCGTGCGTAACATCTTTTTCAGCGCGATTGTGCTGTTCAGCGTCGGATCGCTGTTTTGCGCGCTGGCTGCCACGCTTAACCAGCTGGTCCTGGCGCGCGTGGTACAGGGCATCGGCGGCGCAATGATGGTGCCAGTGGGCCGCTTAACGGTCATGAAAATTGTGCCGCGCGAGCAATATATGTCCGCCATGACCTTTGTCACCCTGCCGGGACAGATTGGCCCGCTGCTCGGCCCGGCACTCGGCGGCGTACTGGTTGAATACGCCAGCTGGCACTGGATTTTTCTCATCAATATCCCGGTCGGGATTATTGGTGCTATCGCCACGCTGATGCTGATGCCTAACTACACCATGCAGACGCGCCGGTTTGACTTTGCCGGCTTTCTGCTGCTGGCGGCTGGCATGGCGGCGCTGACGCTGGCGCTGGATGGCGGCGGCAGCGGCGCACTGCTGCCCGGCCTCCTGATCCTCACCGGTGTACTGTCGCTGCTGTTCTATCTGATGCACGGCCGCCATAATGACAACGCGCTGTTCAGCCTGCGGCTGTTTGATAACCGTCTCTATTCGATTGGTCTGCTCGGCAGCTTTACCGGGCGCATCGGCAGCGGCATGCTGCCGTTTATGACGCCGGTGTTTCTGCAGGTAGGTCTTGGTTTCACGCCGTTTCACGCCGGGCTGATGATGATCCCGATGGTGCTGGGAAATATGGGCATCAAGCGTGTGGTGGTGCGCATCGTGAATCTGTTTGGCTACCGCCGCGCACTGGTCAGCAGCACGCTGGCGCTGGCAGGGGTCGTAGCGCTGTTTGCCGTGGTGGCGCTGGCCGGCTGGATCTGGCTCCTGCCGCTGGTATTGCTACTGCTCGGCATGGTCAATGCCCTGCGTTTTTCCGCCATGAATACCCTGACGCTGAAAGATCTGCCGGACGATCTCGCCTCCGGTGGCAACAGCTTGCTGTCGATGATCATGCAATTGTCGATGAGTATCGGCGTCACGCTCGCCGGTCTGCTGCTTGGTGCGTTTGGCCACCAGGCTGCCGCGGGCAGCGACATGGCGCAGCAGACCTTTGCCTGGACCTGGCTCTGTATGGTGGTGGTGATCGCCCTGCCGGCGCTGGTGTTCTGGCGGGTACCGGAAGCCCTCAGTAAAAATGTTGATCTCAGAACCAGGAGCAATAAGTGATTGCGCGTTTCCGGCCCGGCATCGGCGCCAAACTCTTTATGGCGATTTTTGGCACCTGCATGCTGGTCATTATTACTATGCACTGGGGAGTACGGCTCAGCTTTGAGCATGGCTTTGTTGATTACATTAAAAAGGGCAACGAACAGCGGCTGACGCTGCTGAGTGATGCGCTGGCGGATCAGTATGAGCAGCACGGCAGCTGGGATTTCCTGCGCCAGAACGATCGGCTTATCTTCACCATTCTGCGCTCGCTGGAGCAGAACCCTGGCAGCCACAATCCGCTGCCGCCGCACGGCTGGCGCACACAGTTCTGGATCATCGATCAGCAATATAAGGTGCTGTCAGGCCCGCGCGCACCAATTCCGCCAAAAGGAACACGGCGTAACATCACCACCAGCACCGGTAAAATTGTCGGCTGGGTGATTGCCTCGCCGGCGGAAAACCTGACGCGCAGCACCGATATCAATTTTGACCGGCAGCAGCGCCAGACCAACTGGATGATCGTCACGCTCTCTACCCTGCTGGCGGCGCTGGTGACCTGGCTGCTGGCTCGCGGCCTGCTGGCGCCGGTCAAACGGCTGGTAGAGGGCACGCATCAGCTGGCAGCGGGTAAATTTGCTACCCGGGTTAAGGTTGATAGCGGTGATGAAATTGGTCAGCTGGCGCGCGACTTTAATCAGCTGGCGCAGTCGCTGGAAAAAAATGAGAGTAATCGCCGCGCGTTCATGGCGGATATCTCCCATGAGCTGCGCACGCCGCTGGCGATCCTGCGTGGCGAGCTGGAGGCGATACAGGATGGCGTGCGGCAGGTCACGCCTGAGGCGATAAGTTCGCTGCAGAGCGAGGTGGTGGTACTGACCAAGCTGGTGGATGATCTGCATCAGCTGTCGCTCTCCGATGCGGGTGCCCTTGCCTACCGCAAACAGCCGCTGGATCTGGTTAACCTGCTGGAAGTGATCGCCGGCAGCTTTGCCGGACGCTATCGCACGCACCATCTGACGCTGCAGCTGCAGCTGCCTGCAGAAGCCAGCAGCTTTGGCGATCCTGACCGGCTGATGCAGTTGTTTACGAACCTGCTGGAAAACAGCCTGCGCTACACCCATCCCGGCGGCGACGTCCGCATTACCATGCGGCAGCAGGAGGATCAGTGGCTGCTCTGTATTGATGACAGCGCACCCGGCGTAGCGGCGGCGCAGCGCACGCAGCTGTTCGAGCGCTTTTTCCGTGCGGAAAATTCCCGCAATCGCGCCAGTGGAGGCTCCGGTCTGGGGCTGGCTATCTGTAAAAATATCGTCGAGGCGCACGGCGGTACGATTTCTGCAGAGCACTCTGATTTAGGTGGCGTACAAATCAGGCTAAACTTGCCCTATGTTCCCCAGTAGAAAGCCCGTATGAGCCCGGAAAATAGCGATCCACTAATTCTTGTTGTTGAAGATGAACCCAAGCTGGCGCAGCTGATGATCGATTATCTGCAGGCGTCGAACTATCGCACGCATCATATTGCCAGTGGCGGCGAAGTGCAGGCCTGGCTGCAGCACACTACGCCCGCGCTGATGCTGCTCGACCTGATGCTGCCGGGCTGCGACGGTATGACGTTGTGCCGCGAAATACGCCGCAGCTCCGACCTGCCAATTATTATGGTCACCGCCCGCACCGAAGAGATTGACCGCCTGCTGGGGCTGGAGACCGGCGCGGATGACTATATCTGCAAGCCGTTCAGCCCGCGCGAAGTGGTGGCGCGCGTGAAAACCATTCTGCGCCGCGTGCGTAAATCGCCGGAAGAGACGCAGCAGGCGTCGCTGCTGATGATTGACGAAGGTCGCTTTCAGGCCAGCTGGCGTGCCGCTCCGCTGGAGCTGACGCCGGCAGAGTTCCGCCTGCTGAAAACGCTGTCGCTGGAACCCGGCAAAGTGTTTTCCCGCGAGCAGCTGCTGAATCAGCTTTATGATGATTACCGTGTAGTGACCGACCGTACTATTGACAGCCATATCAAAAACCTGCGCCGCAAGCTTGAGGCGCTGGATGCCGATCAGCCGTTTATTCGTGCGGTATATGGTATCGGCTATCGCTGGGAGGCGGATATGTGCCGGCTGGCATAGCCTGTTATTGATCCCGATCAATTTACTTCACTCCGCACCCTGCCTACAATTCCCGCCTCTTTTGCAGAGCCGCACGCTGCGGCTTCTGCTGCGGCCATCCGCGATGGCCAGCTGACCTGACATCAGTGAGTCTTCCATGTTTAAACCTGAACTGCTCTCCCCGGCGGGAACGCTGAAAAATATGCGTTACGCCTTTGCCTACGGCGCTGATGCCGTTTATGCCGGGCAGCCGCGCTACAGTCTGCGCGTACGCAACAACGAATTCACACATGACAATCTGGCGCAGGGGATCGCTGAAGCGCACGCGCTGGGTAAAAAATTCTATGTGGTGGTTAATATCGCGCCGCATAACGCCAAACTGAAAACGTTTATTCGCGACCTCACACCGGTGGTGGCAATGCAGCCGGATGCGCTGATTATGTCCGATCCGGGGCTGATTATGCTGGTGCGCGAGGCGTTTCCGGCCATCTCCATCCACCTTTCCGTGCAGGCCAACGCCGTCAACTGGGCCACGGTAAAATTCTGGCAGCAGATGGGGCTGACGCGCGTCATTCTGTCACGCGAGCTTTCGCTGGAGGAGATTGCGGAGATCCGCACGCAGGTGCCGGAGATGGAACTGGAGATCTTTGTTCACGGCGCGCTCTGCATGGCCTACTCCGGCCGCTGCCTGCTCTCTGGCTATCTCAACAAACGCGATCCAAACCAGGGCACCTGTACCAACGCCTGCCGCTGGTCGTATAAGGTCTCCGAAGGTCAGCAGGATGAGGTCGGCAATATTACCGGCATGCATGAGCCGTCCGGACAGCAGGCTCCCGTGCCCGGCCACAACGCACCAACCGACCGGCTGTTTCTGCTGGAAGAGAAAATGAAGCCCGGCGAGGTAATGAGTGCCTTTGAAGATGAGCACGGCACCTACATCATGAACTCAAAGGATTTGCGTGCGGTGGCGCACGTGGAGCGGCTGAGCGCGATGGGCATCCACTCGCTGAAAATTGAAGGACGCACCAAATCATTCTACTACTGCGCGCGGACCGCGCAGGTCTATCGCCGCGCCATCGATGACGCCGCAGCGGGTAAACCCTTTGATACCTCTCTGCTCGCCACGCTGGAAGGTCTGGCGCATCGGGGTTATACCGAAGGCTTTCTGCGCCGCCACACCCATGACAGCTACCAGAATTATGAGCAGGGTTTTTCCGTTTCTGAGCGCCAGCAGTTTGTGGGCGAGTTTACCGGCGAGCGGCGCGGTGACTGGGCGCAGATTGCGGTGAAAAACAAATTCCTGCAGGACGATGCGGTGGAGATCATGACGCCGCAGGGCAACCTGACCTGCACGCTGGAGGCGATGCAAAACGATCGCGCTGAAGCGATCGGCGTTGCACCCGGCGACGGTCATCGGGTCTGGATCCCGGTGCCGGCAGACGTGGATCTTACCTTTGCACTGCTGCTGCGCAATCTCCCTGAAGGCAACACTACCAGCGATCCGCACGGCAAAAATCGCACAAAATGAAAAAAAGGCGGCGAAGTTAGAACAGGATCACAGACGGTCGCAACGCCGCGCTTTAGAATCGCGCCTGCTGCTAATGAGTAACAATATCCAGCATGCACGACCAGGAACCACCTCATTTACCCGCCCGGCTCCCCCGCGCGGGTTTTCTTTTTTCAGCGCCTGCCGATAAAGTTCCCGCCGCAGCTATGCTATAACCACATCCCTGTCTCACGTTTCAAGGAACTGAAGATGCACACTACACCGCTCACGCTGCTGATCCTGAATGGAAAAGGCGCCGGCAATGAGGATCTGCGCGCGGCCGTTAATACGCTGCGCGAAGAGGGCTTTAATCTGGCCGTGCGCGTCACCTGGGAAAAGGGTGATGGCGATCGCTATGTACAGGAAGCGGTTGCTCTGCAGGCGGAAACCGTTATCGCAGGTGGCGGCGACGGCACCATTAATGAGATTGCCACGGCGCTGGCTGCCGTGCCCGACGCCTCGCGTCCGGTGCTCGGTATTCTGCCGCTGGGCACCGCCAACGATTTTGCCACCAGCGTGGGTATTCCGGCTGAAATGGAGCCGGCGCTGCGCCTTGCCGTAGTGGGTAAAGCCACCGCTATCGATCTGGCACGGGTCAATGGCGACCGCTATTTTATCAATATGGCGACCGGCGGCTTTGGTACGCGCATCACCACCGAAACGCCGGAGAAGCTGAAATCCGCGCTGGGAGGCGTCTCTTACTTTATTCACGGTCTGATGCGCGTGGATGCGCTAAAACCTGACAGCTGTGAAATCAGCGGGCCCGGTTTCAGCTGGCAGGGGGACGCGCTGGTTATCGGTATCGGCAATGGTCGCCAGGCGGGTGGCGGACAGCGCCTCTGCCCGGATGCGCTGATCAACGATGGTCAGCTTAACCTCAGCATCGTGACCGCGCAGGAGCTGCTGCCAACGCTGTTCCATTCGCTGACGCGCGATGATGAGAACCCTAATATTGTGTCGGCTCAGCTCGACTCCCTGACCATTCGCTCGCCGCATGAGATGACGTTTAATCTGGACGGTGAACCGCTGAGCGGCAGTGAATTCACCATTGACGTGCTGTCGGGGGCAATCAGCTGTCGCCTGCCGCCACAGTGTGCGCTTCTGGCGTAACAACGGGCGTGCGTAACATCAGGGGCGCATCAATGCGCACCCTGTGACTTGCAGGGTCGCCACACCCGGCGACCTCCTCAAAAGCCGCTCTGCAGTCAGGGCGACTGGCTTAACCCTCCGCATCACACCTTCATCCAGCGCCGCTCAGCCGCCGAAACTGCGATGGCTTCCAGCACCTTTTGTACCTGTAACCCTTCGGCAAAGTCCGGCCACATACGATCGCCCGCCGCGATGCCGTTGATCAGGTCGCGGATCTCCACGGTTTTCTGGTCGTTAAAACCAATACCGTGTCCGGCAGAGACGCAGAAGCTGGCGTAGTCCGGATGCGCCGGCCCGGTGAGCAGCGTTTTAAAGCCCTGCCGCCCGGCAGGCTCATCGTGGAGATAAAGCTCCAGCTCCGCCATGCGCTCCTGGGTATAACGCAGCGTGCCCCGGGTGCCGGTCACTACGTAGGTCAGCCCCATTTTGCTGCCGCAGGCGATGCGTGAGGTCTCAATAACCCCGTGCGCGCCATTTCTGAAGCGCAGCAGCGCGCTGGCCTGATCTTCATTCTCTACCGGCAGCAGACGCGCAGGATCTTTAGGGTCGGGCCGCTGCGTGATAACCGTCATCATGTCACCGCTGACTTCCTCGATGTCGCCCACCAGATAGTGCGCCATATTGACGATGTGCGCTGCCAGATCGCCCAGCGCGCCCAGCCCCGCCAGTTTTTGCTGACAGTGCCAGTCCAGCGGCGTCTGCGGGCTGGCGAGATAATCTTCGTTATGGGTGCCGTAAAAATGCACCACGTCACCAATCTCGCCGCGCGCAATGATCTCCCGCGCCAGCTGGCTGGTCGGGTTTTTCATGTAGTTAAAGCCCACCAGCGTTTTTACACCTGCCCGCTCTGCGGCCTGTACCATCTCCTCTGCATCCGCTACGCTCAGCGACAGCGGTTTTTCCGAGTAGACATGTTTGCCGTGGCGAATCGCCTCCAGCGCCATCTCTTTATGCAGGAAGTTGGGCGCGCAGATATCCACGACATCGATCTGCGGATCGCTGACCAGCTCGCGCCAGTCGCCGGTGGAACGGGCAAAGCCAAACGTGGCGGCCTGCTTTGCCGCCAGGGCCGGGTTTACTTCAGCCAGCATCTCACGCACGATCTCCCCCTTCAGGGCAAATACCGTGGGTGCCTGCGCATAGGCGATAGCGTGACACCGCCCGATATATCCGCTGCCAATCATTCCGATTCTGACTCTGTTCATGCTGCACCCGTGAAAAGTAGAGAAGGTTTCGCGGAATATATGTTTCATATTTCGGCGCCACAATGGCGAAATGAAATATCTGTGATCATTGATGTGGGGCACACGACAAAATCAGCAATTACCGCTGTAAGTTTGCAGTACTTTGGTGATATTCCTCACATTGTGTCAGGGAGTGGCGGTTTATTCAGCAGTTGGTGAAAATTTTGCAAAAGGGCTTTGACACGCAGCAGGCTGCCCGATATTATGCGCCCCGTTCCACACAATTCCTCTGTAGTTCAGTCGGTAGAACGGCGGACTGTTAATCCGTATGTCACTGGTTCGAGTCCAGTCAGAGGAGCCAGATTCTTAAAAAGAGCAGCCTGTAAGGCTGCTCTTTTTATGCCTGCGTACTATCCGCCTGCGTCCTACCACCAGTGATGAAAATGATGCACCGGCCCGATGCCCTTTCCTGCCTCCAGTGAATCGGCCTGCAGCAGCGCCTGCTGCAGCCAGCCTTTTGCCGCTGCCACTGTATCAGCCCAGCTCTCATGCCGTGGTCGCAGCGCCGCCAGCGCTGCCGACAGTGTACAGCCGGTGCCGTGGGTATGACGCGTCGCCACGCGCGGCGCCGTAAAACGGGTGCGTCCGCTGCGGGTGATCAGCCAGTCAGGGCTCTCTGCATCCTCCAGATGGCCGCCCTTCATCAGCACCGCTGCACAGCCGAGATCCAGCAGTCCCTCCCCCTGCTGCAGCATGGCGCGCTCATCCCGGGCAGGTGCCGTTTCCAGCAGCGCCGCCGCTTCCGGCAGATTAGGCGTGATCAGTGAAACCTGCGGCAGCAGCCGCTCACGCATCGCTGCCACCGCCTCGGGGGCCAGCAGCGCATCGCCGCTTTTGGCAATCATGACCGTATCCAGCACCACAAACGGCAGCCGCGCACGCGCCAGTTTTTCTGTTACGACCTCCACGATATCGCTCCCGGCCAGCATGCCGATTTTCGCCGTATCGATACGGATATCGCTCAGGACCGAATCGAGCTGTGCGGCGACAAACGCCGGGGAAAGATAACAGACCGACTGCACGCCGCAGGTATTTTGTGCCACCAGTGCGGTAATGACGCTGGTGCCGTAGGCGCTGAGTGCAGAAAAGGTTTTGAGATCGGCCTGAATCCCTGCGCCGCCGCTGGGATCGGTGCCGGCAATGGTCAGGGCATTTATACGGGGCAAGCCGCGCGGCAAAGCAGAGAAAGGGTGGGTCATCATAGCGCTCCTGTCAGGCGTACAGGAAGGCGAATGCGCGCAGGCATCTGACTTCCCTACGCTGGCATTATCCAGATCAGGTAATACGGGTATTTCTCAGCCTTCACAAAGAAGGGCACCCCGAGTCATGGTGTCTGTTACGACACACCGGCAGCTTAGGGGAAGCGATCGCCTGAAGCAAGCCACAGAGAGCAGAAACATTGATCTGCGCGGTTGCAGAGGCAGACAGACCGCTGGGGTGACCGGTTTATTGATACAGCGCAAGCCGCGATAACGCTGCTGCGTGCTTAATCTGCTGCCGGACCACCCTGCCGGATATCACCATGATTAACCTGCTGCGCCATCTTATTCCGCACGCTCACCGCTGGCATCAGATTACAATCAGCCACCCCGGCGTTCTGAACCCTGCCGGACGTTACTGCCTGGCCACCTGTATCACCGCACGCTGTCGCGGCTGTGGCGCGCGGCTGCATAAGCTTTACTACCACGACCTCAGCGATAGCGAAGCACGCCGCTGGCTTGGCTGATTAACGGCAAAAAAAAGCCCCGCAGCAAGGTGCGGGGCGCAGGCCGGATAACAGAATTGAATTTACTGTGCCGGCTGGGTGCGGATCAGATAATCAAAGGCGCTGAGTGATGCTTTAGCGCCCTCGCCGCTGGCGATGATAATCTGCTTATAGGGCACCGTGGTGCAGTCGCCGGCGGCAAACACGCCTTTCAGGCTGGTTTCGCACTTCGCATCGATGATCACTTCACCCATGCGGTTACGCTCTATCGCGCCTTCAAGGAAGCCGGTATTAGGCAGCAGACCAATCTGTACAAAGATGCCGCTCAGCGCCAGCTCGTGCGTGGTCTGCGTGGTGCGATCCAGATACGCCAGGCCGGTGACTTTGCTGCCGTCGCCTTTGACTTCGGTAGTCTGGGCGTTGAGGATCACGTCGACATTTTTCAGGCTGCGCAGTTTATCCTGCAGCACTTTGTCGGCACGCATCTCACCGGCAAATTCCAGCAGCGTAACGTGCTCAACGATACCGGCCAGGTCGATGGCCGCTTCCACGCCGGAGTTACCGCCGCCAATGACCGCGGTGCGCTTGCCTTTAAACAGCGGGCCGTCGCAGTGCGGACAGTAGGTTACCCCTTTGGTACGATACTGATCTTCGCCCGGTACGCCCATGTTGCGCCAGCGCGCGCCGGTGGCGATAATGATGCTGCGTGATTTCAGCACCGCGCCGGAAGCGGTTTCAATAGCGTGCAATCCCCCTTCCTGCGCGGCCGGGATCAGTTTAATCGCGCTCTGCGTGTCAATCACATCCACCGCGTAATCATCGACGTGCGCGCGCAGTGAACCCGCCAGCTTCGCACCTTCTGTTTTGGGTACAGAAATGTAGTTTTCAATATCTACTGTATCCAGTACCTGGCCGCCAAAACGCTCGCCCATCAGGCCGGTGCGAATACCTTTACGCGCGGAGTAGATAGCGGCCGCGGCGCCTGCCGGACCACTGCCGATGATCAGGACTTCATAAGCGTCACGCTTGTTCAGCTCTTCTGCCGCACGCTTATCAGCGTTGGTATCTACTTTTCCGACGATTTCAGCCAGGCTCATGCGGCCCTGACCAAACTCTTTGCCGTTAAGGTAGACAGCCGGCACGCCCATGACGTTGCGCTCGGTGATTTCATGCTGGAACACGCCGCCATCGATGGCGGTGTGGCTGATACGCGGGTTAAGCACCGCCATCAGGTTCAGCGCCTGCACCACGTCCGGGCAGTTGTGGCAGGAGAGCGAATAGTACGTTTCAAAGTGCAGATCGGTATCGAGTGAAATAACCTGATCCAGCAGGCTTTGCGCCTCTTTAGAGGGATGTCCACCGGTCTGGAGCAGGGCCAGCACCAGTGACGTAAATTCATGGCCCATTGGCGAACCGGCAAAGCGCGGACCGCTCTGGCTGCCTGGGTTGGTAATCAGAAACGATGGCTTGCGGACCGGACGATCGTTCTCTTCACGGAAGCTGACTTTGTCAGAGAGCGCAGCAATGTCTGCTAACAGCGTACGGATCTCTGCAGATTTAGCGCCCTCATCCAGGGTAGCAATCAACTCAACCGGTTTCGTTAGTTTCTCAAGGTAAGCCTTAAGCTGGGTTTTTAAATTGGTGTCGAGCATAGTGAGTTCCTGTGAAGAAAATCGGGTGCCGCAGCACCCGATAAAAAAGAGACCGAATGGTGTCAGGTAACTTAGATTTTACCAACCAGGTCCAGTGACGGAGCCAGCGTGGCGTCGCCTTCTTTCCATTTAGCCGGGCAGACTTCGCCTGGGTGAGAGGCCACGTACTGGGCGGCTTTCACTTTGCGCAGCAGGTCAGATGCGTCACGGCCAATACCTTCAGCGGTGATTTCGATCGCCTGGATGATGCCTTCAGGGTCAACGATGAAGGTACCGCGATCGGCCAGACCTTCTGCTTCACGCATGATTTCAAAGTTGCGGGTCAGCGCGCCGGTTGGATCGCCGAGCATGGCATACTGGATTTTGCCGATGGTCTCGGAAGAACCGTGCCAGGCTTTGTGGGTAAAGTGCGTGTCAGTAGAAACAGAGTAGATATCTACGCCCAGTTTCTGGAACTCTTCGTAGTGGTCTGCAACGTCACCCAGTTCAGTCGGGCATACGAAGGTGAAGTCAGCCGGGTAGAAGAAGAAAACACTCCATTTACCTTCAACGTCTTTCTCGGTTACGTCGATGAATTCGCCGTTTTTGAACGCTGCGTTTTTGAACGGTTTAATTTTGGTGTTAATGATTGACATAGTGACCTCCGTTAAAAAGATGTGATGCAGGCTACAGTTTTTTCGGGCCAGGTGCTAATACGCAGACGTTATCACTCAGATAAACAAAAGCTATCAATGCAGCGAGACCAGATCCGGTGCGGCTTGCCGCGGCATTCTACACAGAAAAGCGGCGGCGATAACAGGCTTTCTCAGAATGCGGCAAAACTGCTATTTTTTTTACAGGCTGGTGCGTATGACCGCGTGCCATAAGCGATGCTTGCGATTCAGGAGACCCCGCACGTGAATATCCGACCTTTTCAGGAGAGCGACCGTCCGTTTCTGCGCACGCTGTTTCTCGCCGCGCGCCGGCACAGCTGGACATGGCTCAACGGTGATGACTGGCAGCTGGAAGATTTTGATGCGGTGATCCTGGGCGAAACGGTGCTGGTAGCGGAGATAAACGGCGAACGCGCGGGTTTTGCCGGTATTCTGGACAACGATAATTTTCTGCACAGCCTTTACGTTGACCCGGCGCATCAGGCTCAGGGGGTGGGCAGCGCGCTGCTGCAGCGGGTTACAGCACGCTTTACCTCAACCGGCGCGCTGAAATGTCTGGCAGAGAACCGGGCCGCGCTGGCGTTCTACCAGCATCACGGCTGGCAACGTGTCGCCAGCGGTGAAGGCGAACAGGGTACCTATGTGCTGATGCATTATCCGCTGGCGGGACGCGCCAGCGAAACAGCGTAAGCTACACCGCCCGGAAGGCGATGTCGCCCGGGATAATCTCGCCCTGCCAGTAGAGCTGAGCGGCTACGCGCCCCGCCAGCTGGCGATAGAGCGCGGTAAACCCGCTCTCTGGCCGGCGGATCACCGTAGGCGTTCCGTCATCCAGGTCTTCCCGCAGATGAATATGCAGCGGCAGCTGTGCCAGCAGGCGGGTGTGGTAATCCTGCACCAGCCGCTCAGCCCCGCCGGTACCGAAGATTGGCTCGTGATGGCCACATTCACTGCAGATATGCATGCTCATGTTCTCCACCACCCCCAGCACCGGCACCGCCACTTTTTCAAACATCACAATGCCTTTGCGCGCATCCAGCAGCGCAATATCCTGCGGCGTAGTTACCACCACGGCGCCGGTGACCGGTACGCTCTGCGCCAGCGTCAGCTGTATATCCCCGGTGCCGGGCGGCATATCGAGCACCAGATAGTCGAGATCGGGCCACAGCGTCTCGTTGAGCAGCTGCAGCAGCGCCTTGCTCGCCATTGGCCCACGCCACACCATGGCGTTATCGTCCGTGACCAGATAGCCAATGGAGTTGGTGGCAAGCCCGTGCGCCATAATCGGGGCCATGTGCGTGCCGTCAGGCGACGTCGGACGCTCCGCTTCCGTTCCCAGCATGTTCGGGATAGAGGGACCATAGATATCCGCATCCAGCAGGCCCACGCGCGCCCCTTCCGCCGCCAGCGCCAGCGCCATGTTGACCGCCGTGCTCGACTTGCCGACGCCGCCTTTGCCGGAGCTGACCGCAATAATATTTTTCACGCCGTTCACGCCCGGCTGATTTTTTACCCGCTTCAGCGTGGCGATATCGTGGCGCAGACGCCAGTCGATAGCGCGTGCCTGCGTCAGACGCAGCAGCTCCGCGCTGACCTGCGCTTTAAGATCCTCAAATGCGCTATGCCAGACAAACGGCATAACCAACTCAATATGCAGTTTTTCATCCAGCAGCGCGACATGCCGCAGCGCTTTCAGCGTAGTGAGATTCTGCTGCAGCGTGGGGTGCGTAAACGCGCTCAGCACGCCGCTGACCGCGGCACGCAACGCTTCAGGTGAATGATAATCCCGGGATTGTGTGCTCATCCCCTCTCCTTATTTCATCATGACGCCAGAATGTAGCGGTATAAGGTCAATCATATCAGAGCCGCGCGGAAAAGAGCGCGACGCGCCTCCTGTGTTTACGCCGGAGGGTGCTTCGGTTACCATCTAACCCCCGATTTTTTATTAACGGAAAGCTACGCAAATCATGACTCAAGTCGCTAAAAAATTACTGGTAACGTGCGCCCTGCCGTACGCAAACGGCTCTATCCATCTTGGTCACATGCTGGAACACATCCAGGCTGATGTATGGGTCCGTTACCAGCGAATGCGTGGCAATCAGGTTTACTTCATCTGCGCAGACGATGCCCACGGCACGCCGATTATGCTGAAAGCGCAGCAGCTGGGCATCACCCCGGAGCAGATGATCGCCGATATGAAGCAGGAGCACGAAACTGACTTCGCCGGTTTTAATATCAGCTATGACAACTATCACTCAACGCATGCCGATGAGAATCGTCAGCTGGCTGAGCTGATCTACACGCGCCTGAATGAAAATGGCTTTATCAAAAAGCGCACCATTTCACAGCTCTACGATCCGGAAAAAGGGATGTTCCTGCCCGATCGTTTTGTGAAGGGCATCTGCCCGAAATGTAAAGCAGCCGATCAGTATGGCGATAACTGCGAAGTGTGCAGCGCCACCTACAGCCCGACGGAGCTGATTGAGCCTAAATCAGTCGTATCAGGCGCAACGCCGGAACTGCGTGACTCCGAGCACTTCTTCTTCGATCTGCCGTCGTTCAGCGAGATGCTGCAGGCGTGGACCCGCTCCGGTGCGCTGCAGGAGCAGGTTGCCAACAAGATGCAGGAGTGGTTTGAGTCGGGACTGCAGCAGTGGGATATCTCCCGCGATGCGCCCTACTTTGGCTTCGAGATCCCGGACGCGCCGGGCAAATATTTCTACGTCTGGCTTGATGCGCCAATCGGGTACATGGGCTCGTTTAAGAACCTGTGCGATAAGCGCGGCGATATCGACTTCAGCGAATTCTGGCAGAAAGATTCCGCGACCGAGCTCTACCACTTTATCGGTAAAGATATCGTCTATTTCCACAGCCTGTTCTGGCCAGCCATGCTGGAAGGCAGCGGTTTCCGCAAGCCGACCAATCTGTTTGTACATGGCTATGTCACGGTAAACGGCGCGAAGATGTCAAAATCGCGCGGCACCTTTATCAAAGCCAGCACCTGGCTGCAGCATCTCGATGCCGACAGCCTGCGCTATTACTACGCGGCCAAGCTCTCTTCGCGCATTGATGACATCGACCTGAATCTGGAAGATTTTGTGCAGCGCGTTAACGCTGACATCGTGAACAAAGTGGTTAACCTTGCCTCGCGCAACGCCGGTTTTATCACCAAACGCTTTAACGGTGAACTGGCTGCTGAACTCGCCGATCCGGCGCTTTATCAGACCTTTGTGGCGGCGTCAGAGAAGATTGGCGAAGCGTGGGCGAACCGCGAATATAACCGCGCCATTCGTGAAATCATGACGCTGGCCGATCTGGCAAACCGCTATGTTGATGAGCAGGCGCCGTGGGTAGTGGCGAAACAGGAAGGCCGCGACGCTGACCTGCAGGCGATCTGCTCAATGGGCATCAACCTGTTCCGCGTGCTGATGACCTGGCTGAAGCCGGTACTGCCGTCGCTGAGCGAACGTGCTGAGGCGTTTCTGCAGAGCGAACTGAGCTGGGATGGCATCGCACAGCCGCTGCTGAACCACCGTGTGGCACCGTTCAAAGCGCTCTACGGCCGCATTGAGATGGCAAAAGTGGAAGCGCTGATTGCGGCATCGAAAGAGGATGCAGCCGCGGCCAGCAAACCTGCCGTAAGCGGCCCGCTCGCTGACGCGCCGATTGGCGACACCATCACTATTGATGATTTCGCCAAAGTCGATATGCGCGTGGCGCTGATTGAGCAGGCGGAGCTGGTTGAGGGTTCAGACAAGCTGCTGCGCCTGCAGCTCGATCTCGGCGGTGAGAAGCGTCAGATCTTCTCCGGCATTCGTGCGGCTTACCCCGATCCTTCCGTGCTGGTGGGCAAGATGACCATTATCGTGGCCAATCTGGCGCCGCGTAAGATGCGCTTTGGCGTATCGGAAGGTATGGTGCTCTCAGCCGGCCCGGGCGGCAGCGATCTGTTCGTGCTCTCGGTGGACAGCGGCGCACAGCCAGGCATGCCGGTTAAGTAAGCTCTTTTCTTCGTTTACAGCCCTCTTCTTTCCGGAGAGGGCTGATTTTCTGCTTCTCCTCCCTTCGCGATCGCCTCTGTACGCTGATTCTGCAGCGCCAACAGACCTGCCTCTGTGTGACGTCTGGCACGCTAAGCGCGTAATGCGTATGATGTAAAACAGATGACCGAAGCCGGAGATGTCTGACGTGTTAACTGCCTGCTGGCGCTATCTGCGCGCCTTTATGATTATCTATGCCGCGCTCTATGCCGGTATCGCGCTCGCCGCCCTGCTTCCCTTTACTATTCCCGGCAGTATTATCGGTATGCTGCTGCTGTTTTTACTGCTGGGGCTGCAGATCCTGCCGGTTCGCTGGGTAAAACCCGGCTGCCATCTGCTGATCCGCTATATGGCGCTGCTGTTTGTACCGATAAGCGTTGGCGTCATCAGCTATACCGATGTGCTTTCCGCGCAGTTTGGTCCGATTGTGGTCTCCTGCCTCACCAGTACGCTGATGGTGCTGGTGGTGGTGGGTTTTAGCGCTGAACGCCTGCAGCGCCCGAAACAGGAGCAGCCGCATGAGTGAAGTCTGGTGGTCCCTGCCGCTGACGCTGGCTGCTTATTTTGTGGCGCGCCGGCTGGCGGCAAAGCTTAAAATCTCGCTGATTAACCCGCTGCTGGTAGCCATGGCCATCATTATTCCGGTGCTGCTGCTGACGCATACCCCCTATACGCGCTATTTTGCCGGCAGCGCACTGCTGAATCAGCTGCTGCAGCCAGCGGTCGTGGCGCTGGCGCTGCCGCTTTATGAGCAGATGCATCAGATCCGTGCACGCTGGAAAACCATCATCAGCGTCTGCTTTATTGGCAGCCTGACCGCCATGGTATCCGGCACTGCGATGGCGCTGTGGCTGGGCGCCACCCCGGAGATCGCTGCGACGCTCTTACCCAAGTCAGTCACCACCCCGATTGCGATGGCGGTCTCTGCCTCGCTGCACGGTATTCCGGCCATCAGCGCTATCTGCGTGCTGATCGCAGGCGTATTTGGTGCCGTTTTCGGGCACATGCTGCTGAACCTGCTGCGCATTCGCAGCAAAGCATCGCGCGGCCTGGCGATTGGCAACGCGTCACACGCGCTGGGCACGGCGCGCGCGGCGGAAATCGACTATCAGGAAGGGGCGTTCAGTTCACTGGCGCTGGTGATCTGCGGCATCATTACCTCGTTACTGGCACCGTTTATCTTTCCGCTGCTGCTGGCGTGGTTTGGCTGAAAGTTTGCGAGAGATCTCGCAAAGTTGAAACAACTCAATCAGCTTGCATTGTCATAGCGACATGGATCACATATAACTCAGCAGGCGGCGCCCCGCCGCTGATGAGTTAATGAGGCCTGACACCATGCACCCACGATTCTCTTCCGCTTTCTCCGACCTGCCGACTGCTCTGCAGCAGGCGCTGCAGCCGCTGCTGGACGCGCCCGATTTTCACGGCGTGCTCCGCCCTGATGAGTTGATACAGCTGCAGCAGGTGACCGGACTGGAAGAGGATGCACTGGCGCTGGCGCTCCTGCCGCTCGCCGCCTGCTGTGCGGTTGCGCCGCTCTCCCGCTTTAACGTTGGCGCTATCGCGCGTGGCGTCAGCGGCCACTGGTATTTTGGGGCGAATATGGAGTTTCGCGGCGCCACGATGCAGCAGACGGTGCACGCTGAGCAGAGCGCGATTACCCACGCCTGGCTGCGCGGTGAAACGGCGCTGGCGGCCATCACCGTAAACTACACGCCGTGTGGCCACTGCCGTCAGTTTATGAATGAGCTGAACAGCGGTACGGCAATCCGTATCAGCCTGCCGGGACGCGAAGTGAGCACGCTGGCGCACTACCTGCCCGATGCGTTTGGTCCTGCTGACCTTCATATTGCAGAGCGGCTGATGACGCCGGTTGACCATGCCTTTGCCCCGGCCGGCGATGCGCTGCAGCAGGCGGCCATCAGTGCCGCCAGTCAGAGCCACGCCCCTTACAGCTACAGCTATAGCGGTGTGGCACTGGAGAGCCGCAGCGGCGCAATCTATAGCGGCCGCTATGCGGAAAATGCCGCGTTTAATCCCAGCCTGCCCCCGCTGCAGGCCGCGCTGATCCTGATGAATATGCATCATGAACCGCTGGAGACCATCTGCCGCGCGGCGCTGGCTGAGTCCGCGCAGGGTGCGCTGACGCAGGCGGATGCGACGCGCGCGACGCTCGCCGCGCTTGGCTGCCACGCGCTGACGATTACTTTAGTTTCAAAAACATCCGTTTAGTGATCCTTTTACCGCTTTTGTGACCTGCTGTTAACAAAAGCTGTACATCTGCCGGAATTTTCATAGGATCGGGCGCCAGACCTTTACACTAATCAGATCTGGCGTGAGCTTTTCGTCGCGATACGTCAGCAAACACTGCAACCGGAGCAAACATTGCATGGAACTCGAGTACGAAAGTAAACGTCCGCTCTATATCCCTTATGCGGGTCCGATTCTGCTGGAATTTCCGCTGCTGAATAAAGGCAGCGCTTTCTCACTGGAAGAACGTAACGAATTCAATCTGAATGGTCTGCTGCCGGATGCGGTTGAGACCATTGAAGAGCAGGCGGAACGCGCCTGGCGTCAGTTTCTGGATTTCAAAAACAATAACGACAAGCACGTCTATCTGCGCAATATCCAGGACACCAATGAAACCCTGTTCTACCGCCTGCTGGATAATCATCTGGAAGAGATGATGCCGATTATTTATACCCCGACCGTGGGTGCAGCGTGTGAGCATTTCTCTGAGATCTACCGTCGCGCGCGCGGCGTGTTTATCTCTTACAACAATCGCGATCGCATTGAAGACATGCTGCAGAACGCTACCAAGCAGAATGTGAAGGTCATTGTGGTAACGGATGGCGAGCGTATTCTTGGTCTTGGTGACCTCGGTATCGGCGGCATGGGTATTCCGATTGGCAAGCTGTCGCTCTATACCGCCTGCGGCGGCATCAGTCCGGCCTACACCCTGCCGGTGGTGCTGGATGTCGGCACGAATAACCCGCAGCTGCTCAACGATCCGCTCTATATGGGCTGGCGTCATCCGCGCATTACCGGCGAAGAGTATGAGTCGTTTGTGAATGAATTTATTCAGGCGGTGAAACGCCGCTGGCCAAACGTCCTGCTGCAGTTTGAAGATTTTGCACAGAAGAACGCCATGCCGCTGCTGCAGCGCTATCGCGATGAAATCTGCTGCTTCAACGATGATATTCAGGGCACCGCAGCCGTTACCGTAGGCACACTGATTGCCGCCAGCCGCGCTGCAGGCAGCCGCCTGTGCGAGCAGAAAGTGGTCTTCCTCGGCGCCGGTTCTGCAGGCTGCGGTATTGCTGAACAGATCATTGCGCAGATGAAATCTGAAGGACTGAGCGATGAGGAAGCGCGTTCGCGGGTCATGATGGTTGACCGCTTTGGTCTGCTCACCGACAAGCTGCCAAACCTGCTCGATTTCCAGAGCAAACTGGTGCAAAAAAGTGACAATCTGAAGGCGTGGGACGTCACCAGCGATACAATTTCGCTGCTGGATGTGGTACGCAACGCACAACCCGATATTCTGATCGGCGTATCGGGCCAGCCAGGCCTGTTCACCGAAGAGATCATTCGCGAGATGCACAAGCACTGCAAACGCCCTATCGTGATGCCGCTCTCTAACCCGACGTCACGCGTGGAAGCGACGCCGGCAGACATCATCGCCTGGACCGACGGCGCCGCGCTGGTTGCAACCGGCAGCCCGTTCTCACCGGTAACCTGGAAAGGCAAAACCTATCCGATTGCCCAGTGCAATAACTCCTATATCTTCCCGGGTATCGGCCTGGGCGTGATTGCCGCAGGCGCAACGCGCGTGACCGACTCCATGCTGATGACGGCCAGCCGCGCGCTGGCTGACTGCTCGCCGCTGGTTAACGACGGCGAAGGCCCGGTACTGCCGGAGATCAAAGATATCCAGGGCGTCTCCAAACTGATTGCGATGGAAGTCGGCAAAGCAGCACAGCTGGCTGGCGTTGCCGTGGTGACGTCGGAGGATGTGCTTTCTAAAGCAGTTCACAACAACTTCTGGCTGCCACAGTATCGTCACTATCGCCGTACCTCTATCTGATGTATAGCGTGCCGGATTTCGATCCGGCACTGCCGAAAAAAACATCAGCCAGCCGGGGTGAGCTTGCTTAGCTGCCCCGGCTCAAGTAGCCTTGAAGCACCCTGAATCCTGCCTGTTGAGTTGCCGCGCGCATGCTGAAACGCGTTTTCTTTGCTCTGATCATCATCATCTTAGCGATGGTGGCGACCGCGCTTGGCTTTGATCGCTGGATCAGCTGGAAAACCGCGCCGTTTATCTATGAAGATGTTGCCTCGCTGCCGCATCGTCAGGTTGGCGTGGTACTGGGCACCGCAAAATATTATCGCACCGGCGTTATCAATCAGTATTACCTCTATCGCATGCAGGGCGCGCTTAACGCTTATAACAGCGGCAAAGTTAACTACCTGCTGCTGAGCGGCGACAACGCTCAGCAGAGCTATAACGAGCCTGCCACTATGCGGCGCGACCTGATTAAAGCCGGCGTCGATCCGTCTGATATCGTGCTGGATTATGCCGGTTTTCGTACGCTCGATTCGATTGTGCGCACGCGTAAGGTGTTTGATACTAACGACTTTATTATCATTACCCAGCGCTTTCACTGCGAACGTGCGCTCTACATTGCGCTGCACCTTGGCATTCAGGCACAGTGCTATGCCGTACCCTCACCGAAAAATATGTTGTCAGTACGCGCACGCGAAGTCGGTGCCCGGCTGGGCGCGATGGCCGATCTCTATCTGATGAAGCGCGAGCCGCGTTTTCTCGGACCGCTGGTGCCGATTCCGGCAGTGCATACGGTGCCGGAAGATGCGCAGAGCTACCCGGCGGTCACGCCTGAGCAGCTGCTGGAGCTGGAAGAGAAGCTGCGTAAATAGCGTCTGCTGAGGTAAGCGGCAGGCCGCCGGCCATAAAAAAAGGCTGCGTCAGCGCAGCCTTTTTTCGTTATGTCAGTGTTATTTCTTGCGCGAATACTTCAGGGAATCCAGCGCCACCGCAAAGATGATGATGCCGCCCTTGATGATGTACTGCCAGTAAGGGTTAACGCCAATGTAGGTCAGGCCGTAGTTGATCACGGTGAAGATAATCACCCCGGTCACCACGCCTGCAACCGTGCCCACGCCGCCGGCGAAGGAGACACCACCCACTACGCAGGCAGCAATCGCATCCAGCTCATACATAAAGCCGAGGTTGTTAGTGGCACTGCCGATACGGCCCGCTTCCAGCAGACCGCCAAACGCGTAGAACACGCCTGACAGGGCATAGACCAGAATCAGGTTAAACGGTACGTTGACGCCTGAGACCTTTGCCGCTTCCGGGTTACCACCGATTGCGAAAATGTTTTTGCCGAAACGGGTTTTGTTCCACAGGATCCAGACAAACACGATAGCGATAATGGCGTAGAAGGTAATGAACGAGAGCTTGAAATCACCAAAGCGCAGGAAACCCTGGGTAAAGGTGGAGAAGCCCGCGTCAAAACCCGCAATTGGCGAAGCACCGACAAAATCGTAGTAGAGCGAGTTAATGCCATACACGATGATCATCGTACCCAGCGTGGTAATGAACGGCGTTACCTTGAGGTAAGCGATGATTACGCCGTTAACCAGGCCAATCACGCCGCCAATAATGCACACCACCAGAATCACCAGCGGAATCGGCATGGTTTCCAGATGCGGGAAAACCTTGTTCGCGTTATCCATCGACTGCAGCAGCGTCGCCGCCACTACCGCCGCCAGTCCCACCTGCCGTCCGGCAGAGAGGTCGGTACCCTGAGTCACAATCAGCCCGGCCACGCCCAGCGCGATAATAATACGCACCGACGATTGCGTCAGGATGTTACTCAGGTTCATTAAACTTAAAAACGTCGGATCCTGGAAAATAATAATCGCCAGCAGAACAAACAGGACGACGTAAATACCGCCCTCTTTTAACCAGGTTAGCGCATTCTTTTTAGTGGTCGCTTTCATTTTAAAGCCCTTGCTTCATTAAAGGTGTAATGACGCTAAACGCAGGATTTCATTCTGCGAGGTCGTTTTTGTATCGACAATACCGGCTACCTGACCGTTACTCATGACCAGAATACGATCGGTTATACCCAGCAGCTCTGGCATTTCAGAGGAAATAATAATAATGCCCTTCTCTTTTTTGGCTAATTCTGAAATCAGCTGATAAATTTCAAATTTCGCCCCTACGTCAATACCGCGTGTAGGTTCATCAAGCATTAATATTTCCGGCTGCGTTAACAGCCAGCGACCAATAATCACTTTCTGCTGGTTACCGCCAGAAAGCGATCCGATCTGCGTATGGTGCCCTGGCGTTTTTACCCGCATGGAGTCAATAACCCATTGGGTGTCACTCTTCATGCGTTTATTATCGAGCAGGCCGATACTGGATTTATATTTTTTAATATTGGAGATAAGCGAGTTAAAACCGATATCGAGATAGGCGTAGATCCCCGTAGAACGACGTTCTTCTGTGACCAGCGCAAACCCGTGGTTAATCGCCTCGTTCGCACTATGGTTGTTGATCGCTTTGCCATGCAGCCGGATAGTCCCGCCCGATTTTTCACGAATGCCAAACAGCGTCTCCACGATATCAGTACGTTTCGCACCGACCAGCCCGGCGATTCCGAGAATCTCCCCTTTATGCAGGTCAAATGAGATATCGCGAATCGAAGGCTGCCGCAGTGAAGTCAGGTTGCGGACTTCAAGAATCACCTCGCCCGGCACGTTGCTCTTATCCGGGAAACGCTGGTTAAGCGAACGGCCTACCATCATGGCGATGATCTTATCCATATCCAGCCCTTCCAGCGACTGGGTGGCGATCCACTGCCCGTCGCGCAGAATGGTGATCTCATCGCACAGCTGAAAGATTTCTTCCATTTTATGGGAGATATAGACAATACCGCAGCCGCGATCTTTCAGTTTACGGATAATAGTAAACAGATGGTTAACTTCTTTCTCCGTCAGCGAAGAAGTCGGTTCATCCATAATGACAATTTTGGCGTCATAAGAGAACGCTTTGGCAATTTCAATCATCTGCATTTGCGAGACAGACAGATTCGCCACTTTATCACGCGGATCGATATCGATATCGAGTTCATCAAAAATCGCTTTAGTATCGCGATACATTTTGTCCTGATCGACAAACGGCCCTTTACGCGGGTAGCGGCCCAGCCACATATTATCCATCACGCTGCGCTGCAGCACGAGGTTTAATTCCTGATGCACCATTGAGACGCCATTTTCCAGCGCTTCTTTGGAGCTTTTATAGTCAATCTCCTGGCCCTGAAAAAGAATACTCCCCGTATCTTTTTTATAGATGCCAAATAAGCACTTTAATAATGTCGATTTTCCGGCGCCGTTTTCACCCATTAAGGCATGGACGGAGTGCGGCCGCACTTTCAAATTCACATTATCTAAGGCTTTCACCCCTGGAAATGATTTCGAGACATTCGTCATCTCCAGCAGATATTCACGCTGTGTGGTCGGATTCTCACTGGCCATAATTTACCTGGCTAAAAAAAGCGTATGCAGATGCAATAAGGCGCGGCAAATTGCCGCGCCCGGAATGGATTACTTCACAAACTGAGAGAGGTTCTCTTTATCCACGGCAACATACGGCACGCGAACGACTTTGTCTTCCATCTTGAAATTCGTTCCCGCGGTTGGCTCTTTGCCATCTGCCAGGTTCTTCGCAATATCCAGCGTGGCTTTTGCCTGGTTTTCCGCATCGTTCAGCACGGTACCCGCCATGGCGCCCGATTTCACCAGCGCCAGCGCTTCTGGCAGCGCATCGACACCAAACACCGGAATGCTTGATTTGTTGTGTGCTTTCAGTGCTTCAACCGCGCCCATCGCCATCGCATCATTGTTAGCGATGATTACTTCAATTTTGTTGGCATTCGGACCAGACAGCCACGCATCGACTTTATCTTTCGCCTGTGCGGTATCCCACATCGCGGTATCCATCGCCAGCTGCTGCGTTTTGATGCCATCTTTGTTCAGCGTGTCGATAACATATTTGGTACGCGCTTCAGCATCCGGATGGCCTGGCTCGCCTTTCAGCAGTACAAACTGAATCTGTCCATCTTTGTTCAGATCCCATGCCGGCGTCGATTTCCAGTGCTTCTCAATCAGCTCACCCTGCTTGATACCTGACTCTTTGGAATCTGTACCGACATAGTATGCCTTTGGATAGCTGGCCAGCACTTTAGCGTTAGGCTCTTTGTTGAAAAACACAATCGGTACGTCATTGGCTTTGGCTTTATCAATTACCACGGCCGCTGCCGCCGGATCCACCAGGTTAATTGCCAGCGCTTTCACGCCTTTGGCCATCAGCACGTCAATCTGGTCATTCTGTTTGGACTGGTCATTCTGTGAGTCATTCATCAGCAGCTGAATGCCGCCCAGCGCTTTGGACTCTTTCTCAATATCCTTGCGCACCATTGACATGAAGTTGTCGTCATATTTGTAAATGGTCACGCCAATGCGGGTATCGGCGGCGTGCGCAGTTGCACCAAACATCATGCTGGCAACCAGTGCTGTGAGCGTGAAAACCTTCTTATTCATGGTATCTCCGGTTTTAATTATGCAGGGTATTTCCTGCGCCATGCTGCCTGCGGGCGGCGAGCGCAGTCGGTTGAAACGCTATCATTCTGGAGCAGGCGCTGGCATTGGCCGGACCGCTCTCCCTATCCTGACTTCCCTGTACGTAACCGCTTCCTGAAGAGTGTTGTGAATCATTTCAACCGGCTACTGAAACCTGTCCGGAGGGGCGTGACCCGGCGTTTCATGATGTTTCAGTCCGGTAAGACGCTGCCATCATAGTGAGCGGTCTGGTAATTAACTGTGAATGTAATCACATATTGGAAACGGTTACATGGCGCTATCGCCTGGATTAGTGATCGACTCCACAATTTGCCGCTGGGCCACTGAGTGACGCCGCACCAGCGTGGGCATAAAGCAGTGTGACGCCTGAGGATCCAGCTCGCCGGCTGCGCCTTTCAGCGCCAGCTCTGTGGCGAGTTTTGCCATAGAAACAATAGGATAGCGTACAGTTGTCAGCTGGGGATCGGTGTAACGGGAAATGGGAATATCATCAAAGCCAATGACAGAAAAATGCTGTGGCACCTGAATGCCGTTATCTTTCAGCGCCGTCAGGGCGCCAGCTGCCATGCCATCGTTATAGGAAAAAACGGCGGTCAGATGCAGATTACGTCCGAGCAGCTCTACCATAGCGGCTTCACCGCCCTGCATATCGGGTTCAGCATGGGCGATCCACGCTTCCGGTGGCTGAATGCCCTGCTCTGCCAGGGCCTGCAGCCAGCCATCGCGGCGCTGCGTGACATCCTCAATTGGATGGCTGGAGCTAAGGTAGCCAATACGCTGATGTCCCTGCTGCAGCAGCATGCGGGTGGCAACCTGCGCACCGGTTACATTATCAAGACAGACACAGCGGTGTTCATAACCGCGGATGACGCGGTTAACCAGCACCATGCCTGGTACCTGATCCATAAACTGCGTGAGTTCAGCGTCTGAAAGCGTTTTCGCATGTACCACCAGCGCATTGCAGCGCTGACGGATCAGCACCTCAATGGCATGCCGCTCTTTATCTTCCTGATGCCAGGAGTTACTGATGAGAACGTGTTTGTGCACGCGCTGTGCCACGGTATCCACCGCTTTCACCAGCGCACCAAAAAAGGGATCGGAAACATCCATAACGACGACGCCGATCGTGTCGCTGACCTGGGTGGCAAGCGCCTGGGCGTTGGCATTCGGACGATAGCCCAGCGATTCCACCGCCTGGAGCACGGCGTCGCGGGTATCAGAGGTGACTGCACTGCTGTTGTTGAGCACGCGCGACACGGTGGCAACAGATACTCCGGCCAGTCGGGCGACATCACGAATCGTTATCATGCAGCGGTTCCACAAAGGCTGAAAGGCGCGACGGGCGCGTAATAACGCTATTTTGTCAGGCCACAGGCTTCAGCTACGTGAAACAGCTCACACCAATGAAAACGGTTACATTGCTTTATGTGATCTTTGTGATGCAGGTCATTATCTGACAGGCGGCGATGCGGTGCCTGATGCACACAGGCGCTGCGTCAGCCAGCGCCACAGCCACTCCAGCGGTCCCTGACGAAAATAGCGCAGCCAGAGCGCTGAGAAGAGCAGATTCATTGCCCAGATAACGGGCACCAGCGCCAGCAGCTGCAGGCGGTCAAAGCGCAGGAACAGATCAAAGCGGTAGAACAGTGTGGTACAGATCAGCGTCTGTAACAGGTAGTTGCTCAGCGCCATTCGCCCTACTCCCTGAATCAGCCTGCACAGCCGGCTACGCGCCAGCGCAGGCCAGAAGCCGAGACAGAGCGCCGCATAGCCGAGGCTGATAAAAGGAGCAGCCAGGTCGCGCGGCACCTGCAGATAAAAGCTGGTCCAGCGCTGTGCCCAGTGCACCTGCCACTGCGCAGCGATACCCGGCACCGCGATCAGCCAGCCGGTGGTCAGCAGCAGCAGTGCAGCGCGCCGGTAGTGCTGCAGGCTGAACGCACCGGTCAGCCAGCCGCAGCGCAGCAGCGCGGCACCCATCAGCATCAGTCCCGCCAGCTGCCAGCCATACTGAGATGCCAGCGCCATCAGACCGGATGCAAGCAGATCGAGCCGGTTGCGCACCGCTTCCCAGCCGCCCACCAGCTTCCAGTAACTTTCATACTCCAGCGCGGCGGCACCGGGCTGCCAGCCGCTGCTGCTCTGATTACCGGAGATCGCGCCGAAGATAAGCAGTACCGCACAGCCCACCAGATAGAGCAGTACGCCGGTCTGAAACAGCGCACGCTCAGAGGGCACCTCACGCAGCAGGCGCCAGATAATCAGGCCGATGAGCCCGTAGTCCAGCAGAATGTCTCCATCCCAGAAGAAGACGCCGTGAATAAACCCGATAAACACCAGCAGCGTCAGCCGGGTGGAAATCCAGCGCTTGCCGCGCGGGATCTGCATGGCCAGTCCGGCGCCAAACAGCAGTGCAAACAGCGTAAGGAATTTCAGCTGTGCCAGCCCGTCCAGCACTGCCCAAGTCCAGGCATCCTGCGGCGCAACGCTGCCCTGCCAGGCAGGGTTAAGATAGGCGGCTGACGGCAGGCCAAAGCCGGTGATATTGAGCAGCAAAATGCCCAGCACCGCGCATCCGCGAATAAAATCCAGCGCCTGATAGCGTTGCATTGCTGCCCTCAGCCATTAAAAAAGGCGGCACCGGGGCCGCCTGGGGATCAGATATGACGTACCGCGCGCAGAAATTCCTGACGTGTATTCTGGCTCGATTTAAACAGTCCGCCCAGCGAGGTGGTCGTGGTTGCGCTGGTCGCATCTTTCACGCCGCGCGCTTTCACACAGTAGTGGACGGCATCAATCGATACCGCCACGTTAGTGGTACCAAGCAGCGTCTGCAGCGCCACCAGCACCTGCTGCGTCAGCCGCTCCTGCACCTGCGGGCGCTGGGCGAAAAACTGCACGATACGGTTAATTTTTGACAGGCCGATCACTTTGTCTTTGGGAATGTAGGCCACCGTCGCCTTGCCATCGATGATCACAAAATGGTGTTCACAGGTGCTGGTCAGCGTGATATCGCGCACCGTCACCATCTCATCCACTTTCATTTTGTTTTCAATCACCGTGATCTTCGGGAAGTTGGCGTAGTCGAGGCCTGAAAAAATCTCATCCACATACATTTTTGCGATGCGATGCGGCGTCTCCATCAGGCTGTCATCTTCCAGGTCCAGATTCAGCAGCTGCATGATTTGCGTCATGTGACCGGCAATTTCACGCTTGCGCGTTTCGCTATCCATTTCGCGCACCGGGGCGCGTAACGGCGTTTCCAGACCGCGCGCCAGCAGCGCTTCATGAACCAGGGCGGCTTCCTGACTTAAGGTGCTCATCGTTTTCATTCTCCGGCAGGTGATGCGCCCGCGAGAACATGGCCCGCGGGGGAAATTCTGAGCGCATATTGTGAAACACAACGCAGGCTTAATCCAGCAATCAATCTGATTGGAAATCAGCGGGTGTATCACCCTGACGCTATAAGGCACGAAAAGGCAGCTGTGACTGTCGCTAACACTACACTTATCAGCAGCACGCCTGGCTAAACTGTAAAAGAGCAGCCATAACGCACTTGCCAGCCGCTGACGGGCGGTTTAGACTCACGAAATATGAATAACATCACATTTGTTGTTTCCGGGATGAGAATATGGATTTAGTTCAGCTGCGAATGTTCTGCTGTGTGGCCGATACCGGTTCCCTGGCGCGCGCCGCTGAACAGCTGCATCGCGTGCCTTCTAATCTCACTACGCGCCTGCGCCAGCTGGAAGAGGAGATCGGGGTTGATCTGTTTATCCGCGAGAAGCAGCGCATGCGTTTATCACCGATGGGGCATAATTTTCTCAACTATGCCCGCCGTATTCTGGCACTGAGCGATGAGGCGCTGAATATTGCCCGCGCCGGTGAGCCTGGCGGCAACTTTGCCTTTGGCTCCATGGAGAGCACGGCGGCTACCCGCCTGCCGGCCCTGCTGGCCGCCTATCATCAGCGCTATCCGGCGGTGGCACTCTCTCTGGTGACCGGTACCTCGGGCGATATCATCGATAAAGTGCGCGCCGGCACGCTGGCGGCGGCGCTGGTTGATGGCCCTGCGCCCTATGATGACCTGAACGGCTGTATCGCTTTCAGCGAGGAGATGGTGCTGATATCCAGTCCTGAACACCCGCCGATCCTCAGTGCACGTGATACGCAACAGGATACGCTGTTTGCCTTTGGCAACAGCTGTTCCTATCGCACCCGGCTGGAGAGCTGGTACCGCGACAGTCAGAGCGCACCGCGCAACGTCATGGAGATCCAGTCCTATCACGCTATGGTTGCCTGCGTAGCGGGCGGCGGCGGCGTGGCGATGCTGCCCGCCTCCGTGCTGGCGCAGATGCCGGCGCGCGAGCGGGTACAGGAGCACGCGCTGCCGCCGCTCTATCGCGATACCGCTACCTGGCTGATGTGGCGACGCGACGCGTTTACGCCGAACGTTGAGGCGCTGAAATACCTGATCATCGATATGTTTGACGACCGGCCACAACACGACGGGCTGCTGCATCCGCTGCCGGACAGCGAGCAGACGCCGCTCAAATAAGTAATGACCACCAGGGCCACTGGCCCGCATCTACCGCAAGAGGGATTGCATGAATATGATTAAAACCCGCGCCGCCGTTGCCTGGGCACCTGGCGAGCCGCTGAAAATTGAAGAAGTGGATCTGATGCCGCCGCAGAAAGGCGAAGTTCTGGTACGCATTGTTGCTACCGGTGTCTGCCATACCGATGCCTATACGCTCTCCGGTAAAGATCCTGAAGGCGTCTTCCCGGCCATTCTTGGTCATGAAGGTGGCGGTGTAGTGGAAGCGGTAGGCGAAGGGGTTACCAGCGTGGCGGTGGGCGATCACGTTATCCCGCTCTACACCCCGGAGTGCGGCAAATGTAAATTCTGCCTCTCCGGTAAAACCAATCTGTGTCAGGCGATCCGCGCTACCCAGGGCAAAGGACTGATGCCGGATGGCACCACGCGTTTCTTTAAAGATGGCAAGCCGATTTTCCACTATATGGGTACCTCAACCTTCTCGGAGTACACCGTCGTACCGGAAATCTCGCTGGCCAAAATCAGCAAAGAGGCACCGCTGGAAGAAGTGTGCCTGTTAGGCTGCGGCGTGACCACCGGGATGGGCGCTGTCATGAACACCGCAAAAGTCAAAGCGGGCGACACCGTAGCGATCTTTGGCCTTGGCGGCATTGGCCTCTCGGCGATCATCGGTGCGCAGATGGCGAAAGCGGGCCGCATTATTGCTATCGATATCAACACCAGCAAGTTTGATTTAGCCCGCAAGCTGGGTGCCACCGATCTGATTAACCCGAAAGATTATGACAAGCCTATTCAGGATGTCATCGTTGAGCTGACCGATGGTGGCGTCGATTTCTCCTTTGAGTGCATCGGTAACGTCAACGTCATGCGCTCGGCGCTGGAGTGCTGCCATAAAGGCTGGGGTGAGTCGGTTATCATCGGCGTGGCCGGTGCCGGTGAGGAGATCTCCACCCGTCCGTTCCAGCTGGTCACGGGTCGCGTCTGGCGGGGTTCCGCGTTTGGTGGTGTGAAAGGCCGCAGCCAGCTGCCGGGTATCGTACAGGATTATCTGGATGGCAAGTTCGCGCTGAACGATTTCATCACCCATACCATGGGGCTGGATGAGATCAACGACGCTTTTGATCTGATGCACGAAGGAAAATCGATTCGCTCTGTGGTGCACTTCAACAAATAACCGGAGGCGTTATGGCATCCACGCTGGAACTGCTGGAAGAACACCGTATCTTTGGTGGCTGGCAACAACGCTGGCGACATCAGTCAGCGGTACTGAACTGTCCGATGACGTTCAGCATTTTTCTACCGCCGCCTAAAGCTGATACGCCGCCGCCTGCGGTCTGGTTTCTTGCCGGGCTGACCTGCAGCGACGAGAACTTTACCACCAAAGCGGGTGCCCAGCGCGTGGCCGCCGAGCTGGGTCTGGTGCTGATTATGCCGGACACCAGCCCGCGCGGTGACGCAGTGGCTAATGATGAGAGTTACGATCTTGGCCAGGGCGCCGGGTTTTATCTCAACGCGACGCAGCAGCCGTGGGCGGCGCACTATCGCATGTTTGACTACCTCAGCGACGAGCTGCCGGCGCTGCTGGCAGATAACTTCAAGCTGAGCGACCGGCAGTCGATCATGGGCCACTCAATGGGCGGACATGGTGCGCTGGTGCTGGCGCTGCGCCTCGGCGGACGCTTTGCCTCCGCTTCCGCCTTTGCACCGATTGTGAATCCCGGCGAGGTGCCGTGGGGACAGAAAGCGTTTACTGCCTACCTCGGCGACGATCGCCAGGCATGGCGCGAGTGGGACAGCTGCCTGCTGATGCAGGAGGCGGAGCAGCGTCTGCCGCTGCTGATCGATCAGGGTGACGGCGACCAGTTTCTGGCTGACCAGCTGCGCCCGGAGCGCCTCGAGGCGATTGCGCGTGAACAGGGCTTCCCGCTGGAGCTGCGTATTCAGCCGGGTTACGACCACAGCTACTTCTTTATCGCCACTTTTGTGGAAGATCACCTGCGCTTTCACGCGAAACATCTGCTGGTATAACGGTATCGCCCTGCAGGGCGATACTGCGCAGGGCGCGCATTCATGCGCCCCTGCATTACATCAGCGATTCTGCCACCAGCCCGTCAATCATCACCTGCGGCATGCCCTGCGAGCAGTGCTCAATCCGGCCGCGCACGCCATAGACCTGCGCGAGCGTCTGCGGCGTGATCACCTCTGCGGGTATCCCATCTGCCAGGCGCCTGCCCTGCTTCAGCATCAGCGCATGGTCAGCATGCCGCAACGCGATATTGATATCGTGCACCACCACCACCGTGACCATATTGCGCAGCCGCGTTTCGCGTCGCACCAGATCCATCACGTGAAACTGATAGTTGAGATCCAGCGCGCTCAGCGGCTCATCCAGCAGCAGCAGCTCAGGCCGGCGGATCAGCGACTGCGCCAGGCCCACCAGCTGCTTCTGGCCACCTGAGAGCTGATCGAGATAGCGCATCGCCAGATGGGCAATGCCCAGCTGCTCCAGCAGCGCCATAATCTCCGCTTCGCTGTCAGCATTGTGCAGGCCACCCGACGCGCGCTGCGCCACGATAATCGATTCCAGTACATGCAGGTGGACCCCGGCGGGCAGCGTCTGCGGCAGGTAGACCACGCGCTGTGCACGCTGCGTAAAGGGCTGCGCCATTAAATCAACGCCGTTCAGCCAGAGTGCGCCCTCGCCTTTACCCAGGCCCGCCAGCGCGCGCAGCAGCGTGGATTTTCCGCAGCCGTTCGGGCCGAGCAGCACGGTAATCTTACCGCGCGGCAGCGTGGCAACGTCCAGGTTGTCGATCACCTGACGTTTAGGATAGCCGGCGCTGAATTGCTGAATACGTAAACCTGAACTCATTACACGCTCCCCCGGTGACGCAGGATAATACTCAGAAAGAACGGAACGCCGACCAGCGAGGTGACGATCCCCACCGGAATAATCACGCCCGGGATCAGGTTTTTCGACGCAACCGAGGCGAGCGACAGCACCAGCGCACCGACCAGCGCACTGGCAGGCAGATAGTAGCGGTGATCCTCGCCAAACATCATGCGGGCGATATGCGGTGCTACCAGGCCGATAAAGCCGATAGGGCCGACAAACGCCACCGCCAGCGCCGAGAGAATGCTGATGCGTAACAGCGTCGCCAGCCGCAGGCGGCGTACGTCGATACCAAAGCTGATAGCGCGATCTTCTCCCAGCCGCAGCGCGGTCAGCTTCCAGCTGCTGAGCATAGAAAACGGTACCAGCAGCGCAAAGGCGGCACTGAGCACACCCAGTTTTTCCCACGACGCACGCGCCAGGCTGCCCATGGTCCAGAACACCAGCCCCTGCAGCGTATCTTCACTGGCGATAAACTGCATCATCGATACCAGCGCGTTAAAGGTAAACACCAGGGCAATACCAAACAGCACCACGCCGGAGGTCGAGACTTTGCTCCAGCGCGTAATGCCATCCAGCATCAGCGCGGCAAACAGGGCAAACACAAAAGCGTTAGCGGAGATAAACCACTGATCGGAGAGGCCGGGAAAACCGACACCGAGGATAATGGCCAGCGCAGCGCCAAAGGCGGCAGCGGAAGAGACGCCCAGCGTAAAGGGGCTCGCCAGCGGGTTATTCAGAATGGTTTGCATCTCTGCGCCTGCCAGTCCCAGCGCCAGCCCGACCACCACCGCCATCAGCGCATAGGGCAGACGAATATCCCAGACAATTACGCGGGTGCCGGCGTCCATTGCGGCCGGATGCAACAGCGTCTGACCAAGCGTTTCCAGCGAGAGTCCGGCCGGGCCGAGGGTAAAATCGAGAATAACCGAGGCGAGAATAGCCACAACCAGTACGCCAGTCAGCAGCAGTCGCTGACGCAGCACCTGACGATAACGTGTCAGGGTGTCAGCTTCAGGGGGGTGTTCCGCTATCAGCACGGAATCCGTCGTACGCATGAGTCTACCTGTATAGCCGTAATCATAACGGCTGACACAATAGAGCAGGTGATAATAATTATCAATTATATCTCTGTAACAAAGCTCAAACGGTCCGGGACGCATAAATGCGCAGGGGTCGCATAAATGTGACCCCTGCGTATCGTGCAATTGCAGGGGCGGTATTGATGCCGCCCTGGCCCGGGTGAATCGCATGAAACCAGGGACGCATAAATGCGTCCCCTACGGACCGTGCAATCACAGGGGCGGCATTGATGCCGCCCTGGCCGCGTCACGCACTGGAACCAGGGTCGCATAAGTGCGACCCCTGCGTTTGAATTGGAATGCCGCCACGCCAGGTTTTACTGCTTAAAAACCGGGAACTCCATGTCGCTGTATTTCACCACGCGACTGCCGCGCGTCAGCCGGTAACCCATCCAGATAATCAGGAATAGCGGAATACCGATATAGGTTGCTGCCACGCCATACCAGTCGATGGTATCGGCGAGGAACGCCTGATAGTTCTGTCCCAGCGTAATAATCAGGCAGAGCACAAAGGCGAAGATGGGGCCCAGCGGGAAAAAGCCGGATCGATAAGGTAAATCAGCGAGATCGCGTCCCTGAGCCTCATAGCCGCGGCGGAAACGATAGTGACTGATGGCAATCCCCAGCCAGGCGATAAAGCCGGTCATACCTGAGGTATTAAGCAGCCACAGGTAAACTTCCTGATTACCGAACTTTGATGTCAGGAAGCAGAGACCCGCTACCACGGTGGTCGCGATCAGCGCGTTGCGCGGCACGCCGCCTTTTGAGAGTTTTGCAAAGATGCGCGGCGCTTTGCCCTCGCGGGCGAGATTAAACAGCATGCGCGTTGAGGCGTACATACCAGAGTTACCCGCCGAAAGTACCGATGTCAGGATCACTGCATTCATGATCGCCGCTGCGGAGAGCAGACCGGCATTCTGGAACACCAGCGTAAACGGGCTGACGCTGATATCGGTTACGTCATTGTGCAGCAGCTGCGGATCGGTATAGGGCAGGATCAGGCTGATGATCAGAATCGCAAACACATAAAACAGCAGGATACGCCAGAAAACCTGTCGTACCGCGCGCGGAATATTTTTTGCCGGATCTTCCGACTCCCCGGCGGCGATACCGATAAGCTCAGTGCCCTGGAAGGAGAAGCCGACAATCATCGCCACGCCAATCATTGCGGAAAACCCGCCGGCAAAAGGCGCATCGCCCACGGTCCAGTTGTGCCAGCCTGCGTGTTCTGCACCGCGCATGATGCCGGTGATCATCAGAATGCCGGCCATAATAAAGATAATCACGGTGGCGACTTTAATCAGCGAGAACCAGTACTCTGCTTCACCAAAACCCTTCACTGAGATGAAGTTAATCAGAAACATCAGGCAGAGAAAGGTGGCGCTCCAGATCCAGCCGGGCGTATCGGGGAACCAGTAGTTCATCACCAGCTGCGAGGCGACCAGATCAACGGCGATGGTCACCGCCCAGTTGTACCAGTAGTTCCAGCCCAGTGCGAAGCCAAAGCCCTCTTCAACATATTTTGCGCCATAGGTCGCGAAGGAGCCGGAAACCGGCATAAAGGCAGCCAGTTCGCCGAGGCTGGTCATCAGAAAGTAGACCATCAGCCCGATCAGGGCATAGGAGAGCAGCGCGCCGCCGGGTCCTGCCTGTGAAATGGTGGCGCCGGAAGCGACAAACAGGCCGGTGCCGATGGAGCCGCCGATGGCGATCATGGTGAGATGGCGCGCTTTTAATTCACGGCGCAGCCCAGGTTGTTGTGTTGTTTTTGAGTCATTATGCATGTGTAAACGCTATGCCGGATAAAAATAAGGCGCGATTGTAGCAGCTAACCCTGCGCTGTATAGCATTCACCTCGGGTTATTAGTTACCTTCATGATCGGCGGGCGATTATTAGCAGCACCCGCCGCCGCAGGCTATTCACAGCAGTACGCGAGAAAGCGGTTGAGCGCGTTTGAGAGATGTTTTTGCCGGTGGTGGATACGGTAGAGCGTGCGCGTCAGGCGCGGCAGCGGTACCTCAACTTCTGCCAGCGTACCTGCTTCAAGCAGGTCGGCGATCACCCGACGCGACAGGCAGCTGATGCCCATACCGTGCCGTACCGCATGCTTGATCGCTTCGGAGTTACCCAGTTCCATACCGAGCTGAAACTGCGGCAGATGCGACAGCAGCTGGTAGTCAACGATTTCACGCGTGCCGGAGCCGCGTTCACGCAGGATCCACGGTGCCGCCGCAAGGCTTGCCAGCGTCACCGGCTGCTGCAGCAGCGCCGAGTCAGGTGCTGCAAACACCACCAGCTCATCTTCCAGCCACGGCGTGCTGATGATATCCGGCTCGTGGCATGGCCCTTCAATCAAACCGATGTCGACGCGGAAATCTGCCACCGCCTGAATCGCATCCTGACTGTTGCCGACGCTCAGTTCCAGCGGCAGTCCGGGAAAGTCGCGCCGGTAAGCGGCAATCATGCCAGGCAGCAAATAGTTACCGATAGTGCTGCTGGCAAACAGCCGGATCGCCCCGCTGTCTTCCCGAAAAAGCTGCTCAATTTCACCCGCCTGCTCCAGCAGCCCCACGGCGCGCGGATAGAGCAGCCGGCCATGTTCATTCAGTACCAGCCGCTTGCCGACGCGGTCGAACAGCTGTACGCCGAGCTGGTTTTCGAGATCCGCCAGCGCCGCGCTCACCGCCGACTGCGACAGCGACAGCACCTGCGAGGCCTGGGTGGTTGAACCGCTCTTCAGCACCTCAGTAAACACTTCAATCTGGCGTAGCGTGATATGCATGATTGCTCCTCAGGCCATATAGCGCTGTATCAGCCAGACGATAATGCCGATCCAGATCAGCAGGATCAGGCCAAAGCCGGCACGACTGACAATTCTCACCCCGCGCGCACGCTGTACCTCCGCGCGTTCAGCGCTGCTGATACGAATGTCGCGCGGCAGCAGACGCAGCAGAATGATCACGCCGAGCGGCACAATGATGGCGTCGTCCAGCAGACCAATAATCGGGATGAAGTCGGGAATAAGGTCAATCGGGCTGAGCGCATAGGCTACCAGTCCAAAGGCCATCAGTTTGAACCACCATGCCGTACGCGGATCGCGACAGGCAAACCACAGCGTCAGAACGTCCCGCTTAATCAGCTGTGCCCAGCGGCGCAGGCGCACAAACATAGCCCTTCTCCTTATCACTTATTCCGGTCGATTATAAAGATATTATCAATTTCACTTTTATAACAGAGAGGCGCAGGCTATTGCCATACTCAGGAGGTGGTTAATGGCTGAATTTAGCATATTAAAACCGGCGCTCCCGCCCTGCCGGGTGGTGCCGGGTCTGGTCCTTACGGCGGCACTGGCAGCTGGCGCCGCCTGGCTTACCACGCTGCCGTGGCTGTCTCACGCCGGTCTGGGCGCGCTGACGCTGGCAATTATTGGCGGCATTATTGCAGGTAATACCTTCTATCCGCATATAGCCATTCACTGCGATAGCGGCGTGATGCTGGCTAAACAGCGCCTGTTGCGCCTCGGCATTATTCTCTATGGCTTTCGCATCACCGTTCAGCAGATCGCCGGCGTTGGCCTGCGCGGCGTCGTGATCGATACGCTGATTATTGGCACAACGTTTCTGCTTACCTGCCTGGCGGGTATCCGGCTGCTGAAAATGGATCGCGAGACGGTGTGGCTGATCGGTGCCGGCAGCAGCATCTGCGGTGCGGCGGCGGTGCTGGCAACGGAACCCGTGGTCAAAGCTGACGCCTCGAAAGTGGCGGTGGCGGTGGCAACGGTGGTGCTGTTTGGTACTGCCGGGATCCTGATTTATCCCCTGCTGTTTACGCTGCTGCCGGCTGTCAGCGCCGCGCAGTTTGGCATCTTTACCGGCTCCACGCTGCATGAGGTAGCGCAGGTGGTAGCGGCCGGACACGCTATGGGCGCTGAAGCAGAGAACATGGCGGTGATCACCAAGATGCTGCGCGTCATGATGCTGGCCCCTTTTCTGCTGCTGATGGGCAGCTGGCTCCGGCGGCGTGGCCCGCGCACGGCCACCTCTGCACGCAGCTTTCCGTGGTTTGCGCTGCTGTTTATCGCAGTCGCGCTGGTTAATTCACTGCAGCTGCTGCCGGCCGGACTGATTAGCGCCCTGAACCAGCTTGCTGATCTGCTGCTGGCGATGGCGATGGCAGCGCTGGGTCTGACCACGCGCTTCTCCGCGCTGAAGCAGGCGGGCGCGAAGCCGCTGCTGCTGGGGCTGATAATGTTTTGCTGGCTGATCGCCGGCGGCGGTGCGCTGAATTTGGTGGTGCAACATTTCATGGCATAGCGGCTTCCGCTATCATGTGCGCCTTGCTTTTGTTAACGCCCACACAGGAGAGCGGCATGAAATATATCGGTGCACACGTCAGCGCATCCGGCGGCGTGGATCAGGCAGTGATCCGCGCCCATGAGCTGGAGGCCACCGCCTTTGCGCTCTTTACAAAAAATCAGCGTCAGTGGAAAGCTGCGCCGCTCTCTGCGCAGACCATTGACGCGTTCAAAAGCGCCTGCGCGCGGTATAACTACTCTTCCGCGCAAATCCTGCCGCACGACAGCTTTCTGATCAATCTGGGTCACCCGGAGGCTGAGGCGCTGGAGAAATCGCGTGCCGCTTTTCTGGATGAGATGCAGCGGGCCGACCAGCTTGGTCTGACGCTGCTGAACTTCCACCCCGGCAGCCATCTGCAGAAGCTCGATGAAGAGACGTGCCTGAAGCGCATCGCCGAATCGATCAACATCACGCTGGATAAAACGCAAAATGTGGTCGCGGTGATTGAAAATACCGCCGGCCAGGGCAGCAATCTCGGCTACCGCTTTGAGCATCTGGCAACCATTATTGAGCACGTCGAAGATAAATCACGCGTGGGGGTCTGTCTGGATACCTGTCACACCTTTGCCGGCGGATACGATCTGCGGACCGAAGCCGACTGCATCGCAACCTTTGCCGAATTTGAGCGCGTGGTGGGCTTTAACTATCTGCGCGGGATGCATCTGAACGACGCCAAAAGCGCACTCGGCAGCCGCGTCGATCGCCACCACAGTCTCGGTGAAGGCAACATTGGCAAAACCGTGTTCAGCTGGCTGATGAAAGATGCACGCTTCGACAATATTCCGCTGATTCTGGAGACCATTAATCCCGATATCTGGAAAGATGAGATCGCCTGGCTTAAAGCAGAGCAGCACGCCTGACAACAGGCAATAAAAAAGGGAGCCTTAGCTCCCTTTTTTTTATGTCCGTCGGTTTACGCGGCTTTCGCCAGCTCCTCTTCCGGACGCTTCAGTACGGCGTAACCGAGACCGGCAATCGCGGTACCGATGATAATCGCCAGCAGGTAGCCCAGCACCGGGGTAATCGCCCCCGGGATCAGCAGCACAAACAGACCGCCGTGAGGTGCCATCAACTTCGCGCCAATCGCCATTGAGATAGCGCCGGTCACGGCACCGCCAATGATGCAGCACGGCAGCACGCGCATCGGATCGCGCGCCGCAAACGGAATAGCCCCTTCAGAGATAAAGCAGAGACCCAGCACCAGCGCCGCTTTACCGCCCTCCTGCTGTCCTTTGTTGAATTTGCGACGAGCAACCAGCGTGGCCACACCCATTGCCAGCGGTGGCACCATGCCCGCAGCCATAATGGCGGCCATTGGCGCATAGGTTTGCGAACTCAGCAGACCGACGCCGAAAGCATAGGCCACTTTGTTGACCGGACCGCCCATATCGGTACACATCATACCGCCGAGAATGGCACCCAGCAGCACGGCGTTCGCAGTACCCATGTTGGACAGCCAGCTGGTCAGACCGCTCATGATGCCGGCAACCGGTTTACCCACAACGTAGATCATCAGCAGGCCCGTGATCAGGCTCGCGACCAGCGGAATAATCAGTATGGGCTTCAAAGCTTCCATGCTCTGCGGCAGCTTCACTTTGCTGCTCAGCAGCTTCGCTGCGTAACCTGCAATGAAACCGGCAATGATGCCACCGAGAAAACCGGCGTTAATGCTGGTAGCAATCATCCCGCCAATCAGACCAGGCGTCAGGCCCGGGCGGTCAGCGATAGAGAAGGCGATAAAACCTGCCAGAACCGGCACCATCAGCGCAAATGCGCTGCCGCCGCCGATCTGCATCAGCGCCGCAGCCAGCGTGCCTGGCTCTTTAAACGCGGTGATCCCAAACGCGAACGACAGCGCAATGCTCAGGCCCCCTGCCACCACCATCGGCAGCATGTAGGAGACACCGGTCAGCAGGTGACGATAGGCGCCCGCTTTCTCTTTACTGTCACTCTGTGCGCTGGCGCTCTGACTGCCGGAAGGCTGATAAATTTTCGCTTCCGCCTGCGCTTTATCCAGCTCCTGCGCCGTTTTTTTCAGCGCCAGGCCGGTGGAGGTGCGATACATCGGCTTGCCGGCAAATTTTGCCAGATCGACGTCGATATCTGCGGCCACGATCACCAGATCGGCGGCAGCCACCTCTTCCGGCGTAATCGGGTTACCGGCACCCACGGAACCACGGGTTTCTACTTTCACCCACCAGCCGCGTTTTTTCGCTTCCGCGTCAATCGCTTCTGCCGCCATAAAGGTGTGTGCTACTCCGGTCGGACAGGCAGTAACAGCAACAATGCGTTTCTGTGCTGTCGCCGCAGCCGGCACCGCCGCAGCGCCTGCTGCCGGCGCGGTTGCAGGCTGCCAGCGCTGCGCGCTTGCCCGCGCCTGTGCGATCGCCGCCTGCGGATCGCGCAGCGCCTGCTGCACATCAACGCACGCCACGGATTTGCCCGCCAGCTGCGCATCTTCCGGAATATGTTCACCGGCAACCAGGATCAGTTCGGCTTCAGCGGCACTGTTGACCAGCTCCAGTCCGGCCTGTGCTGCTGCAGCGCGCAGACGTTCAGTTGCCAGATGTGCGGAGGCCAGTCCCAGTGAAGAATCTTTTATCAGCAGCGTTTTCATTATCATCGCTCTCCTGCTGTTAGTTAACGGGTTGTAAGTCGACGCGCGCCATCATCGCGGCCAACCGGGTACGATCGGCTACGCCGACGTTGCTCTGACTGACAGCCATCGCCGCCACAGCGGTAGCGAGTCGTAGCGTATGTTCGCTGGATTCACGCATCAGCAGGCCATAAATCAGGCCGCCGACCATGGAGTCACCGGCACCCACTGTGCTGACAACTTCACAGACCGGCGGTTTTGCCAGCCATTCGCCAGATGCGTTGACCCATAGCGCGCCTTCTGCGCCGAGCGAAATCACGACGTGCGCGATACCCTGCTCGCGCAGCTCATGCGCCGCGTTAATGACATCCTGCAGTTCAGGCAGTTTGCGGTTAGCCCAGATCTCCAGCTCGCGCCGGTTAGGTTTAACCAGCCACGGCGCTGCTTTCAGGCCTGCAACCAGCGCATCGCGACTGCTGTCAAAAATAATGCACGGGCAGAGCGTACGCAGATCGCTCATCCAGCGGGTAAACGCTTCAGGCGTCACACCGCCCGGCAGGCTGCCGCTGACGCAGACCATATCGAACTGGCCGAGCCAGGTCAGAGAATCTGCGGTAAAGCGCTCCCAGTCCTGTGCTGTCACCTCAAAGCCGGAGAAGTTAAGGTCAGTGACCTCGCCATCTTTTTCCGTGAGCTTTACGTTAATACGGGTACGACCCTGCACAACCTGAAAGCGGTTAGCTATCCCCAGCTCGCTGAACAGCTGCTGGAAACCATCCTGATTTTCCCGGCCCATAAAGCCACCGACAGTGACGTCGATGCCGAGATCTTTAAGCACTTTGGCTACGTTGATGCCTTTGCCTGCCGCATGCAGGCCGGTGGTTTTCACCAGATTGACTTCACCGCGCTCTATTTCCGGCGTAAAGCCTACCAGGTCATAAGCCGGGTTCAGCGTAATGGTGGCGACGCGACGGCTCATGCTGCCCCCTCACCCAGACCGGAATTAATGGCTTCTTCAATGGCCTGCATCGCCTGTGGCGCATCATCACCGCTGGCGGTAAAGCGCAGGCGATGGCCTTTCTTCACGCCCAGCGCCACCACTTTCATCAGGCTGCGACCATTAGCAGGCTTGCCGCTGCCATCGAGATTAGTCACGGTGACGTCACTGTTAAACTGTTTGATCACGCTGACCAGCGCCGTGCCCGGACGCGCATGCAGGCCATGCTCATTGCGGATGGTAAACTCTGCGGTCAGGACTTCAGCCGCTTCATCCACTTCGCTGGTGAGCAGCGCCAGTACACCGGCTGCGTCCGCTTTCAGCAGGCGTTCAGCTTTATTGTTCTGCAGCAGATTGCTCAGGTAACCCAGCACCTCCAGCGGACGCTCATCCACAGCGGCAACCGTCAGCAGCAGCGCCACGCGTTCGCCCTGCCAGTCAAACGGTGCTGCCGGGCGGCTTACCGCGACTGCGCTGCCCAGGTTGCCCTGCGCGCTGTCGTTCAGCCAGATCCCCTGCCCCAGACTCAGCGGTGTGCGGGAGATAACCTCTGTGATAAATGCCGCGTCAACTGCACCGGCAGCCTGCAGACGACCGGCATTCAGCGCCTGCAGCGTGATCAGATCGTTCGCCGCCACATCCACCGCAATCAGCGAGGTATCAAAGGTAAATTCAGCTCCCTGCTTCTCACCCATCAGCAGCGCGCGCAGATCTTCGGCGGAAGCCGATTTCAGCTGCTCTGCCACGCTGTCATCGCTTAACACATGCGTCAGCTGACGCAGCAGCGCCAGATGCTCATCTGATTTAGCGGCGATGCCGATAGCGACATAGGCGATCTGCCCTTCGCCCCACTCTACGCCCTGTGGAAACTGATAAACCTGCACGCCGGTTTTCAGCACCAGGTCACGGGTGTCGGTAGTGCCGTGTGGAATAGCAATGCCGTTGCCGAGAAAGGTGCTGGTCTGCTGTTCGCGAGCCAGCATGCCGCTGACATAGCCTTCAGCAACATTGCCTGCTGCAGTCAGCGCGGCAGCAACCTGACGAATAGCGTCTTCTTTTGTCTGTGCCGTGGCGCCGGTATGGATGGCCTGAACTTCGAGCTGGAACATATCTCTCCTCGCTTGCTGAATTGAATCGTTTCAGCTTAATGGCGAAAAAACACGCTGCATCACAGCCACTTAGCCGCAACTACAACGCTGAAACGTTTCAGGGAATATGGTACAGGCGGACCTTTGAGGCAAGAAAATGCGTAAACCAAAGAACAGATCTTTGACGCTACGCACACTTCATCGGGAAATTAAGATTTTTCGCACGCTACAGCTGATGAATGTGCTGAAGGTGAAGGCAGCCGGTTGGGCAGATTTTCAGCAGACTTACAGCATGTCAGGGTGCCGTCTCTGCTTCAAGCTGCAGCAGATAGGTCATCGCCTCTTCCCGGCTACGGCCGCACATTTCCGGTCCAGGCTGCAGGCCTGCGCAGACGGCCGGACGCAGTGGCGAACCAAACAGCTGGCAGCGCTGCTGCGCATCCAGCTGAATGCAGGGCGTATTGGCAGGCTTGCCGTGAGGCATACCCGGAATAGGCGAAGAAATTGAGGGCGCGGTGCAGCAGGCACCGCACTGGTCGCGGCATAACATGAGGCGCTCCGGCAGAGATTTCGCGGCGACAATAGCAGCCCTGCCCCCTGAAAGCTATGCGCGGATAACAATTTTACCGGGCCTCACTTGCCTGTTTTCGATCGCGCGCGTAACGTGACGCGCACCTCTCTTTTCTGAGTGAAGAACATCATGCCTAAGGCAAACGAAATCAAAAAAGGAATGGCCGTTACCTGGAACGGCAAGCTGTTGCTGGTGAAGGATATTGATGTGCAAAGTCCCAGCGCACGCGGGGCGGCAACGCTCTATAAAATGCGGTTTACCGATGTCCGTACCGGCCTCAAGGTCGAAGAGCGATTCAAAGGCGACGATATTATCGATGCCATTCAGCTGAGCCGTCGGCCGGTAACCTTTTCTTATATCGATGGCGATGAATATGTGTTTATGGATGATGAGGATTACACGCCCTATAACTTTAAGCAGGAGCAGATTGCCGAGGAGCTGCTGTTTATTCCGGAAGGCGGGATCCCCGGCATGCAGGTGCTGACAATGGAGGGTCAGGTACTGGCGCTGGAGCTACCGCAAACGGTGGATATGGTGATTGCTGATACGACGCCGGGCATCAAAGGCGCATCCGCCAGCGCGCGCACGAAACCCGCAGTGATGAGTACCGGCCTCTCGGTACAGGTACCTGAATACCTCAGCAATGGCGATCGTATTCGCATTCATGTGGCTGAACGACGCTATATGAGTCGCGCCGACTGATCGCCGCGTTGTCCGCGCCCGTCAGGTTGTTATACTATAACACTATCGGGCGCGGTCCGCGTTGCCGGCCGCGCGCTCAGTTCACTGCCTGCCAGATGCAGCAGGCCACAGGGAGAAACTATGACGCGCGTCAACCTCATTACCGGCTTTCTCGGCAGCGGCAAAACCACCACGCTGCTGCATCTGCTCGCCCATAAACCGGCCAATGAGAAATGGGCGATTCTGGTCAATGAGTTTGGCGAGGTGGGCATTGATGGTGCCCTGCTGGCCAACCGCGGCGCGGCGCTAAAAGAGATACCCGGCGGCTGCATGTGCTGCGTTAACGGCCTGCCGCTGCAGGTCGGACTCAATATGCTGCTGAAGCAGACAAAGCCCGATCGTCTGATCATCGAACCTACCGGCCTCGGCCATCCCAAACAGTTACTTAGCATGCTTCGCGCTGCGGTGTATCAGCCGTGGATAACAGTGGATGCGACGCTGACCCTGCTCGATCCACGCCAGCTTGCCGATGCGCGCGTGGCCGCAAACGAAAATTTTCGCGATCAGCTCGCTGCCGCTGACATTATTGTCGCCAGTAAAAGCGATCGGTGGCAGCCGGAAGATCGCCAGCGTCTGGCGGACTGGCAGCGGGATAACCTGGGTGACCGCCTGCTGACAGAAACCGCATGGGGTAAAATCGACCCGGCCCTGCTGACACAGCCGGCACAGATTGATCGCCCGCTTCCTGACGCGGTCCATCATCCCCACAGCTCGCGCCAGCAGGGTCTGGCGGCGCTGAAACTGGAGGGTCAGGCGCGCTGGCGGCGTGCGTTAAACGAAGGTCAGGGCTATGCTTCCTGCGGCTGGATTTTCGATGAAGAGACACAGTTTGATACCATTCCGCTTCTGGAGTGGGCGCGACATGCGCCGGTTGATCGCGTAAAAGGCGTGCTGCGTACGCCGGATGGTCTGGTGAACGTGAACCGACAGGGTGACGATCTGTTTATTGAAACCCGCCCGGTTACCCCGCCTGACAGCCGTATTGAACTGATCCATCATCAGCCAGCCGACTGGAATGCGCTGCAGACCTCGCTGTTGAAGATTCGTTTAAATTAATTGCGCTAGGTTTGCCTGTTATTTTACTTTTTGGGTGTCACTTTTTATGCGCGCAACACGTCTTGTCACTATCCTGCTGCTGAATGTACTGGGTGTGATGCTGTTTCTCTCCTGGTACCTGCCCGCTAATCACGGTTTCTGGTTCGCTGTCGATAAAGGGATCTTTTTTAGCTTTAACGATCTGATGGTCGATCACCACGCGTTTGCCGTGCTGGTAGCGATAACCAACTATCGCGGGTTTGATGCGGTTTCCCTGCTGGCGATGGGGCTGCTTTACCTCGCGTTCTGGCGACGCGAAACGCCGGAAGGACGCCGGCGCATGCTGGCTATCGGGATCACCATGCTGCTGACGGCCGTTGTATTAAATCAGCTGGGCCATCTGCTGCCGGTGAAACATGCCAGCCCGACGCTGTATTTTGATAATGTTCATCGCGTCAGCGAACTCACCGGCATTCCCGCAAAAGATGCCTCGCGCGATAGCTTTCCTGGCGACCACGGCATGATGCTGATTATTTTTGCCTGCTTTATGTGGCGCTATTTTGGCTTCCGGGCATTTTTAACCGGCGTGCTGATTGTGGTGCTGTTTGCTCTGCCGCGCATAATGGCCGGTGCCCACTGGTTTACCGATATTGCCGTGGGTTCGCTGTCGGTAATATTAGCTGGCTTAAGCTGGTGGCTATTAACGCCCGCCAGCGACAAACTGGTGACGTGGCTATATCGCACGCTGCCTGGCAAATATAAGCCACGCGCGTAATTGTTTAGCGCAGGTAACCGGAGAGCAAAAAGTGACCCGCCTGCGCTTATTTAATGCTTTAAAAAACTATTAGCGACCTAACAGTTTGCCATCAAAAGAAAACATGATGGCAAACAAGCCTTAACATTTTCTCTTGTTATCCCCTGTCCAGTCAGAACCCGCTGAAAATCAGCATTAACGCCGGAATTGCCCGCTTAAGCGGCGGCTTATTTGCGCATTAATTACGCCCACCTGGTGATAAAGTAGCCGTTCAGTGAATGTTTTAATTTACATCAAAAAAACCTATAGAAATTTATATAAAACCACTCGCCACGCGGTCTGTAATCAGTTAACCTCAAGCTCGATTACCCTGGTGCAGCATAAAATGTGGTGGCAAACCGAGCGAAAAATGTGTCCATTAACACATTTTAGTAATTAAGGATTTGTCTTAGACCGCGGTACTTATTAATCTCAACCCGTTTTGTCATCTGGCTGGCGACATTCTGTCGTAAGGACATCGAAGGAACACACGTATAATGGTCAAGTCTCAACCAATTCTGAGATACCTCAGGCGGATTATTCCCGCGGTAGTATTAGCCACACTTTTATCAGCATGTAGTAGCAGCCATAACGGCCAGAATGCGAAAAACGAGAATCATGAAGTTAACAACCACAATGGTTTTTTACTTCAGGCGTCTCAGGACGAATTTGAACAAATGGTGCAGAATGTGGACATCAAGTCCCGCATCATGGAACAGTACAGCGACTGGAAAGGTGTCCGCTATCGCTTAGGCGGTGATACCAAACGTGGCATCGACTGTTCTGCTTTTGTTCAGCGCACCTTTCGCGACCAGTTTGGCCTGGAGCTGCCCCGCTCAACGTATGAGCAGCAGGACACGGGCAAAGGGATTTCACGCGGTAAACTGCGTCCGGGTGATTTAGTGCTGTTCCGTGCCGGCTCTACCGGACGACACGTTGGCATTTATCTGGGCAATGATAATTTTGTTCATGCCTCTACCAGTAGCGGCGTAATGATTTCAAATCTTAATGACAGCTACTGGAAGACACGCTACCGCGAAGCACGACGGGTTCTGGCTAAAAATCCAAGCTGATCCCTTTTCTCCGATGATTCTCTCAGCCAGAGAAAACAGAAACGCTGCCCCGGCAGCGTTTTTTTATTGCGGATAGATACCCCGCTAAAATCCGGTTGGTAATCAGAAATATAACAAGACTTTCTTTGCATCCTCGTTATATTCTCACTGCCTATCCAGTGCAGCCGTATACGGTTTTACTTACATGGCAATATCAGGAACATTGACACCATGCCTCTGTCGCGGACGCTGAAACCGCACGCTACGCATACGCGCCGTCTGTTCCGGAAGAGTGCGCTGGCAGGTATGGTTTCGTTTATTCTTTTCATCAGCATCCTGCTGTCGCTGACCTGGCATAAACGCCAGCAGCAGCATGAGCTGCTGCTGCAACACAGCGTGGACGACCTGCAGCAGATGCTGTCAGCGCTGACCGATACGCTGCGTCCGCTACAGCAGTATACGCTGCTGGATTGCAACAGCGTCAGCCGTGAGCTCACCTCACGTGCTGCCTTTGCAGATAATATCCGCGCGATTCTGCTGGTGCGGGACGGCCTCGCCTATTGCTCATCGGCCACCGGCGCCTTCAGACTGCCTGCCAGTGAGATTTCACCCGCCACCGACCTGGAAAGCGATCGCGATTTACGGCTGCTGCCGGGCACCCCGCTGCTGCCGTCGCGCCCGGCGCTGGCGCTGTGGCTCAAATATCCCGGCAGCGCTGAGAGCGGCATTATGACAACGATTAACCTCTCCCTTGCGCCCTATCAGCTGCTCGCCTCTTATTACCCTGAAATCACCGGCATGGCGCTGGTTATTGGCAATGATGCGCTGAAGAGTGACGTCAGCCACACTATTCCGCGCCGCGACCTGCCAGCCGGACTGGCTACCCTTGCACTGCCTCAGAGTGATATTCGTTTTGTTCTTTATGGCAGCACGCTGGCAATGCGCGACTATCAAATGACGCTGCTGACGGGCGTGCTGTTTGCGCTGATGATCGGCTGCCTGACCGGCGTGCTGCTTAACCGCCGCCAGCGTCCGGCGCGCGAGATCATGCTGGCCATCAGGCGCGGGCAGTTCTATGTCGAATACCAGCCGTTAATTACGGCGCATAACGAACAACCTTATGGCGTGGAAGCCCTGCTGCGCTGGGCACATCCCATCGAAGGCGCGATCCCGCCCGATGTATTTATCAGCTATGCCGAAGCGCAAAACCTGATTATTCCGCTGACCCGGCATCTGTTTCACCTGGTGGCGCGCGACGCGCACACCCTTAGCCAGCAGCTGCCGCGCGGTACGCGTCTGAGCCTTAACCTCTCACCTCTGCATCTGGCAGCCGACAGTTTCCGTCACGACGTGCGGACATGGCTGGCCGGAATGCCGGCAGATCACTTCAGCTATGTGTTTGAGATCACTGAACGCACTATGGTGAGAGAAACGAATGCCGGAGAGGTGTTTGCCTGGCTGCATGCTAACCAGTTCAGCATTGCCATTGATGATTTCGGAACCGGACATAGCGCCCTGATCTATCTGGAAAAGTATCCTTTTGACTATCTGAAAATCGATCGGGGATTTGTTCAGAGTATCGGCACGGAGACGCTGACCTCTCCGGTACTGGACGCAGTGCTGCTGCTGGCTAAGAAGCTCAATCTGAAAACGGTGGCTGAAGGCGTGGAGACCCGCGAGCAGGCCAGCTGGCTGGTCAGCCGTGGCGTGACGCACCTGCAGGGGTATCTGTTCAGCAGGCCGCTGCGGCCGGAAAAGTTAGTCAGCTACTATCAAAACTTTCCGCATTTCGGGTATGGCGATATAAATACGCTTACCGGCTAAGCTGAAGCACGGCTGTCAGCGGCCGGTAAAATCTTCTGCAATCGCCACGCCCTGATTTTTCAGGCAGCAGCTGGCGGCACTTTCGTTAATCCGCTGGATCAGCAGACAGGGATGCCCTTCACAACGGGCGATTTTGCACTCTACCTGGATTTGCGCCAGCGTTTCGCGCAGCTGATGCAGAATATCCAGCGCCAGCGACCCTTCATGGCTCAGCAGTCTCAGCGCAACCAGATCTTCATCATTAATGCCGCTGGTGGTTTCCAGCAGTTCAATCTCGCCTATCTGATCTGCAGACCAGCGATAAAGCTGTGGCAGACGATGCACAACAGAGAGTTGCAGCATAGGGTTCCCCAAAGATATTGATCCTGTTTCCCGCCAGAGCCCGCATGCTCATAGCCGGAAATCCCACCTCAAATCAAAAAACGGATGTCAGTGATGACCTTCGCGTTTTAAATACAAAACCATCGAAAAAAAGCGTTATTTGCGAGCGTTCTCGCAGTCAGGCCTATGTTTACCGCGATCGTCAGATACAGACAACCAGTTTATACGCATTAACGTTACTTTTTTGTCTAAAAATTTTCACATCATGGAAACATTAAGCATAACGAATAGCTGGCGATTCGCGAGCCGCGTTCTCTTTTTTTGCCTGAGAGGGGAAATATGCCGGGCGCGTATGAATATGCCAGGGCCGCATGAATACGCCAGGGCCGCATAAATGCGGCCCCTACAGGGGGCAGAGCACCACCTATATGCGGCCCGGGAGCGGAAACCAGCATTTGCGGCCCGGAGGGGATAGAGCACCACATAAATGTAGGGGCCGCATTTATGCGGCCCTTGAGGGATTAGGTGGTTTTGCGCGGGCGGGCAGCGTAGCTAAACAGGATCAGGGAAAGGGTGGCGCACAGTGCAATTGTTGCCACCATTGGCCATGCGCTGTTCATGCTGACCAGCGACAGCAGCGCACCCACCAGGCCGCCGATGCCAAAGCGCAGCGTGCCTGCCAGCGACGAGGCGGTTCCCGCCATGTGCGGAAACTCATCGAGTACAATTGCCATGGCGTTAGAGGAGACGATAGAAACACAGCCGATAAACATCGCTACGCCCAGCACCAGCGGCAGAAAGCCGAGCTGCAGCGCGCTGACAATCAGCAGCCAGAGGCCCATGGCAAACTGAATGGTCAGTCCCAGGCGAAACATCTTCAGCGGGCCAAAACGGCGCACCGCACGGCTGTTAATCAGCGTCATCACAAAAAGAAAGATGATATTCAGGCCGAAATAGTAGCCAAAATCCTGCGGCGAGACGTGATTGACTTCGATATAAACAAAGGGACCGGCGTTGAGAAACGCAAATAAACCGGCAAACGAGAAGCCGCTGGCCAGCATATAGCCGAACACCCGCTTATGGCGTACCAGCGCTACAAAATTGCCCAGCATGGTACGCAGATGAAAGCGCTGACGCTGTTCCGGCTTCAGCGTCTCACGCACCTGTGTCACCACCAGCACGGTGGTGATCAGCGCGGCAATCGCCAGCGCCCAGAAGATTGCGTGCCAGCTCCAGATAAGCAGCAGCCACCCACCCAGCACCGGTGCCACCAGCGGTGCGATGGTCGTGATCAGCAGCACAAACGACATCATGCGCGAAAAGTCCTCTTTTGAATAACTGTCGCGCATCAGGGCGTTAATAACCACGCTGGCAGCAGCAGCAGAGAGACCATGCAGAAAGCGCATCAGGATCAGCTGATCAATAGAGCCGGAGAGTGCGCAGGCGGCGGCGGCACAGGCGAAAATCAGCGTGCCCAGCACAATGACCGGCTTGCGGCCATAGCTGTCGGCCAGCGGACCATACACCAGCTGCCCGATAGCAAATCCCAGAATGTAGAGATTCAGCGTCATCTGCACGCTGCCCGCGGACACGGCAAACTCGCGGGCAATCTGCGGCATAGCGGGCAGATACATATCAATGGAGAGCGGCATCAGCATCGCCAGCAATCCCAGAATCACCACTAATCCCGCCGGGGAGTTTTTCTCCTTGCGCACCCTTTACTCCGTTATTTGTGCTGTTTCAGTTCGTCTGGCAGCCCGATGCTGTCAATCTCTTCCGGGGTCAGTGCGCGATATTCGCCCTCTTCCAGCGCCTCATCCAGTACAATCGTGCCGATGCTCTCACGATGGAGCGCAACCACATGATTTCCCATCGCGGCAAACATGCGCTTCACCTGGTGATAACGGCCTTCGCCGATCGTCAGTCGCGCTGCTTTCTCATCGAGGATCTCCAGCCGGGCAGGCCTGGTCAGCGTCTTCTCATTGTGCAGCTGGATACCGGCAGCAAATGTTTCCACCAGCGCCGGATCGAGTGGCGCTTCCACCTCTACCAGATAGGTTTTCTCTAAATGATGACGCGGCGAGGTGATGCGATGCGACCACTGACCATCATCCGTCAGCAGCACCAGACCGGTGGTATCAATATCGAGTCGCCCGGCGGCGTGCAGCTTATAAGCTGACGGCTCCTCAATAAAATAGAGGATAGTGGGATGATCGGGATCGTCTGTAGAGCAGACATAGCCCTGCGGCTTGTTCAGCATAAAGTAGCGCGGTCCCTGCTGAACCACCAGCGGGTTGCCATCATAGGCAATATCATCTTCCGGCATCACTTTGTACGAGGTATCGCGCACAATTTCGCCATTGATGGTGATCTTTCTGGCGCGAATTTCGCGGCCAGCGATAGCACGGCTAACTTCCAGTTGCTGAGATATGAATTTGTCGAGTCGCATGAATTCGCTTTGCCTGTTACTGCGGGGGAAAAACTGAAACGGTGCCTGTGCACGGAATACGTCCGCCGGGTTAACCGTTAAAAAAGTGCGGGCAGTATAGCCTGAAGCTTTGCCTGCTAATAGTGCCGATCCTGCGTTTCATCCGCTTACATGGCATAATATGCCTCTGATCCAGAAAAAAGTTTATGCTGATGGCCTTTACACTTCGTCCCTATCAACAGGAAGCGGTTGATGCAACCGTCGCACACTTCCGGCGCCATACCACGCCGGCAATGATTGTGCTGCCCACCGGTGCCGGTAAAAGCCTGGTGATTGCTGAACTGGCGCGGCTGGCGCGTGGCCGGGTGCTGGTGCTGGCGCACGTCAAAGAGCTGGTCGAGCAGAACCACAGCAAGTATCAGGCTTACGGGCTGGAGGCGGATATTTTTGCGGCCGGCCTGCAGCGCAGGCAGAGCGACGGCAAAGTGGTCTTTGGCAGCGTACAGTCCGTGGCGCGTAATCTTGATCGCTTCGACAGCGCATTTTCACTGGTGATTGTCGATGAGTGTCATCGCATCAGCGACAATGAGGAAAGCCAGTATCAGCAGCTGTTCAGCCACCTGCGCCAGCATAATCCGCAGCTGCGCCTGCTGGGGCTGACCGCGACGCCGTTCCGGCTGGGTAAAGGCTGGATCTATCAGTTCCACTATCACGGCATGGTACGCGGCGATGAAAAAGCGCTGTTTCGCGACTGCATCTACGAGTTGCCGTTGCGCTATATGATCAAACACGGTTTTCTGGTGCCGCCGGAACGTCTTGATATGCCGGTGGTACAGTACGATTTCAGCCGGCTGGTGCCGCAGAACAGCGGCCTGTTCAGCGAAGCCGATCTCAACCGTGAACTGAAACAGCAGCAGCGCGTCACGCCACAGATTATCCGCCAGATCGTTGAGTTTGCCGACGATCGGCGCGGCGTAATGATTTTCGCCGCCACGGTTGAACACGCGCGTGAGATATTATCATTGCTGCCGGAGAACAGTGCCCTGGTATCGGCCGAAACCGCGGTTAAAGAGCGCGACCGGCTGATTCAGCAGTTTAAAGCGCAGCAGCTGAAGTTTCTGGTTAACGTGGCGGTTCTGACCACCGGTTTTGATGCGCCACACGTGGATCTCATCGCGATTCTGCGCCCGACTGAATCCGTCAGCCTCTATCAGCAGATAGTCGGACGCGGACTGCGCCTGGCGCCGGATAAACGCGACTGCCTGATCCTCGACTACGCCGGTAATCCGCACGATCTCTTTACGCCGGAAGTGGGTGCGCCAAAAGGCGCCAGTGACAATCAACCGGTGCAGGTGTTCTGCCCCGCCTGCGGGTTTGCTAATACCTTCTGGGGCAAAGCCACTGAAGACGGACAGGTGATTGAACATTTTGGCCGCCGCTGCCAGGGCGTTCTGGAGGATGATGAAGGCGGACGTGAGCAGTGCGATTTTCGCTTTCGCTTTAAAAGCTGCCCTGACTGCGGCGCTGAAAATGATATCGCCGCACGGCGCTGCCAGCAGTGCGACAAAATATTAGTCGACCCCGATGACATGCTGAAAGCGGCGCTGAAGCTGAAAGATGCGCGGGTGCTGCGCTGCAGCGGTATGACGCTGGCGCATGGCCGTGATGACAAGGGAGAATGGCTGAAAGCCACCTATTACGATGAGGATGGCAGCGACGTCAGCGAACGCTTCCGGCTGCAGACACCCGCACAGCGGAAGGCGTTTGAGCAGCTGTTTATGCGGCCGCATCAGCGCGCGCCCGGCGTGGAGCTGGGCTGGCAGCAGGCGGCCGATGTGGTCGCGCTGCAGCCGCTGCTGCGTCATCCTGACTTCGTGGTAGCGCGTGCCCGGGGACAGTTCTGGCAGGTGCGGGAGAAAGTGTTTGATTACCAGGGGCGCTTCCGCCGCGCCAATGAGCTGCGCTAGATGGCAGAATCATTTGCCCCCCTGCCCCGATCCGGCTATAATCCCGCCCGCTTTTGCATCCGCACAAGCGTTTGAATAACCGTCCTGTTGCTGGGTCGCCTGTAGCAGGAATTATTGAAGAGAAATAATGATGTTCACTATCAACGCAGAAGTACGTAAAGAGCAGGGTAAGGGTGCGAGCCGCCGCCTGCGCACAGCTAACAAGTTCCCGGCTATCATCTATGGCGGAAATGAAGCTGCAGTTTCTATCGAACTGGATCACGACTCCGTGATGAACATGCAGGTTAAGCCTGAGTTCTACACCGATGTGCTGACGCTGGTTGTTGACGGTAAAGAAACGAAGGTTAAAGTTCAGGCTGTTCAGCGTCACCCGTTCAAGCCAAAACTGCACCACATCGACTTCGTTCGCGCGTAATCGCAGACGACATCGGGAAAAACGCCGCTTTTGCGGCGTTTTTTTATGCCGGTGATTTACTTCCCGCCGGTACGACGCTGCAGCTGATCGCGCAAATTAGGCGGTGTGCCTTTAATCGTCAGGGTATCGGTTGCCGGATCCCAGAAGATACGCTCGCCAAGCAGCAGCGCATCAAAATTCAGCGTTAACCCGCCACCGCTGCCGGAAAATTTAGTCAGCTGGCGCAGCGTGCTGCGGTCAGCCGGAAAGTGCTCCTCCAGCTCATAACCCTGCTCCTGCGTAAACGCCTGAAAGCTTTTCTCACCCAGAGGTGGTAACTCCTGTGAGAGATCGTCCAGCGCAATCTCCTCACCCGCCTGCAGCTGTTCGTTACAGTAGCTGTAAACCTGCTGACGATAGTTCTGCCGCTCGTTCTTATCCAGATTTGACTCAGCGCAGTAATCATCGACCGCCTGCAGCAGGCCGCGGTTCTGCGCCTTAGTGTCGAGGCCCACGCTGGCGCCGAGAAAATCCATAAAGAAGTCAGCAACCTTGCGTCCGACGCGTCCCCGCAGAAAAGTAAGATAGCGCGTTGATTCCGGGTTGGTTTCCCACTCGGTAAGATCGATGCGCGCCACAATATCGGCGTGATTGATGTCGAGATAGTGCGTGCTGCTGATATCCAGCTGTTCATTAACGCGCATGCTGGACTGACTGTTCAGCACCGCAACCAGCAGATACTCTACCGCCAGATAGCGGTAGTGCATAAACAGCACCACGCCACCGTCAGCAAACGGGTATTTACTCAGCTCATCGCGGAGACGGCCGGTGGCAGCCCGGCTGAATGCCAGGAAGTCATCCTGCCCGCGACGACAGTTGCGCAGCGCGTCGGCCAGTTCGCTGTCTTCATTAAACAGACCATAGGCTTTGCTTTTAGCACTGTAAACGCGATGCAGCTCTTCAGCCATGCTGCTTACCGCCTGCGTAACCGGCAGCAGCGTATCGCGCAGTACCAGCTCCAGCTGGTTCTCGTCGCGTTTGATTAACTGATGCAGGGCAATCTGGTCAATATCCAGACTCATGATAGACTCTCCTTTAAACTCAGGGGCGTATTCAATCACCGCCCGCCGCCGCTTTCAACTGCGCGCACAAACTGATCGCTCTGCCTGCGATAAAAGTGCGGAAAAAAGCACATGGTTACGGTACTATACCGGCTTTTCACACTTGATTAGTCGACGATATGCCACAATCATCCCGTTATAGCGACGAGCGCGTTGAGCTGCTTCTCGCACAGCTGGCGCAGGTTCTTGAAAAAGACAAAGCGCCTCTCGATCTTTCCCTGATGGTTCTGGGAAACATGGTCACCAATTTGATCAACTCCGATATCGCACCAGCCCAGCGCCGCAGCCTGGCCCGGTCATTTGCGGAAGCGTTGCAGTCTTCCGTGCGCGATGATAATGCTCATTAATTTGCAGATCTGATCCCTATATATGGTAACCAACCGGCAGCGCTACCGTGAAAAAGTCTCCCAGATGATTAGCTGGGGGCACTGGTTCGCGCTGTTTAATATCCTCTTTGCGCTGGCTCTCGGCAGCCGCTACCTGTTGGTCGCTGACTGGCCCTCCTCACTGGCGGGCCGGATTTACGCTTTTACCAGCTGGATGGGGCATTTCAGCTTTATCGTTTTTGCCGCCTATCTGCTGATCATCTTCCCGCTTACCTTTGTGGTGATGTCGCAGCGTCTGCTGCGGGTACTCTCCGCGATCGTTGCCACCGCCGGGCTGACGCTGATCATGGTCGACGGCGCCGTGTTCAACCGCTTTCACCTCCACCTTAATCCGGTGGTCTGGGAGCTGGTGGTTAACCCCGATCAAAGTGAGATGGCGCGTGACTGGCAGCTGATGTTTATCAGCGTGCCGGGCATTTTTCTGGTGGAGATGCTGTTTGCCACCTGGAGCTGGCAAAAACTGCGCAGTCTTAACCGGCGCTCATTTGGCAAGCCGCTCGCTGCGCTGTTTATCAGCGCCTTTTTTGCCAGTCATCTGCTCTACATCTGGGCCGATGCGAATTTCTACCGCCCTGTCACCATGCAGCGCGCCAATCTGCCGCTCTCTTATCCCATGACGGCACGCCGCTTTCTGGAGCGTCACGGTCTGCTGGATGCACAGGAGTATCAGCGCCGTCTGGTGCAGCAGGGCGATCCTGAAGCGCTGTCGGTGCAGTATCCGCTAAGTGATATTAGCTTCCGTGATGGCGGAACGGGTCACAATCTGCTGGTGCTGACCATTGATGGCGTAAATAACGCCACTATGGACAGCGCGCTGCCATCGCTGAAGCAGTTCGCTGCAGAGAATGTCCGTTTTACCCGGCACTACAGCGCCGGCGTACAGCCGGAAAAAGGCGTGTTTGGCCTGTTTTACGGCATCTCTTCCAGCTATATGGATGGCGTGCTGGCATCGCGCATTCCGTCGGCGCTGCTGAACGCACTGAACGCACAGGGCTACCAGTTTGGCCTGTTCTCCTCCGATGGCTTTAATCAGCCGCTCTACCGTCAGGCACTGCTGGCGGACTATACGTTGCCGGAAGCGACGTCGCAGCCTAACAGCCAGACCGTCTCACAGTGGCAAAACTGGCTCAATGGTCAGAAAAGCAGCCGCTCTCCCTGGTTTTCCTGGGTAGCGCTGAACGGTATAACGGCCAGCGGCGACAGCACGAAAGCGCGTCAGCGCAGCTATATGCGCCAGGCGGGCAGCGTGGATGAGCAGATTGCTGCAGTACTGACCACGTTGCAGCAGCGCGACCTGCTGAAAAATACGGTGGTGGTGATCACTGCCCAGCGTGCGGTAACCTTTAATAACAGCGATAACCCGGGCAACCGTGCGATGCTGCAGATTCCGCTGGTGGTGCACTGGCCCAACACGCCTGCACAGACGATCGATCGCCTGACCGATCAGCAGGATGTGATGGCAACGCTGATGCAGCGTCTGCTGCACGTGCGCACCAGCCCGGTCAGCTATTCGCAGGGTGAAGATCTGTTCGCCGCTCAGCGCAGCCATAACTGGGTAGCCAGCAGTGAAGATGGCAAACTGGTGATCACCACGCCATCGGTAACGCTGATGCTGAATAACAGCGGCAGCTATACCGCATGGGATGCCAGCGGTCGCGAGCTGAAAGATCATAAGCCGCAGCTGGCGCTGCTGCTGCAGGTGCTGACGGAAGAGAAGCGCTTTACGGCAAACTGATTAAATATGAGGCAGTTAACGCTGGCGCATCTTGCAATCGTCTGGGGAATCAGTAGTATGGTTTTCCACGTTCGGCACGTAGCGCAGCCTGGTAGCGCACTGTCATGGGGTGTCAGGGGTCGGAGGTTCAAATCCTCTCGTGCCGACCAAATTATCCCGTAAAAAAGCAGCCTTCATGGCTGCTTTTTTATTGCCTGTCCGGCGCACTATCGATACGTACCCTTTTTTTCTCAAACTCTCATTTTTCAGCCAGTTGCCTCTGCAACTGAGCGCGATCACATTTTGCGCCTGTCATGGTGTGCTTTCATCAAAACGCAACAAAAGTGTCATGAACATCCCCTACTCTGATGCTCTCTTTTATTTGACGGGAATCGATTATGGTCATCAAAGCAAAAAGCCTGCAGGATGCAGAAGACCTTCTGTATTCAGGCATCAGCAAAGTAGAACTGGCCTATGACATCGGCAGCGACGACTTCTTTCGTCTGGCAACGCACTGGTGCGATCGCGGTGCCCGTATTACCCGCGGCCATCAGCATTTTGTTGTACAGCTGAAAAGCTTTGCCATCCCGCCCAATCACTGACGCTGCCGCGTTCCGCCAGCCGCCTGTAACCGGCTCAATGGCCGGTTATGACTGATGTATTAGCGTTACGTTAACGACCGGTATCCGTTCGCTCAACCGCATCGAGCGTGGCCATATCGCGCTCGCGGCCGCTGAGTTCCACCAGCTGCCCGTTGCGCATCTCCAGCAGCCGATCGGCGTGAGTAAAGTAGTGATCGTCATGACTGATGGCAAACACCGTTTTACCTGACGCCTGCAGCCAGGGCAGCAGCTCGCGGTAAAAGATTCGGCGGAAATGCGGATCCTGGTCGGCGGCCCATTCGTCCAGCAGCAGAATATCCCGCTCTTCCGCGGCGGCCAGCAGCAGCGCCAGGCGCTTGCTCTGCCCTTTCGACAGCTGCAGATTCAGCACCCGGTTGCCATCAAGCTGCAGTTTCTCGCTCATTTTCAGCCGCTCCAGCCAGCGCTGAACCAGGGCCGGATCGGCCGGCTCACCGCCGTGGCCAATCAGACGGTCAAACAGATGCACATCGGTAAATACCGCTGAAAAGTGCTGCCGCCACAGATCGGGTTGCTTACTGCTTATCTCTTTACCATCCAGCAGCAGGCTGCCAGCGTGTGGCTGATAGAGGCCGGTCAGCAGCATCGCCAGCGTGGATTTACCGCTGCCGTTACCGCCAATAAGAAACAGCAGTTCGCCACGCCGCAGCGTCAGGTTGACCGGGCCCACCGCAAATCCCTGTTCGCCGTAATGGAAACAGACGTCGCGCAGCTCCAGCGTTTGCCACGTGCTGACTGGCGACGGGACGCTGAAGGCAGGCTCATAAGGTGCCAGGTCGAAGCGGTTGAGTTTGCGAAACGCCACCTGAGCGCTGAGCAGCGTTGGCAGCGCCCCCACGGCAGAGAGCAGCGGCGTGCGCAGAAACAGCAGCGTCAGTGAATAAGTTGCCGCCACGGCGGTGTTCGCCCAGCCAAGACCGTTTGCCATAAAAAACACAATACCGATGCCGCCCAGCATCATGATGTTAGACCAGTTAACGGCGCTGAGATGGAAGGTGTCGGCGCGCACAATATGGTGGCGATAGCGGCCCGCATTCTCCTGATAAACCGTGTCATAAATCAGCCGCGCCCGATCGCGGTTAAGCTGCAGCTCTTTACGCCCTTCGATAATGGTCTGGAAATCACGATAGAGATCGTCTTCGATATCACGCAGCTTTGCCATATGCTGATAGACGCGCGAAACCAGCAGCCAGCCGCCCACCAGCGTGATGGTCAGCCACAGCATGGTCACCAGCAGCATTTCCGGGGAGAGCCACGCGAGATAAAGCGCCGAACCCAGGGTGATAATAATGCCCTGAATCAGCTCCGGCAGCCGGACAAACGCGATGGTAATGGCACGCACATCGCTGGTCAGCCCCGCCAGCAGCTGAGCGCTGCCCAGCTGTTCAATGCGCTCAACGCTGGTATCGAGGATACGCTTGATAAATTCGCCCCGCAGCCGCCAGACAAAATGGTGTCCCAGTTGCGTCAGCGCCAGCTGTGAAGCGAGCGTGACCGCCATCAGCAGAAACAGCTGACCGAGAAACGCCGGCAGCACCGTTGCGTCACTGTTGATCGCCACAATCAGCTCATTGTTGATATAGGCGATGAGGCCTATTCCGAGTGCGGCACTCAGCAGCGTAAGAAGGAGCACGCCGGTAAACGGCCAGCGATACTGACGAAAAACCACCTGAAGCAATGCCATCACTCTGTTCCAAAGGTCAAAAAAATGCTGCCTGCAGTTTAATGACCCCTCAGATGATAGCAAGAATAATTCTCATTCCCTGTTGCATCAGTGTGCCCGGCGAAAGGTCAGATTATAGCGAACGGTACCCGCCTCAGGATGTATACCGGGTTTGAGCGGCAGAATACCGTGATAGCGCAGCCGCGACGGGCCACCCCATACCACAATATCGCCATGCTCCAGCAGCACGCGCTGCGTGGCGTCACCGCGCGCAAACCCGCCAAACTGAAAGACCGCCGGCAGCCCCAGCGAAACAGAGACGATCGGCTGATGCAAATCGCGCTCATCTTTGTCCTGATGCAGCGACATTTTTGCACCTGGCGCATAGCGGTTGATCAGGCAGGCATCCGGCGTAAAGTGACTGAAACCCGCCTCCTGTGCGCACTGCTGCGCCAGCTCACGAAACAGCGGCGGCATCGCAGGCCAGCGCTGGCCATTGCTGACATCCTGTTCACTGTAGCGGTAGCCGCGCGCGTCACTGAACCAGCCCACATCACCGCAGTTGGTCATCGCCACGGACATACGGTAGCCCCCTGGCGTAATACGGTGCGTGAACGGATGCTGCGCCGCAATCGTTTCAATTGCTGCCAGTAGCGCGGGTGCATCAGCACGGGCGCGGCGGCGCAGAATGACCGCCCCCTCCGCCAGCGGCTCCTGCCACGGCGCTTCATCGCTAAACAGATCCAGCATTATTGCCTCCGGTTACGATTTATCGATAAGAAATGCCCTGAACCGGGGGGACATCCAGTGGCTGAAGCCGTCACCCTCTTTGGTGATCAGATAAACAGCCAGATGCTCTTTCAGCGCCAGCGCTTTTGCGCGTTCGGTGCCCAGCACCATCAGTCCGGTATCCCAGCCATCCGCTTCCAGCGCCGTTGTGGCAATCACCGTCGCAGAAACCAGCTTATGCTGAATGGGCCGCCCGGTTGCGGGATCGATGACGTGCGAAATGCGTTTGCCATCCAGTTCATAATAGTTGCGATAGCTGCCGGAGGTGCTGATGCCGTGCCCCTGCAGGTCAACGCGCGCCTCAACCGCGTTTTCGCGATCGGTGGGTTTCTGAATAGCCACCCGCCACGGCTGCTGGCTGGCATTGCGGCCGCGACTGAGTACAGCCCCGCCGACCGATACCAGATAGTCGGTTATTCCCTGCTGTTCCATCAGTCGCGCCAGGTGATCGGTGGCATAGCCCTCCCCCATAGTGGAGAGATCCACATAAAGGCCCGGCAGATCTTTCTGCAGCCACTGCCCGCTTACGCTCTGGATCACCCGCAGATGCGCGAGGCCGGTTTCAGCTTTGGCCGCCGCGATTGCTGCCTCATCAGGCTGATGCGCCGGTTGCCCGGCAGGCCCGAAACCCCATAAGTTCACCAGCCTGCCTGCCGTGATATCCATGGCACCCGCGGTTTTGGCGCCAATGCGCAGTGAGAGAGTCACAATATCCGCCATATCTGCACTGACGGGCTGCGGCGCTGTACCCTGGTACTGATTAAAGCGCGACAGCACTGAAGTGCTTTTCCAGGTAGAGAGTTCACCGTCATCGCGATCAAGCTGCTGCTGGATGGCCTGCTGCAGCGCGCCCTTACGCTGCGGGTCGACACCGGCAAGCGTGACCCGCCAGACGGTGCCCATGGTGTTGCCCTGCAGAACCAGCGGCTCACGTTGCGGAGTGCGGTCGCAGGCCGTCAGCCCCGCCACCACCAGAGTCGTCAGCAAAATATTCCGGAAATACATCTTTTCCTCGTCTGTTACACAGAAATACAGCGTATTACAAAGCATAAGCTGCGGGTAATTTACGCTAAATCTCATTGAATTAACGCCGATCATGCTGCAGGCTTTAACACCAGGCATAATCCCTTTAAGGAGCACAGATGATGTATGTATTAATCGCCGCCCTCTCCGCCGCGCTGTTCCTGTACGGCAGTTATCGCAGCTGGCAGCACGCGCGTCAGCGTTCACTGGAAAGCTACAGCGCACGGCGACGTTAAGCCCTGCACTATTATTATCCACTCTGCACTACTTCAGGGCTGGCGCAGTGTAACAAACCCCGTTTGAGGCGTGTGACGCTGAGAGCGGCAGCATGGCATAAATGCTGCATTGTTGAGAGCAGGTTTATTCTCAGCAAGGTGCAGTATGGCGATGTCGAAAACGCAGAGTGAAAAGTGGCAGCGGTGGCTGAGCTTTTCTGCTTTTACCCTGGCAGGTATTGCGCTGGAGGGAGGTCAGCCCGCTGCAGCGGCGCAGACTGCACCGCGTCCGGCGGCAAAAGCCCGGCGCTGGCGTGGCGTACAGTAGGTCAGATGCTGAGCCCGCTAAATGCCGGCCTGCGGATAAATGCGGATATCACAGAATAAAGCAGGAAAGGTGGCGCGCAGCCCGCAGGGCGGCGCGCCAGATACTCAGAACTGGTAAACCAGACCCAGCGCCACAATGTCATCGGTATTGATACCGGCATTGTTGGTAAAGGTGTTGTCATCCAGCAGATTGATCTGATAATCCACATAGGTCGACATGTTTTTATTGAAGTAATAGGTCGCGCCCACGTCAATATATTTTTTCAGGTTCTGGCTGCCATAACCTTCAATATCTTTACCGCGTGAATTGACGTAAGCCAGTGACGGACGCAGGCCGAAGTCAAACTGATACTGCGCAACCACTTCCCAGTTGTCCGCTTTGTTTGCATAACCGAAAGCGTCAGAATCCACTGAACCAAAACGCGTTGCGTTGTAAGAGCGGGTATACATCGCAGCCAGATAAATATTGTTTGCGTCATATTTCAGGCCGCCGGTATAAGCTTCCGCTTTATCACCCTGACCCAGTACACCTGCAGCATTCTGGTTATTGGTGCGATCGGACTGGAACATCGCACCGCCCAGTGCCAGACCATTACCCAAATCATAGGTGGTGCTCAGGCCCCAGCCGTCACCGTTTTCACCCAGAACATCACGGCCAGAGGCGGATTCAGTCGGGTTGTCATTTTTGCCCTGGTACTGAACGGCAACGTTCCAGCCATCCACCAGACCAAAGAAATTATTATTACGGTAAGTTGCCATACCGTTACCGCGCTGGAACATAAAGTTGTCCGCGCCATAAGTATCGCCACCAAACTCCGGCAGGACGTCAGTCCATGCGCCAATATCATACGCAATGCCGTAGTTGCGACCGTAATCGAAAGAGCCAGCGTCACCAAAACGCAGACCGGCAAAGCCGACGCGGGTATAGCTGTCTTTGGTGCCTTCGCTCTCAGCCGTGTTCAGCGCGGCCTGGTATTCCCACTGACCGTAACCTGTCAGCTGATCGGTCACCTGAGTTTCACCTTTAAAACCAAAGCGCAGGTAAGACTGGTCACCGTCTGAGCCATCGTTGTCAGAGAAGTAGTGCAGACCATCTACTTTGCCGTAGAGGTCGAGTTTGTTGCCATCTTTATTATAGATCTCGGCTGCGCTTGCTGAACCCGCCACCAGCAGTGCCGGGATCATCAGGGAGAGAACGCGACGATTCATTTATTTACCCTCGGTTATGTGCCTTTATAGTTATGCCACTGCAAACTGAATGTTAAAAATTCAGCCGGCAAATCATTGTTGTTTTATAGTGGGCAATAATCTATCAGGAAAATGATACTAAATTTCCGAAAGTGTTTCAGTTGATTACAAATTTATTGCCACATGTAAATATCGCGGAACTAATAATCAGCACGCATTGATAAAAAATAAAGCACAAATAAACAAACGTAATTAAATTTCTTTTAATTCAACACAATGCGTTAATTTAATGCCGCACTGAATGATAAAACTTTGTTGCCGTCAGCCTCTACAATTATCAACGCTATCATCATTTATTTTATTATTATCTTCATTCACCCCGAATGAGTGTTTTACCCTGATTCCCGCCGGACATATTTGTCCGGCATTTTTTTATCTGCTCTGTTTTCCCGCCAGTATAATAACGCAATCAGCGCTCACGCAGCGCTTCAGTCGCTTTATTCAGCGGCTTAAGCAGATAATCCAGCACCGATTTTTGCCCGGTTTTTATCTCTACATCTGCCAGCATACCCGGCAGCACAGGAAAGTGCTGTCCGCGCCGGGTGGTCAGCGTTGCCGTCTGCGTTCGCACATAGACCCGAAAATAGGGTGGCTCGCGCGGGTCGCTCCCCTCCAGCGTATCCGGTGATACGCTCTCAACGATGCCCGGCAGATCGCCATAAATAGCGGTATCATACGCAGTGATTTTCACCGTTGCAGGCAATCCGGCACGGATCCAGGCGATATCCCGTGGCGCAACGCGCGTCTCGATCAGCAGCCGATCTTCCAGCGGGACGATCTCCATCAGTTTGCCGCCTGGCTCGACCACACCGCCCGGCGTGGTAATCGCTATCGCTTTAACGATGCCATAAACCGGCGAAAGCAGTGCAGTACGCGTCAGCTGATCTTCTCTGCCTGCGGCAACCTGCAGCTGCGCATCCAGCTCTGCGCTGTTTTTGACCTGTTCTTCGTGCGTCCGCACCGCGTAGTCGTTACGCACCTCATCGATTTTTCCCTGCAGATCGCTGACCTGGCGCCGCAGCCGGATCGCTTCGACTTTCCCCGCCGCGCCGCGGGCCACCAGCGGCTCAGTCAGGTTGAGTTCTGCCTGTACCAGCGTCAGCGACTGCTGAAGATTCTGCAGCGTTATCGCCAGATTTTGCCGGCGCGACTGATAGAGCTGGCTTTCACGCGCAACCAGCTGCGGGTAGCGGCGAATATCCGTGCTGAACTGCAGGGGTCGATCGCTGAGCTCGGCATCCAGCCGCTCTGCCGTTGCCCGCAGTGTCCGTACTCTGGCGCTGGCTTCGCCATAGCTGGACTGGTAGCGGGCGGGATCGAGCGTGGCCAGCAGCTCACCCTTACGAACAATATCGCCCTCGCGCACGCTGAGCTGTTTGAGGATCCCGCCATCCAGATTGTTGATAATCTGTGCCCGGCTGGAGGGCGTGACTTTGCCGCTGCCTGTTGTGACCTCATCCAGCACGGCCACGTGCGCCCAGATCAGCAGCAGCAGCAGCGTAAGCGCGCAGAGCCAGATAATGCGCGACGCCGCCGCCTCGTTATCCGTGTTCATCTGCCACCTCCGGCTGCGGAGTACTGCGCTGCAGAATGGCATCGCGCGGGCCATCAGCCACGATTTCGCCGTTCTTCATGACGATAATCCGATCAACCAGCCCCAGCAGCGCCGGACGATGCGTGACCAGCACCAGTGTACGCCCCGGCAGCCACTGCGCCAGCTGACGGATCACCTGCGCCTCCAGGGGTTCATCCAGCGCCGCCGTAGGCTCATCCAGCAGTACAATCTGCGGCTGACGCAACAGCATCCTGCTGAACAGAATCATCTGCCGCTGACCGCCAGAGAGCCCGCGTCCGCCTTCATGAATGAGACGATCAAGCGCGGCGGCATCCTGCTGCAGCAGCGATAACGCCCCGCTTATGCGCAGCGCCTGCAGCATCTCCTGCTCGGTGGCGTGCGGGTTACCAAGCAGCAGGTTCTGCCGCAGGGTGCCGAAAAACAGGCGCGCCTCCTGCGACAGCCAGCCGAGCTGCCGCCGCAAATCTGCCGGATCGAGCTGCTGCATGCTGACGCCGTCAATCATAATGCGCCCGCTGACGGGCATCGCCTGCCCCGCCAGGATTTTCAGCAGGGTCGATTTCCCTGCCCCCACCCCGCCGAGAATCGCTATACGCTCGCCGGGGCGGATTGTCAGGCTATCGATAGCAATCGTCCGCAGGCTGTTTTCATCATAGTGATAGCGTACCTGCTGCAGCTGATAGTGTCCGCTAAGCACCGGCGCATAAGCCGGCATGCCGTTCTGTGGCTGGTCAACCGGCTTTTTAAGCAGCTCGTTGAGTCCGGTCATGGCGCTGCGCGCATGCTGCCAGCGCGAAAATACCAGCGTCAGCTGCATCAGGGGAGCGAGCGTACGCGCGGAGAGCAGGCTGCTGGCCACCAGCGTACCGGTAGTGATCTGGTTGTTCAGGATCAGATACACCCCGGCAACCAGCATTCCCGCATAGGTCAGCTGCTGCACGCTGCCCGCCCAGCCGGTGAGGCGCGCGCCCCACAGCCGCTGCTGACTGGCGAGCGTCGCACTGACCTCATGCGTCTGTTCCCACTGCCGCTGGAACCAGGCCTCCGCCTGCAGCGCCTTGATATCCTCCACCCCCTCCAGCGTCTCCACCAGCAGCGCCTGCCGCAGAGCACTTTCACGCTGGCCCTGCTTCGCCAGCTGCGCCATCGGGATCTGTACCAGCAAACCCGGGATCACAATCAGCGGGATCGCCAGCAGCGGCACCAGCACCAGCCAGCCGCCAATCGCTGACAAAATAAACAGAAACAGCACGACAAAGGGGATATCTGCCGCAGCGCTGACCGTGGTAGACGTCAGTAACTCGCGTACCTGCTCGACCTCACGCAGCTGCGCAATAAAAGCGCCGGTTGAGCGCGGCCGCGCCTCGTTGCGAATGCGCAGCGCGCGGGCAAAAAGCTGCGCCGAGAGGGCCAGATCGATCCGCTTGCCCATCCCGTCAGCAACCCGGGTACGCGCCAGCCGAATCAGATATTCCATCAACGCAGCAAGCAGCACCCCGCTGAACAGCACCCATAGCGTGGGTTGGGAGCGGGCCGGTATGACTCTGTCGTACACCTGCATTGAGAACAGGATGCCCGCCAGCGCCAGCAGATTGCTGACCAGCGAGGCGAGACTGATTTCAGCCAGACGCCGTTTCATGGGCCGAAAATGCTGCCAGAACCAGTGTGGCTGCCAGGGACGCACAAACGTATCCATCCGCACATCCCGTGCGCGGGCCGCCAGCGTAATCACGCCCACTTCCGGCTGCGCCTGTGCCAGCAGGTCGCTCAGTGGGGCTGAGCGCACACCGTCGCCGCCCGCACTCAGCCAGTACTGCACCCTGCCCTCCTCATCTGCCGACTCTGCCAGCGCCAGCGTGCCGTCATTCAGGCGCAGCAGCAGCGGCATCACGGCCTGACGCCAGCGCAGTTTGCGTGCGCTGACAAATTGCAGCACCAGCCCCATGCGCTGCGCCAGGTCGGTCAGCTGCGCCTGCGGCGATGCTGCTGCCAGCCACTGAAGCTGCAGGCGACGGCGATCGGTGGCGATCCCCAGCACGGCCGCAGCCCGGTCCAGCGCAGCAATCGCTTCGTCGCGTGTATGCGAGGGTGAACGCATCCCTGAGTCGCCTTATAAAAAAGAATGATGGCCTGCCTGTGCCGCAGGTAACTTATACCAGTGCCGCTACCGGTTGCTGCTGCAGATGATCGGCCAGCGTCCAGGCAGTGTCGCTGCTGCCGTAATGGTGATCAGGCTGGCTGACCATCGCCGTGGCCCCGGGTATGGCGTCTCCGGCACCATAGTGCGCCAGCAGGGTATCAATAGCCGTTGCGCTGAAATCGCTGCTCCCGGCATCGCCATTTACCGTGACCGTCTGGACGGCGCTGGCCAGATTGCCGGCCTTGTCCTGGGCACTGACGCTCATCTGATAGCTGCCCGGCTCCAGCGTCGCCAGCTGGCCCGCCAGAATGGTCAGCGACCACTCTCCGCTCTCCTCTACCGCGGCACTGTAGTGCTGATCGCCCAGCGTCACGGTGACCAGACTTCCCTGTGCCAGATGAAGAGAACTGCCCTGGATAAGATGCCAGTGATCCACCTCATCATGCGCAATAACGCCATCGCCAAACGGCTGCTGCAGCGTCAGCGACGGCAGCTGATGAATCGCCACGGTGAACAGATCGCTGAGGGTCTGGCTATCGTGATTACCGTAGCTGTCCCAGCGCTCAGCGATAGCGCTGACAGGCCCATCCGGCAGCGCCTGCAGATCGGCCACGCTGAGCGTGACCATGCCATCGACTGGCGTGTACGCCTTGCCATTCAGCGTCAGCTGATTTACGCCCTCAAGATAAAAACTCAGCGTATGCTGCGCTTCCTGCGCGTTCAGAATGGTATCGCCGCCAATATTCATTTCGCAGTAAATGTCGGGCAACTGCGTCACGACGTTAAGCGTCAGCGTGCTGTCGGTGCTGTTGCCGGCGGCGTCAAGCGCATAAACGCGCACTTCGCCGGTCGAAATAAAGCTGCTGACCTCGCTGGCAGGAATGATCGCCTGCCAGTGACCCTGCGCATCGATAGCCGCATGAAAGACTGTCTCTCCGACGCAGAGCTCCAGCTTCTGGCCCGGAGCCAGTGCTGAGAGCGTACCGCTCAGCGTCAGGTCCTGCTGGCTCTCGGCAAAATTAATGACGTTGTCAGCGGTAACGCTGTCGAAGCTGATGTGTGGCAGGCTTTCCGGGTGTGTTACCAGCGTCAGCTCATGCTGTACCGTACTGGTTTTGCCATTGGGATCGCGGGCGCTGACCTGCAGCTGATATATCCCATCCGACAGTGCCTGCAGATCCTGCGGCGTAAACGTCGCCTGCCATGCGCCGTGCTCATCGACGAGGGCAGTGGTGCTTTTGTTTCCCAGCGTCAGAGTGACATGGCTGTTAAGCGGCATATGGGTGACCTGCCCGCTGATCTCCACGCCATAAATGCCCTCCGCTACGCTAATGGCGTTATCACCGCTCACGGGATGTACGCTGATCTCCGGCCTGAGAGTTTTATCTACGTAAACGCCAAACCCCACTTCGGTCGCGGTGCTGTTACCCGCTTTATCAGTGATGGTCAGCGTCAGACTGTAGTTGCCATCCGCTAATCCCTGTAATACTGAGGGGGGCATAGTCGCATTCCAGTAACCCCAGTGATTGACCGTGCTGTGCCAGCTTTCACCGTTGAAGCTGATTGTTACCATTGCGCCCGGTTCCTGTTCTGCGCGACCGCGCAGGTGGATGGCGCGGCTGCTCTCCCAGGCTGCGATAACGCCATCCTGCGCCAGCGGCTCATAGGGGTGCAGTGCGGTCGGCGGCGTGGTATCGGCACGACGCTGCTGACTGGCCATAACCGGGCTGGCACCCTCAGTGCCAGAGGTAAATAACGACGCGAACGATAGAGTGGATTGATCTGAAAACATAGGTAACCTCGTTACAGAGTACGTATTGCACCAGTGATTACCTGTATTAATGTTTCAGGCAGAGTGGTGCGCCATACAGGCCATAACAGTATGGCCCGTTTCGCCTGATGGAAACGGGTTACCCGCGGGTAACAAGGTTAAAGGTATGACGTTAAATGCGTGCTCCCGGTCGGGCTGGCACGCGTGACGATCTTGCTATAAGCGGCACCTTTAGCGGTGACCTGCCTTATCTTAGCGCGTTTTTCTGACTGCTGTCTGGTGGCAAAAATCCGGAAAAGCGTTCTGAATTGCGCACCCGGCTAAAACCACAGTCAGCTAACCGCCTGCCGCTGATTGCATCAGTATATGTCATCAATTGACCGACTTAATTTGCGTTAAGTCACTTAATGTTTATCAGGCAGTACCAGGAAATATCTGGAAAAAATTCCGGCCTGGCTAAATGTCGGTAAGATGTCCGATTCCTGTGCAGCAGCAGGCAAGGCAAATTGCGCGTTAATTCCGCTGCACCCCCTGCTTTAATGCTAAACTTCGACGCTTTAACAGCGGATCAAAATAACTTCTATGACTGCACTGGACGCCGCACAGCCAGCCAAACTGCATCAGCGTGTTAATTTCGGCACGCGCACTGTTTTTCTTATCGCCGGGTTGAGTATGTCTGCCTGGGCGCCGCTTGTGCCTTACGCCAGCCAGCGCCTGCAGCTGAGTGGCGCCTCTCTCGGCGGGCTTCTGCTATGTCTGGGCATCGGTTCGCTGGCTGCGATGCCGGTTACCGGCACGCTGATTGGTCGTTTTGGCTGCCGCCGAATCATGACCTGCTCTGCGCTGCTGATTCTGGCCGTGTTGCCGCTGCTGGCCACGCTGGACCAGCTTTGGCTGATGGCGTTGACGCAGATGCTGTTTGGCGCCGGACTCGGCATGCTGGATGTTGCCATGAACGTGCAGGCGGTTCACGTTGAAAAAGCGGCACGCAAACCCATGATGTCCGGCTTTCACGGCTTTTTTAGCCTGGGCGGCATTATTGGCGCCGGCGCAGTGAGTCTGCTGCTGGGGGCCGGGCTGACGCCGCTGCAGGCCATCAGTATTATGATGGTGCTGATTGCCGTGCTGCTCTGCTGCAGTCTGCCAACGTTAATGAGCGAGCGACTGCGTCAGGCCGATGAGCCCTGGCTGGTGATCCCGCGTGGCTGGGTCGCTTTTCTCGGCTGTCTCTGCTTTATTCTGTTCCTCGCCGAAGGCGCCGTGCTGGACTGGAGCGCCCTGCTGCTGCTGCAGAGTCCGGGCATCAGCGTGGCCTATGCCGGGCTGGGCTATGCGGTGTTCTCGGTTGCCATGACGATTGGACGGCTGACCGGCGATAAAATCATTCAGCGTTTTGGCCGCTATCGGGTCATGCTTACCGGCGCGCTGGCTGCCAGTGCAGGTATGACGCTGGCCGTGCTGGTTCCCTGGCCGCAAGCGGCACTGCTGGCATTTCTGCTGGTAGGATTCGGACTGGCGAATACGGTGCCGATGCTGTTTAATGCCGCCGGTAACCAGCAGACCATGCCTGTTAATCTGGCGATATCGGCCATGACAACGTTAGGCTATGCGGGTATTCTCTCAGGCCCGGCGTTGATCGGCTTTATTTCCCAGTGGCTCACACTGAGCGGTGCATTCCTGCTGATTGCTCTGATGCTGCTGGCTGTCGCTGCCAGCGCACGACGGGTTACGCGTTAATTGCAGGATCCTGAGACTCACTATGCTTTATAAATTTCCACTGACTTCCGGCAACGTTACACGCTTTGTCGTGGTGTTCAACCTGGTGCTGCTGCTGGCACTGGGTGCGATGGTACATAACAGCGTCAGCGCCTGGATCGCTGAGAAGCGCTATGCCATGACCGATCTGGCGCGTGATATGCAAAAGCGCATCGATGCTTACCGCTTCGCCACCTGGCAGATTTACGAAAACCTCGCTACCAGTGCTGCCGGTTCTGCTCCCAACAGCACGCTGCAGGAGACCCGGCTACGCCCGGATGTCTACTATCTGGAAAAAACGCGCCGTAAAACGGAAGCGCTGATCTTCGGTTCGCATGACGGCAGTACGCTGGATATGACCATGCGTATGTCTGGCTACCTCGATACCTTATGGGGCGCAGAAAACCCCGCGTGGTCGATGTATTTTCTGAATGGTCAGGATAACAGCCTGATCATGATCTCTACCCTGCCGCTGAAAGATATGGCGACGCGCTACAAAGAGAGCGCGCTGAATACGCTGGTCGACAGCCGCCGTGCTGAGATGCTGCAGCAGGCTAACGCCCTTGATGAGCGCGAAAGCTTCTCGCCGCTGCGCCATTTCACCTGGCAGAACGATCACTATTTTACGCTGCGCACGACCTTTAACCAGCCGGGTCACCTGGCGACAGTGGTTGCGTTTGATCTGCCGGTTAACGATCTGGTGCCGCAGAACCTGCCGCTGGAGAATTTTCAGCTGCGTCAGGATGCTACCCAGAGCAGCAGCACTGATGATGGCAGCGACGGCACCACCAGCGTTACCCTGGTCAACCCCGATCTGGAGATTGCCGCCTCGCTGCCCAGTACGCCGCTGCAGCTGGTTTATCGCGTACCGCTGCTTAACCTCGCGCTGGATACGCTGCATAACCTGATGTGGCCGCTACTGATCAATCTGCTGCTCTTTCTGCTGTCGATTGCCGGCATGACCCTGCTGCGTCAGCAGGCGCTGCGCCCGAATGAGAATCAGAGCGCAGAGCTTGATTCGTTGCGTATGCTGAATGAAGAAATTGTCGCCAGCCTGCCGGTCGGGCTGCTGGTGTACGATTTCGCCACTAACCGCACTTTGCTTAGCAATAAGATTGCCGATCACCTGCTGCCGCACCTGAATCTGCAGAAGATTATTAATATGTCTGACCAGCATCAGGGCGTGCTGCAGGCGACTATCAATAATGAAGTGTATGAGATCCGCCATGCGCGTAGCGTGCTGTCACCGCATACGCAGCTGTTTATGATGCGCGATCAGGATCGCGAACTGCTGGTCAATAAGAAGCTGCAGAAAGCACAGCAGGTACTGGACCGCAATCACCAGATGCGTCAGCAGCTGATGCAGCAGCTCGGCCATGCCCTGAATCGCCCGCTGCAGGATATGGTGACGCGCCTGGTCCAGCTCAGCCAGCGTAGCGACGATGAGAGCGTGCTGGATCTGCTGGATGAGAGCCAGCGGCTGGCCCGCCTGGTGGATGACATTGTGCTGCTGAACCGGCTGGAAGCGCATGACTGGTCGCCGGAAGCGAGCGCATTTAATCTGCAGGATCTGCTGGACGAAATCGCGCTGGAGAGCCTGCCGCTGCTGCGGCGCAAGGGCCTGACGCTGGTCGTCAATAATCAGCTGGCGAATGATGAAATGCGCAGCGGCGATCGCCGCGCGCTGCGTAAGGTGCTGACCACCCTGATGCATTATGCGCTGACCACCACGCAATGGGGCAAAATCACGCTGGAGGTTAAAACGCCGGCGGATAAACCCGATGTACTGCAGCTCCAGCTGGTCGACACCGGCTCCGGGCTGACCGCGGATGAACTGACGAACGCCGATTTTCCCTACCTTGGTGAGACGTCACAGGATCGTTTCGGCCAGGCTTCCGGAATGGCCTTTTTCCTGTGTAAACAGCTCTGCAAACAGATGGGCGGTCAGTTAGACATTATCGCTAAACCCGATATCGGCACGCGCTATAACATTCAGCTGCCGCTCGCGCTGCAGCCGCTGCTGGATGAGCAGGAAGAAAAATTACTGGAGGGCGTGACTGCCCTGGTCGATATAGCAGTTGAAGATGTACAGAAAATCGTCTGTCGCCATCTGGAGAACTGGGGGGCGAAGTGCCTGACCTCAGATGAGCGACTTTCTGGTCAGGAGCATGACGTTCTGATCACGGACGACCCTGAACGTCTCAGCGGCTGGGCGTTACTGCTGGCGGGCGATGAGCTGGGGCACCACGCCCTGAGCGACAGGCAGTATCGCGTGAACTATAACCTCAGCAACGCCCTGCTTGACGCACTGCTGGCCCTGATTGAGAAGCAGCTGGCCAGTGATTTGATGGAGGAGAGTGAAGAAAATGAGGCTGCCACACCGCTGTTAAGCGGCGGCTATTTCCAGCTGTTTACCGAGACAGTACCGCCTGATGTCAGGAGGCTGTATACTGAAGCGTCGGATAGTGACTATCCTTCTCTTGCTCAGACAGCGCATCGCCTGAAAGGCGTTTTTGCCATGCTCAATTTGCTGCCGGGTAAACAGCTTTGTGAAGCGTTAGAACAGCATATTAAAATGTGCGACGATTTAACCATTAAAAATACCACCAGTGAAATTGACGCCTATGTCAATCAACTGCTGCAGCAAGGTAACCAATAAGATGAATAACCTGAACGTAATTATTGCCGACGACCATCCCATTGTTCTGTTTGGTATCCGTAAGTCTCTGGAACAGATTGAATGGGTTAACGTAGTAGGTGAGTTTGAAGACTCTACAGCACTGATCAACAGCCTTTCTAAGCTGGACGCGAATGTACTGATCACCGATCTCTCTATGCCTGGCGAGAAGTATGGCGACGGCATTACCCTGATTAAGTACATCAAGCGTCACTACCCCGATCTCTCGATCATTGTTCTGACCATGAACAACAATCCGGCGATCCTGAGTGCCGTGCTGGATCTCGATATCGAAGGGATTGTGCTGAAACAGGGCGCCCCGACCGATCTGCCAAAAGCGCTGGCCGCGCTGCAGAAAGGCAAAAAATATACGCCGGAAAGCGTCGCTAAGCTGCTGGAGAAGATCAGCGCAGGCGGCTATGGTGACAAGCGTCTGTCGCCGAAAGAGAGTGAAGTACTGCGTCTCTTTGCTGAAGGTTTCCTCGTGACTGAGATTGCCAAGAAGCTGAACCGCAGTATCAAAACCATCAGTAGCCAGAAGAAATCAGCCATGATGAAACTGGGTGTGGATAACGATATTGCGCTGCTGAACTATCTCTCCTCGGTCAGCGCCACGCAGATCGACAAAGATTAATCTTTGCGGGCGGCCTGCGGGCCGTCCGATTCTTCCTGTGCGCTCCGGTGATCCACACCGCAACGCCTCGCCCTCTCCTCTTCCGCTATCGTCTTCTTCGCTGATCTCCGGCCTGACAACAGCATGCGGTTACTGAACCGCACACATTATGTCTGGCGCCCGGTACGCACGCGCGCAGCATAGCGTGCCAGAGTGACTTTCAGCTCATCCAGCGTCACCGGTTTTGACAGGCAGTTATCCATACCGGCATCCATACAGCGCTGCTTCTCTTCCGCCAGCGCATTGGCAGTGACGCCAATTACCGGGAAGACATGCCCCAGCTGGCGCAGGCGCTGCGTCAGGCGATAACCATCCATGTTCGGCATGTTGACGTCGCTCAGCACGATGTCGATATGATTGCGGCTCAGCACGTTAAGCGCATCAACGCCATCCTGCGCCGTTTTGGTCTGGTAACCCAGCGTGCCGAGCTGCTCCGACAGCAGCATACGGTTGATGGGATGATCATCCACAATCAGAATAGTAATATCTTCATTGCTGCTGGCATTTTCAGCTGCAGGCGGCGGCAGTGGCGTGGTGGTATCGCTGTCAATCGTGATGCGGTAAATACGCCCCAGCAGCAGCGGCAGATCGTGCAGCGTTGCGCTGCTCTGCACCCAGACGCCCGGCGACCGTTCCTGCGGCATGTCGATATGTTCACCGCAGATCAGAATGCGCGCGCGCACCGCCTGCATCAGTGAATCATCGTGATCGCTTATCACCACATCGTCGCTTTCAGCCTGCCCCTGCCATGCCGCCGCTTTGAGTCCCTGTTGCTGCAGCAGACGCAGCAGAAACGCAGCGAGATAGTCATTGCGCAGATCGAGCCAGATCGCTTTCTCCTGCAGGCCATCCAGCAGCGGCGGTGCCGGCTGCTGGCCGGCGTAGATCGGAATACGCACAATAAACTGGCTGCCCATACCCGGTTCAGAATCGACCTCGATATCGCCATCCATCATGTTGATCAGCTTTTCACAGATCGCGAGTCCCAGCCCGGTACCCTGGAAGTTGCGCTGGACGCCGGACCCTACCTGGAAGAAAGGATCAAACAGTCGCGTTACCTCTCTGGCCGGAATGCCGACTCCGGTGTCGCGCACGCGAAAGGCGAGATACCCCTCTTTGACATAGGCGTGCAGAATAATGCAGCCGGTGTGGGTAAATTTAATGGCGTTATTAAGCAGGTTGGAGATCACCTGCTGCAGCCGCAGCGGATCGCCATCCAGCGCCAGCGGCACATTGTTTTCCATGAAAACATAGAGCGTAAGGCGCTTGCGCACTACCAGCGATAAATAGTTGCTGGTGATATGGTTAATGACCTCACGCGGTGAGAAGGGGCGCGGCTCAATCTTCAGCTGTTCTGACTCTATCTTTGAGAAGTCGAGAATGTCGCTGATAATTTTCAGCAGCAGGCTGGAGGAGTTATTCATCGCGGTAACCAGTGACTCCACCCCTTTGGGCAGGCTTTTGGTTTGCAGCAAATCGAGGTTACCGATGATGCCGTAAAGTGGCGTGCGCAGTTCATGGCTGACGGTTGCAAGGAACATCGATTTCGACTGGCTCGCCTGTTCGGCGGCGTGTGCCATTTCCTGCAGCGACTGCTCCATACGTACGCGGGAGGAGACATCAACCAGCACGCAGATGGCCACATTTTCATTGCGGTAGCGCGAGTGCACAAAGCTGATCTGCAGGTTGGTATTACTGCCGGTCAGCACATCAACAAAATTCACCTGCTGGCCGCTGATGATTTCGTTAAGCCGCTGGCGATCTTCCTGCGTCAGCAGCGTAAGGTAGTTGTGTGCCAGTTCGTTACTCAGAATATTGGTGCCATCGCTGGTGCGCAGGATGCAGATCCCTACCGGCGCCGATGCGACAATTTTACGGTTAAACTGCTCATGCTCTTCCAGCCGGTGTGCGTTATCTTCCGCCGGCAGGAACATGCGGCGCTCGAATATCCACGCCAGGGTGAAAAGCAGAATCGCACTGAAAATGTTGAGCAGCAGCGCGTTAAGCAGCAGCAGCCGCAGCTGATCCACCATCACCGAGGTGGGCAGAGACCAGATTATATTCAGATCTGATGGCGGCAGCGGCTTTTTCAGCACCAGCTGGCGATAGCTGTCGAGGTAGCCAAACCAGGTGTTCTCATCCGGCAGATCGTCCAGCGCATAACCGGGTCCGCTACGGCGACTGCTCAGCAGCGGGCGATAATTTTCATCGGTGATGGTCGCCACCAGCGGCAGCCCGCCGGGCTGAATAAATTCATCCAGCCGGATATTCTGCTCAACGCCCAGCAGCGCCTGCAGTTTATTGGCGACGTAAACCGGAACGACCATATAGAAGTTGCCGTTTCCGGGCTGCGCGCTGTCGGTGATCCAGTACATCGGATTGCGCCGATCTTCCTCATTACTGTTGCGATAGTGCAGCACATGTTCACGCAGCGCCTTCATGCTGCGTTCACGATCTACCGGATTGCTGCTGCCAATGGTGAAATCAGCCAGGCACTGGCTCTCGCCGCCGATAAAAAATACGCGATTCAGCTCATAAGCCGCAGCAAAATTGCTTTTCCAGTAGTTGATAAAATAGCTGAGCGAGTCGAGCGAGTTACGCCAGGTATTGCTCATTGAGGTGCAGTCACCATCGGAAAAGAGCGGCGTAAACTGCGGCAGCGTGCTTTTGCCGGCGGGCAGGCCGTTGAGCATGTCCAGTCCGTTAGCGCTGCTGCTAAGGCGGTTTTCCGTGATGTACTTTAGTTCGCGCATGACGTCAGCCGAGTGCCGGACGTACCACTCTGCTTTACCGTAATTCGCCGCGAACTCCTGGCGTATTCCATTCTCTTTTTCATGCAGCACATTGATGATATAGAAGGTGGTCAGCAATGCACCCAGCGACCAGAGCAGCAGCGCCAGCGCCCGAAAAAGATAGCGCGAGATACGAAGCGTGGTACGAAAGGAGACGAGATATTTCAAGAGAGGCTCACTGGCGGTAACGGTTAACAGGACCCAAAAAGGTGCACATACACTAGCTTTATCGCTGCGAAAAAGCCAGTTGGTGCAGGGTGCAGGACGAAAACTCAGATAATAAAACGGCAGGTCGGTTGCCCTGACCTGCCGCTGCTAAGGTGCATCAGACAGTTATGCGTCGTCTTCTGCGTCCGGTGCCTCGTCATCGCTGTCGACTTCCGGCGCAATATCTTCTTCGCCTTCCGCCACGCTGCCGTCGATGGCATCCAGCTCCTCTTCTTCAACCGGCTCCGCCACACGCTGCAGGCCAACAACGTTCTCATCGTCCGCGGTGCGGATCAGGATCACGCCCTGCGTGTTACGGCCGACCACGCTGACTTCTGATACGCGGGTACGTACCAGCGTGCCGGCGTCGGTGATCATCATAATCTGATCGCCGTCCACTACCTGTACCGCACCGATGACCGGTCCGTTACGATCGGTGACTTTGATCGAGATAACACCCTGAGTGGCACGCGATTTAGTCGGATACTCGCTGTTAGCCGTACGCTTACCGTAACCATTCTGCGTAACGGTGAGGATCGCGCCCTCTTCACGCGGCACAATCAGTGACACCACTTTATCGTTTTCTGCCAGCCTGATACCGCGCACGCCTGAGGCTGAACGGCCCATGGCACGCACTGCACTCTCAGCAAAGCGCACCACTTTACCGGCGGCAGAGAAGAGCATCGCTTCATCATTGCCGTTGGTCAGCGCCACGCCGATCAGCTCATCATCTTCACGCAGGTTAATGGCGATGATGCCGGCACTGCGTGGACGACTGAACTCCTGCAGCGCAGTTTTCTTCACGGTGCCGCTGGCTGTTGCCATAAAGATATTGAAGCCTTCGGTATACTCACGCACCGGCAGAATAGCCGTAATGCGCTCATTGGCTTCCAGCGGCAGCAGGTTAACGATAGGACGCCCGCGTGCGCCGCGGCTCGCTTCCGGCAGCTGATATACCTTCATCCAGTAGAGACGGCCCCGGCTGGAGAAGCAGAGAATCGTGTCGTGAGTATTGGCGACCAGCAGGCGATCAATGAAGTCCTCTTCTTTGATACGTGCGGCTGATTTGCCCTTACCACCACGGCGCTGCGCTTCATAATCTGACAGCGGCTGATACTTAACGTAACCCTGATGCGACAGGGTAACAACCACATCTTCCTGATTGATCAGATCTTCAATATTGATATCTGCGCTGTTTGCGGTGATCTCAGTACGGCGCGCATCGCCAAACTGATCGCGCATCGCTTCCAGCTCTTCGCGGATCACTTCCATCAGGCGGTCAGCGTTCTGCAGAATGTGAATCAGGCCGGCAATCTGATCCAGCAGCTCTTTGTACTCATCAAGCAGTTTCTCATGCTCAAGACCGGTCAGTTTCTGCAGACGCAGATCCAGAATCGCCTGAGCCTGCTGCTCGGTAAGATAGTAGCGGCCGTCACGAATACCAAATTCAGGCTCCAGCCACTCCGGACGTGCAGCATCATCACCGGCACGCTCCAGCATAGCGGCAACGTTGCCGAGATCCCATGCCTGCGCCAGCAGGGCACCCTTCGCTTCTGCCGGCGTTGGCGCGCGACGGATCTGCTCGATAATCGGATCGATGTTCGCCAGCGCAATCGCCAGACCTTCAAGGATGTGGGCACGATCGCGCGCTTTGCGCAGTTCAAAGATGGTGCGACGCGTCACCACTTCGCGACGGTGGCGCACAAAGGCTTCGATGATCTCTTTCAGCGCCATGATCTTCGGCTGACCCTGGTGCAGTGCCACCATGTTGATGCCGAAAGAGACCTGCAGCTGCGTCAGCGAATAGAGGTTGTTCAGAACCACTTCACCCACGGCGTCGCGTTTAACTTCAATGACAATGCGCATACCGTCTTTGTCGGACTCGTCGCGCAGTCCGCTGATGCCTTCAACGCGCTTCTCTTTAACCAGCTCGGCAATTTTTTCAATCAGACGCGCTTTGTTGACCTGATAAGGGATCTCATTGACGATAATGGTTTCGCGGCCGGTTTTCGCATCAGTTTCGATTTCGCCACGCGCGCGGATGTAGATCTTACCGCGCCCGGTGCGGTAGGCCTCTTCGATACCACGACGGCCATTGATAAAGGCTGCAGTCGGGAAGTCCGGCCCGGTGATGTGCTCCATCAGCCCTTCTACGCTGATGTTTTCATCATCGATAAACGCGAGGCAGCCGTTGATCACTTCAGTCAGGTTATGCGGTGGAATGTTGGTTGCCATTCCCACGGCGATACCAGAGGAGCCGTTTACCAGCAGGTTAGGAATTTTGGTTGGCAGCACTTCCGGGATCTGCTCGGTGCCATCGTAGTTTGGCACAAAGTCGACCGTCTCTTTTTCCAGATCGGCCAGAAGCTCAGAGGAGATCTTCGCCATACGGACTTCGGTATAACGCATCGCTGCAGCGGAGTCGCCATCAACGGAACCGAAGTTACCCTGACCATCAACCAGCATATAGCGCAGGGAGAACGGCTGGGCCATACGGACAATACTTTCGTATACAGCAGAGTCACCGTGCGGGTGATACTTACCGATAACGTCACCTACCACACGGGCAGATTTCTTATAGGCTTTATTCCAGTCGTTACCCAGTTCGCTCATGGCGTAAAGCACGCGGCGATGCACCGGCTTCAGGCCATCACGGACATCGGGTAAGGCTCGGCCAACAATGACCGACATGGCGTAATCGAGGTAGGAGTTTTTCAGCTCTTCTTCGATATTGACCGGTGTAATTTCTCTCGCAAGGTCGCTCATGGAGCCGCTATCCCTCTACTTAATCCCGGATTTTAAAGGTGCGAAAGTATATCACATTGCTTACGTGCGGTGAACGTAAAGCGGGGTTTTCTGGCGCTTTTCGTTCACGCTGAGAGATGCCACCTGGCGTTTAAGCGTTTATACTCAGGAGATATTTTGCCAGGAGTCGTTATGCAATGAGTGAACAACCGCAGGAAAGCCGTCAGAACGTCGATCACAGTGAGATTGCCAAGTTTGAAGCGGTCGCTTCGCGCTGGTGGGATTTAGAGGGCGAATTTAAGCCGCTGCACCGTATTAATCCGCTGCGTCTGGGCTGGATTGCGCAGCACAGCAATGGCCTGTTTGGCAAAAAGGTGCTCGATGTCGGCTGTGGCGGTGGCATTCTGGCAGAGAGTATGGCGCGTGAAGGCGCGGAAGTGACCGGACTGGACATGGGCGCGGAACCGCTGGCCGTCGCGCGTCTGCATGCGGAAGAGAACGGCGTCAGCGTCAATTATATTCAGCAGACAGTGGAAGATCACGCTGACAGCCATGCCGGCCAGTATGACGTGGTGACCTGCATGGAGATGCTGGAGCACGTACCCGATCCGCGCTCGGTTGTTATGGCCTGCGCCCGCCTGGTAAAACCCGGTGGTGAAGTCTTTTTTTCTACCATCAACCGGAATCCAAAAGCCTGGCTGCTGGCAGTGTTCGGCGCAGAATATGTGCTGCGCATGCTGCCGCGCGGTACGCATGACGCTAAAAAGTTTATCCGCCCGGCGGAACTGCTGGACTGGGTTGATGAAACCACGCTGCGTGAACGTCACATGATTGGCCTGCACTATAATCCGCTGACCAATAAATTCCGTCTCGGGCCAGGTGTGGACGTGAACTATATGATTCATACCCACGCTCAGGCTGATGCCGCAGACGAAACACGCTGATAGCAGAGGCTCGCGCTACAGGGCGAGCCTCTTTTCCTCTTCCCCGCTAGCCGATCTTCTCTGTTTCGTCTCTGCCATAATCACGGGTTCCGCGCCTTTGATTGAGATTTACGCGCTCAGTCATACTATTAAAAAAAAGTATGAAGCCGTTGACAGCTAACCCAGGCCTTATGCCACGCGGATCCAGGATTTTTCCCGGCTACCAGGACTGATTCTTTGCCAAAAATCAACTCTTGTTAAGCAAAGAATGCTGACTAAAATACTCACCATATAGTTAGTAAAACTTCCCGAACCCCCTATATATAGTGTTTATCCACAGGCTTACTCACAGCGAGCGGCTTGTGCATAGACCTTGTGAATAGTTAGGGGATAATTTCCTATTTCATGGACAGGTAAACACGCGACATGAACCAAAGTCTGCTCGTCACCAAACGCGATGGCCGTCAGGAACGCATTGATCTCGATAAAATTCACCGTGTACTCGACTGGGCGGCTGAAGGGCTGAACAACGTTTCAGTTTCTCAGGTTGAACTGCGCTCCCACATTCAGTTTTATGATGGCATCAGAACGTCTGATATCCATGAAACCATCATCAAAGCTGCAGCCGATCTGATTTCGCGCGATGCGCCGGATTATCAGTATCTGGCCGCACGTCTGGCTATCTTCCACCTGCGTAAAAAAGCCTACGGCCAGTTTGAGCCGCCGAAGCTTTACGATCAGGTCGTGAAAATGGTGGAGCTGGGCAAATATGACCGCCACCTGCTGGAAGATTACAGCACCGAAGAGTTTGAGCTGATGGACAGCTACATCGATCACTGGCGTGATATGAACTTCTCTTACGCTGCCGTTAAGCAGCTGGAAGGAAAATATCTGGTGCAGAACCGCGTCAGCGGCGAGATCTATGAGAGCGCCCAGTTCCTGTATATCCTGGTCGCGGCCTGCCTGTTCTCGAACTATCCACGCGATACGCGCATGAGCTACATCAAGCGCTTTTATGACGCGATCTCCACCTTTAAGATCTCGCTGCCGACGCCAATCATGTCTGGCGTGCGCACCCCAACCCGTCAGTTCAGCTCCTGCGTCCTGATTGAGTGCGGCGACAGTCTGGACTCTATTAACGCCACCTCCAGCGCCATCGTGAAATATGTGTCACAGCGTGCCGGTATTGGTATCAATGCAGGCCGCATCCGTGCGCTGGGCAGCCCGATTCGCGGCGGTGAAGCGTTCCATACCGGCTGCATTCCGTTTTATAAGCATTTCCAGACGGCAGTGAAATCGTGCTCTCAGGGCGGCGTACGCGGCGGTGCCGCCACGCTGTTCTACCCGATGTGGCATCTGGAAGTGGAAAGCCTGCTGGTGCTGAAAAACAACCGTGGTGTGGAAGGTAACCGCGTGCGCCACATGGACTACGGCGTTCAGATCAACAAGCTGATGTACACCCGCCTGCTGAAAGGCGAAGACATTACCCTGTTCAGCCCGTCAGATGTCCCGGGCCTGTATGATGCGTTCTTCGCCGATCAGGAAGAGTTTGAGCGTCTCTACACCAAATATGAAAAAGATGAGAGCATCCGCAAGCAGCGCGTAAAAGCGGTCGATCTCTTCTCGCTGATGATGCAGGAGCGCGCTTCAACCGGCCGTATCTACATCCAGAACGTCGATCACTGCAATACCCACAGCCCGTTTGATCCGGCGATTGCGCCAGTGCGTCAGTCTAACCTCTGCCTTGAGATTGCGCTGCCAACCAAGCCGCTTGACGATGTGAATGATGAAAACGGCGAGATTGCGCTCTGTACGCTTTCTGCCTTTAACCTCGGTGCTATCAACAGCCTCGACGATCTGGAAGAGCTGGCAGTACTGGCGGTGCGCGCACTCGATGCACTGCTGGATTATCAGGACTATCCGATTCCGGCAGCACAGCGTGGCGCAATGGGTCGCCGTACGCTGGGTATTGGCGTCATTAACTACGCTTACTACCTGGCGAAGCACGGCGTGCGCTACTCAGACGGCAGCGCCAACAACCTGACGCACAAAACCTTTGAGGCCATTCAGTACTATCTGCTGAAAGCGTCAAATGAGCTGGCAAAAGAGCAAGGTGCCTGCCCGTGGTTTAAAGAGACCACCTATTCGCAGGGCATTCTGCCGATTGATACCTATAAAAAGGATCTGGACGCCGTCTGCAATGAACCGCTGCATCTTGACTGGGAAGCGCTGCGTGAATCTATTACCACGCACGGCCTGCGTAACTCCACGCTCTCTGCCCTGATGCCGTCAGAGACCTCTTCGCAGATCTCAAATGCCACTAACGGTATTGAGCCGCCGCGCGGTCACATCAGCATTAAAGCGTCTAAAGATGGCATTCTGCGTCAGGTCGTGCCGGAGTATGAGCGCCTGAAAGATCAGTATGAACTGCTGTGGGAAATGCCTTCTAACGATGGTTATCTGCAGCTGGTTGGCGTGATGCAGAAGTTTATCGATCAGGCGATCTCCTCGAACACGAACTACGATCCGGGCCGCTTTGCCAATGGCAAAGTGCCGATGAAACAGCTGCTGAAAGATCTGCTTACCGCCTATAAGTTTGGTGTGAAGACGCTCTATTATCAAAACACCCGCGACGGCGCAGAAGATGCACAGGACGATCTGGCACCGTCAATTCAGGATGATGGCTGCGAAAGCGGCGCCTGCAAAATTTAACCGGCGACGCGTACTTATGTCAGGGCTGGCGCTGCCAGCCCGCTTCACTTTTTGGACTTAGTCATGGCTTATACTACTTTTTCACAGAATAAAAACGATCAGCTGAAAGAGCCGATGTTCTTCGGCCAGTCCGTGAACGTGGCGCGTTTCGATCAGCAGAAATATGACATTTTTGAAAAGCTGATTGAAAAGCAGCTCTCATTTTTCTGGCGTCCGGAAGAGGTCGACGTCTCACGCGATCGTATCGATTATCAGGCGCTGCCGGATCATGAGAAGCATATCTTCATCAGCAACCTGAAGTATCAGACGCTGCTCGACTCTATCCAGGGCCGTAGCCCGAACGTCGCGCTGCTGCCGCTGATCTCTATCCCGGAGCTGGAAACCTGGATCGAAACCTGGGCGTTTTCTGAGACCATTCACTCACGCTCCTACACCCATATCATCCGCAACATCGTCAACGATCCGTCGCTGGTCTTTGATGATATCGTCACCAACGAGCAGATTCTGGCGCGTGCGCAGGATATCTCTAAGTACTACGACGATCTGATTGAGATGACCAACTACTGGCATCTGCTGGGTGAAGGCACGCATCAGGTCGCTAGTAAATCAGTTACCGTCAGCCTGCGTGCGCTGAAAAAGCAGCTCTATATCTGTCTCATGAGCGTCAATGCACTGGAAGCGATCCGCTTTTATGTCAGCTTCGCCTGTTCATTCGCTTTTGCCGAGCGTGAACTGATGGAAGGCAACGCCAAAATCATCAAGCTGATCGCGCGTGATGAAGCGCTGCACCTGACCGGCACCCAGCATATGCTGAACCTGCTGCGCAGCGGTGAAGACGATCCGGAGATGAAAGAGATTGCTGCTGAGTGCCGCGATGAGTGCTTCGAGCTGTTTAAAAAGGCGGCGCTGCAGGAGAAAGAGTGGGCAGAGTATCTGTTCAGCGGCGGCTCAATGATTGGTCTGAATAAAGATATTCTGTGCCAGTACATTGAATACATCACCAATATCCGTATGCAGGCAGTGGGTCTCGATCTGCCCTTCCAGACCCGCTCTAACCCGATTCCATGGATCAACTCGTGGCTGGTGTCTGACAACGTGCAGGTTGCACCGCAGGAAGTGGAAGTAAGCTCCTATCTCGTGGGTCAGATCGACTCCGAAGTAGGCGAAGATGACTTCAACGATTTTCAGCTCTGAACATGAGCCGCGCTGTTGTTATCCTGCGCAGTTCAGGCTCCCGCCTGGAGTGCGCAGAGGATCATCCCAATTTGCTGACCACGCTGGAGGCGCATAACCTCTGCGTGGAATTTCAGTGCCGTGAAGGCTACTGCGGCTCCTGTCGTATGCGCCTGGTACGGGGCGAGGTTGATTATGCTGAAACCCCGCTGGCCTTTATTCAGCAGGGTGAAATCCTGCCCTGCTGCTGCAAGGCGCGCGGTGAGATTGAGATTGAGCTGTAACCGCCCCGTCTGTTTTCTTTCACATCGTTCATGCACAAGAAAGCTGCTCTGGTCAGAGAGGCCGCTGAACACGCCCGGAACGGCAACACCCGCTCCCTGCGGGCCTCGGCACGCGGCGTCCCTGCCGCGTGACGTCCGGCTTAGTTCAGTGCCCCCTCTTCCCCTGTGCTTCTGTGCGGCTGTAAGAGCCACTCATCTGATAGCTATGCAGAAGTCACAGGGCGCGGAAGCGATGGTGACTTGCAGCAGCCTCCGCGCCATGGATGGCGCGGCGGCAGGCCCCAGGGAGGGGTTTATGCCGGTGCGGCAAGTCACCGTCACTTCCGCAACCAGGCTCCCTTTGCAAGCGATACCGGTTAAACACTGACGTATCCTGTATGCCCCTTCGCAGACACAATCAGTGCTTTACCGTTTCCAGAATGTCGATCCAGCCGTGTCCGGTAGAAACCTCACTGCCGTGCAGCCAGCGACGCAGCATGTTCATTGCCATCATCGCCACCACTTTCTGCCGGGTTTCCTGATTATGACGACTGTGTGAAAACTTCACCCGCTGTCCCCAGCCCGCTTCGGGCGTCTGCAGCACAATCGCGATTTCTCCCTCAGTCAGCTCACCGATAGAGAGCGCCAGAGCGCTGCCCTGCTCTGCTGCCAGCGCACGTGTCCGATCAACCTGCGCTTCAAGCGTTTCTGCCTGCGGCGACAGGATCTCACCTGCGCTTAGCGGCACGCCTGCCGCGGCCAGCTGCCAGTGCAGAAAGCCCGCGGTAAACTGCTCACTGGTGGCGAGGCGGAACTCACGCTGCTGCAGTTCACGGGCCAGCAGCGCGGGCAGCTCTTCGGTGCCTTCAAAAATCGTACATTCGGCCAGCAGCAGCTTTACCTGCTGCCAGACCTGCTCCATCGCCACGCGCGCGCTGGCAGGTCCGGTAAGCTTGATTTCAATAATTGGCATTGAAGAGCGGTAGCCCATCACTACCCCCTCCGGCAGCGCCAGCGGTTCAAGCTCGGCCGCAATATCGCTCTCTCCGCGACCAAAGGTTGTCAGGCGCAGGCAGAGCGGCGGTTCAGGCAGGGTAAAACGTGCTTTCAGGCGCGGGATAATCTCCTGCTCCACCATCAATTTAAATTCTGACGGCACGCCCGGCGTAAAGAAAATCCAGCAGCGGTTGAGCTGAAGTGCGAAGCCGCAGGCTGTGCCCGCCGGGTTATCGATAAGCGTGGCATTAGCCGGGATCTCGGCCTGTTTGCGGTTGCTGGCGGCCATTACGCGACCGCGACTGGCAAACCAGGCCTCCATTTTTGCCAGCCATTCTGTCTGCAGTACCAGTTCGCAACCGCTGGCGGCCGCAGCAGCCTGCGCGCTCAAATCATCGGACGTCGGCCCCAGTCCCCCGTTAACAATCAGGATATCTGCGACCTGGCTGCGGCTCTGTAATGCATCAATCAGCGACGGCAGCGCATCCCCTACGGTCATGCGGCTGGTCATCGGCAGGCCATGCTGAAACAGCACATCCGCCAGCCATGCCGCGTTAGTATCCACTATTTGTCCATGCAGCACTTCATCGCCCGTGGCGAGCATCTCAACACGTATCACGTTGCATTCTCCTTGTCCTGGTTACGCTTTACTGTAGAAAGCAGACGAGGTAAACACAATCATCAAAAAGGGAAATCGGGAAAGAGATCGTAAACTGAGAAGAGAGTATGGCAGGCGAAGCCGGGCGCAGCGTGACGCGCGCCCGGCAGCAGTATTAACGACGGGCCAGCAGTAAACCTACAAACAAGCCTGCAGCGGCACCAATACCGACGCCCTGCCACGGTTTTTCATGAACGTAATCATCGGCACGATACGCCGCCTGTTTGGCACGGTAGTAATAGCTGTCCGATGCCTGACTGACGCGGCTCTTCACATCTTCCAGCGCCTGCTCAGCTTTTTGTTTGAGCTCAATATACTTCTGATCGGCCGGATCGCCGGAAGCGCGCAGCACTTCTTCAAGCGTTTCAGTTAACAGCGCCAGATCGTCGTCAACACTTGATTCATAACGGTTATCAAATTGGTCTGAAGATGACATTATGCGGTTCCTCCGTGTTCATAACGTGTCGATTAACTATAGCTATAAATCATAACTTTGCTGGCTGAAATTACGTTCGCACCCACCGGAAAAGCGCGACGGCTTTGTAAAAGTATGCCGGATAACCTCCTGCGGCAGAGAATCTGCTTCGTTTATTTGATTAATCTGATAAATTTTCCGGCGAGTGAATTTTTTGATTGCGCCACTGTCGTAACTCTCTGTAGCCCGACGCTAACCGTCTGGAAACAGACACAATACACCCGAGCAGCTAAGGATTAGAATTCCGGCATGAATCGTAGAAAATTTGTGAAAGCGTCCGTCGCTCTGTCAGCCCTGGGTGGCATGACCGGGCTCTCCTCGCTGTTTGCGCAATCTGCATGGGCCGATGACGGCATTGCCGACGGTAAAGCAGTGCGCTTCGACTTTGATGTATTGAAACAAAAGGCCGCAGCGCTGGCGAAAAAGCCCTGGGGCGGTGCGCCAGGTGCGCTGCCTGACACGCTGGCGACCCTTACGCCGCAGGCGTATAACGAAATTCAGTATGACGCTCAGCACTCGCTATGGAACAACGTGGCCGATCGCGAGCTGGATGTGCAATTTTTTCACGTCGGCATGGGATTTAAACGACGTATTCGCATGTTCTCCGTGGATGCGGCCAGCCGCGAAGCACGGGAGATCCACTTTCGCCCGGAACTGTTTAACTACCATGATGCGGGCGTCGATACGCAGCAGCTGGCGGGTAAAAACGATCTCGGCTTTGCCGGTTTCCGCGCGTTTAAAAAACCGGAGCTGGCGCGACGCGATATCGTCTCTTTTCTCGGGGCCAGTTACTTTCGCGCCGTGGATGAAACCTATCAGTATGGCCTCTCCGCCCGCGGCGTGGCCGTTAACACGTTCAGCAATGGTCAGGAGGAGTTTCCTGATTTCACCGCATTCTGGTTTGAAACGCCAAAAGCAGATGACACCACTTTTGTCGTGTATGCCCTGCTGGATGGTGCCAGCCTGACCGGCGCCTATAAATTCACCATCCACTGTGAAGAGAAACGTGTGGTGATGGAAGTGGAAAACCACCTCTTTACCCGTAAAGCGATTCGCCAGCTCGGCATTGCGCCGATGACCAGTATGTTCAGCTGTGGTACCAACGAACGCCGCATGTGCAACACCTATCATCCGCAGATCCATGACTCCGATCGCCTCGCGATGTGGAGCGGCAGCGGTGAATGGATTGCCCGTCCGCTTAACAACCCGCAGCGCCTGCAATTTAACGCCTATAAAGATGAAAATCCGCGCGGCTTTGGTCTGCTGCAGCTGGATCACGACTTCAAAAATTATCAGGATGTGATCGGCTGGTATGACAAGCGCCCGAGCCTGTGGGTCGAGCCGACCGGCAAATGGGGCAAAGGGGCCATTAATCTGATGGAGATCCCCACTACCGGGGAGACGCTGGATAACGTGGTCTGCTTCTGGCAGCCAGAGGAGCCGATTCAGGCGGGCAGCGAGCTGAATTTTGGCTACAAGCTCTACTGGAGCCAGCTGCCGCCGGTACGCAGCGATCTGGCACGCGTGGATGCCACCCGCACCGGCATTGGCGGTTTTCCCGAGGGCTGGGCACCGGGTGAACACTTCCCGGAGACCTGGTGTCGCCGTTTTTCCGTAGACTTTATCGATGGCGACCTGAAAGCCGCTGCTGCCAGAGGCATTGAGCCGGTTATTACCGTTTCATCAGGCACGTTCAAACAGGTAGAGATCCTCTATGTTGAACCGATCAACGGTTATCGCATTCTGTTTGACTGGTACCCGAACAGCGATGCAACCACGCCGGTGGAAATGCGTCTGTTCCTGCGTGCCAAAGATGAGACATTGAGCGAAACCTGGCTCTACCAGTATTTTCCGCCGCCGCCTGACCAGCGCAAATACACCGACGACCGGCAGATGACACCGGTCTGATAGCGATCACGGCGAGGCTCCCCTCGCCGTTATATTTTCTGCATGCCGATATGCGGGATGTCATCTTCCAGGTAGACCGCGGTGACCGCCTGAAAACCGAGCCGGCCATAAAACCCCTCAAGGTGCGCCTGCGCCGACAGATAAATCGCCTGTCCTGGCCAGTGGGTTTCACAGCTGCTCAGCACCTGTTCCATTAACCGGTAGCCCAGCCTGAGCCCGCGCGCCTCTTCAGAGACGATCACCCGCCCCACCACGACCGCTTCACCCGGCTGCGCCGGCGTCAGTATACGCGCGCAGGCCAGCAGCCGGCCCTCAAGAAAACCGAGGATATGACGGTTTTCTGCGGCCAGATCCTGGCCGTCCAGATCCTGATAAGGGCACTGCTGCTCCACAATAAAAACCTGGTTGCGCAGCGCCAGCAGCGTGTAGAGCTGCTGTGCCGTCAGTTCCCGATGGTGGCAATCAAGCCATGCTATTTCCACAGATCACTCCTGTTTTCAAATGGCGATAGGCTGAGACTACCATAACGGCCGGACTGGCACCGTGACGGCATACGGGCAACGAATAACAGATAAAAAAAATCAGGCCCGGAGGCCTGATTTATGTCAGAAAAAAGCATTGTTACATCAGCGGCTGTGCCATCTGTACCAGCCTGATGAGCGGCTGCGGATAGACACCCAGCAGCAGCACAAGAATGGCGGAAATCAGCACGACCACACCGCCCGCGGTAAACGCCCAGTTAGCCGGCGTATCACGCGTGTGCAGCTCTGGCGGGGTAAGATAGAGGCTCACCGTTACGCGCAGATAGTAGTAAAGGCCGATGGCACTGCCGGCAACCACGGCAGCGGTCAGCCACCAGAGATGCGCATTCACACCGGATGCGATAACGTAGAACTTACCGATAAAGCCCAGCGTCATCGGAATACCCGCCAGCGACAGCATCATCACCGTCATCACCGCTGACAGCACCGGACGATGCCAGAACAGACCGCGATAGGAATAGAGCGAATCGGCATCCGGACCGCGATACGGGCTGGACATCAGGCTGACCACCCCAAAGGCGCCCAGGCTGCTGAACAGATAACCCGCCAGGTAAACACCAGCCGTTTCCAGCGACAGCTGATGCGTTTTCACCGCAATCAGTGCGACCAGCAGATAGCCCAGATGAGCGATAGAGGAGTAGCCAAGCAGACGCTTAATATTGCTCTGCGAAATCGCCATCAGGTTGCCCACCAGGATAGAGACAAAGGCGATAATCCCCAGCACGGTGCGTACCGCTTCGCTGTCGGTCAGCGGCGCGTACATAAACAGACGCATAATGACACCAAAGATAGCGATCTTGCTGGCGGTGGCCAGGAAGGTCGATACCGGTGCAGGCGCGCCCTGATAAACATCCGGCGTCCAGAGATGAAACGGCACCAGCGACAGCTTAAAGCCGAGGCCGATAATCATCATTCCCAGCCCCACCAGCAGCAGCGGCTGCTGGATCATGCTATCGGTCAGGCTGTTACCCAGCTGAACAAAGCTCAGGCTGCCGGAGTCGGCGTAGACCAGCGCAATACCAAACAGCAGAAACGACGAGGCGGCCGCAGAAAGAATGGTGTATTTCAGCGCCGCTTCCAGCGAACGTTTCTGCCGGAAAGCGTAACCAATCAGGCCAAACAGCGGCAGGGAGAGCAGTTCAATACCAATAAAGAGCGCGGCCAGATGGTTTGCACTTGCCAGCACAACCCCGCCCAGCGCAGCAATCAGCACCAGCAGGTAAAACTCATCCTTATTATCCGGGAAGCCCGCCAGCCAGGGATAGGCGAAAGTACAGGTCGCCAGACTCGCCAGCATCACCAGCGCGGTATAGAACATGGAGTAGCCGTCAACGCGCAGCAGCGGCGTCACATCCATTGCGCCCGCCTGCCCGACAAACCACAGCGACACCAGCGCAAGGTTCAGGCCAATAACGGTCAGCGTGGCATTAACGAAATGGTTGCGTCGCCACGCAATGGACAGCATCACCACCACCACCGTCAGTCCGACGATCAACAGCGGCAGTAGCGCGATCAATTGTTGAGGAGTTATTGTCATGGCGAATTACGGCCTTGTAGTTGAAATTGAAGCGGTAAACCACTGCTGAATATTACTCATCGCAGCATGGGACGTATCGAGAATCGGCTGCGGGTAGACACCCAGCAGCACCAGCAGCACGACCAGCACGCCGATGGTGGCAAATTCGCGTACTGACATGCCGGGCAGCGGCTCTTTCGATTTCGCTTCACCGTAGTAAGCACGCTGCATCATGATCAGCGAGTAAACCGAAGCGAACACCAGCCCAAAGGTGGCAATCACGATGATCATCGGTACAACCTGGAAGCTGCCGGTCAGGATCATGAATTCGCCCACAAAGTTGCCGGTACCCGGCATGCCGAGATTCGCTACCGCAAAAAAGAGTGACAGACCCGGGATCCATTTGATTCGCGACCAGAGACCGCCCATCTGACGCATGTCACGGGTATGCAGACGCTCATACAGCTGGCCACACAGAATAAAGAGTGCTGCGGCTGACAGACCGTGAGCAATCATCTGGATAACCGCCCCCTGGAAGGCCAGCTGGCTGCCGGTATAAATCGCGATCAGCACAAAGCCCATGTGCGAAATCGAGGTGTAGGCAATCAGACGCTTAATATCCGTCTGAGAGAATGCCATCCAGGCGCCATAGAAGATGCCGATAATGCCGAGCCACATCGCAATTGGCGCAAACTCAGCTGAAGCATTCGGGAACAGCGGCAGGCTAAAGCGCAGCAGACCATAAGCTGCGGTTTTCAGCAGAATACCGGCCAGATCGACAGAACCGGCAGTCGGTGCCTGGCTGTGTGCATCAGGCAGCCAGCCGTGCAGCGGCACCACCGGCATTTTCACCGCAAAGGCGATGAAGAAGCCCAGCATCAGCAGCCACTCAACGTTGCGTGACATCGGGGTTTTCAGCAGTTCTTCATAGCTGAAGGTCCAGACACCGGTTGCATTGTAGTGCACAAACACCAGCGCCAGAATCGCAATCAGCATCACCAGACCAGACGCCTGAGTGTAAATAAAGAACTTGGTGGCTGCTGTGATACGGGTTTTACCGTCCGACGCTTTATGTCCCCAGAGCGCGATGAGGAAGTACATCGGCACCAGCATCATCTCCCAGAAGAAGAAGAACAGGAACATGTCGATCGCAAGGAATACGCCGATAACGCCGCCCAGGATCCACATCAGATTGAGGTGGAAAAAGCCCTGATACTTCTCAATTTCGTTCCATGAGCAGAGTACCGCCATCAGGCCCAGCAGACCGGTCAGTACCACCATCAGCAGGGACAAACCATCAATGGCCAGATGGAAGCGGATACCAAAGCGCGGGATCCACGCCACGTTAAAGCTTGATTGCCACTGCGGCAGGCCGCTGGCCTGCGTCAGCGAATAGCCGCCCTGCAGCCATAGCTGCAGACCAAGAGCCAGCGTGAGCCCCATGGTGATCAGGGCGATCCAGCGCGGTACTTTTGCGCCAAGCCGTTCAGCCAGCCAGCAGAGCAGGCCCCCGACGAAAGGTATTATTATTAGCCAAGGTAATAGCACGGCATACTTCCCTTTTTTTAACCTGCTTTCGAGCTATCTTGCTTGCCCGATTCGTTTCCGGCAGTGCCCGCAATCCTCACGTACATCAGTACGCTCCGGTTGCTGTGCGCTGGCGATAACGAAAACGGGCTGCGCCGATTACGCTTCGTCATTCAGGCAATTTTCACATTCGCTATCAGGAAAAAAAGAGTTTTTGTCATCTTCTCTTCCAAGCCCATCAATCTTTACATCACCAGCATCAGGGCAAGCACCACGACGGCACCCACGCTCATGGAGGCAACATACCAGCGCAGATAACCATTCTCGCTGACCACCAGACCTTTATTACCAATACGCGACAGCAGCGCAGGCAGGTTCATCAGGGAGTTCAGCGGATCGCGCTGCAGCAGCCATGCGATACCGAGATACGGTTTAACAAAGACTTTGTCATACAGCCAGTCAAAGCCCCAGGCGGCAAACCACCAGGTGCCGAAGAAGCGGCCCGGTGCGCTGTTGGCCACGCGGGTCACCAGCTGACGCTTGCCAAGCCACAGTGCAGCAGCAATCAGAATCCCGCTGACAGCCACTAAGCCTGATGCGATCTCCAGCGCCATTTTGCCGTTTTCGCCAAATTCATTTTCCGGCAGGACGCCTGCCAGCGGAGGCGTAATCAGCGCGCCAATGAAGGTGGAGAGGATCAGCAGCACAATCAGCGGCAGATGATGGGTAATGCCTTTACCGGCATGCGCGTGGATCTTCTCCTCGCCATGGAACACGATAAAGATCATGCGGAAGGTGTAGATAGAGGTCAGGAATGCCCCGACCAGACCGGCAACCATCAGATTAATGTGTCCGTTGGCCAGCGCACCAAACAGGATCTCATCTTTACTGTAGAAGCCTGCGGTAATAAGCGGCAGCGCGGCCAGCGCGGCACCGCCTACCAGGAAGCAGGCATAAACCAGCGGAATGCTTTTGCGCAGGCCACCCATTTTAAAGATGTTCTGCTCATGATGGCACGCCAGAATAACGGAGCCAGATGAGAGGAACAGCAGCGCTTTAAAGAAAGCGTGCGTCATCAGATGGAAAATCGCCGCATCCCATGCCTGTACGCCCAGCGCCAGGAACATGTAGCCAATCTGACTCATGGTGGAGTAAGCCAGCACGCGCTTGATATCGGTCTGTACCAGCGCAGCAAAACCTGCCAGAACCAGCGTGATAGCGCCGACAATTCCCACCAGATGCAGAACGTCAGGCGTCAGCAGGAACAGACCATGCGTACGGGCGATTAAGTAGACACCCGCCGTGACCATAGTTGCCGCATGGATCAGGGCCGAAACCGGCGTCGGACCCGCCATCGCATCCGCCAGCCAGGTTTGCAGCGGCAGCTGTGCAGATTTACCTACTGCGCCGCCCAGCAGCATCAGAGTGGCCCACTGCAGCATACTGTTATCTGCAGCAAAGTGTGCCGGTGCCAGCGCCATCAGCTCACGGAAGTTCAGCGTGCCGAGTTCGTTGTAGAGAATAAACAGCGCAAAGGCCAGAAACACATCGCCCACACGGGTGATGATAAACGCTTTCATGGCCGCTTTGCCGTTATCCGGATTGCTGTAGTAGAAGCCGATCAGCAGATAGGAGCAAAGCCCTACCCCTTCCCAGCCCAGATACATCAGCATCAGGTTATCAGCCAGGACCAGTACGACCATGCTGGCGATAAACAGGTTGGTATAGGCGAAGAAGCGGGAATAGCCCTCTTCACCACGCATATACCAGGAGGCAAACATATGAATAAAGAAGCCGACGCCCGTGACCACAGAGAGCATCGTCAGTGACAGGCCATCCAGCACCAGATTCACTTTAATATCAAAGTTGCCAACCTGCATCCAGGTCCACAGCGCCTGAGTAAACGGCTGCTGTCCCTGACCGAAAAACTCAATACCCGCATAAAGCGTGGTCAGGGCCGAAAGACCGACCGACCCCATTCCGACAGCAGCTGACAGGTTCTCTGACCAGCGGCCCCGGGAAAACGCTAACAGCAAAAAGCCGATTAGCGGAAACAGTACAGTTAAATAGAGAAGATTCATCCGCGCATCTCGCTCACTGTGTCAATGTTCAGCGTCTGACGACGACGATAGAGCTGCAGCAGCAGGGCAAGGCCAATACTCGCTTCCGCTGCTGCAAGGCTGATTGCCAGGATATACATCACCTGACCATCTGCCTGCCCCCAATAGCTGCCCGCCACCACCAGCGCCAGCGCTGCGGCGTTGATCATGATCTCCAGACCAATCAGCATAAACAGCAGGTTACGGCGCAGCACCAGTGAGGTCAGGCCGAGAACAAAGAGCACCGCAGCCAGAATCAGGCCATGTTGTAATGGGATCATGCCTGTCCCTCCTTATTGGATGCTGCATCCGTTACGCGATGGCTCATCACTTCAGCGTGACGATCGTCACGGCCGATGTGGAAGGCAACCACCAGGCCTGCCAGCAGCAGCATTGAAGCCAGTTCTACCGCCAGAACATACGGGCCAAACAGGCTGATACCGACTGCTTTTGCATCGATAACCGTGCCATCAATGCCCTGATCGGTGGCAGTGAGGATAGCGTAAACCATCACCACCAGCAGCAGCGCGGAGACAATGCCGGGTCCAACCCAGAGTGACGGCTTAAGCCACTCCCGCTCCTGCTCCTGCTGACTCTTGCCGAGATTGAGCATCATCACCACAAACACAAACAGCACCATAATGGCACCGGCATAAACGATAATTTCCAGCGCACCCGCAAAGTAGGCACCCATGGCAAAAAACGCGCCGGCAATCGACAGCAGTGAGACAATCAGGTACAGCAGCGCGTGTACCGGGTTCGTATGCGTGATAACGCGTAGCGTCGTCAGCACCGCCACCAGTCCGCAAAGATAAAACGCAAATTCCATACCTGGCTCCTTAAGGTAATAAGCCTTTGACGTCGATCGGTTTGGCTTCGTTTTCCGCGTCGCCCTTCTCTTTTCCGTCGATCGCCATACCCGCCATACGATAGAAATTGTACTCCGGGTATTTGCCGGGGCCCGAGATCAGCAGATCCTGCTTCTCATACACCAGGTCCTGACGCTTAAACTCACCCAGTTCAAAATCCGGGGTCAGCTGAATCGCGGTGGTCGGACAGGCTTCTTCACACAGGCCGCAAAAAATGCAGCGTGAAAAGTTGATGCGGAAGAATTCCGGATACCAGCGGCCATCCTGCGTCTCTGCTTTCTGCAGCGAAATACAGCCTACCGGGCAGGCAACTGCACACAGGTTGCAGGCCACACAGCGCTCTTCGCCGTCAGGATCGCGCGTCAGAACAATACGGCCGCGATAGCGTGGCGGCAGATAGACCGGCTCTTCCGGGTACATCTGCGTTTCACGTTTGGCGAAGGCGTGCATGCCAATCATCCAGATACTGCGCACTGTCGTGCCGAAGCCAACGACAATATCTTTTAATGTCATCTCAATACCCCTTACTGCGCGTTGTACAGAATCACTGCGGCGGTCGCCAGCAGGTTCAACAGCGTCAACGGCAGACAAACTTTCCAGCCGAACGACAGCACCTGGTCATAGCGTGGACGCGGCAGCGCAGCACGGATCAGGATAAACATCACCATAAAGAACGCCGTTTTTAGGGCGAACCAGATGAATGGCGGCAGGAAGGGTCCGTGCCAGCCACCAAAGAACAGCGTGACGATCAGCGCGGAAACCGTGGTAATGGCGACATATTCACCCACAAAGAACAGACCGAACTTCATACCGGCATATTCAATGTGATAACCGTCAGCCAGCTCCTGTTCCGCTTCCGGCTGGTCAAACGGATGACGGTGGCACACCGCTACGCCTGCAATACAGAAGGTTAAAAAGCCAAAGAACTGCGGAATGATGTTCCACAGGTGCGTCTGGTTTTCGACAATCGCATTCAGGTTAAACGAGCCCGCCTGCGCCACTACGCCCATCAGCGACAGGCCAAGGAACACTTCATAGCTCAGCGTCTGCGCAGAGGCACGCATCGCACCCAGCAGTGAGTATTTGTTGTTGCTCGACCAGCCGGCAAACAGCACGGCGTAGACGGCCAGGCCTGCCATCATCAGGAAGAACAGCAGACCGATGTTCAGATCTGTGACCATCCAGGTGGGTGAAACCGGCACAATTGCAAAGGCCAGCAGCAGCGATACAAAGGCGATAACCGGTGCCAGCGTAAAGATAAAACGGTCGGTAAACGGCGGTACCCAGTCCTCTTTAAAGAACATTTTGATCATATCCGCCGCCAGCTGAAGTGAACCACCCCAGCCGACACGGTTAGGTCCGTAGCGGTTCTGCCATAAGCCGAGCAAACGGCGCTCGGCAAAACTCATGAAAGCACCGCAGGCTACTACGACCAGCAGGATCACAATCGCTTTAACGACCTGCAGAATGATGTCGATAACGTCCGATGTCAGCCAGCTCATTGCGCAGCCTCCTGCAGTTGGTCAATTTGTGCATGCGCAAGGAACGGCGGCACACCCGGCATGCCCAGCGGCAGCCCAATCTGTCCCGGCTGCAGGAAGGCAGAGAAGCGTACCGGCAGGCGCAGCGTTTCACCGGCACACACCAGCTCTGCGGCAGCGCCATGATTGACGCCAAGCTTCTCTGCGTCCGCTGGATTAATGACCAGCTCAGCAGGCACCATGCGCTTCTGGAACGTCGGGGAACGCTGCGTCATTTCCTCACTGCCGAACAGACGGTAGTAAGGCGCAACGCGGAAGTGGCTGCCGCTGGCAAACCGTTCCGGCACGTTACTGAACCACGGCAGTGAACCTTCACCTGCTTCAAACAGGCGCACACCCGGATCGCCATTCCGCAGTTTGCCGCCAACTTCATCCTGGAATTTGTTCCACGCCTGCGGTGAGTTCCAGCCTGGCGCCCAGGCGAATGGGATCTGCGAACGCGGTGCCTCAGGCTGGTTGTTCCCTTCCATAGAGAAGGCGAACATGGTGTCTTTATCCTGCGGCTGACGCGGCTCATGTACGCTGATATTGGCGCGGGCGGCGGTACGGCCACTGGCGCGATGCGGTGAACGAGCCAGTTTCTGACCACGAATGCGGAAGCTGGCATCCGGTGCCGCATCTTTAATCCCTTTCAGCTGCGGCAGCGCAGCGATGGTCGCATCAATGACGTGATCGAGCTGCGTCCAGTCAATATGACGACTCTCCAGCGTGCTGTGCAGCGAGTGCAGCCAGCGCCAGCTTTCCAGCATCACAATGCTGTTGTCATAGTAAGCGGGATCGTAAACCTGGAAGAAGCGCTGTGCACGGCCTTCATGATTGATTGACGTGCCGTCGCTTTCAGCAAAGCTGGCCGCTGAGAGCACCAGACCCGCTTTCTCCAGCGTGGCGGTCCGCTGATGATCAACCACAATGACACTTGATGCAGTCTGCAGCGCAGCGTCAACGCGGGCTTTAGGCGCGTGACGATAGAGATCGTTCTCCAGCACTACCAGCGCATCCGCTTCGCCGTTTGTCAGCTGGTCCAGCGCCGCATCCAGCGAGTGACCGCCTATCAGGCCAAGCCCCATGCTGTTAGCTGCGCCAGCCAGCAGGGTGATCCCTACATCGGCACCGCGGGCTTTCAGCGCTTTCGCTACGTTGGCAGCCGCCTCAATCATTGCAGTACTGCCAGAGTGGGTGCCGGAGATAATCAGCGGCTTTTTCGCCCCTGCCAGCGCCTGCACCACCACATCAATTTTGCTGCTGAGTGATTTATCGATATCACTCACCGCGGGCGCGCTCTCATCCAGCGCGCTGGCGATGGCAAAACCAAGACGCGCCTGATCTTCTACCGGTGCGCGATAGCTCCACGCCGCAATGTCATCCAGACGGGTTTCATCGACGTTAGTGACAAACAGTGGATGTTTAGCATGCTGACCGATGTTCAGGATGGCGGCGATCTGCCAGTCTGCGACTTTCTGCGCCGCTGCCATCTCACGCGCTTTGCCTTTTACGGCCTGGCGGACTGACAGTGCGACGCGTGCACCCACCTGCGTCAGATCTTCGCCCAGCACCAGCACGGCATCATAGCTCTCCATTTCGCGCAGCGAAGGAGTATAGATACCGCTGTTCTGCAGCACGTTCAGCATCAGTTCTACGCGCGACTGCTCTCCTGCCGGCATACCGGTTGAGAAGTTGCCGGCACCCACCAGTTCGCGCAGGGCGAAGTTGCTTTCGATGCTGGCGCGGGGTGAGCCGATGCCGATAACGCGTTTCGCCTGACGCAGCACGTCAGCCGCAGCGTTAACTGCCTGCTCTGCATTCAGCGTGATGCTATCGCTGCCGCGCAGCTGATGCGGATGACGCGGGCGATCTTTGCGGTTGACATAGCCATAGCCAAAACGACCGCGATCGCAGAGGAAGTAGTGGTTTACCGTGCCGTTATAACGGTTTTCAATACGACGCAGTTCACCATAGCGCTCACCGGGACTGGTGTTACAGCCCACGCTGCACTGCTGGCAAATGCTGGGCGCAAACTGCATATCCCACTTACGGTTATAACGCTCAGAGTGCGTTTTATCGGTGAACACGCCGGTCGGGCAGATCTCAACCAGGTTACCGGAGAATTCGCTCTCCAGTGTGCCATCTTCCGGGCGACCAAAGTAGACGTTATCGTGCGCGCCATACACGCCCAGATCTTTACCGTCAGCGTAATCTTTGTAATAGCGTACGCAACGATAGCAGGCGATGCAGCGGTTCATCTCATGGGAGATAAACGGACCGAGATCCTGATTCTGGTGAGTGCGCTTGGTAAAGCGATAACGACGGAAGCTGTGGCCTGTCATCACCGTCATATCCTGCAGATGACAGTTACCCCCCTCCTCGCAGACCGGACAGTCGTGCGGATGGTTCGTCATCAGCCACTCTACGACGCTTTCACGAAACTCTTTCGCTTCGCCGTCATCAATAGAGATAAAGGTGCCATCCGATGCCGGTGTCATGCAGGACATAACAAGGCGGCCGCGGGTATCTTCGGCATTCTGGAATTGCTTTACCGCACACTGGCGGCAGGCGCCTACGCTGCCGAGCGCCGGATGCCAGCAAAAATAGGGAATATCAAGGCCCAGAGAGAGACACGCCTGCAGCAGGTTGTCCGCTCCGTTCACATCATATTCTTTACCGTCTACATGGATTGTAGCCATAGTGAACATGCTTCCGTAAGGCTCGTCCGGGGACGAGCGTTAAACATCAAATTCTGTTATCCCGCTTTTCAGCCGGACGGGCGTCTGGCGCCTTCCGTCTATGGTGGCCTGCTTACCAGCGCGCTTTCAGCAGGTTAGGCTGGATCCCGCTAATGGAGCGGGTATTGCCAAACACCTGCGGCGCAATGCCGGCTTCAAACTCTTCACGGAAATATTTAATTGCGCTCTGCAGTGGCTCAACTGCACCTGGCGCATGCGCGCAGAACGTTTTACCCGGACCCAGCTGGCGGCAAAGCTGCAGCAGCGTTTCGATATCACCCGGTTGTCCCTGCTTCTGCTCCAGCGCACGCAGGATCTTCACGCTCCACGGCAGACCGTCACGGCACGGCGTACACCAGCCGCACGACTCACGAGCAAAAAACTCTTCCAGGTTACGCACCAGCGACACCATATTGATCTCGTGGTCCACCGCCATCGCCAGCGCCGTACCCAGACGGCTGCCTGCTTTACCAATGCTGGCAAACTCCATCGGCAGGTCGAGATGCTGGTCGGTCAGAAAATCGGTTCCGGCGCCACCTGGCTGCCATGCCTTGAACTTCAGACCATCGCGCATACCGCCGGCGTAATCTTCCAGAATTTCGCGGGCGGTAATACCAAACGGCAGTTCCCAGACGCCCGGGTTCTTAACGCGGCCGGAGAAGCCCATCATTTTCGTGCCGGCGTCTTCGCTCTTGGACAGCCCTTTGTACCACTCCACGCCGTTCAGGAAGATGGCTGGCACGTTGGAGAGCGTCTCAACGTTGTTAACGCAGGTTGGTTTGCCCCATACACCGGCGCTGGCCGGGAACGGTGGTTTGGAACGCGGGTTAGCGCGACGCCCTTCCAGCGAGTTGATCAGCGCCGTCTCTTCACCACAGATATAGCGACCCGCGCCAGTGTGAACAAATAGCTCGAAGTCAAAACCGGTGCCGAGGATATTTTTACCGAGATAGCCCGCTTCGGTGGCTTCTGCAATGGCGCGACGCAGATTCTCTGCGGCTTCAACATATTCGCCGCGCAGGAAGATGTAGCCACGGTAGGCTTTTAGCGCAAAAGCACTAATCAGCATGCCTTCAACCAGCTGATGCGGCAGCTGCTCCATCAGCAGGCGGTCTTTATAGGTGCCCGGCTCCATCTCATCCGCGTTACACAGCAGGTAGCGGATATTCATGGACTCATCTTTTGGCATCAGGCTCCACTTCAGACCCGTGCTGAAGCCTGCACCGCCGCGCCCTTTCAGACCAGAATCTTTCACCGCCGTAACGATCTCATCCTGGCTCATGCCGTTCAGCGCTTTTTCAGCACCTGCATAGCCATTTTTACTGCGGTACTCTTCCAGCCATACCGGCTGTTTGTCGTCACGCAGACGCCAGGTCAGCGGATGGGTTTCCGCAGCACGAATAATGGGTTTCATCATTGATACTGCTCCAGTAGCGAGACGATACCTTCCGGCGTCAGATGAACGTGCGTGTCGTCATTCACCATCATGGTCGGCCCCTTATCGCAGTTGCCGAGGCAGCAGGTAGGCAGCAGCGTAAAGCGCCCATCTGCCGTTGTCTGGCCGGGTTTAATATTGAGATTCTGCTCCAGCGCTGCCTGAATATCCTGATAACCGGTAATGTGGCACACCACGCTGTCGCAGTAGCGGATCACATGACGGCCAACCGGCGTACGGTAAATCTGGCTGTAGAACGTTGCCACGCCTTCGACATCGCTGGCCGGAATACCCAGCACATTAGCAATGGCGTGAATAGCCCCATCCGGCACCCAGCCCCGCGCTTTTTGCACGATCTTCAGCGCTTCAATTGAGGCTGCGCGCGCATCCTCGTAGTGATGTTTTTCATGCTCAATAGCGTGGTGCTCGGCCTCGCTCAGCACAAAGACCTCATTCGGGTCGATGGTTTGAATGGCAATTTTTTGATCGTGCATAATTAGCGGTCCACGTCTGACATAACAAAATCGATACTACCGAGGTAGACGATAAGATCGGATACCAGGCTGCCACGGATCACTGACGGGATCTGCTGCAGGTGCGGGAAGCTTGGTGTGCGCACGCGGGTGCGATAACTCATAGTGCTGCCGTCACTGGTCAGGTAGTAACTGTTGATCCCTTTTGTCGCCTCAATCATCTGGAACGATTCATTGGCGGGCATTACCGGTCCCCAGGAAACCTGCAGGAAGTGGGTGATCAATGTTTCAATGTGCTGCAGCGTACGCTCTTTCGGCGGCGGCGTGGTCAGCGGGTGATCCGCTTTGAACGGCCCTTCCGGCATGTTGTTCAGACACTGCTCCAGAATACGCAGCGACTGCCACATCTCTTCCATCTTCAGCTGCACGCGGGTGTAAGCGTCACTGATACCTGCGCCAACCGGGATTTCAAAGTCGAAGTTTTCGTAGCCTGAATAAGGACGCCATTTACGTACGTCAAAGTCGAGGCCGGTTGCGCGCAGACCAGCACCGGTTGTGCCCCACGCCAGCGCCTCATCCATATTGTAGGCGGCTACGCCCTGCGAACGCCCCATCAATACGGTATTGCGCAGTGCCGCTTTGTCATACTCTTTCAGGCGTTTTGGCATCCAGTCGAGGAATTCACGCAGCAGGCGCTCCCACCCTTTTGGCAGATCGTGCGCCACACCACCGATGCGGAACCAGGCGGGGTGCATACGGAAACCGGTAATCGCTTCCACGACGTCATAAATTTTCTGACGATCGGTAAAGGCAAAGAACACCGGCGTCATTGCGCCAACGTCCTGAATAAACGTGGAGATGTAAAGCAGGTGGCTGTTGATACGGAACAGCTCAGAGAGCATAACGCGAATCACGTTAACGCGGTCTGGTACCGTGATCCCGGCCAGCTTCTCTACGGCGAGCACGTAAGGCATTTCATTAACACAGCCGCCCAGATACTCAATACGATCGGTATAAGGGATATAGCTATGCCAGGACTGACGCTCGCCCATCTTCTCCGCACCGCGGTGGTGATAGCCGACGTCTGGCACGCAGTCGACAATCTCTTCACCATCAAGCTGCAGGATAATGCGGAACGCACCGTGCGCAGAGGGGTGGTTAGGGCCAAGGTTAAGGAACATAAAGTCCTCATTGGCCGTGCTGCGCTTCATACCCCACTCTTCGGGCTTAAACGTCAGCGACTCCATTTCGAGATCTTCTTTCTGCTTTGTCAGCGTGAAAGGATCGAACTCGGTCGCGCGTGCCGGATAGTCTTTGCGCAGCGGGTGCCCTTCCCAGGTCTGCGGCATCATAATGCGCGTCAGATGAGGGTGCCCCTGGAACGTAATGCCAAACATCTCCCAGGTTTCGCGCTCATACCAGTTGGCGTTAGCGAAAATAGTGGTGATGGTTGGCACATTCAGATCGTTTTCAGATAACGCCACCTTGAGCATGATGTCGCGGTTGCGTTCAATAGAAAGCAGATGATAGAAAACGGAAAAATCCGCAGCAGGCAGGCCTGCGCGGTGGGTACGTAAACGCTCATCAAAGCCATGCAGGTCATACAGCATGACATAGGGCTTAGGCAACTTGCGCAGAAACGCAACGATTTCCAGCAGCTGTTCGCGTTTTACCCATACCACCGGGATGCCGGTACGGGTTGCCTGAACTGTAAAGGCGTCCGGCCCAAAACGATTACGCAACTCGCCGATCACCGGGTCATCCAGGTGCTCCCGGGTTTGCCATGATGGCTGCGCGAGATCTTGCGTGGTCAAATCTGTCATACGTTACTCACCATTCCGGCCTGTTATCAGGCACTCAAAAGAAGGCGTCAGGATGGCGGCACACACTACGTTGTCATTTTCTGCGGCGGCCGTTACTCCATCCGTGTACGGGATACTTACACTTCGTCCGGGGTTCTCAGGTTAGTGACGGCAATTCGCTCACCACGTTTCCTTTCACGCTCAGACTGCATGTTGGCGCGATATACACCCTGGTCGCCGACGACCCAGGAGAGGGGACGACGCTCTTTGCCGATCGACTCACGCAGCAGCAGCAGCGCCTGCATATAGGCTTCCGGACGCGGCGGACAGCCAGGAATGTAAACATCCACCGGCAGGAATTTATCTACGCCCTGCACAACAGAATAGATGTCATACATACCGCCTGAGTTAGCGCAGGCACCCATTGAGATCACCCATTTAGGTTCCAGCATCTGATCGTATAAGCGCTGGATAACAGGGGCCATTTTGGTGAAAGGCGTACCGGCAATAACCATAAAGTCAGCCTGGCGCGGCGAGGCACGCATAACTTCAGCGCCAAAGCGTGCCACGTCATGCACTGCAGTAAATGACGTTGTCATTTCTACGTAGCAGCAGGAGAGGCCAAAGTTGTAGGGCCAGAGAGAGTTTTTACGTCCCCAGTTCACCATGTCGTGCAGGGCGTGTTCCAGCTTGCCCATATAAACGCTGCGGTGAACATGCTGTTCCAGAGGATCGGTAACAATCTCCTGTTTCTGCAGAGGATAACGATCGCCATCCCCGCCGTTCGGGTCTACGCGTGTCAGCGTGTAGTCCATCTTATTGCCTCGCTTTTACTGCTTATGAGGGTTGGTGTGACTGTGGCTGACCGGGCTTGATTTGACCACTACGCGACGACGCGCAGGAGCCCAATCCAGCGCGCCGATGCGAACCAGATAAACCAGGCCTGCCAGGAGCACCAAAATGAAAATTGCGGCTTCGACAAAGCCGACCCAGCCGCTTTCGCGAATGGATGTCGACCAGGCGTATAAATAGAGGGCTTCCACGTCGAAAATAACGAAAAACATGGCAACCAGATAGAATTTTGCAGAGAGGCGGATATGGGTATCGCCAACAGACTCAATACCGGACTCAAACGGAGTGTTCTTGTAACGCGCTTTAGCACGTCCACCAAGCAGCCAGCCGCCGGTTAACATAAAGGCACAAAGGCCAAATGCGATCACAATAAATACAATAAACGCCCAGTGATGAGCGATGACTTCGGTGGTTGTTGACATACGCTTTGCTTACTCATCAAAAGTGGCGATGGCATCCTGCACGGTTGCAGCAAACACACCACATCGATTCAAGGGAAGGATAAAAACCTTATAAACGTTGCCGTCTTTCATGATTAGGCAGCAATTTTATGGGGTTTTTTACTCCTTTCTATAACCTTTTGTCAACTTTGACAAAAGTATCCAAACATTATTTTACACCCGCATCATATTATTAACATATACCCTCATCAGCGCCAGCTAAATCGCTTCAGTTTGTGCGGTTAATTTCAGTGTAGCGGGGTTTTGCATGCATGGATCGTGCGTTTAACACTCACATTTTGACAGGTCTTACGCAGATTTCCCTCTCCCTGACAGGGTTATTTTTTTGATCCAGAGCACACTTCTGCGCTTTTTGCTGTAAAAAGCAGCGCATACGTCGCATTCTCCCGTAGCAAAGAAGGCATTTTTTGATAAAAAATTTCCAAAATAGTTGAAGTTGAAACAACTGATTGCTTTTCGGAAAGCCTGATAATTATCGGCCACAAAAACGCGGGCTTATGTCAGGTTAATGGATAAAAAAAAGCCTTAGTCGCTGTGATGCCGACTAAGGCTTTTTTATAGCGCGTTTATACCGCGCGTAAGAGGTGCATTACTGCTGTCAGTCGTACTTACTCTTCATCATCCAGCAGCAGTGAGCTATCCGGATTTGCGCTGAGATTGTAAGGATCGTTAGTCGATTGCATGGCATTAAAAATGGCCAGTGCCAGCTCATTGTCGCTGTCAGCATTACGACACAGCAGATATTGCGTATCAGGCAACACAGGTAAACCCTCTGCTGCCCCCATCACGCGCAGTTCAGGGCTCATCATTTCAACCGGACGAGCCGTCACGCCCAGACCTGCTTTAACGGCCGCGCGCACTGCTGCCAGTGTTGAAGCCACATAAGAGATACGCCATGGAATGCCGGCTTCATTCAGATGATCTATAGCCATATCGCGATACGGGCTTGGTTCATCCAGCAATACCAGAGGAATCGCTTCGCCGCGCTGGAAAATATAATCAGCGGCACAGTACCAGAGCGTTGGAGAAGTACGCAGCACCTGATGCGTAAAGTTACCCGGGCTGGACGTTGTCACAACCAGATCAACTTCGCCCTGGTTCAGCATTTCCATCATAAACGGGTTACGTTTGACGCGTACATCAATAGCGAGCTTTGGATAGACTGACGTTACCCGGTTCAGCAGGAAAGGCAGAATGGTATCTGATGTGTCATCAGAGGCACCGATAGTCAATACACCCTGAATATTGCTGTACATCAGGGAGGTGCAGGCTTCATCGTTAAAACGCAGAATTTTCCTGGCATAGCCAAGTAGCTGAATACCGTGCTCCGTCAGAAGTTTGTTACGTCCATGTCGGGCAAACAGCTCTTTACCGACCAGTTGCTCCAGACGTTGCATCTGCTGGCTTACCGCTGACTGGGTTCTGCACACAGCTGCCGCCGCCGCCGCAAACGTATTCAGGTCAGCAACAGCAACAAATGTACGCAGCAGATCGAGGTCGAGATTCAGTATCGGACGATTTGCATTAGTCATGATTTTTTTCTTCACTTTATAAGATTTTTAGAACTACTACCCTGGTGTATTGCCACAAAATCAAAGAGATAAGTGACAATGGTACTTACTGACAACCTCCATAAGAGATTGTCCTGAAACCGAGTTCAGGCGGGTAATGACGAGCGTACGTTCTCTGTTAACAGAGAGGCGGCGTCATCAGAGACAGAACAACTTCAGGGCCAAAGACAAGAGTCGTACCGGTGCTGGAAGCTGTGTAGTTGCCTGGTTGCCTGCATAAAAGGTTGCAGAGCAAAAAAAGAGATAACACATTGTTATGTCGATACGAAGCGGTAAAGTGCTTCGAATAATAAATTATACTTAATCATTTTTACGCTTTAAATGGAAATGTTTTCGTGCAAAACATCATGTTTTTTGCTCAATAAGCCCTTTTAACCCCTCCGGCAACACCAGGGTCAAATTTTGACCATGTGGTTTGTAAACTTATTTGGAGCAAAAAAGTTATATAAAAAACGCTCTTTACCCGCCAGTGTTGCACTCGCAAGCACGGTTACCTGCGCAATTTCTATGCTAAGTCTTCGCATAAGAATGCAGATATTGCCGCTGCGCCATGCATGGGTTAACACCCATTGAATAAAACATCATCATTTAGCAAGATACGCTTAACTGTTTCATTGCGCAGCTAATCATTAGCATAGAAAGCATCCCTCATTGTTCTTATGACAGATTTGCCGATAGCGCCGCGGCCAGAAGCAAACCACACTGCCATCTTCCGACATAATAGTCTTTTAAATAAAGCACAAGCAGTCATAAAAACCAATCTAATCGATATACCGCCTTAATTAAACTACTCTGGCCGTGAATCTGTCTCAATCACGCCAAAAGCCACTGCCGCCCTTCTTTTGTTATCACGAGAAGAGTAAATTGGGCTGGTTTTAACTGGGTGGCGGGTTAAAGGACTCTGCCCGAAAAGGCGGCAACGATGAATTTCCAAATTGATAAATCCGGTAAGCTGGAAAATGTCTGTTACGACATTCGCGGACCGGTACTAAAAGAAGCAAAGCGACTCGAAGAAGAAGGCAATAAGGTTCTCAAACTTAATATTGGTAACCCTGCGCCATTTGGTTTTGAAGCACCCGATGAAATTCTGGTCGATGTTATACGTAACCTGCCGGGTGCGCAGGGCTACTGCGATTCAAAGGGGCTTTACTCTGCTCGTAAAGCCATCATGCAGCACTATCAGGCGCGTGATATGCGCGATGTTACCGTTGAAGATATCTATATCGGTAATGGCGTATCAGAGCTGATCGTGCAGGCGATGCAGGCGCTGCTCAATAGCGGCGATGAAATGCTGGTGCCGGCACCGGATTATCCGCTGTGGACGGCAGCCGTTTCGCTCTCCAGTGGTAAAGCAGTACATTATCGCTGCGATGAGTCGGCGGGCTGGTTTCCGGATCTGGATGATATCCGCAGCAAAATCACACCGCGCACGCGCGGCATTGTGATTATTAACCCCAATAACCCCACCGGCGCGGTTTACAGTAAAGAGCTGCTCATGGAGGTTGTGGAAATTGCGCGTCAGCATAACCTGATCATCTTTGCTGACGAAATTTACGACAAGATCCTCTATGACGATGCCCAACATCATTCGATCGCGGCGCTGGCCCCCGATCTACTGACGGTAACCTTTAACGGTTTATCCAAGACCTATCGCGTAGCCGGTTTCCGTCAGGGATGGATGGTATTAAACGGGCCGAAAAAACACGCAAAAGGCTATATTGAAGGCCTGGAAATGCTTGCCTCTATGCGCCTGTGTGCCAACGTACCCGCTCAGCATGCGATTCAGACAGCGCTGGGAGGCTACCAGAGTATCAGTGAGTTTATCGCTCCTGGCGGGCGGCTCTACGAGCAACGTCAGCGTGCCTGGGAGTTGATTAACGACATTCCCGGCGTAAGCTGCGTTAAACCGCAGGGCGCGCTTTACATGTTCCCGCGTATTGATCCGAAGAAATTTAATATTTATGACGATCAGAAAATGGTACTCGACTTTCTGCTGCAGGAAAAAGTACTGCTGGTACAGGGTTCTGCGTTCAACTGGCCTCATCCGGATCACGTGCGTATTGTCACACTACCCCGGGTAGACGATCTGGAAATGGCGATCGGCAAATTTGGCCGTTTTCTGCAGGGCTATCGGCAGTAAGTCATCGTCTGCTGCAGCCTGTCAGGCCATTAACCTGTCATTTACCTGGCTGCAGTCAGGTATATACTGTATGCATTCCGGGGAGGGGTTTCCTCCCCGTTGTGCTGACAGGATGCTGTAATGACTCAAAGCCACTTTTTCGCTCACCTCTCCCGCCTGAAACTCATCAATCGCTGGCCGCTGATGCGCAACGTGCGCACGGAAAACGTCTCTGAACACAGCCTGCAGGTCGCTATGGTGGCGCATGCGCTGGCCGTGATCAAAAATCTGAAATTTGCGGGTGAACTCAATCCCGATCGTATTGCGATGCTGGCGCTCTACCATGATGCCAGTGAAGTGCTGACCGGCGATCTGCCGACGCCGGTAAAGTATTACAACGCGCAAATTGCGCATGAATACAAAAAAATTGAGAAGATTGCGCAGCAAAAGCTGATTGAGATGCTGCCGCCGGAACTGCAGGAAGCATACCGTCCGCTGATCGATGAACACCACTATAGTGCTGCTGAACAGGCTGTGGTTAAGCAGGCAGACGCGCTCTGCGCCTACCTGAAATGCCTTGAAGAGCTTTCCGCGGGTAACCATGAATTTTCACTGGCTAAGACGCGGCTGGAGAAAACCCTGACCGAACGGCGCTCACCGGAAATGGACTATTTTATGGAGGTGTTCGTTCCGAGTTTTAACCTGTCACTGGATGAGATTTCACAGGACACCCCGCTCTGAGCGAGCGGGCAGGGTTCAGGCGCGCAGGCTCAGCGTAAAAGTTCCGGTACCGTTCTGCGTAATGTTTAACGTACGCAGGTCAGGTACATTAAACAGCACCTGGCTCAGACCGGGCGTGTCCGCCGCCGGATTAACAGCAATGACTGCACTGCCCGCGGCAAGGCCTGCTGCAATACCTGCGGGCGCATCCTCCACCACCACACATTCAGACGGGTGCAGGCCCAGACGCTCTGCGCCCAGCAAATAGGGCTCCGGATCGGGCTTACCGCGCCGGATGTCATTGGCTGTTATAAACACGGCCGGCAGGGGAAGTCCAGCAGCGCGATGCCGGGCATGTGCAACCGGCACAGAACCGGAAGTAACAATCGCCCAGGGGATATTCTGCTCATTGAGCTGCATTAGCAGCGCACGGGCGCCGGCTATCTCCTGTACACCCTGCGTATCAGTGGCTTCCTGTTGTTCCAGCCAGTGAAATTCTGCCTGAATGGCTGCCTCACTCTCTCCCTGCATAAAATGACGCAGAGAGTCGATAGCGGGTTTGCCGTGAATGTAATTCAGTACCGCATCAGCGGCGATTGCATGGCGTTCGCCCCACTGCGTCCAGCAGCGATTCACTGCCGGCAGCGAATCCACCAGCGTGCCATCCAGGTCAAACAGAAATCCTTTGAAATTCACCTGCTGCTCCTTGTCCGGTTTTACAACATTAAAGGTCATCCAGAAAAGTGCGATCGAGCTGTCTGAACGCACGTTTCAGCACATCTGCCAGCGCCTGATAAGTGGGTTTTCCCTCTACCGGTGCAATCGCCTGCCCCGCCTCTTCCAGTTTGCTGCGGACTTCATTGAACCACTGCAGCAGCGCAGGCGGTAGCGGTGTACCGGCTCGTTTGCCCAGCCACCATAGTCCCTGCATCGGCAGGCTGCAGGCAAACAGGGCAGTAGCAATTGCCGGCCCCAGCTGCCCGCCTAATGCAATCTGCCACGTCAGGGTAAATATGGCCAGCGGCGGCATAAAACGGATGGCAAAACGGGTCGCCGTAACGACCCGGTTTTCCGGAAACACGGGTGCCAGACGTTTATCCGCAGGCCAGGTTTTCATGTAGTGTTGCCCGCGCTGGAATAAGCCGAACCAGCCCGGATTGCCTGCGTCATTCGCCATTATGCACCTCAACTAATACTGCATTATTTAAAAAAAATTTATAACTACACAACTTTACGTGACATCCTTCAAAACATTTTGTTTTTGCAGGTGACAGTGGGTATTCTGACGCCGTTTTCAGTAACATTACCGGAAGCTGCCGCCTGATTAAAGCACAGCCAGAGCCAGGTATTGCTACAGCGCTTTCAAAAAATCGCGTAAAATTAACGAAATTTTTTTGCGTGTCGTTTTCTTTTTAGCTGGCGCATGATGTTAATCATAAATCGCCCCGCTTTCATGGGCTACGCTGTTAGTCTGATTGCGTTATTTTTAGCCACTATTTAACAAATAGGTACTTCCATGTCGACGAAGTTAGTACTGGTTCTGAACTGCGGCAGTTCTTCTCTCAAATTTGCTATCCTCAATCCAGCTACCGGCGATGAGTACCTGTCGGGGCTGGCTGAATGTTTCCACCTGCCGGAAGCACGTATTAAATGGAAGCTGGAAGGCAGTAAGCAGGAAGCCCCACTGGGTGCGGGCGCAGCCCACAGCGAGGCACTGAACTTCATCGTTAACTCTATTCTGGCACAAAAACCAGAGCTTTCGGCACAAATCGCTGCAATCGGTCACCGTATCGTACATGGTGGTGAGCGGCTGACCCGGTCCGTCATTATCGACGAAGCGGTGATTCAGGGGATTAAAGATGCCTCGTCATTTGCCCCGCTGCATAATCCGGCCCATCTGATCGGCATTGATGAAGCGATGAAAAACTTTCCGCATCTCTCAGATAAGAATGTGGCGGTTTTCGATACGGCTTTCCATCAGACAATGCCTGAAGAGTCTTATCTCTATGCGCTGCCTTATCATCTCTATCGCGAACATGGCGTACGCCGCTACGGTGCTCACGGCACCAGCCACTACTATGTTACGCAGGAAGCGGCAAAACTGCTGAACAAGCCAGTCAGCGAGCTGAATATCATTACCTGCCATCTTGGCAATGGCGGCTCTGTTTCGGCTATTCGCAACGGCCAGTGTGTTGATACTTCTATGGGCCTGACGCCACTTGAAGGTTTAGTCATGGGCACCCGCAGCGGTGACATTGATCCGGCCATTGTTTTCTTCCTGCACGATGCACTGGGTATGAGCGTTGATGCGATCAACAAGCTGCTGACCAAAGAGTCAGGGCTGCTGGGTCTGACGGAAGTAACCAGCGACTGCCGCTACGTTGAAGATAACTATGCGACTAAAGATGATGCAAAGCGTGCGATGGATGTTTTCTGCCATCGCCTGGCCAAATATATCGGCAGCTATACGGCGCTAATGGATGGTCGCCTGGATGCAGTTATCTTTACCGGCGGTATTGGCGAAAATGCTGCTCTGGTACGCGAACTGGCCCTGGGCAAACTGGGTCTGCTGGGCTTTGACCTTGATCACGAGCGCAATCTGGCTGCCCGCTTTGGCAAATCCGGCTTTATTAATAAAGACGGCACCCGCCCTGCACTCGTCATCCCGACTAATGAAGAGCTGGTGATTGCGCAGGATGCCGCGCGTCTGACGGCCTGATCCCTTTCTTCTCCGTCAGCTCAGGCTGACGGAGCGATTTTGACACCCTGTAACACCGCGAGGTTTTTAACGTGTCACGTACAATTATGCTTATCCCCACCGGCACCAGCGTCGGCCTGACCAGCGTCAGCCTTGGCGTGATCCGCGCAATGGAACGCAAAGGCGTGCGCCTGAGTGTTTTCAAGCCCATTGCTCAGCCGCGCGCCGGTGGTGACAGACCGGACCAGACGACCACCATTATTCGTAAGAACTCCGCTATTCCTGCCGCTGAACCGCTGCAGATGTCACGCGTTGAGTCACTGCTGGGTTCAAACCAGCAGGATGTACTGATGGAAGAGATCATTGCCAACTACCACGCCACGGCCAGAGAAGCAGAGGTGGTGCTGGTCGAAGGTCTGGTGCCGACACGTAAGCATCAGTTCGCTTCGGCGCTCAACTACGAGATCGCCAAAACGCTGAACGCAGAGATTGTTTTTGTGATGGCGCTGGGCAATGACTCGCCGGCTCAGTTAAAAGAGCGTATTGAGCTAAGCCAGAGCAGCTTTGGCGGCAGTAAAAACAAAAACATCACAGGCGTTATCATCAACAAGCTGAATGCCCCGGTTGATGAGCAGGGTCGTACCCGTCCCGATCTGTCAGAGATTTTTGATGACTCCTCTAAAGCCAGCGTAGCCAACATCGACCCGAAACAGCTGTTTGCTAACAGCCCGTTGCCGGTACTGGGCTGTGTGCCGTGGAGCTTTGACCTGATCGCCACACGCGCCATTGATATGTGTCGCCACCTCAATGCGGATATCATCAACGAAGGTGAAATCGAGACGCGTCGCGTTAAGTCCGTGACCTTCTGCGCACGCAGCATCCCGCACATGCTGGAGCATTTTCGTCCCGGCTCGCTCCTGGTAACCTCAGCCGATCGCCCTGATGTGCTGGTTGCCGCCTGTCTGGCAGCGATGAACGGGATTGAAATTGGTGCCATTCTGCTGACCGGTGGCTATCAGATTGAAGCGCCTATTGCCCGCCTGTGTGAACGCGCTTTCCAGACTGGTCTGCCGGTATTCATGGTGAAAACCAACACCTGGCAAACTTCGCTGAGCCTGCAGAGCTTTAACCTGGAAGTACCCGCTGATGATACGCAGCGTATTGAAAAAGTGCAGGAGTATGTTGCCGGCTTTATCAACGCCGACTGGGTTGAGTCGCTGACCGCCACTTCCGAGCGCAGTCGTCGCCTGTCGCCTCCTGCTTTCCGCTATCAGCTCACCGAACTTGCACGCAAAGCGGGCAAACGTATTGTACTGCCGGAAGGAGATGAACCGCGCACAGTCAAAGCCGCGGCAATCTGTGCCGAACGCGGCATCGCCACCTGCGTACTGCTGGGAAATCCGGATGAGATCCAGCGCGTGGCTGCAGCTCAGGGCGTAGAGCTGGGCACCGGCATTGAAATTGTCGATCCGGAAGTGGTGCGCGGAAACTATGTGCCGCGCCTGGTTGAGCTGCGTAAAAGCAAAGGCATGACGGAAGTCGTAGCGGAAGAGCAGCTGGAAGACAATGTGGTGCTGGGCACCATGATGCTGGAGAGCGGAGAAGTGGACGGTCTGGTCTCCGGTGCGGTGCATACCACGGCCAATACTATTCGTCCGCCGCTGCAGCTGATCAAAACCGCGCCCGGCAGCTCGCTGGTTTCATCCGTGTTCTTTATGCTGCTGCCGGAACAGGTACTGGTTTATGGCGACTGCGCCATCAACCCGGATCCGAACCCGGAACAGCTGGCCGAAATCGCCATTCAGTCTGCAGATTCCGCCAGCGCCTTTGGTATCGATCCGCGCGTAGCGATGATCTCTTACTCAACCGGCAACTCCGGTGCGGGCAGCGATGTCGAAAAAGTACGTGAAGCCACCCGTATTGCGCAGGAAAAGCGCCCCGATCTGGTCATCGATGGTCCGCTGCAATATGACGCGGCCATTATGGAAGATGTCGCCAGGTCTAAAGCGCCCAATTCGGCGGTTGCCGGACGCGCCACGGTGTTTATTTTCCCGGATCTCAATACCGGTAACACTACGTACAAAGCGGTGCAGCGCTCTGCCGATCTGATCTCTATCGGCCCGATGCTGCAGGGCATGCGTAAACCGGTCAATGACCTGTCACGCGGTGCGCTGGTGGATGATATCGTGTATACCATCGCCCTGACGGCGATTCAGTCGCAGCAGGCGGAAGGGTAATCTCCCCCTTCGCTGCTCAGGTATAAAAAAAGCATGCGCCTGGCGCATGCTTTTTTTCGCCTGTCGCAGATGCAGCCGTCAGCTTTCGCTGTTTTGCTTGCTGCGTGCTGCATCACTGTTGCGGCTCAGCCACAGCGACAGCGCTTTCAGGGAATCGTCGGTGAACTCATCGCAGCGCGCGGTGATCTCTTCCGGCGTCATCCAGAAAATCTCATCGACTTCGCTCTCCTGCATCGCAAACGGCCCGTGGGAAACACAGCTGAACAGCCCGCCCCAGACGCGACAGTGCTGATCTTCAAAGTAGAACTTACCGTGTTCAGCAAACGGCACCGCCGCGATCCCCAGCTCCTCTTCCGCTTCGCGTCGTGCAGATTCGAGCATCTCTTCTCCGCTCTGGACGACGCCGCCCGCGGTGGCATCCAGCATGCCCGGCATGAAATCTTTAGTCTCTGTGCGACGCTGTACCAGGATCTTGCCCATACCATCATGTACCACGATATAGGTGGCGCGATGGCGCAGACACTGTGCCCGCATCTGTGCCCGGCTGGCCTGCGCAATCACTTCGTTCTCTTCGCTGACGATATCGACCCACTCAATAGCGTCGTCTGCCGTTTGATCCACCATCCGTAACCCTTTTGACGTTTCAGCGTGCGCGGCACGCGTCGTTTTTTTATTGCTTTATCAGAATGCGCGTAAGGTAAAGCGTTCTTATCACTGTCGCAAGCGCTTAGCGTGCTTTGCCCGACTCCGGCAGCCTCAGCATGAGCAACAGGGGTGCCACATCTTTACCGACTTTTTCATCTTAAGGCAATAATCTGCTGGTCGGATCTTTGCCTCGCCGGCAGCCGCAATACCACTTTTTCCATTACGCTGCAGGCGCTGTCACACTCACTCTCCGCTTCTCTTCTATGCTCAATGCTGAGCAGATAATCATTTACAGGGAGGCTCACGATGCAATTACTGATTACCGGCGGCACCGGATTAATTGGCCGTCACCTGATCCCGCGGCTGCTGCAGCTCGGGCATCAGGTGAATGTGGTGACGCGTGATGTGGCCGCAGCGCGGGAACACCTGGATGAGCGCGTCAGGCTCTGGTCAGGGCTTAATCAGCAGTCCGACCTTAATGGCATAGAAGGCGTGATTAATCTGGCTGGCGAACCCATCGCCGACAAGCGCTGGAGCGCCAGTCAGAAGCAGCAGCTGTGCGAAAGCCGCTGGCAAATCACCGAACAGCTGGTTTCACTGATTCATGCCAGCAGTACGCCTCCTGCGTTTCTCATCTCCGGTTCCGCCACGGGTTTTTATGGCGACAGCGGCGAGGTCATCGTGACCGAAGAGGATCCCGGCCAGGATGAGTTTACCCATACGCTGTGCGCGCGCTGGGAGCAGCTGGCGCTCAACGCAGAGAGCGATCAGACCCGGGTCTGCCTGCTGCGCACCGGCGTGGTGCTGGCGCGTCAGGGCGGCGCGCTGGAGAAGATGAAGCTGCCCTTCCGCCTTGGCGTGGGCGGGCCGATTGGCAGCGGCAAGCAGTATCTGCCGTGGATCCACATTGATGACATGATTGATGCCATTATCTGGCTGATGGATCATCAGGCACTGCGCGGTCCGTTTAATATGGTTGCTCCCTATCCGGTACGTAACGAACAGTTTGCCGCCACGCTGGGGCAGGTAATGCACCGGCCCGCCTTTATGCGTACGCCGGCGGCCGCGATTAAGCTGATGATGGGGGAGTCGGCGGTGCTGGTGCTGGGCGGACAGCATGTGCTGCCTAAACGGCTGGAGGCGTCAGGTTTTACCTTTCGCTGGTACGATTTACAGCAGGCGCTGCAGGATGTCGCGGGCTGATTAATGCGGGAGCCTGCGCTCCCGCCGCTTCAGGCTATTTCAGTGAGCCTTTCAGGAACTGCTGCAGACGCGGACTCTTTGGATTGCCAAACAGCTCATCAGGCGTCCCCTCTTCCTCAATTTTTCCCTGATGCAGAAAAATCACATGGTTCGAAACGTGGCGGGCAAACTCCATCTCATGCGTGACCACCACCATGGTTTTCCCCTCTTCTGCCAGCTTCTGCATAATACGCAGGACTTCGCCTACCAGCTCGGGGTCGAGCGCTGAAGTTGGTTCATCAAACAGCAGCACTTCCGGTTCCATTGCCAGCGCGCGGGCAATCGAGACGCGCTGCTGCTGGCCGCCAGAGAGGTGTACCGGATACTTTGCCCGCGCGCGCGCATCAATCCCGACTTTATCCAGATACTTGATCGCCCGCTCGCGCGCTTCCGCCTTGCTCAGACCCAGCACCTGAATGGGCGCTTCAGTCACGTTATCCAGCACCGTCATATGGCTCCAGAGATTGAAGTGCTGAAACACCATGGTGAGGCGCGTGCGCAGCGAGCGCAGCTGCTCTTTATTCGCCACTTTCAGCTGGCCGTCGGTATCACGCACCAGCGCAATCTGTTCATTATTAACGGCTATAGCACCTTCGCTCGGTTTTTCGAGGAAGTTAATACAGCGTAAAAAGGTACTTTTCCCGGAGCCGGATGAGCCAATAATGCTGATCACATCGCCGGCATTGGCCCGCAGTGATACGCCTTTCAGAACTTCGTGTTCACCGTAACGCTTGTGCAGTTCGGCAACCTGTAATTTATTTTCAGCCATAGTGATACTCAGTGCGACGAAGAGGGTTTCACATGTGCCAGAAAGCGGCGCTCCGCAAGGCGGAACAGGCTAATCAGCACATAAGAGATAATCAGATAGAGCACGGCAGCGAGCCCAAACGCGGTAAACGGCTGATAAGTGGCCGAGTTGATATCGCGCGCGATTTTCAGCAAATCCGGCACGGTCGCGGTAAACGCCAGCGCGGTAGAGTGCAGCATCAGGATCACTTCATTGCTGTATGCAGGCAGCGCGGTACGCAGCGCTGACGGCAGAATAATGCAGCGGTAAAGCTTTACGGTCGAAAAACCATAGGCGCGCGCGGCTTCAATTTCACCGTGTGGCACGGCGCGGATAGCGCCCGCAAAAATTTCAGTGGTGTAAGCACAGGTATTCAGCGTAAACGCCAGCAGCGTACAGTTCAGCCCGCTGCGGAAAAACGCATTCAGCAGCTCAGAACCTTTTACTACTTCCAGCGTATACATGCCGGAATAGAACACCAGCAGCTGTACATAGAGCGGCGTGCCGCGAAACACATAGGTAAACAGCCAGACCGGTGTTGAGATAAACCGGTTGGGCGAGACGCGGGCGATGGCCAGGATCACGGCCAGGCAGCCGCCGATGACCACAGAAAGGATAAGAAGCCACAGCGTGATGGCCACACCGGTGAAGCGATAACCATCGGTCCAGAGCAGTTGTTTCCAGTATTCCTGAATAATTTCAATCATAATTCTGCCCTTTTTACCCCGACCGAGTAGCGGCGCTCAAGCCACCACAGCACGCCATTGGACAGCGTGGTAAACACCAGATAGATCACCCCTGCCACAATGGCGAAATAGAACGGCTGCCAGGTACTCTTGCCCGCCAGCTGCGTCGCTTTAACCACATCCTCCAGCCCCAGCAGTGACACCAGTGCGGTCGCCTTGAGGATCACCTGCCAGTTGTTTCCGATACCGGGCAGCGCGAAACGCATCATGGCCGGAAACAGAATGCGCCGGAACGTCTGGGAGCCGGTAAAACCAAATGCGGTGGCCGCTTCAATCTGCCCCTTTGGCACCGCCAGAAACGCGCCGCGAAAGGTTTCAGTAAAGTATGCGCCATAGATAAAACCGAGCGTGATAATACCGGCCACCATCGGGTCGATATCAAACTGCGTCAGGCCCAGCGCGTCAGTTACCGCGTTGAGCGCAATCTGCAGCCCGTAAAAGATCAGCAGCATCAGCACCAGATCCGGCACGCCACGGATCAGGGTAGTGTACCCTTCCGCGATGATTGCCAGCGGCCGGCTGCGTGACAGTTTGGCACCCGCTCCGAGCAGGCCAAGGATAACCGCCAGCAGCACGGCGCTCAGTGCCAGCTCCAGCGTCACCAGCGTGCCTTTGAGAATGACTTCAGAATAGCCATACAACATGATTTCGATCCTGTCGTGAGAGGAAAATAACACACGCTGCCCGGTAAATAGCGGACAGTCCTGACCAGGGATATGAATCACGGAAGGATAGCGGCAAGCGTATGAACCCCGGGAGTTTACATAAGTAAGCGCCCGGAGTGAATAGTTATGGCCCCGGTTCCTGTCACTCTGCCCGCAGTATCAGGAAACAGGTCAATCAGTCACCGTAGACGTTGAAATCAAAATATTTTTTCGCAATTTTGTCGTAGGTGCCATCTTTGCGCATCTCATTGAACGCCTTGTCGATGGCGGCTTTGAGATCGCTGTCATCTTTGCGCAGCCCCATGCCGGTGCCTACACCAAAGATTTTGTCATCTTTAACCGCCGGGCCGGCAAAGGCGTAATTTTTGCCTACCGGCTGCTTCAGGAAGCCTTCGCTCGCCTGCACTTCATCCTGGAATGCGGCGTCAATGCGACCGGCGTTCAGATCCTGATAAACCAGATCCTGATTCGCATACGGTGTCACGGTAACGCCCTTTGGCCGCCAGTATTGATTAGCGTAGGTTTCCTGCGTGGTGCCCTGCAGCAGACCGATATTTTTGCCTTTCAGGGAGTCAATCGTTGGCTGCAGCGGAGAGCCTTTTGCCGCCACCAGGCGGGCATTCGCCGCATAAAGTTTTTCCGAGAAGCCAATCTCTTCCTGACGCTTTTCGGTGATAGAGAGCGACGAGATAATGGCATCAATTTTTTTCGCTTTCAGCGACGGGATGAGCGCATCGAAATCACTTTCCACATAGGTACATTTGGTCTGGATACGCTTGCAAATCTCATTGGCAAGGTCGATATCAAAACCTACCAGCTGGCCCTGGGCATTTTTTGACTCAAACGGCGGGTAAGTGGGATCGGTCCCGATGCGCAGCGACTGCGGTACGGCGGCAAAAACGCTGGCGGTGCCGGTCATTGCCAGCAGCAGGGAGAGAGCCAGAACTCGCTTTTTCATAGTTTACCCTCAAGTGACGTGCTTATTGTTATGTGGTGTGATGTGTGTTTTGCGCTGAATAGATTGCAGTTTTCATGCCAGGTCTCAAAGCTGGCGATGCAGCATGCAGGTGCGCTAACGAGCGCGTCGTAACAGGACGCAGACAATTCGTTATGAAGGGAATATAACAGCGGGATGCGGAAGAAAAAGCGAGTTTGCTAACTTTTAGTGCAGATTATGCACGAAGAGTGATCAACACCGCGAATTTGCACATCCATTGTGCAGCGCTCCACGTTTATGCGCCATTCCAGCGCATAAACAGATCTTCCGGCAGGGTAATATCAAACTGATCCACGACGCGATTCACCGTCTGGTCAACCAAATCCTCAATGCGCTGCGGCCGGTGATAAAACGCCGGCACCGGCGGCATTATCATCGCACCCAGTTCAGCCGCCGTGGTCATCATGCGCAGATGCCCGACGTGCAGCGGCGTTTCGCGTACGCACAGCACCAGACGACGCTGCTCTTTTAGCACGACATCCGCGGCGCGCGTCAGCAGACTGTCACTGTAGCTGTGTACAATGCCAGAGAGGGTTTTCATTGAGCACGGCAGGATCACCATACCCAGCGTTTTAAACGAGCCGGAAGAGATACTTGCCCCGATATCCCGCACGTCATGCACCACGCTGGCAAGCGCCTGTACATCCCGCACGCTGTAGTCGGTTTCCAGCGCCAGCGTCTGGCGCGCAGCCGGGCTCATCACCAGATGGGTTTCCACTTCGGGCACCGATTGCAGCACCTGCAGCAGCCGCACGCCGTAGATCGCGCCGCTGGCGCCGGAAAGACCAATGATGAGACGTTTCATAACTCTGCCTTACTCTGTTCAGAAGCGGCAATGATAGCCTGCCCCAGGCAAAAATGCGCTGGCGCACGGTGAAAAAGCGCAAAACAGACGGGGCAGGCTTGCGCCTGCCCCGTCTGTCTGCCGGATAAAAGCCCAATCAGCCTTCGTTATGTATCTCCAGCCCTTCCACTTCATTCTGCCGCTGCAGTGCTTTGGCATCGTCGTTGCGCAGTGACTGCAGATATTCCAGGTATTGCTGATCCACATCCTTCGTGACATAGACGCCGTTGAACACAGAGCACTCAAACTGTTCAATGTCCGGATTCTCTTCGCGTACCGCCTCAATCAGATCGTTCAGATCCTGGAAAATCAGCGCGTCAGCCTTGATCAGCTGACGGATCTCTTCCACTTCACGGCCGTGTGCAATCAGCTCAGTAGCGCTGGGCATATCGATACCATAGACGTTCGGAAAACGGATCTCCGGTGCGGCCGATGCAAGGTAAACCCGTTTAGCTCCCGCCTCGCGCGCCATCTCAATAATCTGTTCAGAGGTCGTACCGCGTACGATGGAGTCATCCACCAGCAGCACATTTTTATCGCGGAACTCGGCACGGTTGGCGTTGAGTTTACGGCGAACGGCGCTGCGGCGCAGATGCTGGCCCGGCATAATAAAGGTGCGGCCCACATAGCGGTTTTTCACAAACCCCTGCCGATAAGGCTTATTCAGAATGCGCGCAATTTCCAGCGCGGTATCGGTCGAGGTTTCCGGAATTGGAATGACTACGTCGATATCGAGATCTTCCCACTCACGGGCAATTTTTTCACCGAGCTTGGTGCCCATGCGCACGCGTGCGCTATAGACGGAAATCTTATCCAGGAAAGAGTCCGGGCGGGCAAAATAGACGTATTCAAACAGGCAGGGATTGCTTTTCGGATCCTCAGCGCACTGGCGGGTCGAAAGCTGGCCCTGCTCGGTGATATACACCGCTTCACCTGGCGCAACGTCACGAATGAACTCAAATCCCAGCGTATCCAGCGCCACACTCTCTGAGGCAACCATATACTCCGTGCGGCCATCCTGCATAGCGCGCTTGCCGAGCACCAGCGGGCGAATACCGTTGGGATCGCGAAACGCCACCATGCCGTGACCGATAATCATCGCCACTACGGCGTAAGCGCCACGCACCTGCTGATGCACTGCCGCTACCGCTGCAAAAATGGTCTCAGCATCCAGTGGGTAGTGCTGAAAACGATCCAGCTCCTGCGCAAAGATGTTGAGCAGGATCTCTGAATCGGAGGTGGTGTTAACGTGACGGCGTCCGGTCTCAAACAGCTGTTTACGCAGCTCGTGCGCATTGGTGAGATTGCCGTTATGCGCCAGCGTAATACCGTAAGGGGAGTTAACGTAAAACGGCTGCGCTTCAGAGGCGCTGGAGCTGCCAGCGGTAGGGTAACGCACGTGGCCGATACCGATATTGCCCTGCAAACGCTGCATGTGGCGCGCTTCAAACACGTCGCTGACCAGGCCATTTGCTTTGCGCAGACGGAAGCAGTTCAGCGCATCGATAGTACAAATGCCGGCGGCATCCTGTCCGCGGTGCTGCAGCACCGTTAACGCGTCATAGATCGACTGGTTTACTGGCATAAAACCGGTGATACCAACAATACCGCACATATTGTCATTTCCTCATTAGCCGCACTCCCGATGGTGTCACCGGGGTAAAAAACTGGACGTGCTTTTCAGGTAATCAAAAAACCACCTGATGATATAACTGAACTGGGGAATGAGCTGAGACTGTTGCCAGTCCGGGCTTTTCGAAAAGCCGGTGAATGTATCAAGGAAGAAAAGAATGGCGGAAACAATCAGCACGCCACGCAACGCCCCGAAACAGACCCCCAACACCCTGTCGGTTCCCGACAAGCCGGTTTTCTCAACCAGCGAGCCGATCACATAGTTCACGATGGCACCCACAATCAGGGTGGCAACGAACAACACCGCAATTGCGATACCGTTGCGAACCAGTTCGTCGTTAAAACCTGTAAACCAGACTGCCAGGTAGGCGTAGTAATGACTGGCGACAAAAAACGCGCATCCCCAGGTAACAAGAGATAAGGCTTCCCGGACAAACCCGCGAATCAGGCTGACCAGAGCCGAAAAACCAACTACCGCAATAATGACGTAATCAATCCAGATCATGAACGCTTCCAGTACAGTGCTTCGCACCCCTGCATCCAGTTCGGGGCGCATTCTAACAGAAAAAGAAAACGTTTGCGTAGCCTTTTCCCGTTCACAGTGATGAAAAAGGGCGAGGAAAAATAATTTCTTCGCCCGCGACTAATAACAATATTTAATTAGCTGATTTAACAGTTAATTTACTACTTTTACTGCCACTTTGAATGCAATAAGCCACGCCTGTTACTGCTATCGGCGTGGCTTATCAGCCTGTCAGTGCACGCTATAGGGTTTAACCACCCCGCCCAGACCGGAAACGCTCTGCAGTTCGCTCAGCGAACTCTGCAGTTTCGCTTTGGACGCGTCAGGACCGACATAAATACGGGTAATCTGACCCTGCACCGGTGATGACGGCACGGTAAAGGCGCGATAGCCAGAGAGCCGCAGCTTCGCCACAATCTCATCGACTTTCGCCGCATTTTTCAGTGCGCCAAGCTGCACCACATACGCCTGCCCCGCTGGCGCGCTGGCTGGCTTCTGCGTTTCTGCCGGCTTGCTCTGCTCCGCTGCTTTTGGCTGCTCTGCAGGTTTCGGCGTTTCCACCGGCTTCGGCTTCGGTTGTTCCACCGGCTTCGGCCTGCTCTGCTCCACCGTTTTAGGCTTCGTCTGTTCAGCGGGTTTTTGCTGGGTTCGGGGCGGCGTCTGCTGATGCACCGCCGGTGGCGTCACGACGCTTGGCTGGCTGTTCTGCACCGGCTGCGCGCTGCCGCTGACGGCCGGATTTTGTGCTGCCTGGCTGGCCGCTGACTGCTGTGCGGCGCCGGCACCTTCCGGCGGCTGCGACGGCAGCGGCTGCGTAACCGGCGGCACCATTTCGCTATCCTGCTGATCGTCAGGCTTCGGCACCAGCGGAATCGCTGCAAACTCTTCTTTGTAATGCTTTTTCTTACCGTCCAGCAGGCCCGGCAGCACAATGACGCCAATCGCCACCAGGATCACCGTGCCCACTAACCGATTTTGAAACTTACTCGCCACTGCCGTTCTCCGCTGCCATCAATTCCATAACCTGTGCTACGGTGTGAAACGAACCACACACCAGAATCACATCCTCCCGGCTGGCCTGCGCACGCGCTGCCTGCCACGCCGCATCGACGCTGGCATACGCCGTACCGCGCTCCAGATGTGCAAGCAGCTCTTCCGCCGATGCGCCACGCGGGCCTGCCAGCGGCGCGCAATACCAGTGCGTCACCTGCGGTGCCAGCGCTGCGAGCGTACCGGCGATATCTTTGTCGTGCAGCATACCCGCTACCGCATGAATGCTTTTGCCTGCGGGCAGCGCCGCCAGGCGCGACGCCAGCCAGGCGGCCGCGTGCGGATTGTGCGCCACATCCAGAATCACCTGCGGCGCGTGGCTGACAGTCTGAAAGCGGCCCGCCAGCATTGCCTGCGGCAGATGCGTACGGATGATGGCATCAGAGACATGCAGACCCGACGCCCGTAACGCAGCCAGCGCCGTGGCCGCGTTCGGCAGCGGCACCTGCGGCAGCGGCAGATCGCGCAGTTCACCCTGCGCATCCTGCAGCATCCAGCTATCATCAGAGCGCTGCCACTGCCAGTCGCGGTTGATCTGGTGCAGCACGGCACCGGTTTCTGCGGCAACGGCGGCGATGGTTGCCGGCATCTCCGCTTCGCCTACTATGGCAGGTTTGCCGGCGCGGAAAATACCTGCTTTTTCCCGCCCGATACTCTCGCGGTCGGGGCCGAGCCAGTCTGTGTGATCGAGTGCAATACTGGTGATCACTGCGACATCAGTATCAACAATGTTGGTGGCATCAAGACGGCCACCCAGTCCGACCTCGAGGATCACCACGTCAAGGTTCGCCTGGCGGAACAGATTAAGCGCAGAGAGCGTGCCAAATTCAAAATAGGTCAGCGAGGTATCACCGCGCCCCGCTTCGATTTCAGCAAAGCTGGCGCTGTGCTGCGCCTCTGGCAGCTCCGCGCCCTGTACGCGCACGCGCTCGGTGTAGCGCACCAGATGGGGCGAACTGTAAACGCCTGTGCGGTAGCCTGCTGCCATCAGCAGCGTTTCCAGCATGCGGCAGGTGGTGCCTTTGCCGTTGGTTCCGGCAACGGTGAAGATAAAGGGAGCAGGTTTCAGCAGGTCAAGCTGCGCGGCAACGCGCTGAATACGATCCAGACCCAGTTCAATCGCCTGTGAGTGAAGATGCTCAAGATAGTGAAGCCACGTGGCCAGCGGCGACGTGCCCTGAGGAGGCTGATGCGTGTTCATGAGTCCCGTCTGTTGCGTGGTACAGCTCATCGTTCAGCGCAGCGGCGGAAAGAGAGGCCTGCGCGCGGCTGATGGCTATCAACAGGCAGGCACCGGCACAGCTGCTCACTGAAAATGGGATGTACGGAGTGAAAGTAAAAAGGCGCATCGCTGCGCCTTTCGGTTGCCTGTCAGGCGTCGTTGCTTTCTGGTTCCACCACCACTGGCGGTTCGCCATCCAGCTGCGGAGCCGGCAGGTTCATCATTTTTGCCAGCAGGCTGGCCAGCTTAAAGCGCATTTCCGGACGACGGATGATCATGTCGATCGCGCCTTTTTCAATCAGAAATTCACTGCGCTGGAAGCCCGGCGGCAGCTTTTCACGTACCGTCTGCTCAATCACGCGTGGACCGGCAAAACCGATTAGCGCTTTTGGTTCTGCCACGTTGAGATCGCCCAGCATCGCAAAGCTGGCAGAGACGCCGCCCATGGTCGGATCGGTCAGCACGGAGATATAAGGCAGACCGCGTTCCTGCATTTTCGCCAGCGCCGCGCTGGTTTTTGCCATCTGCATCAGTGACTGCAGCGCTTCCTGCATACGCGCTCCGCCGCTGGCAGAGAAGCAGATCAGCGGGCAGTTATCTTCCAGCGCCTGCTCTACGGCACGCACAAAGCGTGCGCCCACTACCGAGCCCATTGAGCCGCCCATAAAGGCAAACTCAAATGCTGCTGCAACAACCGGCATGCCGTGCAGCTGGCCTTTCATGACGATCAGCGCATCTTTTTCGCCGGTGTCTTTCTGGGCCGCTACCAGACGATCCTTATACTTTTTGGAGTCGCGAAACTTGAGCAGATCTTTTGGCTCCAGTTCGCTTCCCAGCTCAACCATCGATCCTTCATCCATCAGGCTATGCAGACGCTCGCGCGCATGCATACGCATGTGGTGGTCGCACTTCGGGCAGACCTCAAGGTTGCGCTCCAGCTCGGCGCGGTAGAGCACCTGACCACAGCTGTCGCACTTGGTCCACACCCCTTCCGGGATGCTGGCTTTGCGCGTAGGCGTCGTGGTGCTTTTATTCAGTATGCGTTCAATCCAGCTCATTGATGACCTTTCTGTTTAATGCTGACCTGGTCCAGTCTTTTCGTTACTGCTGAAATCACCTTCAGCAGGCCGTAAATGTCGCTCATTAAACCACAACCTGTTCACGCTGTGGATAAAAATATGGTGGCGCGCTTACTGCGATTTCTGCTGACGCGCCTGACGGCGATGGCGCCATACTTCAATCACGCCTGGCAGTACCGATACCACGATAATGCCGACAATCAGCAGTTTGAGATTCTCCTGTACCACCGGCAGATCGCCAAACAGATAGCCGGCATAGGAGAACAGCAGCACCCATAACAGCGCGCCCGTGACGTTGAAGAGCGCAAAGTGGCGATAGGACATGTGCCCCATACCCGCCACGAAGGGGGCAAAGGTTCGCACGATTGGCACAAAGCGCGCAAGTATAATGGTTTTGCCGCCGTGACGATCGTAGAACGCATGGGTTTTATCAAGATAGCTGCGGCGGAAGATTTTTGATTGCGGATTACTGAAGAGTTTCTCACCGAACAGACGGCCAATGGTGTAGTTCACCGCATCGCCGAGAATGGCGGCGATAACCAGCAGCGTGACCATCAGATGCACGTTTAAATCGTTGCCCGGTAGTGCAGCAAGTGCGCCTGCCACAAACAGCAGCGAATCACCCGGCAGAAATGGCGTCACCACCAGGCCGGTCTCGCAAAACAGGATCAGGAACAGGATGGCGTAGATCCAGATGCCATACTGCGCCACCAGTTCGGCCAGGTGCACATCAATGTGCAGAATAAAATCGACAACAAAATGGATAAACTCCATACCAGCTAACTCCCTGACACCCTATGGTTAAAAATTAATCTGCGAGGAATAGTGGTCCCGGCGCAGGCTGTGGTAACGCAAAATGCGATGGGTAATCCACCGCTACCAGATATAACCCTTCTGCTTTGGCGGTTGCCGCTGCCAGCGTGCGATCTTTCGCCGCCAGCAGATCTGCTATCCAGCTCTCCGGCTGATTGCCGTTGCCGACTTCTATCAGGCTGCCAACGATGTTACGCACCATATGGTGCACAAAAGCATTAGCTTTAATATCGACAATGACAAACGCGCCCTGCCGCGTCACGTTCAGATGCATCACGTTGCGCCACGGCGTGCGCGACTGACACTGCACAGCACGAAACGAGGTAAAATCATTCTCGCCCAGCAGATGCTGGCCGGCACGCTGCATCTTCTCTGCATCAAGCGGATGGTAGTAGTGCGTCAGCCCGTTGCCGAGAATAGCCGGGCGCAGCCGCTGGTTATAAATCACATAGCGGTAGCGTCGCGCGGTCGCGCTGAAGCGCGCGTGAAAGCTCTCCGGCACCGCTTTTACCCAGCGTACGGCGATATCATCCGGCAGATTGGCATTGACCCCCAGCGTCCAGGCGCTGTCAGCGCGCCGTGAAGTGGTTTCAAAATGCACTACCTGACCGGTGCCGTGTACGCCTGCGTCGGTACGCCCGGCACAAAAAACGCTGACGTCATGGTTCGCTACTTTCGCCAGCGCTTTCTCCAGCTTCTCCTGCACGCTGCGTACTTCATTTTGCCGCTGCCAGCCATAGTAGCGGCTGCCGTCATACTCAATGCCCAGCGCCAGCTTCAGGGTTGTCGCCTCCGCCTGCATCAGTAGAAATACTCCTGCACCAGCTTCTCCGCCGTTTTCACTGCCATCAGCGCGCCGCCAAAGCGTACGTTATCCGCCACCGACCAGAACTGCAGCAGCTCCGGAATGCCGTAGTCGTTGCGCAGGCTGCCAATGCTCAGCACTTCATTACCGGAGGCATCACCAACCTGCGTCGGGTAATCCCCCTCTTCGCTCAGGCTGATATCTTCCGCACGCGCCAGTTCATCACGCGCCTCTTCGGCAGAAAGCGGACGCAGATTTTCCAGATAGACGATTTGCGCATTGCCGTAAAACACCGGCGCCTGCACGCTGCTGACGGCAATCGGCAGTCCCTCATCCTGCAGTACTTTACGCACCTGCTCCACGACGCGACGTTCACTTGCCACGCTGCCGCTGCTGTCCGCCTGCTGCGGCAGCAGGTTAAATGCTAGCTGACGGCCAAAATAGTGTTCGTCAGGCGGAATGCCATTCAGCAGGCGCGCACTCTCGCCTGCCAGTCCATCCACGGCAGCTTTGCCCTGGCTGGATACCGACAGCAGGTTTGTTACCTGAATGCGGCTCAGCCCGGCGGTTTCAACCAGTGGCTTGATGGCGCATAACAGCTGGCTTACCAGCGCATCTGCCACGCTGATGATATTACGGTTACGGTAGTCCGCCAGTACCTGCGGGTTCACATCCGGTACCACCAGCGGCACATCCGGCTCCAGCGCGAACAGATCGCTGCTGTCGATCACCAGGCATCCCTGGCTCGCCGCCTCTTCTGCGTAGCGGGCTGACGCCTCGCGACCGGCAGTGAAAAACGCCAGCTGCGCCTGGGTCCAGTCGAACTCAGCCGCATCCTGTACGCGCACCGAACGGCCGGCAAAACGCAGTGTTTCACCCGCGCTGTTTTCGCTTGCCAGCAGATGGATCTCACCAACCGGGAACTGGCGTTCCGCCAGCAGTTCCAGTACAGCGTTTCCTGTGGCGCCTGTTGCGCCCAGTAGCGCAATATTCCAGCCGTCAGACATGTTGGTTTACTCCAGACAATGACATAAAAACAGAAGGCGGTAATGATACCGCCTCATAATTCAGATTCGTTCCCGCTGTGCGCCGTGGCGCATCATTCCGGGAGAGAGGATGGCTGCCCCTGCAGGCTGACGCGAAAGCCCAGCTGCTTCAGCATGCTGGCGCTGGCAGCGTTGTCGCAGATCACCTGCAGCGAAGACCACTCACGGCGCTCTTCATACTGCCGGCGCAGCCGGTCAAACTCGCCCGGCTGGCCTGCTGCTTTACGCAGCGGCGCGTCGTCGCGGCGCACATCATACACCAGGTGTGCCAGTCGTTTCAGCGTTGCCTGATCGAGTTCACCGTGCAGCGTGATGCTGCTGAACTCCGGCGGCGGCAGCAGACTCTCCAGCGCCACCTGCTGCGGCTGGCCGATAAACGCGCTCCAGGCTTCAAAGACCTGCGTCGTGCCACGCGCTTTGCCCTCCAGCGTGTAGCCTGCGATATGGGCGGTGGCGATATCCACGCGCGCCAGTAAATCGAGACTGAGATCGGGTTCCGGCTCCCATACATCCAGTACCACGCGCAGATCGCCACGCATTTTCAGCACTTCCAGCAGCGCAGCGTTGTCAACCACCGGACCGCGGCAGGCGTTAATCAGAATGGTATCGGGCCGCAGCGCCATCAGCAGCGCCGCATCCGCCAGGTGCCAGCTTTTATAGCGCCCTTCTTTATTCAGCGGCGTATGAAAAGTCAGGATATCCGCCTGTGCCACCAGCGTTTCCAGCGTATGAAACGGCCCGGTATCGCCACGATCGGCACGGGGCGGATCGCACAGCAGCGTTTTAACGCCCCAGGCTTCCAGGCGCGCCTGCAGACGGCTGCCGACGTTACCGACGCCCACGATGCCCACGGTGCGATCGCGCAGCGCAAAGCCGTCACGTTCAGCCAGCAGCAGCAGCGCAGAGAAGACATATTCCACCACGGCGATAGCGTTGCAGCCTGGTGCGGCAGAGAAGCCGATGCCGGCTGCCTGTAGCGAGGCCTGATCCACGTGATCGGTGCCCGCGGTGGCGGTACCGACAAATTTTACCGGCGTGTCCGCCAGCAGCGCCGCGCTAACCGGGGTCACTGAACGCACCATCAGCGCGCTGGCATCACGCAGTTCCGCTTCCGGCAGCGGACGGCCCGGTACGGCAACCACCTCACCGGTACGGCTGAAGAGTTCACGGGCATAGGGCATGTTTTCATCAACGAGAATTTTCACGGCGGAAGTCCTGTCTGCGGGAAATGAACGCCGGCTAGTGTGCCACAAAGCCGCCGGTTAGCCTAACCGGCTGCGATAACGTTCCGGAGAGGTGCCTGACTGCTGCTGAAACATGACAATCAGCGCTGAGGCAGAGCTATAGCCGAGTTCATGGGCGATAGCCTGTACGCTCATGCCCTGCTCCAGCAGCGCAAGCGTGCGCAGGAAACGCAGCCGCTGCCGCCACTCGCTAAAGGACATTTTCAGCTGCTGCTGACAGCGTCGCGCCAGCGTGCGTTCGGTGGTAAACACGCGCTGCGCCCACTGCGCCAGCGTGGTGTTATCGCCGGGATTTGCCTCCAGCGCACGCAGCACCGGTGCAAGAAATTTATCCTCTGAGGCGGGCAGATAGCTGGTATGCACGGGTGCCTGGCGCAGACGATCCAGCAGCACGTCACACAGGCGCCACTCCGCCTCGCTCTGCGGCTGCGCCAGCGCGCGCTGCGCAAACTCATTCATAATGGCGTGCGTAATGGCATCTGCCGTCAGCAGGCAGGGGCGATCCGGCAGGCCGTTACAGAGTTCTGCCGCCAGATTCAGGGTGCGAAACTGTGCCTGACAGTGGTTATAGCTGCTGTGACGCTGGCCAGGGGGGATCCATACCGGCATCTCAGCCGGTGCCAGCAAACGTTCCCCTTCAATATCCAGCTCCAGTACATGACGGGTGACAAAAATTGCCTGCCCCCACGCATGCTGATGCGGCAGATATTCGGTGCGCGCATGCGTCTGCTCATAACGCATAAAAATGCGCGGGGCGTCAGCCGGCGGGCAATAGGCAACCTGAATAGTCATTCTGTCCGGTCATTAACAAATTTTGTCCGATTTTAACTATCTGTTTTAAACCGGTCAAACGTATGCTGGCGGCACATTTTTACGGAGCCTGTTATGAACCTGCTGTTCCCGCTCATTGCGGTGCTGATCTGGTCGATCAACACCATTGTCAGCAAACTCTCGGCTGACGCTATCGATCCTGCTGCGATCTCTTTTTATCGCTGGCTGCTGGCGCTGCTGGTGCTGACCCCGTTCTGCCTGCCCGGCGTATGGCGGCACCGGCGCACAATAAAAAGTCACCTCGGTCAGCTGCTGCTGCTGGGGCTGCTTGGCATGGTGCTCTACCAGAGCCTTGCCTACTATGCGGCACACAGCGTGTCGGCGGTGATGATGGGCATACTGGGGGCCACCATTCCGCTGCTGACGATTCTGCTCAGCCTGCTGGTGCTGCGTCTGGCTCCCACGCGCGGTATTCTGCTGGGCGGGATTCTCTCATTTATCGGGCTGGTCTGGCTGGTCAGCGCCGGCAATCCGGCCCAGCTGCTGGCGCAGCGACCCGGCAATGGCGAAGTCATGATGCTGGCGGCCTCCACCTCTTATGCACTCTATGGCGTACTGACCAAACGCTGGGCGATCCCGCTCCCCACCTGGCAAAGCCTCTATGTGCAGATTTTCTTCGGTGTTGTGCTGCTGCTGCCGGGCTTTCTGCTCGCGCCGGAGGTCGCGCTGACGCAGCAGAACCTGCCGCTGGTGCTGTTTGCCGGGCTGTTTGCCTCGATCGTGGCGCCCTTTTTGTGGATCCTTGGCGTGCAGCGGCTGGGTGCCAGCACCACCAGTATCTTTATGAACGTGGTGCCGGTATTTACAGCGCTTATTGCGGTGCTGTTTCTGCATGAGCAGCTGCACAGCTATCACTGGATTGGCGGCGGTATTACGCTTACCGGCGTGATCCTGGCGCAGCGGCTGAAGACGCCGCTGCGCCAGCCGGCCATCAGGGAAAGCTGACGGTGACCCGCAGTCCGCCCAGCTGCGGGCTGCGATCGAGACGCAGCCGCGCGCCGTGCCAGGCGCAGATATCTTTCACCAGCGCCAGCCCGATACCCGCACCAGGCTGCCCGCTGGGATCGAGACGTGCAAACGGCTGGAGCGCCTGCTGCTGCTGCGCAGCGTCTATACCGGGGCCGCTGTCTTCAATCTCCAGCTGATGTTTCTGCAGCCGCGCCGTTACCGTTCCCTGCGCCGGCGTATATTTAATCGCATTATCCAGCAGGTTGGCGCACAGTTCAGCCAGCAGCAGTGCGTCTCCCTGTACGCGACACGCCTCTTCGCCCTCGAAACCTAAATCAATCTGCTTGTGCCGCGCGGCGGTATAGCCGCTCAGGCACGCCTGCTGCACAATCTGACTGAGATCAACGCGGGTAAAGGGTTTATCTTCGCCGTGGCGCGCCTTGATCTGCGCCAGCTGCAGCAGCCGGTCAGTCAGCTCTACGGTATCGTTCAGCGTGTGGCGCATGCCCTGCAGGCTCTCACGCCACTGCTGCGGATCGTCACTGCTGAGCGCCACGCTGACCTGGGTTTTCAGAATGGTCAGCGGCGTACGCAGCTGGTGCGACACATCGGCGCTGAAGCGCTCCTGCCGCGCCAGCAGCCCGCGCAGCCGCTCCAGATGCCGGTTAAATGCCACAATCAGCGGCTGCAGCTCTGACCAGGGCACCAGCGACGGCAAGGGCGTCAGCTCTCCTGGCGCACGGCGCAGCATAATCCGCGACAGCCGGCGCAGCGGCCGCAGCACCCGGCGCAGCAGCATCCCCGCCAGCAGCAGCGTGATCAGCACCAGGAAACTCTGGCTGATCAGCGCCGTACGCAGCAGACTGTCGGCAAAGGCGTGCCGGGAGTTCAGCGTTTCCGCCACCAGCACCAGCGCCATGCCTTCTACCCCCTCTTCATTCACCGGCTGCCATAGCGCCGCCACCCGAATCGGCTGCCTGCGGTAATGCGCATCATAAAAATGCACCAGCGCCGGGTATGCATCAGAGAGTGGCGCGTTACGCGGCAGCAGCGGCAGATCGGGATAGCCGGAGAGCGTATTTCCCTGCGGGGAAATAACCTGATAGAAGAGCTGGTCGTTCATATTACGCTCAAAACTGTCCAGCACTACCCAGGGCACATCAACCTCCAGATGGCGCTGACGTACCACCAGCCTTTCCGCCACGGTACGGGCTGACGCCAGCAGTGAACGGTCGTAGGCCTGGTTTGCTGCCTGCAGCGCGCTCTGATAATGGGTATAGACCGAGAGCGCCCACAGCAGCAGCAGCGGTACGCCCAGCCACAGCAGCAGTTCACCGCGCAGCGAGTGCATCAGTCGCACGGCTGCTGCTCCAGGCTGTAGCCGAGCCCGCGCAGGGTCACAATCACCACGTCGCTGCCGGAGAGCTTTTTGCGCACCCGATGCACATAAAGCTCAATGCTCTCCGGGCTGGCGTCATCGGCCAGGGTAAACGTCTGCTCATAGAGGTGCTGACGCGATACCGGTCGCCCCGGCCGCTGCATCAGCGTCGAGAGCACGCTCGATTCGCGCGGCGTCAGCGACAGCGGCTTCTGGTTCAGCAGGAAGTAACCTTCGCTATCGCGTTCCAGCTGTCCGAGCCGCTGCGTCTGCGCCGTCTGCCCGTGGCTGCGTCGCAGCAGCGCGCGCAGCCGCGCATCCAGCTCATCCAGCTCAAACGGCTTGGTCAGGTAGTCGTCGGCACCGCCGTTTAAGCCCTGTACCCGCTGCGCCAGCGTACTTTGTGCCGTCAGCAGCAGCACCGGCACGTTCTGTCCGCGTTTGCGCAGCCGGGCCAGTACTGCCAGGCCATCCAGCCGTGGCAGTGACACATCCAGCACCACCAGCGCGTAGTCCTCACTTTGCAATATATGATCGGCGGCCAGCCCGTCCGCGACCCAGTCGACAGCAAACCCTTTTTGCGTGAGCGCCTTTTGCAGCCATGAGGCCAGTTCAGTGGTGTCTTCCACCAGTAAGAGACGCATATCACATCCTGTCATTTTTGCTGATAGCTGAAAGGTAAATGAAAGGTTGCTCCTTTAACAATTCAGCAACCGAAAATGTTCGGTAGCAATCACAATCTGGAAGAATGACTGGAGCGAACCATGAAAAAAACAGGCCTTCTCGTCCTCGCCTCATCCCTGCTGGCTTTTTCAGTAACCTCTGCGCTGGCAGAGGTACCACAGCGCACCGAGTGTATCGCCCCGGCCAAACCCGGCGGCGGCTTTGACCTGACCTGTAAGCTGATCCAGGTCTCCATGCAGGAGACCGGCCAGCTCACCTCGCCCATGCGCGTAACCTACATGCCAGGCGGCGTCGGCGCAGTGGCCTATAACGCCATCATTGCGCAGCGCCCGGCCGAAGCGGGTACGCTGGTAGCCTTCTCCGGCGGGTCGCTGCTTAATCTGTCACAGGGCAAATTTGGCCGCTATTCCGTGGACGACGTGAAGTGGCTGGCCGCCGTCGGCACTGACTACGGCATGGTGGCGGTACGCGCCGACGCACCGTGGAAAACGCTGGGCGAGCTGATGGAGGCGATGAAAAACGATCCTAATAAAGTCGTCGTAGGCGCCGGCGCCTCCATCGGCAGTCAGGACTGGATGAAAACCGCGCTGCTGGCGCGTGAAGCCGGTATCGATCCGCGCAAAATGCGCTATGTCGCCTTTGAAGGTGGCGGCGAGCCGGTGACCGCGCTGCTTGGCAACCATATTCAGGTGGTATCCGGTGATATGAGTGAAATGGTGCCACACCTGCAGGGCGGCAAAATGCGCGTGCTGGCGGTGATGAGCGACAAACGTCTGCCGGGAAATCTGGCCGATATCCCCACCGCTAAAGAGCAGGGCTTTAACGTTGAATGGCCGGTGATCCGGGGTTATTACCTGGGTCCTAAAGTCAGCGATGCGGAGTACCAGTGGTGGGAAGATTCGTTTAAAAAACTGGTTGCCACCAAAGAGTTTCAGCAGCAGCGCGACGCGCGTGGCCTGTTTGAATTCAACATGTTTGGCAGCGAGCTGGATGCTTACGTGAAAAAACAGGTCGCTGACTATCGTGAAAAAGCGAAATCGTTCGGGCTGGCGAAATAGCGGAGGCGATAATGAGCGATCGTATTTTTGCCGCCATCTGGCTGGCGCTCTGTATTGCCGGCCTGTTTATCGGCTGGCAGATCCAGAGTGAATATAGCTATGAGCCGGTCGGTCCGCGCCCTTTCCCGCTGCTGCTGCTCGGGCTGATGGCGATCTGCGCCGTCATGATGCTGCTGCGCAAGCCTGATGTCATACAGTGGCCCTCAGCCACCACGTTTAAAAAACTGATTGTCCTGTGCATTCTGCTGATGGCGTATGGCTGGCAGTTCGAACATCTGGGCTTTCCGCTCTGCACGACCCTGCTGACCTTGGGTATCGGCCTGCTGTTTGGTGCGCGCTGGTGGGCGGCGGCGATCTCTGGCGTGGTGATGGGCGTGGCGCTGTTTTACGCCTTCGACCGGCTGCTTGACGTAACGCTGCCGATGGGCAGCTGGCTGAGTTAACAGGAGTCAATAATGGATACCTGGTCTTTTCTGATGCAGGGCTTCGCCGTCGCTATGACGCCGGAGAACCTGATGATCGCCCTGATCGGCTGCTTTATCGGCACCATTGTCGGCTTACTGCCGGGGCTGGGCCCGATTAACGGCGTGGCGATCCTGATGCCGCTGGCCTTTGCTCTGCACCTGCCGGCTGAATCAGCGCTGATCCTGCTGGCTACTGTCTATATCGGCTGTGAATATGGCGGACGTATCTCTTCAATTCTGCTGAATGTGCCGGGTGACGCAGGTGCTATCATGACCGCACTGGATGGCTATCCGATGGCGCAGCAGGGTAAAGCGGGCGTAGCGCTCTCTATCTCCGCCGTCAGCTCGTTTGTCGGCTCCACCATCGCGATTCTCGGCATCATTCTGTTTGCCCCGATTCTGGCAAACTGGTCGCTGGCATTTGGTCCGGCGGAATATTTTGCCCTGATGGTGTTTGCCATCGCCTGCCTCGGCAGCATGATGAGCCACAACCCGCTGAAATCGTTCCTGGCCGCCCTGATCGGTCTGAGCATGGCTACCGTGGGCGTCGATGCGAATACCGGTGTTTATCGTTTTACCTTCGACAGCATTCACCTTTCCGACGGCATTCAGTTTGTAGTGGTGGTGATTGGCCTGTTCTCGGTCAGCGAAATTCTGCTGATGCTGGAGTCCACCAGCGGGGGCAAGAAAGTCGCACGCGCCAGCGGCCGCATGATGTTCAATATGAAAGAAGCGGCCCAGGCAACCGGCGCCACGCTGCGCTCCTCCTTTCTGGGCTTTTTCGTTGGCGTGCTGCCGGGTGCGGGTGCCACTATCGCCAGCGCTATCGCCTATATGACGGAGAAGAAGATCAGCGGCAGTGACCAGTTCGGCAAGGGGGATATTCGCGGCGTGGCAGCACCGGAAGCAGCAAATAATGCCTCGGCGTGTGGCTCATTTATTCCGATGCTGACGCTGGGCATTCCGGGTTCCGGCACCACGGCGGTGATGGTGGGCGCGCTGACGCTCTATAACATCACGCCAGGCCCGGCGATGTTTATCGAACAGCCTGACATTGTCTGGGGCCTGATTGCCGCACTGCTGATCGGCAACGTGATGCTGCTGATCATGAATATCCCGATGATCAATATCTTTGCCCGCATGCTGACCATTCCGCTCTGGTTTCTGGTGCCAACTATCGCTGCTATTTCCGCTGTCGGCGTGTATGCGGTACACAGCACCACGTTTGACCTGCTGCTGATGGTGGGACTGGGCATCTTCGGCTATATCCTGCGCAAGATGGATTTCCCGATGTCGCCGCTGATCCTCGGCTTTGTACTGGGTGAAATGCTGGAGCAGAACCTGCGTCGTGCGCTCTCGATCAGTAACGGTAATCTGCCGATTTTGTGGGAGAGCCTGATCTGCAAAGTGCTGCTGGTGCTGGCCATCGCGGTGCTGGTTGTGCCATTCGTCTGGAAACGCTGGCGGCGCAGCCGCTTCAGAGCGGCGGAAGCAGAATAAATCCGGATGTTATTGCTTTTCTGATATCAGCCCCCGTGGATTTCCCGGGGGCTTTTGCTATCATATGCGCCTCTTTTTCCGGCGCACCCGGATCTGACTCGTTTTTCAAGGATTCCGCCATGCAACCTCTCAGCGGTCCCGGTGTGCCCGCGGGCGATCGTTCTGCGCTTACCGGTGCTTCCGGCCCGGCTCGCCCCGGTGGTCCGGCCGGCGAACAGCCTCTCTCTCCGGCGCAGCGCACTACGCTGGAACGGCTTATTGTACGCATTATGTCTCTCAGCACCCTGAAAGCGCCTGAGCTGTGGGCTGGCGTACGCCACGAAGTGGGCGTGAAGAGCGATGCTGACTTTCAGTCGCGCCATTTTCCGGCCGCTGAACAGCACCTCAACCGTCGTCTGAGCCAGGTGCAGGACAGTCACGCCACGCGCCAGCTGCTTCAGCAGCTGCAGGATAAGCTGCCGCAGGGCAATAACCGTCAGGCGGTAAGCGACTTTATACGCCAGCAGTTTAATCAGACGGTGTTAAGTGCACTGAGCCAGGATCAGCTGCGGCAGGTTCTGACCATGCTGCAGAACGGTCAGATGGCGATCCCGCAGCCGCAGCAGAGCCGCAGTACCGATCGGACATTGCTGCCGGCGGAGCAGCAGGCGCTGAACCAGCAGGTGACGCGGCTGGCGGCCACAACCGGCGAGTCGCCGGTAAAACTGCTGACCGACGCGCTGAAACTGGTGAATCTTAAAAGCGGCGATCCGGTGCCGTCGCGGCACTTTCCGCTGCTGACGCAGTATCTGCAGGTGCGCCAGACGCTGGGGCAGCACAGCGCCCCCACGCTGCAGCTGCTGGAAAGCTCGCTGAAGCAGCCGCTGAGCCGTGATGAACAGCAGCTGCTGCAGGATTACAGCCAGCAGCGTTTTCAGGCGACGCCACAAACCGTGCTGACCGCGACGCAGTGTCAGGACCTGCTGAATCAGCTTTTCAGCCGCCGGGCTGAGCGCGGTGATACGCTGCCGCTGGCTGACAGTGCGCGCCAGCCACAGCCTATATGGGCGCCGTTTACAGAGATTCTGCCGCGCCCGCTGGCGCAGCGCCCGGCGCTGTCGCTGATCATCGCGGTGGGTGTGGTGCTGTTTCTGCTCTGGCTGCTGGCCTGAGTCAGCAGCCGCACCCGGCCGCAGCACCGTGCTGTGGCCACTCTCCCGCGGCGGTTCCCCCTGCCAGCAGATGTCCGTCGCGCTTCCAGAAATCCAGCCCGCCAATCAGCTCTTTAACCTGAAATCCCAGCGCTGCCAGTTTCAGTGCCGCTTTGGTTGAGCCATTGCAGCCAATGCCGTCACAGTAGGTGATATAGACCTTGCTGCGATCGAGCGCCGCCGTGCTGTGTGCGCTGATGGTACGGTGGGGAAACGAATGCGCGCCGCAGATATGTCCTGCAGCATAGTGTTCAGGGCTGCGGGCATCAAAAACAACAATGGCAGCCTCGCCGCGTGCCAGATCCTCTGCCAGATCCCAGGCATCGGTATAATAGCGCAGCTTATGCTGCAGATACGCGTAACTCTCTTCCGCACGGGCGGCGGGATAGTGTAATACAGCGGACATACTCTTCTCCTGTTGCGATTTGCCCCTACTTTACGGCAAATTGGCCTCTGCCATGAGACCCTTTCTGTCAGAGTGATAAGACCATTATGTATCAGGAACTGATCGCGCTTTTTCAGCAGCAGGTGCAGGGAGGACGACGCGAGCGCCTCTGCCGCGCTCTGCGTCAGGCGATAATCAGCGGCCAGCTGCGCCACGGTGAGAAGCTGCCCTCCAGCCGTCAGCTGGCCGCAGAGCTCTCAGTCGCGCGCGTCACCACGGAAGCGGCCTACGCGCAGCTGGAGAGCGAGGGCTATCTGCAGCGCCACACCGGACGCGGTACTTTCGTCGCGATTACGCTGGCTATGCCGTCAGAAGCGCAATCAACCCGTCAGGCGCCGCACTTCTCGCAGCGTGGCCTGCAGCTGCTGGCGACCGGCGGCTGTCAGGATCCACCCTTCCCTGCGGCGTTTGCCGCCGGATCGCCCGATTTGCGGGCTTTCCCGCACGCCCAGTGGCGGCGCATCAGCAGCAGCGTACAGCGCCGGCTCGGCAGCCGCGTAATGGGCTACGGCGATCCGCTCGGCTACCTGCCGTTGCGTGAGGCGGTCTCGGAGTATCTGAGTCTGTCACGCGGTATGCGCTGTCGCCCGGAACAGGTCATCATCCTGACCAGTTCTCAGCAGGCGCTGCAGCTGCTGGCGCTGCTGCTGCTGGATCCGGACGATGAAGTCTGGCTGGAGGATCCTGGCTATCCGGGGGCACGTAACGCCTTTCTTGCCGCAGGCGCGCACTGCCGGGCGATGCCGCTGGATGAAAACGGCGCGATCCCCTTCTCCGGTCGCGCCCGGCTGGTTTACCTGACGCCGGGGCATCACTATCCAACCGGTATAGCAATGAGCCTGCCGCGACGGCTGGAGTGGCTGGCATGGGCGCAGCAGCATAACAGCTGGCTGATTGAAGACGATTACGACAGCGAATTTCATTACGGTGAACGACCTGCGCCGGCGTTGCAGGGCATGGCGCGTGACAGCAGAGTGATCTCGCTGGGAACCTTTTCCAAAACCCTGTTTCCTTCCCTGCGCCTGGCGTGGATGGTAGTGCCGCCGCAGCTGACTGAGCCGCTGGGCCGGGCGCGCAGCGTGCTGGATGGTCACAGCGCGCTGCTGCCTCAGGCTATCACCGCTGAATTTATGCAGCAGGGCCATTTTGCCAGCCATCTGCGTCTGATGCGTCAGCTCTATCACTACCGGCGCGACCGGCTTCTGGACGAGATTTGCACCCGTATGCAGCCGTGGCTGCGGCCGTTCCCGGCAAACGGTGGTCTGCAACTGACTGTCGCGCTACTGCAGGGCAATGAGGCCGCGCTGACGCAGCAGGCTGAGGCTGCAGGTCTGCTGCTGCCGCGCCTCTCACCGCTATACCATGCGGCTGCGCCGCAGCCTGGCTGGCTGCTCGGTTTCGCAGCGCTGACGCCGGCTGAGATCGCCAGCGCCTGCGACACGCTGGTTATGCTGCTGGCACGCGGCGCGCGCAGCACCCGGTAATCAAGGAACCGGCCACGGCGCAGAGCGCGCCGGCGAGATAGACAGCGCCATAGCCCGACGCCGTCGCCAGCAGGCCGGTTAGCGGGCCGCTGATGGCATAGGCGATATCCTGAAAAGCAGAGAATGCGCCCAGCGCGGTGCCGCGTACCTGCGGGGCGACGCGACGCACCACTTCAACCCCCAGCGCCGGAAATATCAGCGAGCAGCCGCAGCCGGTCAGCGCCGCCCCTGCCAGCGCCAGCCAGCCTGAGGTGGCAAAGGCAAGCAGCAGCAGGCCCAGCGCCTCCACCAGCAGTGACGCCAGCGCCACCCGGATCCCGCCATAACGATCCGGCAGATGACCAAAGAGGATACGTACTCCGGTAAAAGCGCAGCCAAATGCGGTAAGGGCAAAGCCGGCGTGCCCCCACGCCTGGGCTGCAAAATAGAGGGAGGTAAACGTCCCGATCACCGCAAAACCGGCGCCCTGCAGCGCCAGCACCAGCCCCGGTGAAAAAATAGCGCTGATAACGCTCCACAGCGCCGGCCGCATGCCGCTGGCGACCGGCACCGCACGGACCCAGCCGTTAACCATCAGGGCCAGCAGCGGCAGCAGCAGCGCCGCACCGCTGATAGCCAGCAGCCCGCCATGCTGATACATCAGCACGCCCAGCGGAGCGCCTGCCGCCAGTGCACCGTAGATTGCCATTCCGTTCCAGGACATCACCCGACCCGAGTGCCTGGCCCCCGCCAGTCCCAGCCCCCATGTCAGATTACCGGTAAGCAGCAGGCTTTCACCCACGCCCAGCAGCAGACGCGCCAGTACCAGCAACACAAAGCGTATGCCAGGCGCGACCGGCAGCAGCACGGCGGCAGCATAGGCCGCCCCTGTCAGCGCAATCGTCAGCATACCGTAGCGGGTGGTGGCGCGCGCACCCTGCTGATCCGCGCGCCGGCCGGCAAAACTGCGCGTCAGCAATGTGGCAAAAAACTGGCTGCCTGTTGCAATGCCTACCATCAGGTTGCTCATGCCAAGCTCCTGATGCACATACAGCGGGATCACCGGCAGTGCCAGTCCGGCAGTCAGATAGCTGAGGAACACGGCAAATGAGGTACAGGCGAGCGGTAATACGGACGCGTTAGCGTGAACAGTCATGTTTGCGCACTCCCTGTCAGCAACAATAGCGCACGAAAATTATGGGGGAAAACAGGAGTGTATGCAGGTCAAAGCGGGGTTGTCAAAGCGGCTCAGGCTGAGCAAAGAGAGGCAGGCTGCCATGCCGGCAGCCTGTGATGTCCCGTCAGCGGACGGGACGCGGGCAAATCAGCCCTGATATTTACGCATGGTCAGCGTGGCGTTGGTACCGCCAAAGCCGAAGCTGTTGGACATGACCGTGGTCAGCGCTTTTTCCGTTGGCTGCGTCACGATGTTCATGCCTGCAGCGGCGTCATCCAGATCGTCAATGTTGATACTCGGCGCGATAAAGCTGTGCTCCAGCATCAGCAGGGTGTAGATCGCTTCCTGCACGCCCGCCGCACCCAGGGAGTGGCCGGTCATGGCTTTGGTTGCTGAAATGTATGGCGTGTTGTCACCAAACACTTCGCGAATGGCGCCCAGCTCTTTCACATCGCCAACCGGCGTGGAAGTGCCGTGCGTATTCAGATAGTCGATCGGCGCATCAAGGCCCTGCATCGCCATCTTCATGCAACGCACTGCGCCTTCACCGGATGGCGCAACCATGTCAGCACCGTCAGACGTTGCACCGTAACCGACAATCTCAGCATAGATATGTGCACCACGTGCCAGCGCGTGCTCCAGCTCTTCAACCACCACCATGCCACCGCCGCCGGCGATAACAAAACCGTCACGGTTCGCATCATAGGTGCGTGATGCTTTCTCAGGTGCGTCGTTGTATTTGGTAGAGAGTGCGCCCATTGCGTCAAACTCGCAGGACATTTCCCAGGTCAGCTCTTCACCGCCGCCGGCAAAAACCACATCCTGCTTGCCCAGCTGAATCTGCTCAACGGCGTTGCCGATGCAGTGTGCCGAGGTGGCGCAGGCAGAGCTGATTGAGTAGTTCACACCGTGAATTTTAAACGGGGTCGCGAGGCAGGCAGACACGCCTGAAGCCATGGCTTTGGTCACCACATAAGGGCCCACGCCTTTCAGCCCACGCGGGCCACGCATAGCGTCAGCACCAAATACCTGATAGCGCGGTGAACCACCGCCGGAGCCAGCGATCAGACCCACGCGCGGGTTGTTCTGATACTGCTCATCAGTCAGGCCTGAATCTTTAACTGCTTCCGCCATAGAAAGATAAGCGTAAATAGAGGCGTCACTCATGAAACGCACGATTTTGCGATCGATGAGCCCGTTGGTATCCAGTTTGACGTTGCCCCACACGTGGCTGCGCATGCCGGCTTCTTTCATCTCTTCAGAGAAAGTGATACCGGAACGGCCTTCACGCAGAGAAGCCAGCACTTCCTGCTGGTTATTACCAATGCTGGAAACGATACCCAGGCCAGTAATCACTGCACGTTTCATTCAATAGTCCTCATTCCACATCTTTTTGGATTGACGTGCACTCTAGCGTACAGTTGTACGCCGAACAAGTCCGATCAGCCATTTCCTTTTGTAAATTTGCGTCATGTGACGCCACTCGCTAAAATCGCGCCACTGCCTGAAAAATGAGCCTTTCCCGTGAAATTATCCCCGGTTGAACATGCGCAATTAACCTGGAACGATCAGGGTACACCTGTTTCCCGAGCGTTCGATGATGTCTATTTCTCTAACGATAATGGACTGGAAGAGACCCGCTATGTGTTCCTCGGCGGTAATCAGCTGCCGCAGCGTTTCAGCACGCATACGCGCGATCTGTTTATTGTGGCGGAGAGCGGCTTTGGCACCGGTCTGAACTTTCTCACGTTATGGCAGGCCTTCGATCAGTTTCGTGCGCAGCAGCCTGCGGCTGCGCTGCAGCGTCTGCACTTTATCAGCTGTGAAAAGTATCCGCTGACGCAGGCAGACCTCACCGCGGCGCAGGCCCGCTGGCCGGAGCTGGCACCGTGGGCGACCCAGCTGCAGCTGCAGTGGCCAGCAGCGCTGCCGGGCTGTCAGCGGCTGCTGTTTGACGGTGGACGGGTGACGCTTGACCTCTGGTTTGGCGACATTAATACGCTGATAACAGAGTTTGATGAGAGCCTGCAGGGTCAGGTTGACGCCTGGTTCCTGGACGGGTTTGCGCCGTCTAAAAACCCGGATATGTGGACTCCGGCGCTGTTCAGCGCTCTGGCGCGGCTGGCGCGTGCCGGGGGAACGCTGGCAACCTTTACCGCTGCGGGTTTTGTCCGGCGTGGACTGCAGGACGCGGGATTCACCGTCAGCAAACGCAAAGGTTTTGCGCATAAGCGTGAAATGCTTACCGGTACGCTGGCGCATGCCGTGGCGCTGCCATCCGCGCAGCCGTGGTATGCGCGGCCTGAAGCAGCAGGCCAGGATGTCGCCATTATTGGCGGCGGCGTCGCCAGTGCGTTACTGGCGCTGGCCTTGCTGCGCCGCGGCTGGCGCGTCACGCTCTACTGCGCCGATGAGGCCCCGGCGCTGGGCGCATCCGGCAATCGTCAGGCGGCGCTCTATCCCTTACTGAATCAGCACGACCCTGCGCTGGCGCAGTTTTTCCCTGCCGCTTTCAGCTTCGCGCGTCGCCTCTACGATAGCCTGCCGGCCAGCGCTGAACACAGCTGGTGCGGCGTGCTGCAGCTGGCGTGGGATGAAAAAAGCGCAGATAAAATTGCGCAGATGCTGTCCCTGTCGCTGCCGCCGGATATCGCTTACGGCGTATCACCGGCTGAAGCGGAACAGCTGGCGGGTGTCACGCTGGGCATGGGTGGCATCTGTTACCCGCGTGGCGGATGGATCTCCCCTTCTCAGCTTACCAGCAACCTGCTGGAGCAGGCTCAGACGCAGGGCCTGCGCCTGCACTGGCTGCACCGGGTTACACAGCTGACGTCGCATGAACCCGGCTGGACGCTGCACTTTTCCGCTCAGGCCGATGTGCAGCATCAGAATGTCGTACTGGCCAACGGGCATGCGCTGCGGACGCTGGAACAGAGTCAGGATCTGCCGGTCTACCCGGTCGCAGGTCAGGTAAGCCATGCGCCCTCGTCAGCAACGCTGGCAACGCTGCAGAGCGTACTTTGTTACGATGGCTATCTGACGCCCGTCAGCCCGACGTTTGGCACGCACTGCATTGGTGCCAGCTATCACCGGGGTGACACCGCAACCGCTTTTCGTGCCGATGACCAGCAGAGCAACCGGCAGCGTCTGATTGCGTGTCTGCCGCAGGCAGCCTGGCCACATGAGATTGATCTCAGTCATAACGAGGCGCGGGTCGGCGTGCGCTGCGCCACGCGCGATCATCTGCCGATGAGCGGCAGCCTGCCGGATTACGCTGCCACGCTGGCGCAGTATGCTGACCTGCCGGGACAGCGCGCCCGCGGAGAGAAGATAGCTGAAGCACCGCACTATCACGGGCTGTTCGTGCTGGGCGCGCTGGGATCGCGCGGACTCTGCAGCGCGCCGCTGGCAGCTGAAGTGCTGGCAGCGCAAATGAGCGGTGAGCCGCAGCCGCTGGACGCACCAACGCTGGCGGCGCTGAATCCAAACCGCTACTGGGTGCGTAAATTGCTGAAGGGAAAAAAGGCGGGACGCTGACAGCCGGGGCGAACGGTCGCCCCGCGTATCAGGCGGTCTGACGTGCCTGGCTAAACAGATTATCCCACATGCCGACCACCAGCGCCTGATCGCGCGGTGAGAGTTCACCTGCGGCGATAGCATTCTGCAGGCTTCTGGACACGACAATCTGCAGCGCTTCCGGCGTATGTTCACCGCTCTGCTCAATTTCCGCGACCGCCAGCGTCAGATGGCCGCGCAGATAACCGCTGGCAAACAGTTCATCATCACTGGCGTGGTCGACCATATCGTCAATCAGCGCCAGAATGCGGGACTCAAATTCTACGATCATCTCTCATTCCTTTCATGTTAAGCAGGCGAATTAAAGCGTTTCCGGCCACGGAAACTGCGCTGCAGTGAGCGCTGGCGTACCATAATAGCGGTTCAGCGCCGCAATAAACTGAGCCGGGCGAGCCGGGATCCCCTGCTCCAGGTAGTGCATAACCTGGGCATGGACTCTGCGCTGAAACGCAATGCGATCGGGTTCACAATCGCCCTCGAGATTGTCACAGCTGACATTAAAGGGAAAGTCCGCCGCGACGCAGAACAACCACTCCAGCGCCTGCGGTTTTATTTCGACCGCTTCAAACTGGCTCTGCGTTTGCGCATCGCGCCCGTCAGGGCAGTACCAGTAGCCAAAATCAACCTGCTGACGCCGTGCGTCGCCCGCAATACACCAGTGCGAAATTTCATGCAGCGCGCTGGCGTAGAATCCATGCGCAAAAACCACGCGATGCCAGGATGATTCCGCATCTGCCGGAAGATAAATTGGTTCGTCATCCCCTTTAATTAGACGTGTCTTAAAAGTCTCAGCAAAGCAGCCGTCGAAGATGTCGATCAGCTGCTGATAGTGGTGTTCTGTCGGCATAGTCATCTGTCAGTTAATCATCTGGCGCCATTGTCGCACCGGCGGCGCGATTTGACGAGTCGGGTTTATCCTGCTGCAAACCAGGCCAGTATGTCGGCCCCGTGGCTGTCCCACAGCAGTTTGGCGCTCATGACCGCAGAAACGGTCACGACCATCGGGCGGATCAGCCGCTGACCGCGGCTCAGCACCAGCCGGGCACCAAGCCGTGCCCCGATAAATGCGCCGAGCAGCATCACCACGCCGGTTCCCCACACCAGCTTGCCGCCAAACATAAAGAACAGCAGGCTGGCAAAATTGGAGGTGAAATTCAGTACCTTGGCATGCGCCGTTGCTTTAGCGAGGTTGAAACCGCATAGCGTAACAAAGGCGAGTGCGTAAAAGGATCCGGCCCCCGGGCCGAAGAAGCCATCATAGAAGCCCACACAGCCGCCGCCCACCAGCGCAAACGCCACGCCCTGCAGACGATGTTCGCGATCCACTTCTCCCAGACGCGGCATGAGCAGGAACCAGAGCCCAATGGCGATAAGCAGCAGCGGCAGGATCTGCCGCAGGATATCGGCCTGGATATGCTGGATCAGCAGCGTGCCGCCGACCGCACCGAGAAACGTCATCGCAATGTTCAGCCGCTGGGCACGCAGGTTTACGGCGCCACGACGGACAAAATAGAGACTGGCAGAGAAAGAGCCGCCGACCGACTGCAGCTTATTAGTGGCAAGCGCCTGCGCCGGTGACAGCCCGGCCGCCAGCAGCGAAGGAACGGTCAGCAACCCGCCGCCACCGGCTATTGAGTCAATAAAGGCGGCCAGTATGGCGACAAAAAACAGTACGCCAAGGATAAGCGGGCTGACGATAAAAAGGTCCATTTCACTTCTCGCAGCAGGTAGCAGACAAGCCCGGCGCGGGGCGATGGCCATTGCGCGCCGGAAGACGTATTCAGAGCCGGTGGTTATCCAGCAGCGCCTGGCAGGATGGCGGCAGCGGCGGCGGTGCTTTTTTTACCGGCGGCGTGCTGCCGGGCTTTTTCGGCAGAAACCAGCTCTCCAGCTCCGCTCCGCAACCGTCTCCCGGTGGCGGCGGCGGCTGATCTTCACATTCCAGGCTGCCGGCCGGACAGCGCAGGCGCACATGCATATGCGCCCGATGCGCAAACCACGGACGTACTTTATGCAGCCACGCGCGATCGCTGCCGGCATCGGCGCACAGCTGCTTTTTGATCGCCGGATTCACAAAAATCCGCGTGACGTCGCTGTCTTTCGCGGCCAGCTTGATCAGGCTGTCGATCTGCGGCTGCCAGTGGCGGGCGATCACCTGTTTATCATCCGGCGCCACCAGATCCAGCGGCTGCGGCTTCAGCAGCTGCTGCGCGCTCCAGCGGCTCTTTGGCAGCTGCAGCCAGATGTCCACATCCAGTCCGGTCTGATGACTGGCGTGGCCACTGCTGAAACGTCCACCGGCCGCCATTCCCATATCGCCAATCAGCACCTGCCCCAGCTGCAGCTGACGGGTCTGAGTGCTGAGGCGCTGAATAAAGGCGATCAAATCGGGATGGCCGTAGTAGCGGCGCTGGTCCTGACGCATGACCTGATAGGCCGGTGCGTCAAGCGGCAGCGCCTGTGCGCCAATGATACAGCCATTGGCGAAGCCGCCAATCGACTGCGGCGCCCCGGAAACCGGGTGCTGGATCTGCTGCCACGGCGTGGCGGCAACGGCGACCGCGCTACCCAGCAGCGCGGCGAGAGTGAGCAGAGCGCGGCGCATCATCAGGCTCACCAGCGCGGCACGCTGCTGTTAACGTCAGCGTTTTGCCCGCGCTGGCGTAACAGGTGATCCATCAGCACTATCGCCATCATCGCTTCCGCAATGGGTACGGCGCGAATGCCCACGCAGGGATCGTGCCGCCCTTTGGTGATCATCTCCACCTCCTCGCCCGTGCGGGTGATGGTGTTACCCGGTACGGTAATGCTGGAGGTCGGTTTCATCGCCAGATTGGCGCTGATGGTCTGCCCGCTGCTGATGCCGCCGAGGATGCCGCCGGCGTGGTTGCTCTGAAAGCCATCTGTGCGGATTTCGTCGCGATGTTCGCTGCCGCGCTGGTTGACGACGGCAAAGCCATCCCCAATCTCCACGCCTTTAACGGCGTTGATGCTCATCAGCGCATGCGCCAGATCGGCATCAAGACGATCAAACACCGGCTCACCGAGGCCTGGTGGGACGTTTTCCGCCATGACGGTGACTTTTGCGCCAATAGAGTCGCCCTCTTTCTTCAGAGCACGCATCAGCGTATCCAGCGCCTCCAGCTTGCTGGCGTCCGGGCAGAAAAACGGGTTCTCTTCCACGATGCTCCAGTCTTTCAGCTCACAGGCGACGTCGCCAATCTGCGCCAGATAACCCCGCACCACGACACCGTGCTGCTGCTGCAGATATTTTTTGGCGATAGCACCGGCGGCCACGCGCATGGCGGTTTCGCGCGCTGAGGAGCGTCCGCCACCGCGATAGTCGCGCAGACCATATTTCTGCTCGTAGGTGTAGTCCGCGTGGCCAGGCCGGAACAGATCTTTGATTGCGCCGTAATCCTGCGAACGCTGATCGGTATTCTCAATTAACAGGCCGATAGAGGTGCCAGTGGTCACCCCTTCAAACACACCAGACAAAATTTTCACCTGATCCGGCTCGCGACGCTGGGTGGTATAGCGCGAGGTGCCGGGACGGCGGCGGTCGAGATCGTGCTGGATATCGGCTTCGGTCAGCGGAATACCGGGTGGCACGCCGTCAACGATGCAGCCCAGCGCAAGACCGTGCGACTCGCCAAACGTGGTAACGCGAAAAAGTTGTCCAATGCTGTTTCCGGCCATGATGGCTCCTTGTTGCCATAGTGCGGGCGCTCAGGCGCGCCGCAAATTAATCTTTAAAAAAGGAGAAATGGTGCTGTGCTGCAACGATCTGCTCGCGCGTCAGCATAAAGACGCCGTCGCCACCGTTATCAAACTCCAGCCAGGTAAACGGCACGTCAGGATATTGCTCGATCATATGCACCATGCTGTTACCGACTTCGCAAATCAGCACGCCCTGTTCGCTCAGATAGTCAGGCGCACAGGCGAGAATGCGGCGTACCAGCTTCAGGCCATCGCTGCCGGCTGCCAGACCAAGTTCCGGTTCGTGATGATATTCGCCAGGCAGATCGCCCATATCTTCCGCGTCAACGTAAGGCGGATTGGTGACGATCAGGTCATATTTAACCGGTGGCAGGTTGCGGAACAGATCGGCGCGAATCGGCGTCACGTGATGCAGCAGGCCATGCTCTTCGATGTTTTGCTCCGCCACGGCCAGCGCATCGTGGGAGATATCCACTGCATCCACTTCCGCTTCAGGAAACGCATAGGCGCAGGCGATAGCGATGCAGCCGCTGCCGGTGCACATATCCAGAATATGCTGTGGCTGGCTGGCGAGCAGACCGGCAAAACGGTTTTCAATCAGCTCACCAATCGGTGAACGCGGGACCAGCACTCGCTCATCAACATAAAACTCATGTCCGCAGAACCAGGCTTTGTTGGTCAGATAAGCGACCGGAATGCGCTCATTCACGCGGCGGATCACCCGCTCAACAATACGATGCCGTTCACTGGCAGTCAGGCGCGCATGGCGCATATCTTCAGGAATATCGAGCGGCAGCCACAGCGTGGGCAGAACCAGTTGGACCGCTTCGTCCCAGGGATTATCCGTGCCGTGGCCGTACCAGATGCCAGCCGCCGAAAAACGGCTGACGGCCCAGCGCAGCATATCCTGAATAGTGTGCAGTTCGTTTACTGCCTCATCGACGAAAATCTTGTCCACGTAGCCCTCCGCAGGCCATAAAATCAATCGGCCGATAGTTTGCCATGAAGCGGACCAGAATTCAGCGCAGCGAGGCGAAAAAGCTGACATTTGTCAGCGCTTAGCGGTAAGGTATCAGCCCGGTAAACTGCAACGTTGAAAGAATTTTCCCGCCATGAGTAAAAAGACGCCGCTGAACGACGACGATCAGGCGCTGTTTCGTCAGTTAATGACCGGGACGCGTAAGCTGAAACAGGACACTATCGTACATAAACCTGCGGTAAAAACCCGGGAAGTGCCGCTGAAACGTCTGCTTTCCGAGCAGGCTGACAACAGCCACTATTTTTCCGACGAGTTTCAGCCGCTGCTCTCCAGCGACGGCCCGGTGCGCTATGTACGCGCTGACGTCAGCCACTATGAACTGAAGAAGCTACGTCGTGGTGACTATACGCCGGAAATATTTCTCGACCTGCACGGACTGACGCAGATGCAGGCGAAGCAGGAGCTGGGTGCGCTGATCGCCGCCTGCCGCCGCGAACACATTTTTTGCGCCAGCGTCATGACCGGCCACGGAAAACATATTCTTAAACAGCAGACGCCACTTTGGCTGGCGCAGCACCCGCATGTGATGGCTTTTCACCAGGCACCTAAACTGTTTGGCGGCGACGCCGCATTACTGGTGCTGATTGAGGTAGAAGAGTGGCAACCGCCTGAATTGCCTTAGCAGATGAGGTTACAGGTTGCAGCAAGGCGGCAAGTAAATGAATCCCCGGGAGCTTACATCAGTAAGTGACCGGGGTGAAAGCACGCAGCCAACGCTGCTGCGGCCTGAAGTATGAAGGGAAATCAGATAGCTTTAGCCAGCCTGGCCGGACTCACCTGCCACAAAAGTTTGCCCTCGCACTCATCAGCGTTAAAATCGATACAGGCGATAGCCGACGTAGCGAACATAGGCGGCGTTTCCTGCGGGCACAGCTCAGAAACCAGGTATCCTACCAGCGGCAGATGCGAAATCACCAGCACGGCTTTCACCCCCTGCAGCGCCAGCGCATGCAAATGCATTGCGACCTGTCCCGGGTCACCACCCGGCGTCAGTTCAGGGAGAACTTCCTGATTTTGCGGCAAATCCAGTGCCTCGCGCACCGTGGCGAGCGTCTGCCCGGCACGGAGATAAGGGCTGACCAGCACCCTTCCGATATCCGGCGCCTGGTTGTTAAGCCAGCTCGCCATCTGACGTGATTCGTTACAGCCGCACAGCGTAAGGGGACGAGCAGAATCGCTCGCGGCTTCCAGAGCTGCATCGCCATGACGCATGATAAAAACTTGCATAAAGCACCGCTGTTGTTGGTCGATATCGCCCGGTACCGCAGCACCAGACGCTTCATTCTGCGAATGAAGGCTGTGTTTTACCCCAATGCCTTCAGTATAGTCAACCGGTTGCTCATTAAATAAGCGCCCGCTAAAACGCTACCGGCTGACGTATCGTGCGCCTGCTGTGCTAAGCGGCTGAATCTGCACTGCTCTTACCGAACGTGATTAAATGTAAAAATGCGCGTCCTGTTCTGCCCGTTTCAGCAACGCCTCGCACGGGGTAAAGCGATCGCCGTACTGCTGTGCGAGTGCCGTCAGTTTCTGCACCAGCGCAGCGCTGCCGTATCGATCCATATAGCGGAACGGTCCGCCAAGGAAAGGCGGAAAACCGATGCCGAATACGGCAGCAATGTCACCATCGCGTGCCGAACGGATCACCGATTCATCCAGGCAACGCGCAGCCTCATTCAACAGCATCAGCATGCAGCGTTCAGCAATCTGCTGTTCACTCTGACGTGCCTCCGGCTTGATAGCGAGCAGCGTATAGAGGCTGTGATCCGCTTTACGCGCGCCGGGCCAGCGCCTCTTCTCATAGCGATAAAACCCTTTGCGGTTTTTTCGTCCTTTACGATCGTCAGCGAGAATGGCATCAACCGCAGCCTGCGGTGCAGCAAAGCGCGCGCCATACGCCTGCTCAAGCAGCGGACTGATTTTGCTGCCTGTGTCGATGCCCACTTCATCAAGCAGCTGCAATGGCCCTACCGGGAAACCCGCTTTTACCAGCGCCTGGTCGATGTGTTCAACCGGTTCACCTTCCAGCAGACAGCGTAATGCTTCATTAATATAAGGCGCGAGAATGCGGTTTACGTAAAAACCCGGACGATCCGCCACCACTACCGCGGTTTTCCCCTGCTTTTGCGCCAGCCGCAGCGTGGTAGCCAGCGTTTCAGCTGACGTCGCGGCGTGCGGGATCACCTCCACCAGCGGCATTTTATCTGCCGGACTGAAGTAGTGCAGCCCGATGATGTTTTGCGGCCGCTGTGCCTGCGCGGCAATATCGCCAATAGCGAGCGAAGACGTATTCGAAGCAAAAATGGTGTCGGGCTGGCAGTGCTGTTCAATTTCCGCCACCATCTGCTGCTTCAGCGCGAGATCTTCAAATACCGCTTCAATAATCACATCGCGCTGGCTGAAGCCCTGATAGTCGGTGCCGCCGCTGATGCGCGCCATTTGCTGCTGCCGCTCTGCCGGTTTCAGCTGACGCCGTCTGACTTTCTTCGTGAGCAGATCCCAGCTGTAGCGCAGTGCGTGATTGACCCCGCTGAGCTGGATATCTTTGATGCGCACCGGCAGTCCCGCCTTCAGCGCCGTCACGCTGGCGATCCCGCCGCCCATTAGCCCCCCGCCCAGCACACCCACCTGCTGCAGCGTGCGCGCCTCCCCCTCTGTCGCAGCTGCTTTTTTCAGCGCGGTGGACGCGAAAAACAGGCTGCGCAGCGCCGCAGACTCTGGCGTCAGCGCCAGTTCGCCAAACGCCTGCGCCTCGGCCTCATGTCCTGCCTGACTGCCCTGCTCCAGCCCGGTGCGCACCACCTGCAAAATACGCGCAGTCGCCGGGTAGTTGCCGTGCGTTTTTTTATCCGTCTGGCGCTTTGCCAGCGCAAACAGCAGCGGCCGGCCTACGATGCTCTGTGTAAAACGTGCCCGCTGTGGCAGAGGACGCGCTGCGCCTTTTCCTTTATGTACGCGCGCCACTGCTGTTGCCAGCAAAATAGCGTGCGGCACGGCATCATCCACCAGGCCCAGCTTAAGCGCCTGCCGGGCACGCAGTGCTTTACCGCTCAGCATCAGCGACAGCGCCTGCTCCGCCCCGATCAGCTGAGGCAGCCGCTGCGTACCGCCGGAACCGGGCAGCAGGCCCAGCTGCACTTCTGGCAACCCGAGGCGGGTTTTCTCATCCAGCGAACAGATGCGGGCGTCGCACGCCAGCGCCAGCTCCAGCCCTCCGCCCAGACAGGCACCGTGAATTGCCGCCACCACCGGAAACGGCAGCGCGGCGATTTCCGCCATCACGTCCTGGCCCTGCTTTGCCAGCGCCTGAGCTTCAGCGGGTGAATCACAGCGGTCAATCATGCTGATATCGGCACCCGCAATAAAATTGTCCGCTTTACCGGAAATCAGTATCAGACCTGCCAGCTGCGGATGCTGACGGGCTGCGGCTATGACCGCACGGATCTCCGCAGCAAACTCAGCGCGCAGGGTATTCATTTTTTCACCCGGCACATCAATGGTGATCACACCAACATGATCCGGACGCAGGGTTAATTCAAACGCGGTATTCTGCATTATTCAGCCTCCAGAACCATTGCGGCACCTAAGCCTCCCGCTGCACAGGCGGTGACCAGCCCCAGCCCGCCGCCGCGACGCCGCAGCTCATGCAGCGTCTGGGTGATCATGCGCGCACCGGTGGCGGCAAACGGATGCCCGTAGGCGATGGAGCCGCCCAGCACATTAAAACGGGCGTCATCAACCTCGCCCAGTGCCTGTGGCCGGTTGAGTACCTCACGCGCAAAGCGGTCATCGCTGAACAGTTTCAGGTTGGCTAACGTCTGCGCGGCAAAGGCTTCATGCATATCAATCAGCGTTAAGTCATTCAGCGTAACGCCCGCGCGATCCAGCGCCAGCGGCGAGGCGTAAGCTGGCCCCAGCAGCATATCGGTATGCACACCAATAGCGGTAAATGCGTAGCTGCGCAGGTAGCCCAGCGGCGCAATCCCCAGTTCGCGGGCGCGCCCTTCACGCATCAGGATAAGCGCTGCCGCGCCGTCGGTCAGCGGCGTGCTGTTTGCCGCGGTGACCGAGCCATGACGCCGGTCAAAAGCGGGCCGCAGTCTGGCGTAATCTGCCGCGCTGGCGTTAAAACGGATGGTGTTATCCTGCTCAACCGGTGCTTTCCACGGCGGCACAAAGGCGGGCATCACTTCCTGCTGCAGTACGCCGCTTTGCCAGGCCTGCGCGGCACGCTGGTGTGAGCGCAGCGCCAGCGCGTCCTGCTGCTCACGCGTGATGCCGTACGTTTTAGCCATCTGTTCAGCCGTATCCCCCATGCGCAGACCGGTTGAATACTCTGCTACAGCAGGTGGCACCGGCAGCAGATCGCGCGGGCGCAGACGCCGCAGGATCTGCAACTTTTTAGGTAAGGTTCGCGCCCGGTTAAGATCCACCAGCGCGCGCGCCAGCGTTTTACTGACGCCAATCGGTAATACGGAGGAGGAGTCGGCGCCGCCGGCAATACCCGCATCAATGGTGCCCGCCATCAGGCTTTCAGCAAGGTTAGCAACGGCCTGAAAGCTGGTCGCACAGGCGCGACTGACGCTGTAGGCGTCCGTGTGTACGCTCAGCCCGCTGCTCAGCACAATTTCGCGCGCAATATTTGGCGCTTCAGGCATTTGTACCACCTGGCCAAACACCAGCTGATCGATGACTTCAACCGGCAGTTCGCTGCGCACCAGCAGTTCGCTGACCACCATACGCCCCAGCTCCAGCGCCGGAATGCCGTGAAAATCGCTCGCCTGACGGGCAAAAGGCGTACGCAGCCCGTGAGTAATCGCGATACGTTCGCCCTGACGCGTCAGCAATGGCTGCGCTCTGCTCATTATTTTCCCCTGTAACCGACGATCTGACACCATTGCCAGACAGGTCTGACCTGATCGTCAGTGTTAACCATCCGGCGACTGCGCGCCAATAGCAAAGAGAAAAAAGTGCGAGGAAAAACACGAAAATGGCAATTCGCCGTCGCTGGCCGACGGCGGCAGGATCAACGCAGGGCGAGCTGAAAAATCAGCGCTTCAGCCTGACAGGCAAAGGTAAATTCAGCGTTCAGGCGTATGCCATCCGGCTCTGAGATAAAATGCGATGCTATCTGACAGGGTTCAGAAGCGGTGTGCTGTGCTTTCTCCGTCAGCGCGGCCAGCTTCGCTTCGGCAGCCTGACGATCGGGAAACAGTGCTGACCAGCGGGCGCTGCAGTCACTGTTATCAATCACGATACCTGTATCCACACAGCAGCAGGCTGCGGTCTCGCGGGCTCTGCAGTTATTAATGGTATGACTCATGAAGTTTCTCCGGATAAAAAGCGGGCGCTGTTGGGGTGATTTTCTGTCAGAAAGTGTACGCCTGCGGGCCGTTTTACTCTATGATTGCGTCGCTAAGTGACGAATATCACAATAAAATTTGATCCAAAACAAATCTGAGCCGGTATGCTGACGGCGCAGCATAAAGAAATTGTTAAGCAGATCTGATTTTATCGATCAAGTCTGTAATATTTGAAAAACATTATTGCAACTTACACACAGGTCAGACCTATACTCGTCGCACTGGTCTGATATGTCTGTTTAGTCTCAGTCCCTACAATCCGCCGTCCTTTGTTACGCGACGTGACAACGTTTAATAATAATTTTGATGAGGTTGTGGTCATGAACCATAAGAACCTGTTTGCAAAGTCAGCTGTGGCAGCTGCAGTGGCGCTCGTCTCCTCCCAGGTTTACGCCGCAGGCTTTCAACTTAACGAATTCTCAGCAATTGGATTAGGTCGCGCTTATTCAGGTGAAGGCGCGATGGGTGACACAGCAGCATCGGCCAGTCGCAACCCCGCCACCATGGCGCTGATGGAGAGCCCGATGTTCTCGATCGGCGCGGTCTATATCGATCCTGAAGTGGATATTAGTGGCCGCAGCCCGCTAACCGGCAACAGCCTGGATGCCAATAACATTGCGCCTAATCAGTGGGTGCCCAATATTCACTACGTTCAGCCACTTACCGATCGGTGGTGGGTGGGCGCGTCAGCAACGTCAAACTATGGCCTGGCCACAGAGTTTAACAACGGTTATGCCGCAGGGGGCTACGGCGGCAAAACCGACCTGATGACCGCCAACCTTAATCTCAGCACCGCGTATCGGCTGAACGAGCATCTGAGCGTGGGCGTTGGTTTTGATGCGGTTTACGCCCGTGCCAAAATCGAGCGTTATGCCGGTGAAGCCGGCCCGGCAGTGGGCTTCCCGTCAGACCTGCAGGTCGCGCACCTCAAAGGCAATGAGTGGGGCTATGGCTGGAACGCCGGCGTGCTGTATGAAGTGGATAAAAATAACCGTTTCGGCTTTACCTATCGCTCTGAGGTAAAAGTCGACTTTGACGGCAACTATAAAAATGATATTCCGGCGGCGTTTGGCGGTACCGGCGGCTCAACGGTGCCCGGCTACCTGACACTGAACCTGCCGGAAATGTGGGAAGTGTCCGGCTGGCATAAAGTTGCGCCACAGTGGGCAGTGCACTACAGCCTTGCCTACACCAGCTGGAGCCAGTTCCAGGAGCTGAAAGCGACCGGCAGCCGTGGTCAGACGCTGTTCCAGAAAGATGAAAGCTTTAAAGATGCCTATCGCATTGCGCTGGGTACGACCTACTTCTATGACGATCGCTGGACCTTCCGTACCGGTATCGCCTTCGATGACAGCCCGGTTCCGGCCGATAAACGTTCTATTTCTATTCCGGACCAGGATCGCCTGTGGCTGAGTGCCGGTGCGTCTTACGCCTTTACGCCTGAAGCGTCAGTGGATGTCGGCGTGTCTTATATGCATGGTCAGCACGTTACCGTTAATGAAGCCCCTTATACCTTTAATTCTGAAGGCAAAGCCTGGCTCTACGGTGCGAGCTTTAACTATAAGTTCTGATGACTGCGGTTGCATAAATAAGAAGGGCAACCCGGTGGGTTGCCCTTTTTTTTACGGCGCGTCGATATCCTGCAAATCATTCTGTATCGCGCTGGCGTTTGGATTCTCTTCCGGCTTCAGCTTGCCGCCGCTGGCCAGGAAATCGTTACGCTGGAAATAGGCATTGCGGATAAAGGAGTAAGGATCCTGCTGCTGTTTCAGCAGCCCGTCGGAGTCCAGCAGCTGAGCACGTGTCTCCACCCCTTCCAGCGCCCATTTACCGATCGACATCGGCCAGGTGAGCCAGCTGAGTACCGGATAGAGCGTATCCACATAGTCACCGCCATCCTGCCGTACGGTGAAGCTGCCGTAGCCAGGCAGTACGACATACGGGCCGTAGCCAACGCCATAACGTCCCAGCGTGCTGCCAAAGCGATGCGGTACCTCGCGCGCCAGCACCGGATTCGCTTTGCCTGCAACATCGATAAAACCGCCCAGGCCAAGCACGGTATTCAGGAAGAAACGCGTGAAGTGGATCCCGGCCTGACGCGGCTCGCCCACCAGAATAGCGTTAACCATACTGGCTGGTTCATTCAGGTTACCCAGAAAATTGCTGACGCCGGTACGTGCCGGTACCGGCACATAATCGCGCCAGGCTACCGCCACCGGGCGCACCACCCAGGGATCAAGTACGTTGTAATTAAAGTTAAACATCGTACGGTTAAACCCTTCCAGCGGATCGCTGCGCTGCGCCGGGGCGGCATCATCTGCCGGTTTTGAGCTGGCGCATCCCACCAGAAGTAAACTGGCCAGTGCCAGACTGGTCAGGCGGTTATTCATGTTCTTCTCCCTGTGCGGATAATAAATGTAGCGCTTCAGGGCTGCTGCTGATTAATCTCAACAGTCAGCGGCTGGTGACCCTCCCACGAGGTAATAGCACTGATCCCGAACCAGTCCCCGGCCTGAGGATTTGCGCTGCCGTCGCGGGCAATGCGCACTCTGACCTGAACCTGATGCTGCGCCGAAAGCAGGCGATCGGGCATCATAGCGTTGCTGTCATCCAGCGTAAGCGATAGCGGAAAGTGGCTAAGCGGCAGGCGCTTAACGGCCACGGGCACCGGTGAAACACCGTCAGATACAGAAATATACAACACTCCGTCCGGCGGCAACATTTTTTCTGCCTGCGGCGACAGCTTTACCGTCAGGCTCAGCGCAACCGCCTGCTGTCCGGCATCGGTTTTTGCCTGTTCAATGCTGCGCTGAATCAGCGTGATGCGCGGATCGCCGGCAGGCAGTAATGCCAGCATGGCGCGCCACGCATCGATCGCCTCAGTATAGTTCTGCTGCCCGGACGCGTTGAATGCCAGCAGGCTAAGCGTGCGAAGATTCGTGCTGTCGCGCTTCAGCAGCGCATGCAGCAGCAGTCCCGCCTGCCGGTTATCCTGCGGATCGCCGGAGCGTGTCAGGACTTCCGCATAATCCTGCTGCAGTTCCAGATTGCCGGGTGCGCGCTGCAGGGCGCGCTCAAACGCCTGCCCGGCCGCAGTCGCATTGTTCAGCACCATACCAAGCCGCCCCAGCATCGCCCACTCATCGGCGCTGCCGCTTGTCTGCTGCAGCGCCGTGCGCAGGCCCAGCTGCAGGCGCGCCAGCTCCTCCATCGTCAGCGGCTTTGCAGCCGGGTCCATCACGCGCGCGCGCAGCGCCGGATAGTCACGCTGAACGGCGAGCCAGCCCGCGAGCTGTGCGTAGCCGCCGGTTTGCAGATAGACCCCGGTTGTCACCAGCAGCAGCAGGATCACGCCCGGCAGCAGGATCCAGCGGCTGCTCTGCCGCGCCGGGAGAGTCTGCCCGTCGGGTACGTCCGTCAGCAGCATCTGCTGCAGATCGCGCTCCATCTCCGCCCGGTTGGCTACCACGCCTTCCGTTTCATCACGCTGCAGCTCGCGCAGGCGCTGCTGGTAAAAGGCGGTGTTAAGACGGTCGCGTTCGTCAGCATGGTATTCACGCTGGCGCCATCCCGCAGCCAAAAACAGCGCCACCGCAGCCGTCAGTAAAATTATCAGAATCGTGCAAAATGCGGTCATTACGGCTTCCCGTTACGTTCCAGAATCGCCGCCAGGCGCTGTTGTTCATCATCATTCAGTTCACCCGGCTCACGCACGCGGCGGTTACGCAGCAGGATCACCCCGCCACCCAGCAGCACAAACAGCGCCGGACCGGCCCATAAAATCAGCGTCGAGGGGGTAAGCGGTGGATCGTAAGTGACAAAGTGACCGTAACGCGCCACCATGTAATCCACTATCTGCTGCCGGCTCTTGCCCTGCTGCATCAGCTCATAGACTTTCAGGCGCATATCAGCGGCAATCATGGCGTTTGAATCTGCGATGCTGTTGTTCTGGCATTTCGGGCAGCGCAGCGAGGCGGTAATCGCACGATACTGATCCTCCTGCTGCAGCGAGGCAAACTGCAGGGTATCCGTGGTGGCCTGCACGCTGAGCGCAAGAAGCAGCCCCGTCAGGGCGACAAGCAGCCTGCTCATGCTCCTGCCTCACGGCTATATTTTTCCCACAGCGGTTTAACTTCCTGATTCCAGACGCGCTCGTTCATATCGCCGGCGTGGCGGTAACGGATAATACCGTGGCCGTCGATCAGAAAGGTTTCCGGCGCACCATACACACCGAGATCGAGTCCCAGCATGCCGTTGCCATCATAGAGGCTCAGGGCGTAGGGGTTGCCCAGCGTATTAAGCCAGTTTATCGCTTTGGTACGATCATCTTTATAGTTGAGACCGACCACGCGCACGCCCTGCTCTGCCAGCTGGTTCAGATAGTGATGCTCAGCGCGGCAGGTCGGACACCAGGTCGCCCAGACGTTGAGCAGCAGCGGCTGGCCATCGGTAAGGATCTGCTGGCTGTAGATTTTGCCCGGCTTATCCAGCGCTTCCAGTCTGAACTGCGGCACCGGCTTGCCCGTCAGGGCTGACTCCAGCCGGGAGGGATCGTCACCCTGCGCATTGCGCGACAGCTGCCACAGCAGCGCCGCCGCCAGCAGCAGAAACAGCACCAGGGGAATAAAAAGAATTTTTTTGTTCATGCCCGCTCCTCACGCGCAACTTTTTTCCGCGCGCGATAACGCGGATCCAGCAGGCAGAGCAGGCCGCCTGCCGCCATAAACAGTCCCCCAAACCAGATCCAGCGGACAAAGGGTTTATAGTAGAGACGCACAGCCCAGGCGCCGTTATCCAGCTCTTCGCCGAGCGCCGCATAGAGATCGCGGGTAAACCCGCCGCTGATCGCCGCTTCGGTCATCATGGTGCGCGCCGCGGTATAAAAGCGTTTTTCCGCCCGCAGTTCAGCTTCCGGTTTGCCATCACGGGTCACGTCAATGATCGCCACGCCGCCGCTGTAGTTAGGGCCCTGCAGGTTATGCACGTCGCGGAATACAAAGTGGTAGCGATGAATATCGATGCTGTCGCCCGCCTTCATCCGTACATCGCGCTCAACGCTGTACTGGGTGCTGAATGCGATGCCCACCACCGTTACCGCCACGCCCAGATGCCCCAGCACCATGCCCCAGTGGCTGCGCGACAGATGACGCAATCCTTTCAGCAGGCTATGCCGGTGCGTCGCGCGCTCATGCAGCTCCATCAGCGTCAGCAGCGTGACCCAGATGGCCATCAGCAGGCCGGTTACCGTCATCGCTTCGATACGATCTTCCAGCAGCCACGGCAGCAGAACAGAAAGCAGCAGCGTGACCACCAGCCCGGCGCTCAGCCGCTTCCACAGTTTCTGCGGCTCATCGCGCCGCCAGCGTACCAGCGGACCAATACCGAGCAGCAGCGCAAACGGCGCCATCAGCCAGCTAAACAGGGTATTAAAGAAGGGTTCTCCCACTGAAATACTGCCCAGCCCCAGCTGCTTATGCACCAGCGGCAGCAGCGTACCGAGCAGCACCACCAGCATTGCCGCAATCAGCAGCACGTTATTGCCCAGCAGAAACGATTCCCGCGACCAGATTTCGCTTTGCACGCGGCTGCGTACCTGCCCGCCGCGCAGCGCATAGAGCAGCAGCGAGCTGCCAATCACGATGATCAGAAAAGCGAGAATAAACATCCCGCGCGCCGGATCGGAGGCAAAGGCATGCACCGAAACCAGCACCCCGGACCGCACCAGAAAGGTGCCGAGCAGGCTAAGCGAGAACGTCGCGATCGCCAGCAGCACGGTCCAGGCTTTAAAGCTGCCGCGCTTTTCTGTAACCGCCAGCGAGTGCATCAGCGCGGTTCCGGCCAGCCACGGCATAAACGAGGCGTTTTCTACCGGATCCCAGAACCACCAGCCGCCCCAGCCAAGCTCGTAATAAGCCCAGTAGGAACCCATCGCGATACCGCCGGTCAGGAACATCCAGGCCACGAGTGCCCACGGACGAACCCAGCGCGCCCACGCGGCATCGAGACGCCCCTCGATCAGTGCCGCCACGGCAAAGGAGAAGCATACCGAAAAGCCGACATAGCCGAGATAGAGCAGCGGCGGATGGATCGCGAGGCCAATATCCTGAAGGATGGGATTGAGATCGCCGCCCTCCATTGGAGCCGGGAAAATACGGGTGAACGGGTTCGAGGTGAAGATGATGAATGCCAGAAATGCGACGCCGATCCAGCCCTGTACGGCAAGAACGTTGGCGCGGAGCGTTTCAGGCAGATTGCCGGAAAATGCAGCCACCAGCGCACTGAAGAAGGTGAGAATGAACACCCACAGCAGCATCGAACCTTCGTGATTACCCCAGACGCCGGTGATCTTGTAAAGGAGAGGCTTTTGGGAATGCGAGTTCTCGACCACGTTCAGAACCGAGAAATCCGACACGACATAGGCATGGACAAGCACGGCCGATGCAAGGCAGATCAGCGCAAAGACTGTAATTGCCGTCGGCACGGCGACGGCCATGAGTTGCGTATCCCGGCGATGCGCGCCGACCACCGGCACGATCGATTGGACAATCGACAGTGCCAGCGCCAGAACCAGAGCAAAATGGCCGATTTCGACACTCATCTGCAATCTCCATCAAGCACCCTGCCGGACCACGGGTCCGATATGGAATGCCCTAACTATTCGCTTTAAGCATTTCCAAACGCAAAACCGCTTCACACTTTTGCTGGAAATGCCATAATTTCTATTTGCCTTCCCAGACGCCCTTTTCCTTCAGGCTGTCGGCAAGATCCTTGGGAATGTAATTCTCGTCGTGCTTCGCCAGCACATTGTCGGCGCGGAAAACACCATCGTCTCCGAAACGCCCTTCGGCGACAACGCCCTGCCCTTCGCGGAAGAGATCAGGCGGAATGCCTTCGAACACGACTTTCACAGTCTTGATCGTATCCGTCACCGTGAAATGCAGTTCGCTGCCCTCGCGGCTGACGGAACCTTCCTCAACGAGACCACCAAGGCGGAACCGCGAGCCGGAGGCCATATCCTGTTCCGTCAGGTCGGCAGGCGTACGGAAGAAGCGAATGTCCTGACTGAAGGCCATCAGCATCAGTCCGACCGCTATGGCCAGAACCGCCAGTGCGCCACCGATCAGGAACAGGCGCTTGCGCTTTCTCTGGCTAACGGTCCGGGCAAAATTACCCGCCGGTTTGGTACCTCGTGCATTGTCGTCTGCGGTCGCGCTCATTTTTGTGCGTTCCCTGTTTCCAGTCCAAGACCGGCGGCGAAACTCTGCAAGTTCGTCCGGCTTTCGCCCTGAAGGGCTGTCATGCCACGATTGAGAGCGTCCAGCGCTGCATCGCGACGGTTGAGGATCATATAGGAGCGCACGAGACGCTTCCAGCCTTCGACATCCCCACTATTCTGGCGAAGACTTTCATCAAGACGTTGAACCATGCCTTCGATCATCGCCTGCCGGTCCTCCGGGCTGAGCGACGAAGCGGCATCGACATCGTCTGCTGTAGGCCCTTTCGGTTGCTGGTCGCTACCGGAAGCAGGGTTACGAAGCCGGGCGATAGCCTGTTCGATCTGACCGCGCCACGGCGCATCGGCGGGTGCCTTGTCGAGGAACGCCTGGAGGCGATTGGCGGCCATATCCATCCGACCATCCTGCATTTCGCCCTGTGCAAGATAGAACTGCGGACGCACATCATTTGGTTCGAGATCGGCAGCTTTCTTGAAAAAGCCTTCTGCCTCGGCGGTCACGGTGCCACCCGAAGCGGTTGCCAGTGCTTCACCCAATCCCAGAACACGCGGGAAATTCTCACCGGCAATGCGAATGGAACTGCGGTATGCATTGACGGCATCAGTGGCACGACCAAGCCGTAGATAGATCGGCGCCAGCACATCCCATCCAAGCACATCGCCCGGATTTTGCGCCAGATGCGCTTCGGCACGCGCCACAAGCTCATCGACAGAGCCGCGATCCGCACTGGCCGAAAGCCGTTCGGCGAGCGGCATGGACGGCATGTCCGGCTTGCCGAAAAGCGGATAGATGCCCCAGGCGATCAGCGGCACGGCAAGGACCGCAATGAAAGCCAGCAATCGGCCTGGTGCAGCCCTGCTTGCGGCTTCCGCAGCTTCCTTGCCTGACTTTTCAGCATTCAAAATGCGACGCGAAATTTCGATGCGCGCCTGTTCGGCGCTCTGCGGGTCGATCATGCCGCGTGCAGCGTCGGCTTCGACCTCGCGCAATTGATCCCGATAGACCTCAAGGTCATTCTTTTCAGCGGGCAAGAATGCCTGCTTGCGCCGCGCGAGAGGCAACAAAACAGCCAGAGTGGCTGCCAATGTCAGTAGTGCTGCAATAAGCCAGAATCCCATGGCTACGACTTAAGCGCAGCCAAGGGAAAAACCAACTACTACCTGCAGTAAGTTGCTGACTAGGGCAATTCGCCGCAAAGGCAAGACGCTGGAGTTTAGGTCAGCGGTGTCCAGCTACCGTCCGGATTGCGACATGCCGTTCCGCGCGCAGTCTGCTGCGATCCGCCAATGGTGAAGCTGTGCGAATACTGGCGGCAATTCTGAGAGCCCACCTGATAGGGCTGTGCCGCCGTCACATCGCCGGAGTTCGATCCGCTGCCGCTCCAGGATACGGCCTTGCCTGCCGGCGAATATTCAAGCGCGCGATATTCCGCCTCAAGCGCCTTCTTGCGGTCGGCTGTATTCAACTGATTTGCGGAGTTGCCGAGCAGACCGTTGCCAAGCGGCGTCAACAGGCTTGTTTCCGGCTTCTGCGCCGTAGAACCACCGCCCAGCGAACCGAGACCTGTGCCCTTGCTCGTCGTGCCGCAGGCCGACAATGCGAGCGCCACGGCAAGCATCGTCGAAGCAACTGAAACTGGGTGAGAAAACCTGGATACCATCATCATAACAACCGGCCTTCATAAACAATTAGCATGCACACTATATCGGCATGTGGCTTTTTCAATTTAATCTTCTAGTTGGCTTTCGGCCAAAAACAACCGTCAATCTTCCGTCAGCGGCAACACGACCCGGACACCCAATCCGCCGAACGAACTCTTGCCCAGATGCAGATTACCGCCATATTCGCGAACGGTATCCTGCACGATTGCCAGCCCGAGCCCGGTTCCCGGTTTCGTTTCATCGAAGCGGCTGCCGCGCTTCAGCGCCGCTTCGATCTTGTCGGGCGCCAGACCCGGTCCGTCATCTTCTATCAGGACTTCGAATTGTCGTTGCTCCCCAGAAAAAGGGGCAAGCTTGATATTGATGCGTTTGCGGCCCCATTTGCCCGCGTTCTCCAGCAGGTTGCCGACGACCTCTTCCAGATCTTCCTGCTCTCCGGCAAAAACGGCGCTTGGCAGATCATTCCTGAAGGTAACGCTGAAAGCGGGATTGAGTTTCGCCGTTACGCGCTGCATGCGTTCGAGAACCGGCGTCACGGGTGTGCGAAACACGACACTGTCGCGCTGCGCGGCGATGCGCGCGCGCTGCAGATAGTGCTGTATCTGCACCTGCATCGCCTCGCTTTGTTCCTGCACGATGCGTCCGTGTTCGCCACCCATGTTTCGTGCTTCATTGACCAGCACGGAAAGAGGAGTTTTGAGAGAATGTGCTAGATTGCCGACCTGTGTTCGCGAACGCTCGACAATGCGCCGATTGTTCTCGATGAGCGCGTTCATTTCGGTTGCGAGCGGCGCGATTTCGACAGGTAGCGATGCGTCGAGCTTTGACGAGCGCCCCTCGCGAATATCAGCCAGCGCCAGACGCACTTTGTCGAGCGGACGCAGGCCGAACAGAATCACAGCGGCATTAATGAGAATACTGCCGATACCGAAGATCGCCAGATAGGTCGTGAGGCTGGTTCTGAAATCGGTTATCTCCTTCAGGACCTCGCTGAGATTGCCCATGACACGAAAACGCGCAATGCGATTGGCATTATCCAGCACCACTTCGGTCTCAACGATAAAAAGCTCCTCGCCGTTGAGGCCGGGCAAGGTGTAGCTGCGCATGAAGGAGCTGTCGAACGGTGCCTGCGTGATCGGCATTTCCGGCACGATGCGCCCGATGAGCGACGGCGATTGCAGCTTTCCGGTCAGGTTCGGCGTGACGGGATCGACAGACCAGTACCAGCCGGAGAGCGGGCTGGAATAGCGCAATTCTCCCAGTTCCGGACGTCCCTGCAGCACGCCTTGACCCGACGTGCTGATCGCACCGACCAGACTGAACAGGTGAGCAGTCAACAGGCGTTCAAAATTGCTGCGTGCCGCATCGCCATACAGTGACCCGATGAAAGTGGCCACCACCACAAGCGCCACGATGACCCAGATCGTCGAAAGCGTGACGACGCGGACCGCGAGCGAACGCAAGGGAGGAAAGACGCGAAGAAGCTTCAGCTGTCGTTGCCTTTCGTTTCGCTCTCAATCTCCCCTCCGGAGCGGATGCGATAGCCCATGCCGCGCACCGTCTCGATCAGGTCCACACCCATCTTTTTGCGAAGACGGCCGACAAAGACTTCAATCGTATTGGAATCGCGGTCGAAATCCTGATCGTAGAGATGCTCGACCAGTTCGGTACGCGAGACCACCTCGTCCATATGGTGCATCAGATAGGACAGAAGCCGGTATTCGTGTGAGGTGAGCTTGAGGGCAACGCCGTTGACACTTGCCTTCGACGTTTTCGTATCGAGATAGAGCGGCCCGCAGACGAGTTCCGACGAAGCGTGACCCGCAGCACGGCGGATAAGGGCGCGTAGCCGCGCCAGCACTTCCTCGATATGGAAAGGTTTGGCCACATAGTCGTCGGCACCGGCGTCGATACCGGCTACCTTGTCGCTTCAGCGATCGCGGGCGGTGAGGATGAGAACGGGCATGGCACGCCCGCTGCGCCGCCAGCGCTCAACGACACTGATGCCGTCCATGCTCGGCAGGCCGATGTCGAGCACCACGGCATCATAAGGCTCGGTATCGCCGAGATAATGCCCTTCTTCGCCGTCATAGGCGCGGTCGACCACATAACCGGCAGCAGCCATCGCTTCGGAAAGCTGCCGGTTCAGGTCCTTGTCGTCTTCAACTATCAGGATACGCAAGCGGACATTCTCCCCTCAATTCATGTATAACAGCGGTAAAGCTGTTGTTATTGAGCGGGAACGGCCACTTCAACGCGGCGCGGACGCTCGCCATCGCGGCCCGGCACAAGCACCACAACCACACACACGGGGCGGCCGTTCTGAGTCGCAGCGGTTGCCTTGGCGAGCTGGCCGCCCTGCTGGGCAGCCACCTGTTCGCCGACCGCCGCACAATCTCCGGCGGCAGCGACAATGAGATTGGATTTCTGCGGCGCAGTCATCGGCAAGGCACCGGCATCGACCGGCAGCAAGCCAATACTAACCGCTAGAAGCGCGAAAACTTTGAGTGCAGAATTTTGTTTCATCATGCCGCCTTATATAGCGCCCCACAGCTGAACGATGCATGAACAACCATTCCTCTTCCGGGCCCAAAGGAAAATTCAGCCCCTGACTATCACGCTTTGTGAAATTATGAAATGCGTGAAGTGCCTTCTATACGACCGATTACCGTAACAATTCCGACAATTGCGGTCACCTGTTGTAGCAGAATATCCGTTAAAGCATCCTGATCGATCAAGACGGTTGCGGTTCCGGAAGCACTAGAGAATGATTAAAAAACGAAACGAAACGAAACCAGTTGAACCAGGATCGACCAAGGCCATCCTCTATCTCAACCAATGAGCCTTTCTTTCTGGGGAATTATTGTCGACATGCGGAGGACGACTGAATCTACATGTCCGTTCCTTGCCCAGACCCATACAACACTAAACAGGAATGCCATGGACGAGATCGGTCTGTCTTCTGACATATCGGCAAGTGTCTAGGTCTGACTGCTTTTTGCTTCCTCTATAGCAAAACAGCTAGGGGGGACACTTGATTCCCGAAAGGTGGCTGCCAAACTCCCCTTGAACACCGAGAACAGTATTTTACGATTTCATCCATCGTCAGGATTCGTCATCGTTTCTTTTTCTTCAGGAAGTAGCCCGGGTATAGGCGCATGTTTCAGTCGTTCGGACAAATGCTGAAAAACCCCGAGAACCGACCACGCCGCCAAGCTTGTAACCGCGGATCCTATCAACATCAGTTCCTCCCGGCCAAGCAATCCTCCAAGAGCCAATACTTCTGAAATCTTGACGCCTGCTGCGCCACCGAAAACAATGCCACAGATCACGCCGACCGCGAAACGGATCGCAGCTTCTCGCTTTCCTCGCGGAGCCATATAGGCGAGCGACATAAAAGAGCCTGCCATTGCACCCGCCATCTTGGCGAACCAGATCCACGTAACCTCAGAGGTAAATATTGCATCCTTAAGGTCAATCATGATGGTTTCCTTTCATGTTGCAGACCCAGATGCCAACCGCATCGCATTTTTTCTGTCTATGAAAACTACTCCGCAAGTGTACTGCCCCACTGAACTCCGCCTCATGAGTTTAATCGGGAGTTTTGTTGCACTTGCGGCGCGGCGCGAGATCATCTTTTCGTTGTCCAAAGAGAAGAAGACCCAAATTGGCCAATGTCTCATTACGATTTTTGCGGCAAAAACTTTATCCTCGACCAGTGGCCTCAAAAGACATCACCCTGAAAAGCCTCCACAGCTTTTCAGGGTGATGTTTGCATGCGTCGAAGGGAGATAAACCTGATTAGTCAGAACTCTTTGATTGTATATGAAACCTAGCAAAGCAGCGTTACGCAGTCAAGGATTATTTTCCTATAATTGATTTTATTCCTGACGCCAAAAAGCTGCGAGCGCCTTAACCATTTCACATGAGGTGTGGCTTATTTATCTGCTATGATGGAACGGTAATTTCGCCTTTCTCCGAAACCAACCATGCCGAAGTCAGTGTTCATGCGTAAAACGGCAGATAAAGACCCCGAAAGCGAGAAGCGCAAACCCTTCAGGGCGTCGCGCCTGATCGGGCTTGACGCATGGATCGATTCCACTCTCTACAGCCTGCGCTACAATCTCGGCGAGTGGTGGGAAAATATCACCATTTTCTCACGGCGTTTTCGCGTGCGCGGCTTCCGGCGTTTCGTGGTCGAAGTTCTCGATGAAGGGTTTACGCTCGGCGTTGGCGGTGCGGTGTTGATGCTCGTCCTCGCCCTGCCTGCCTTCGAGGAAACCAAGAAGGACTGGCGCGCGCAGGACGATTATGCCGTTACCTTCCTCGATCGCTACGGCAATGAAATCGGCCAGCGCGGCATTCTGCATCGTCAGGCCGTGCCCATCGACGAATTGCCGGATCACGTCATCAAGGCTGTGCTCGGCACCGAGGACCGGCGCTTCTTCGACCACTACGGCATTGATTTCTGGGGCCTGACCCGCGCACTCAGCCAGAACATGCGCGCCAATGGTGTCGTGCAAGGCGGCTCGACCATCACGCAGCAGCTTGCCAAGAACCTTTTTCTCTCCAACGAGCGCACCATCGAACGCAAGATCAAGGAAGCCTTCCTCGCGCTCTGGCTGGAAAGCAATCTCAGCAAGAAGGAAATCCTGCAGCTTTACCTCGACCGCGCCTATATGGGCGGAGGAACCTTCGGTATTGCTGCCGCTTCGGAATTCTATTTCGGCAAAAGCGTGAAGGATGTCTCGCTGGCAGAAGCCGCGATGCTGGCCGGCCTTTTCAAGGCGCCCGCCAAGTTTGCGCCGCATGTCAATCTGCCCGCAGCGCGTGCGCGTGCCAATGTCGTGCTTTCCAACATGGTTGAAAGCGGCTTCCTGAGCGACGGACAAGTGGCCGTTGCACGCCGTCATCCGGCAAGCGTCATCGACCGCGCCAAGAATGAGAGCCCGGATTACTTCCTCGACTGGGCTTTCGAGGAGGTGAAAAAGGTCGCCGCCAAAATTCCACAGCACACATTGATCGTGCGCACGACGCTCGACCGCAACCTGCAGAAGGCGGCAGAGGAATCACTGGAGTATCATCTGCGCCAGTTCGGCAAGGATTATAATGCTGCAGAAGCTGCGACCGTGGTCATTGCCAATGACGGGTCCGTCCGTGCGCTTGTTGGCGGGCGGGACTACGGCGAAAGCCAGTTCAACCGCGCCACCAAGGCATTGCGGCAGGCCGGTTCGTCCTTCAAGCCCTATGTCTACGCGGCAGCGATGGAAAAGGGCCTGACGCCCAGCACCATCGTTTCAGATGCTCCAATTAGCTGGGGCAACTGGTCACCGCGCAATTATGGCCGCAGCTTTGCCGGTCGCGTGGACCTGACGACGGCACTTGTCCGCTCGTTGAACAGCGTACCGGTGCGACTGGCGCGCGATTATCTGACCACAGCTCCAATTGTTGCCCTGACCAAGGCGATGGGCGTGGAATCGCCGATCTCGTCACACAAGACCATGGTGCTCGGCACATCGGAAATGACGGTGATGGATCAGGCCACCGGCTTCAACGTGTTTCCAAATGCGGGCATGGCCGGCAACCGTCACGCCTTCACACAGATCGTTTCGTCGGAGGGCAAGGTGCTGTGGGATTTCGGGCGCGATGCCCCGAAGCCGCACAGGGCACTGTCGGAGAAAGCTGCACTCGAAATGAATTCCATGCTGGTGCAAGTGCCTGAACGCGGCACTGGACGCCGCGCGGCATTGCCGATGACGCGGGTGGGCGGCAAAACCGGCACAACGCAGAATTATCGCGATGCGTGGTTCGTCGGCTTTACCGGAAATTTCACGGCGGCGGTCTGGTTCGGCAACGACAATTTCACCCCGATGAAGGAAATGACCGGCGGCGTTCTGCCTGCCATGGCCTGGCAACGCATGATGGCCTATGCGCATCAGAATATCGAACTGAAGCCCATACCGGGTGTAACCCCGCCATTCCCCGCGCCGCCCAAGAAGAGCGAGCCGCAAGTGGCGAATGCCAAGCCGGCAGAAACCATGGCTGCGCCGCCGCGCGTACTGTCTCCTCTATCGACAAAAGTTATCAAGGAGCTACATGACCGCTTCCTTGCGGCCCCGCCTCTGCCTAAGATCGCCGAGCGCACGAAAATATCGGTACTCTGAGGGGCGATGTTCAAGAGGATATTCAACACGGCGATTGTGCTTGTGCTGGCGCTGGGCGGCGGCATCTGGAGCGTCGACAAGGTTCTCGACCGGTTTGAAGGTTTCGGTGAGCTCAAGGTCGGGGTCTGGAGCGCCTATCCGGCGGCTGGCACGCCCGATGCCGACCCCTATTCCAAGGCCCGCGCTGCCCGCAAAGCCTATCTGGCGCTTGGAACGGCGGAAGGTCTTCCGTTCTATGCGCGCAGCGACAATAGCGGGCGCACCCTTCGGCGCGGCTGCACTTACCGCCTGAGCGGCATGACACCGCCTGCCCGCTTCTGGACCGTCTATCCCGCTACGCCTGATCTGGAACCGATCAGGCCGCGTGAAGGATTGCAGGAAGCGCTGCATTCCCGCGAAGTCCTGTACGACGATGACGGCAGCGTCACGATCACCATCGGCCCCGATGCAGCGCCGGGCAATTGGTTGCCAGTGGAAGGAAGCGGCGATTTTGTTCTCGTCATGACGCTTTACGACACGCCTTCGGCATCATCTTCCGGTCTCTCCGATCTGGTGATGCCAAGCCTCGCCCATATCGCGGGTGCAAGCAAGGGGGCGTGCCGTGGCTAGAACTTTGCGCCTCGTTCTCCTCGGCATCGTGGGTGCTGCGATTGTTCATATCGCGGTTCTCTTCCTCGTCCCCTTCTATTCCGACAAGAATGCATGGTCGCGGATCGAAGCGGGGAGCGAGCCATATCGTTTCCACAGGCTGGACGAAAAGACCGGTCCGGTCAGCGACAGTGACCCGCTGGTGCAGCAAGCCACCTGCCGCTTCGATCTTGCCGACGGGCCTGTGCATATTACGACCGGGGCGAATGTGCCCTATTGGTCGCTCTCGATCTATGCGCCCAACGGGGACAATCTCTACAGCCTCAACGACAGCGTTTCCAACGAACGTAAGCTCGACCTGATCCTTGCCGATCCCATCGGCATGGCAAGTCTGCGCTCGGATGGTTCGCAGGCCGATGCGCGTTCGATCCTGATCGAGCAGAATATCGGCGAAGGTGCCGCTGTGCTTCGCGTATTCGTGCCTGATGCAACGTGGAACACGGAAGTGCAGCGCTTCTTTGCGGAGGCGCAGTGCACGCCGTTTGAAGGGCTCTAGCAGCCTGACCCAAATGCTGTTTCTTTATGGCACGGTTAATGAGTTGCTAAGGCTTCAACGCTACTATCCGGAATACCGACCCATGCGGGGTGCATTTGCGCATCAACCGGCTGCTGCCGGATGCGCGATCTGCAATTTGGGGCGGGCGAGTTGTGTGCCTACCGGAGTATTCTGCGTGACAAATGAACAGTTCCGCGCCCTGGAGGATATTTCAGGCCACCGGAGCCCGTCGAATTCAAAAGCGGGGAGCAGCAAGGCGGACGACCTGCTGGCGGCCGCGATTTCCGCGTTTGCGGGTATCACGCGCCCCGGACGGCAGGATATGCAGCAGCTTGAAGATCTTGCCATGCCGCTTCTCCATTGCGCTTCCACCCGCGGCAAGCGCCATGCGGCCAATGCGCTGGCACAATTGGAGGACGCGCCGCGTCGTCTCATTCTGGCGCTGGCCGACGAACCCGTAGAAATCTCCGCGCCTATTTTGCTGCGCTCTCCCCTTCTACGCCCTTCCGACCTCATCGAAATCATCGGCAAGAACGGTCTTGCCCATGCGCGCGCCATTGCACGGCGCCAGTCCGGTGACATCCTTCTGCAAGGCGTGCTGCGCAGTTTCGCCGACCCGGTCATCGACCGTACGCTGACGCTTCAGGAAAATCTCGCCAATATCGAGGCCGAACCGCTCGAAAGGCCGGATGTACCCGATCTTTCTGCGGCCAGAGCGCCGCTGATGAAAGAAGACAGCTCCGAACGACTGGCGCGCGCGCTGCAACAGCCTTTCTTCGAGGCTGGCGCGACCACCGGCTCGCAGCATCTCATCGACACCGCGCTTCTGATCGACAGCCAGTTTTTCCGCAATGCGCTGGCCGATGCGCTCGACCTGTCGTTTGAACGGACCGACGCGATCATCGGGCAATGGCCGGATTCGCATCTGCCGATTGCACTCAAGGCGCTCGGATTGTCACCTGCCGAATGCTATCTCGTCATGACGGCCATTCTGGGTCCTATCGACACCAACCGCGATAGCCTGCGTGAGTTTGTGCATATTTATCGCTCCATCGACCGCGAAAAAGCGATGGCGCTCGTGCGGCGCTGGAAGGCGGACGACATGTCTGCCATGCTGCGCGGAAAACTGCGTGAAATGGCTGAATCCGAAGACGACACGCCGCTCGTGGATGCTGCCAATTCTGATCACCCGTCGCTTCAGCGATCAGTGAAATAGAGCATTTCCAGCAAAAGTGCGAAGCGGTTTTGCGTAGGATAATGCGTAAAACAAAAGGATAGAGCGGCTCTACTGATTCCGTTTTTACTGGAACCGCTCCTATCCTCGCCAACTTATTTCGCTTCTCCGTCCTGCGAAATCGAGAACAGTGCCGATGCATCGGCAACATCTTCCAGCTCGACCAGCCACAGGTCGGGATCGAAGCGGGTTTCTCGCGCCATACGGTCGCCTGCCGCCATGTCATCAGCGTCGTGAAGAATGCGCAGAAACATGCGTTCTCCGTCATTATCCTCTTCATAGGAGGTTTGTGGCGCAGGCGAATACAGGTCGCATGTACCGAAGCGTGAGCTTACCTTGATGAAAATTGCGCCCGCCTCCGGTGAACCGCGACGGGCGAGATAGGCAAAGCCGCCCTCGCCCTGCACCTTGCGGATCAATGCCGAAACCCAGAAATCGGATGTCAGGCGCATCGGGAATCCATCAGCTTATGAGGCCAATCTCGCGCATCTTGGCGATCAGCGTTGCATCGATTTCGCCGGTTACCGGCATGCTGAACAGCTTTTGAAATTCGCGCACCGCTTCCTGGGTCGTCTTGCCGGATTGTCCGTTCACCGGCACGGTGTCGTTGCCGAATGCCTTCAACCCGGCCTGCACGCGGATAATATCCTGCGAACTGACTTTCCCCGATTGCACGGCGGGCGTTGCTGCCATCTGCTTTTTCGGTGCCGGTTTTTCATAAGATACGAGAGCGGGTTTTGGCTTGGAATCCGCCTCCGTCTTCAAGACTGCGGGCTGGGGACGCGGCGTCGGAACTGCTACCTCGATGGCTTTTGCCACATCGTCCTGAGCCGGGGTACTGTTTTGGGCATCGGCCTGCAACTGCGCGGGTATGTTTGCTTCCTGCACGCCGAGCTTCTGCTGCAAGGCGCGCCAGCGTTCCACCGCTTCACGCGTCTGCGGCCCGGTGAAACCGTCCACCGGTCCCTTGTAAATTCCAAGTGTCGAAAGTCGCTGCTGCAAACGTGCGATTTCCAGATCGGCATTGGGCGCAAGTGCCGGCAACATGTCGTCAACCGATGCGCTCATGTTCAGCCGGTCCGCTGACAGGCTGGCTGCTTCCAGCGGCTGGGCGGTCTCAGCGTTTGCGGAGCTTGCAGCTTCGGCTGAGGCCGTCGCGGTCGGTTTGGGGGCGTTATCACTTGCTGATGCCGTGCCCGGCAGGACTGCGCGTGGCGTCGGCTTGAACACGAAATCGGGTCTGGTGCGGAAGAACACGGCGTTGTGCGCTTCCGGCTGATACCAGAGCGCATTGGCCGAGACGAAACTCAACACAACCAGAAACGCAGTTGCCCCGCCGGTCAGGACGGGGTTGCGCACGATGAAATCTCCGGCGGCAATCGCTAGCGCGGAAGCCGATGTGAAGAAGAAGTGGAGGAGTCGCGAGCCGAGACTACGCCGTTTTGCGGGTTTGCGCATCTTTCTGCTCCCGGATTTGGCTGTTGTCTTCGTCGTTCTGCCAGTCATTACGCCTTTCCCCCTGGTGACGGTGCATGTCGATCACCGTGCCAAGTTCCTGATATTCATCGTCCCCCATGACAAACTGCGGGCCTGCCACTGGAAGGCGGATCGTGACGATCGTGCCTTCGCCAGGGCAGCTCTTGAGTTGCATGCTCCCCTGATGCAGTTCCACCAGCCCCTTGACCACCGAAAGTCCGAGGCCACTCCCCTCCTGCGTGCGCGTATAGTTATTGTCGGCGCGCACGAACGGCGTGCCGATGCGCTGCATATCTTCCGGCTCGATGCCGATGCCCGTATCCGACACGATGATTTCCAGCATCGGGCGACCTTCGGCCATAATGCGGGTTGCATCAATGGTGACGCAGCCGCCGCTTTGCGTGAACTTCACCGCATTACCGGCAAGATTGAGCAGAATTTGCTGGACGGCGCGACGATCCGCTACCAGTTCACCAATGCCTGTGCCAACGCGATGGCAGAAGGCAACGCCTTTCTTTTCAGCCTGCGGCAGCATGACGGCGGTGCACATTTCAGCCGCTTCACGGAAAGCAAAGTTCTGCGGGTCGATGCTGTAATGACCGGTTTCCAGCCGCGAATTGTCCAGAACGGCATTCACGAGTTCCAGCAGATAATGGCCGGACTGATGAATGAGGCCCGCATATTCGCGCTGCTTCTCATTGGCCAGCTTGCCACCCATTTCGTGCGACAGCATATCGGAAAAGCCGATGATCGAATTGAGCGGCGTGCGCAGCTCGTGGCTGACGGCTGCAAGCAGACGGTCTTTTCCGATGCGCTCTGATTCCAGCTCGGCTTTCAGCGTTGCAATTTCATCCAGAAGCTTCTGTTCGCCTTCGAGCGAGCGGCCAATCAACGTGATGGCGTGAGCGCTTGCGACACCTTCGAGACGATAAGTGCGGAAGATCGTATCGCCGTTTTCGATGGAACGCAGACGCACATCAATCTTGCTGGAAGCGGAACCGGCGCGAAGATCGGCCAGTAGCGAAAGATATTGCACACGGTCAGCCACATGAACGCGGTCGATAAGCGCCGTGCCTTCCAGCATTTTGGGCTGTACGCCCAAAAGCTTTGCCGAATTCGTATCGACCGAGAATACCACGCCATCCGAATCAAGACCGAACTGCACGTCGCCTGCGGCAACAGCAACTTGCGGCGCGTTGATCCTGATCTGCGCGGGCCTGGCGGCGCTCGCGAAACCGCGCGCAACAAGGCTTGCTGCATAAAGCATGAGAACAGCGACGGACACATAGCTGCCGCCGGAAATGGTACCACCGCTTGCCGTCGCAAAATAGCCGAGAATCATGGCCGCCAATGCGGCGCCCGCTGCTGCGGCAGCAGGCTTGCGGGTCGCAAACCAGACTTCAAGCGGCAGACCCGCCACCATCAACCACAGGACCGCATTGCCATGAGAAAAAGCGCCAATGGCAGCCAGACCCGCGCCATAGGCAGCGAAGTTCAGGCCAACCAGAACAGGTGCGGCGACACCCATCAGCGACAGCGCGCAAAGGATCATGGCGATGCCTGCAAAACTTGCTGCAAGAATCGCAAATTCCGTAAAGCCCGGCGTTACGCCAGAGGCGAGTACGGCCGCACAAAGCAGGACCGGCGCGGTGATGACCGAACCGATAACACGTATGGAGGCCGCATCGGGACTGGATACCCAGCGGCGGCAGAAACGTTCGTAAAAACGGCTGATCGCCTGCACATTCGTGCGGACGGTCTCGGCTGTTTTCAAAAGAATGGCGTTCAACGTGCCGTACTCACTCAATACTCTTGCATGGTCTAAACCGGAAAACCGTTCGCCGTGACGACGCTCTCCCAGCCAGCAACAGATTGCAGCCGAGGCTTTAAAGAAACGATAAAGCGAGACCGCCCAAAGCGGATAAGTGACGCCTCGGGTCTGCTTTTCTGCCTATGGTAAACAGAGAGTAGCGATCAGGTGGCGAAACCACAGCCACGGCACAATTTTGACGTTTAAATGCTTTACCATGACGCGCATCCTGTCCGAAAACCGTTTCACACTTTTCGGGATGCGCTCCAATAAATCGAACAGTTACGGAATCTTTTCCAATTCATCGGACATTGACGCAAACCGAGAGCACGCAACCGCAAGAAGGCAATGATCCGTTTTCTACTCAAATCCGTATTCTGGCTGTCGTTGGCATTCATCGTGATGCCGCGCTTCTTTCCTGCGGATGAGCAAAGCAAGCCGCAGGAGAAGCCAGCCATTGCCGAGACGAAGCGGGAGCCGGATTCAATCGACCAGCTTCTCGCCAATGGCAAAACCGCCGTGGAACTGGGCAAGCTGTGCATCGAAAACCCTTCCTTCTGCCAGAACGGCACCTCACTTGTTTCCAGCGCCGGACGCGGCCTTCTGGAAGGAAGCCGCGCTGCCCTGGAATATCTGAGTGATCGTTTCGGCACAAAGCCGCAACCGCCCGCGAGTGCGGAACCGGTTGCCACCGCACCTATGCAGACCGCAATCGGCATTCCCATCCCGACCTCGCGGGACGAAGCCCTGCGCGCACTGGACCGTCGCCCGATTGGTTCCATTCAACGCTAGAGCGTTTTTTAAACGCACATCTTGTCCGAAAACCGTTTCACACTTTTCGGGATGCGCTCGAGTTTTCCGTGACCTTGCGGTGTTTCATGACTATATAAGCGGCAAGAAACTTCTTTCAGGCGAGTATCATGACCACGACCATCGATAGCATCATGTCCGATTTCGAATTTCTCGACGATTGGGAAGACCGCTATCGCTATGTCATCGATCTCGGCAAGGAACTGCCGCCTTATCCTGACGATGCGCGCGATTCTGCGCACAAGGTTCAGGGCTGCGTCAGCCAGGTCTGGCTGAAGACGCTGCCGCAAGACGGCAACGATCCGGTTATCGAATTTCTGGGCGATTCCGATGCGCATATCGTGCGCGGTCTGGTGGCCATCGTGCTGGCGCTTTATTCGGGCCAAAAGGCTTCGGACATTCTCGCCGCGGACCCGGAAGCCATCCTGAAAAAGCTCGGCCTAGATGAACATCTGACGCCGCAGCGCTCCAACGGACTGCGCGCCATGGTGGCGCGCATCCGTCGTGAAGCGGAGCTGGCGAAAGAATCAGCCTAGGAGCCCGTTCCAAACGTCGCCCTGTGCGGCTGCAAATGGCAATTTACCTGCGTTCCGGTGCTCATGTACCTAAAAGTACATTGCGCTCCGGTACTCGAAAATTAGCATTTTCGCACTCACATGCCGCTTTTTGATTCAGGCTCTAAAAGTTTCTCGACCGACAAGGCTGCGGCAAGCAGCCTTTTGTCCGTGCCGCCACGTGCGCTGAGCATGAAGCCGGTCGGCAGCGTCATGCCCGGCGTCGGCACAGTGATGCTGCACAGGTCGAACTGGTTTCCGACCTGCGTATCACGCAGCAGCAGCCCTTCCACACGGTCATATTCAGCCTCATCATTGCTGACCGAAGCAATCGTCGGCGCAACAATCGGCGTGGCGGGCGTTACGAACATATCGAAGCCGCTCAGACGCACGTCCATTTCACGAACAAGCGTAGCGCGCGTTTCCATGATCCCGCGATAGGTTTCCATCGGAACCTTGACGCGGACGGCCAGCGGGCGTTTCACGCGAATATCGACATTGGCATCAGGATCGCCAAGCCAGGTCGATGCATGGATATGACTTGCCTCGATCCCGGCGATGGAGCCGACGCGGGTTACCTCGCGCAGACGCTGGATCAGATCATCGACTTCCAGATCGGCAATGATCGCTCCTGCCTTTTCAAGAAGCGCAACGGTTGCCTCGAAGTGTCTTGCGACGTCCGGCTCCATATCGGCCAGAAGATAGCCCTTCGGCAGTGCGATGCGCAGCCCCTTGAGCGGCAGGCCGTCCGGCAAGACGGGCGCTTCGCCTGCCATAATCGCGTCGGTTATAATGGCATCGGCCACTGTCCTGGTCAGCGGACCAACGGAATCGAGCGACGGCGCCAGCGGAAATGCACCGTCCAGCGGAATGCGCAGCGCAGTCGGCTTGAAGCCGACAATGCCGTTCAGCGCTGCCGGAATGCGCACCGATCCGCCGGTATCCGAACCGATAGCGATTTCGCTGGTGCCTTCCGCTACCGAAACGGCCGCACCCGACGACGATCCGCCCGGAACACGCGTCGGATCAATCGCATTGCCCGGCTCGCCGTAATGCGGATTGAGACCGACCGGCGTGAAAGCGAACTCCGTCATGTGGGTCTTGCCGACAATGACTGCACCCGCATCGCGCAGACGCCGGACGATCGTGGCATCCTGCGTTGCCGGAGCCACATCGCGTCGAATAACCGAGCCGGCAAGTGTCGGCTCTCCGGCAACATCGAAGAGATCCTTGATCGAAACAATACGCCCATCGAGCGGGCTGACGGGGCGCCTATCGCGAAGGCGCGCATCGGAGGCATCCGCCTCAGCCCGCGCCTGTTGTGCATAGACCTTGCTGAAAACGTGTTCGCTTGCTGCCCGCGCTTCCAGTCGCGTCAGGATGCTTTCCAGCCGATCCCGTACCGAATTCATGTGATTTCTCCCCACTTCCCCAACGGGCACAGAGTCCCTTTGAGAAAGAGGCGATAGACCTGCCTCCGATAGCTGTCAATGAGGGTGCCGCCTCGTCAGCTCATATAGTCTGCCGTCGCATCTGTGGCCGGTAGTCGTCGGTTCCCCAATGCAGGACAACCGCTCTTCCCCGTTCCTTTTCGAGGTGAGGATTATAGTGCCGGTGCAGTGCGGCCAGACCGACCTTGAGCAGCATCTTGGCCGAACGAACCGGCCATTGCCGCTCTCGTTCCACGGTTTCGAGCCCTTTCAGAAAGCAGCAGACATCGACAAGAACACCGTTCAGCTCCGGTCCGACCGCCTCCAGTGCCCGCTCGACACGGATGCGGCTGGCCAGCGCGATATCCGTCAGCTCTGCCATGCCGCCCGGCCCGCTGCGCCCATCTCCGACGCGGGTGTCCCAGCGCATGGTGACGGATGGCATCAGCGATCCGCGTGTATAGTCAGCACGCAGTCTTTCACCGGCCAGAAACTCGCTTTCCGAAATGAAGGACGAACCATGCGCATTCTTGCGCCTGTAGAGCATGGCAAGCGGCGATTCCTCAAGATTGATCTCAACCCTTTCGCCCTGCTCGTAGTCGATAGTCTGCAGGGTTCTTGCCGGGCGGGGCAATGACTTGCCGCCATCTTTCAACGGCCGGTTGGCGGGCTGCGATAGAACAAGCCGCTCCTCCTCCCAATGCAGTAATCCCCTTTTTTGCATGGCCTCCAGCTCGGTGCGTGAGGCGGCAATGGTCCCCTGTTCCGTCGCAAGCAAAACATGCGAAGCGCGAACGGAATCCTGAACCTCGCAGTCGCCATTCTTCAAAAACCGCATGATTCTCGTTTCGGATGCCGACAATTGAGTGGTCACGCCGCCATCCTCCAGGCCGTGAAGGCACTTTGCGCAATCCGTTCAAATGTCGAGACAATTGCATCGAAATCCGTATCGTCCCGCATGTCTTCCACCAGATGACAGGCATGCATGACTGTTGTCCGGTCCCGCGCAAATCCGGCGGCCACTTCGCGCATGGCCAGCCCGAAAGCCGTATGCGCAACATACATGCCGATCTGCCGAACACGGGCCACCTCACGCCTGCACCGCAGCGGCGACCGCAATTCAGCGCCGGAAACACCGAACATAGCCACAAGCAAATCGATAAGGGCATCACAGAGCACAACATTCTGCTGCTCCCGCGAACGGTCGGCGATACCCTCCACCTTTTCGAGGCTAAGGCTTCGCCCATGCCGCGCAGCAAGCACCTTCAATGCTTCGAAAGCTTCCGCCCGCGTATGAATGACATCCGATAGTTCCAAAGACATTCATCTTTCCTCGCCAGAATAGGAATATCTTCTTATACGGAGGAAAATGCAAGTGTGGATAAGTTTCGTGGAATAATTTGCCGTCTTTGGCTGGTTTCGACGCTTCTAACATAAGCTAAGGCCTTGTCATCGCGGCATAAACTGCTTCGATCGATTGCGATCCATAACTATTTTACAGAAGAATCCGGCAAAATCTAGGAATATTATCCAACACAATTCTGCATGGCTCATGCTCTTTCGCATCACGAAATGAGGATAATTGCCATGGAAGCGGATCTGAAACACGCCCGCACACTATTTTTTGCCCGGCAAAAACAGAATCAACTGACCGCGATGCAGCGCATTGCCTTGCAGATCATCGCCGGTATCGATCTTGATGAGGTTCTCACGGTACCGCAGGAAGAAAAAGAGCGCACCAAACGGCGGCTGACGCGCCTTATGGAAAGGGAACGTTTGAAAGGCATGTGTGGTCACTGGAGTTATGACCTGAACCGGCACATTGCGTTGAAACAGGCTTTCGACCGGATCGGATGAATAGACCATTTGCTTCCGAAAATGCTTAGCCCAAAACAAAATGGCCGCTATCGAAAAGCATAAGCTCAACGATAACGGCCATTTCTATAAAGTTTTCAGAACAGATGCGGTAAAGCGCAGCTCGCTCGAAATATCGGAGCGATTAAGCGTCCTTAGGCTTGCGGCCCAGGCCCATCTTCTTCGCCAGACGCGAACGAGCAGCAGCGTAGTTCGGAGCAACCATCGGATAATTCGGATCGAGATCCCACTTTTCGCGGTACTGTTCCGGGGTCATGTTGTAATGGGTCATCAGGTGACGCTTCAGCGACTTGAACTTCTTGCCGTCTTCGAGGCAGATGATGTAGTCGTCATGAACCGACTTCTTCGGGTTGACGGCAGGCTTCGGCTTCTCAACGACGACAGGCGCTTCTTCGCGTTCGACGTGACGCTTGAAAGCGGCATGTACTTCAGCGATCAGCAGCGGCAGTTCGCCAGCGCGAATCGAATTATTGCCGACATATGCGGCTACGACATCTGCAGTAAGGCTTAGAAGCAGTTCTGCGCTCTCGTCGTGCGTGTCCAGATTTTCCATAAGGTAGATTTCCTTCTTACTTTTTATTGTTGCGTAATCGACAACTGGAGATCCCCGCCTGCCACCGTCGTTACGTATTCCAAAACTCTGCCCCATCCGTTCGCGATTGCGAATATCAGTTGATAATGTCATTTGCAATAGAATTGTCAAACCACATTACATTACCGACAAGTCTTTCTTCTTGAATCGGCAAATAGAAAAACTCGAACTCAACCTTACTAAGATTGGGAAACTTTGAATCGCGATGTGTTCGCGTCGCCGCTCCTGTCATTTATTGAAGGATATGGATGAAGCCGTAGTTCACTGCCGTGCTTCCTTTAATTTGCCCGGCCAGCGTTAGCAATAGTTTTCTCCCTCAAGTTTTCTTGTACGTCGTGCAAGACTAACATGTTTCCGTTACGTAGCTTTTGGCCGCAGAATCGGGCCTCAAAAAGGCATTGCTCAAATATATTTCAACGGAATCAACTCGCTTTCGCCTTTTCGGCCAACTATATAACCACCAGTATCACCCGCCAGAAGGCACGCCTTACCGGCCTCGCAGCAAATCGAAACAGTTTTCATCGGAATTGTGGATGTCTCAAAGTTCCCCCCAACTTCAACCACCGCATGCAGCCAAACATCCGGTCAATGACACCCGCCACGGGATCACACGTACCGACGACTATGCTTGGTTGCGTGCAGACAATTGGCAGGAAGTATTCAAGGACCCGTCGGTTCTGTCCCCTGAAATTCGCACGCATCTGGAAGCAGAGAATGCATATCAGGCAGCGCTGATGAAGGACACGGAAGCGCTACAGAAAAGCCTGTTCGCAGAAATGCGCGGGCGCATCAAGGAAGACGACTCTTCCGTTCCCGCCAAGGATGGGCCTTTCGCCTATGGCGTGTCCTATCGTACCGGCGGCGAGCAGCCCTATTTCATTCGCACGCCACGCGATGGTGGCGCGGAAACCATCCTTCTCGACGGTGACGTCGAAGGCAAGGACAAGGCTTATTTCCGCCCTGCATCAGCCGATCATGCGCCGGATCACAAGCTTTTGATCTGGGGTTACGATGACAAGGGTTCGGAATTCTACAAGCTGAAAGTCCGTGACCTGTCGTCCATGAAAGACCTTGAAGACATCGTCACCGACACGAATGGCGGCGGTGCGTGGGATGCGGAGAGCAAGGGCTTTTTCTATACGCGCCTCGATGAGAACCACCGACCGTCCAAGGTTTTCTATCACAAGGTGGGCACGGACCAGTCTGAGGACCACCTGATCTATGAAGAGAAAGATCCAGGCTTCTTCCTCGGTGTCGGCGGCTCCGCGCTGGACGACTATATCTTTATCGACATTCATGACCATGAAACATCGGAATGCTGGCTCCTTCCCGCCAGCGATCCGGCGGCAAAGCCGCAGCTCGTCATGGAGCGCAAGACCGGTACGGAATATGACATCGCACCGGGTGGCGATGTGTTCTACATCCTGACCAATGCGGATGGCGCCAAGGATTTCAAGATATGCCAGGCGCCTGCTGCCACACCGCAGCCGGAAAACTGGGTCGAGGTCGTGGCGGAAAAGCCAGGGCGGCTGATCCTGTCGCACTCCGCCTACAAGCATCATCTTGTCTGGATGGAACGCGATAACGGCCTGCCGCGCATCGTGATCCGTGATCGCGAAACCGGCGAGGAACATGCCATCGCCTTCGACGAGGAGGCCTATTCGCTCGGCCTTCACGGCAGCGCCGAATATGATACGGATGTGATCCGCTTCTCCTACTCGTCCATGACGACGCCGGAACAGCTCTTCGACTACAATATGCGGACGCGCGAGCGGAAGCTTTTGAAGACGCAGGAAGTTCCTTCCGGTCACAATGCGCATGACTATGTCACGCGCCGGGTGTTCGCCAAGGCGTCGGACGGTGAACTGGTGCCGGTGTCCCTGCTCTATCACAAGGATACAAAGCTCGACGGCTCCGCGCCCTGCCTGCTTTATGGCTACGGCTCCTATGGCATCACCATTCCGGCAAGCTTCAGCACGTCGCGGCTCTCGCTCGTGGATCGGGGTTTCGTCTACGCCATCGCGCATATCCGCGGCGGTAAGGACAAGGGTTTTGCCTGGTATGAAAACGGCAAGCGCAACAAGAAGGTGAACACGTTCACCGATTTCATCGCTGCCGCAAGGCACCTCGTTGCCGAAGGCTTCACCAGTCATGACCGCATCGTTGCGCATGGCGGTTCGGCAGGCGGCATGCTGATGGGCGCGATTGCCAATATGGCCCCCGACGCATTCGGCGGCATCATTGCTGAAGTGCCATTCGTTGATGTGCTGAACACGATGCTGGACGACACCCTTCCGCTGACCCCGCCTGAATGGCCCGAATGGGGCAATCCGATCACATCGCAAACAGATTACCGGATCATTGCCGGCTATTCGCCCTACGACAATGTCAGCCGTCAGTCCTATCCGGCCGTTCTGGCCGTGGCAGGTCTTACCGATCCGCGCGTCACGTATTGGGAGCCTGCGAAGTGGGTGGCCAGACTGCGTGAGCTCAAGACCGACAACCATCCCGTCCTGTTCCGTATCAATATGGATGCGGGCCATGCCGGGGCGTCGGGTCGCTTCTCGCGACTGGAGGAAGTCGCCTATACCTATGCCTTCGCCCTCAAGGTGACAGGCAAGGCGGGCGACACGCTCTGAGCCTCGAAAACAAGCATCGCGTCCGGTTTTTAGGATGCGATGCTTCCTTCATTTTTCGCATTTCTTGATCCCGAAACCGGTTCCCACTTTCCGGAGACATGCTCTGGAAAAACGCGCTATTTCGCTTATGATCTTATAGTATTGTTCAATAGCTATTCTTTTTAGGGAGAGACCGATGTTGCGTCAGGTCATTGCTGTTTGCCTCACTTCCGCATCGCTTGCGGTTTCCGGCCTTGTCGCGCTGCCGATGTCGGCTGAAGCGCAGGTACGCAAGGATGTCAGCGAATATGCGGGCCAGCGTTGCAGCGTGCCGAGAAGAGGCAGCGGCATCATCGTCGGCCAGTTCAGCGGCGTGGACGACTCGCCCTTCATCACAGGCGGCGACGGACTGGTTTCGATCGACCGTGTCCGGTGCTTCAGCAGCATGTCTGAATGCAAGGGCTGGCTCTATACGATGCAGAGCAAATATACCAATGCTGGCGCCGCTACTCTGGTGCGTTGCACCAAGCGCTGAAGCTGAACATAAAAACTGCGGTTTTCACGAAGCCTCACGAATGGCATCCTCCCAACACTTGATGCATCGCCTTCGGGCGTCATCTTCGGTTTGGGAGGATCGGAAATGCAGCAGGCCAGTTATGTACATGGAGCGAGCGACAAGCTTCTCATAGGCAATACCATCGGTCGGCATCTCGACCAGATCGCGGAAAAATATCCCGACCGTCCTGCCGTCATCGTCCGGCACCAGAATATCCGGCTGACCTATTCCGAACTGAGACAACTGACCGACCAGCTTGCCGAAGGCTTCCTCGCCATCGGGCTTCGCCCCGGCGAACGTCTCGGCATATGGTCGCCGAACAATCACGAATGGATTCTCACCCAGTTTGCGAGCGCAAAGGCGGGTCTGATCCTCGTCAACATCAACCCGGCCTATCGGGCGCATGAACTGGAATATGTGCTGGGGAAAGTCGAATGCGCAGCACTCATCCTCGCACCGTCACTGAAAACCAGCAACTATATCGATATTCTGCGCAGCATCGTGCCTGAACTGGATGAAGCCCGCCCCGGCCATGTGATGTCCGAGCGGCTTCCCAATTTAAGGTGCGTAATCCGGCTCGGTGCGGAACAGACGCCGGGCATGCTGAATTTCGACGATGTCACCCAATCCGGCGATGAAGTCACCGGGCAAGAACTGGCGCAGCTTGCCGAAGAACTGCAATTTGACGATCCCATCAATATCCAGTTCACCAGCGGCACGACCGGCAGCCCGAAGGGTGCGACGCTCTCGCATCACAATATCCTCAATAACGGGTTTTTCGTCGGCGAGGCGATGCAGCTTTCTGAACAGGACCGACTCTGCATCCCGGTGCCGTTTTATCATTGCTTCGGCATGGTGCTCGGCAATCTTGCCTGCGTGACCCATGGTTCCTGCATGGTGATCCCGAACGAGAGTTTCGATCCGCTCCTGACGCTCCAGACCGTTGAGGAGGAGCAATGCACCGGCCTCCATGGCGTGCCGACAATGTTCATTGCGATGCTGGATCACCCGGAATTCAGCCGTTTCAACCGCTCAAGCCTGCGTACCGGCATCATGGCCGGATCGCCCTGCCCCATCGAAGTGATGCGGCGTGTGGTGAGCGAGATGCACCAGAGCGAAATCACCATCGCCTATGGCATGACGGAAACCAGCCCGGTCAGCTTTCAGAGTTCGACGAACGATCCACTGGAACGACGCGTTTCCACCGTCGGGCGCATCCATCCGCATCTGGAGGTGAAGATCGTCGATGCGGATGGCAAGCTTTTGCCGCGTGGCGAAAAGGGCGAATTGCTGACGCGGGGCTACAGCGTCATGCGCGGTTACTGGAACGACGCGGAAAGTTCCGCTGGCGCCATAGACGATGCGGGCTGGATGCACACGGGAGACCTCGCCACGATCGACGACGAAGGCTATTGCAATATTGTCGGGCGCATCAAGGATCTTATCATTCGCGGCGGCGAGAACATCTATCCCCGCGAGATAGAAGAGTTCCTCTTCACCCATCCAGCGATCAGCGATGTCCAGATATTCGGTATTCCCGACCGCAAGTTCGGCGAAATCATCTGTGCCTGGGTCAAGCTGCACAAGGATGGCGAGCTTTCCGAAGAAGAACTGATTGAATATTGCCGGCAGCGCATCGCGCATTACAAGGTTCCGGCCCATATCCGCTTCGTGGATCAGTTTCCGATGACCGTAACCGGCAAAATCCAGAAATTCGTCATGCGGCAGGTCATGATCGAAGAACTGGAATTGCAGGAAATTCGAACAGCGTAATTATCTCGTCACCTCACGAGCCATATGCTCCAAGAGCGGGATGTTTATAAGTTTTATCGTCGTCTCGCTCTAAGTTTTTGTTTGAGCACGATTTTATCCGAAAGGCGGTTCCCACTTTTCGGAATCATGTTCTAGGTGTTTCATCTTTTGACGGAACCATATCCGGCATTTTCGAGATAGTTTTGGCATTCGGCGAGCTGAATGGCTTCGACCAACCTGCCGATATGACGCCATATGTCGTCGATGGTGCACTTTTGTGCATTTCTCATCCAGTGTTTAATCTTGGAGAAGGCCTGTTCGATCGGATTAAGGTCCGGCGAATAGGGTGGCAGGAACCAGAGCCGCGCACCGGCTGCTTTGATCAATTGTCGGATGGTTGCCGACTTGTAGCTGCCGAGATTATCCGTTTTCCGTTGACCTCTGATGTCAGCTGTTCGCTATTGAGATCAACGACAGAGGCGCTATCTCGCGGGGCTGGCAGCAGACCGGAAGGATCAAAATTGAAGATGACTTCTCCCTGACGACCAAAACCGACGAGTTGCGGCGCGCATTTCGGGATCGCCCTGCCCCCCGTATTCGCCTTCGTGTCCTCAAGCGGCCCCTCGCCTTTCCGCACAATCTTGGGCTTATCCTTAAGTAAGCCATCCGGCCCGAAAGTCGCTGAAACGACAACTCTCCCCGTTGCGCCTGGCGGAGAGATGAGACAGGAATCAACCGTCTTCTGGAGACTTGCAACCAAATTATCCGGTTGTTGCGCCATCGTCGGCGCGTGTACGATTGCGAAAACTCCCGCGGTTATCGCCAAACGAGCCCAAAACCGTCTGCATATCATGCGTTAACCGCCTTCCCGCTTGGGATACATCTGCGATGAACAGTTCGCCGCTACCGCACGCCAGGTTCTCACAAACGACGTTTACGATACCTGTTTCATTCAGGATCAGACATCTCCTGCCTGATTTCGGAGAATTTTGCAGCCATCGTCGGATTCCCACGCGTAAGTCGCTTGACCGTCAGGTCCTCAGCCTTGTCGTTTGCCAGCCTCAGATTGTTGGCCGACTTGTGAAGCGCATCTTTCGTTTTTTCCAGATCCTTGATGGCCTCATCAATACGTCTGACTGCTTCCTCGAAGCCTTCTGAAGCCAGTCGCCAGTTACGCCCGAATGCAGCTTTGAAGTCGTCGAGCTGGGATTCAAAGTTTGTAATGTCGATGTTTTGCGCCCGCACCAGTGCCAGTTCCGTCTTGTACTTGAGCGAACTCATTGCCGCATTGCGCAATAGCGTAATGATTGGGATGAAGAATTGCGGTCGAACAACATACATTTTTGGGTAGCGGTGAGATACGTCGATGATCCCGGTGTTATAGAGCTCACTCTCAGGCTCAAGCAGCGAAACCAGAACGGCATATTCGCAACCCTTCGCGCTACGGTCCTTGTCGAGCTCTTTGAGGAAATCTTCGTTCCTCTTCTTGGTCGCTGTTTCGTCGTTCTCATTCTTCATCTCAAACATGATCGAAACAATTTCCGAACCTGCATCGTCTAGATCGCGGAAGATAAAATCCCCCTTGCTGCCATCGCGTGCGTCATTGTCCTTTTCAAAGTAAGCGCGTGGAAAAGCGGTAGCGCGAATGCGGTCGAATTCGGTCGCGCAATGCTGTTCCAGCGTCTCACCGATCATTTTTGTCGACAGTTTCGCTTTCATGTCCCTCAGACGCTCGATTGCCTCGTCGCGGTCCTTAAGCTGTGTTTCGTATTTATCCTTAAGGGCTGTTTCGGCAAGCTGCTTTTCAAGTGCGACACGATCCAGACCGCTCTTTAGTTCGTCTCGTTCTTTCTCAACTGCGCTGACAGCTTCGGTAAGAGCAAGCTTCTGTAAAAGCTCGCCCGCGTTAAGTTTAGCCGTCAGGCTTTGGATCTCGGCATCTTTGGTTGAAGCGGCTTTCTGTAATTCCGCAATAAGCTTCGCCTCAGCCAGTTTTGACGCAGCCTCCTGCTCACGTCTGGAATTTTCAAGATCGTTCAAAAGGGCATCGCGTTCTTTCTCCACGATGCTCAAAGCCTCGGCCACCGCCAATTTCTGTGTGACTTCCCCAGCTTCGAGTTTTGCCTTCAGTTCCTGGATTTCAAAATCCTTGGCTGAAGTCGCTTTCTGCAATTCACTGGTAACTTTGGCCTGTGCCAGCTCGACGGCGCTCCGCTTGTCCTGTTCAGCCAACTCCAGACGTTCGTGCAGCTGCTTCTCAAAATCACTATCGCGAACCTGTTTCAGGATATCTGCATAGCCAGCTTCGTCGATCTTGAATGCTTTGTTGCAATGCGGGCAGATGATTTCATGCATATTTATGTCCTTTGGCTTTGCTGCCAGCCTGTCGAAGAATTAGGGTATCTGTCCGTCATCGTAGCCGCTGCGGTGCTTTCCGTGCAGCCACAGAGCGAGGGGACCAATTATTGCGCCGTTTACAATAAGTTGGGAGTAATCAGCGCAACCGTCGGAAAATATGTTCGGTAACGTCCGACATCTCGCGTCAACAGTGGTATTTGCTGAACTGCTGCATGCGCGCCAATGAAAAAATCGGTCAGAACACCAGTTCGCGAGCCCCCTGCTCTTCGATATTGGGTAAAGACTTTGCCTGCCAGAAAAAGCGCTTCTCTGGGAAGCGAGGCCATTTGAAGGCCGGCAGCCTCAATAAAATGATCCAGGTCTTCAATTCGTTCATAACGAACTGCGAGTTCTGCGTAGATCACTTCATTAATCAGCAACGGTCCCGTCAGACTTGCGGTTTCAAGTTGGCCAATCGACCATTCCGCCCACTGTGGATCATCTGTCGCAAGATCCAGAAGAACGTTTGTGTCAACCAGAGTCACGTTTCACCACGTGTCAGCGCCATAATTGCATCTGTGTCGAGTCCCTTGCCGGCGTGACCGCGCAGCTTCTGGAATCGATTTAGTGTTCTTGGCGCATCAGCTTTAACAAGAAATACATTTCCATCGGACGTTCTATGAAAATCTACTTTGGTTCCAGGCTTGATTCCGAGCAATTCCCGAACTGCTTTTGGAATCGTAACTTGGCCCTTCGATGTCACCGTCGTTGTCATTGCCACACCTTTGTAATACCATTTTAAAATAAGGTATTACCATTACAGCTCGATTTCAAGCGCCCAAAAAGATTCTGCAGCTGTGTGCATGGAGTGCAGGTGAAACCACGCGCGATCCCTGAATTCCCAGATCGTATTGTGCGAGACGGACATACCTCGCTCGGTCAACGCCGCCTTCAGGCCATGCAACGTCAGGTGCGGGTTCTCGGCGAGCCGTTGCACAATGATATCACGATGCGGTTCAAGTATCCGCTTGCGATGGCCGCCCATCTTGCCGGGACGAACCGATCCGGTCGCACGATGGCGCTGCGATCATTTCACAACTGAAGACGCGGCAATTTCAAACCGCGGCGCCACGCAACGAACGCTTTCGTCGCTCAGCATGGCTGAAACAACGCGCTCGCGAAGATCATTCGATATCGGTGCGGTCATCGGATGCTGGCCTTCATCCAGCCAGAATCAATGAGAGCCCATGTCCTTGATCGGTTGGGTGGCTCGTCTCGCAATTTGTTGGCAACGAGGGTTAGCTTTGCAGCCAGAGCCTCAAACATAGGAGACGAGCCGTGGTCGATGATACTGCACTTTATGTTGGTTTGGATGTGAGCAAGGAAAAAATCGTGGTCGACCTTGCGGAAGCAGGTCGCAATGGAGAGGTTCGCTATTACGGCGAAATTGCCAACCGCGCTGATGCTGTGCGCAAATTTGTCGATAAGCTGGCGGGGCGTCACGAGCGCTTGTGCTTTTGCTACGAGGCCGGCCCGACGGGTTATGGATTGTATCGCCAGCTTTCAGGTCTCGGCCATGAATGCCTTGTCGTCGCACCGTCGCTCATTCCAACGCGTCCGGGGCTTCAGATCAAAACGGATCGCCGCGATGCGCTGGCGTTAGCTGCTTTGTTGCGCGCCGGTGAGCTGTCATCCATCTGGGTTCCCGACGAGACGCATGAGGCCATGCGCGATCTTTGCCGGGCGAGGGAAACGGCGGTCTCTGATATGCGACGGGCACGCCAGCATCTCTTGTCATTTTTGCTTCGCCACGGCCGGATCTTCGAAGGCCGCTCTCATTGGACAAAAGCACATCGCAATTGGCTGGCGACCCAGCGGTTCGATCACCGGGCGCAGCAAATCGCCATGGAAGAATATATTCGTGCCATCGAGCAAATCGAGGAACGGCGTGAACGGCTGACCCAACAGATGCTGGCGCTCCTGCCTGACTGGTCGCTCAACCCCGTGGTGGAAGCGATCCAGGCTTTGCGCGGTGTCGCACAGATATCGGCGGTGACCCTGGTCTCGGAGATCGGTGACTTCAGACGCTTCAGAAACCCACGTCAATTCATGGCCTGGCTGGGACTGGTCCCCAGGGAGCATTCCACAGGCGCAAGCGTCGTGCGTGGGTCCATTACTAAGGCGGGCAATACCCGTGCGCGGCGGATGCTGGTCGAAGGCGCATGGACCTATAGATTGCCAGCGCGTGTCGGCCAGGAAATTCTGAAGCGAAGCGAGGGGTTGCCTGAAGAGATCAGGGCAATCGCCTGGAAGGCTCAAGTACGGCTATGCCAGCGATACCGGCGTATGCAGGCCGGTGGCCGTCCCACCAATATCGTCATCGTTGCAATCGCACGTGAGCTTGCTGCCTTCGTCTGGGCGATTGCGACGACAGTTCCGACTACCCCAACAAAGGCAGCCTGACGAAAAGGGATCAACGCGAAGGAGAGAACAAGTTCAATTCCATTACGCTGCTTATTGCTGGGCGTGGCGGCCGGTCAGGGTAACCCTCGTTGTGATTCTGCGAGCCTGAAACGGCAACCCGCGCCATGTGAGACAGAGGAAGGCCCGAGACGAACCACGGTCTTGCGCTATCCAACCCGCGCATCAGAGTCTGATCAACCGTCGTCTCAATGCCGCCGCGTCCTGCAATAGGCAGCCCATTAGTCCTGACGCCAAAAGGCGAGACGGAAACCTATGCCAAAATCCTTGAAAACGGACATGAGATCACAACAAAACTGATTTGGGACCGCTGCCGATTCAGAAAAAAACGGAAATGCTCTAATATTTTCGCTCATGGCGGCTTGCAATGCGAAGGCGAGAATGCATATTACGTAAACGTAAGATTTTTGGGAGAGTTTCTATGGAAGAACTGATCGCACGCATCACCTCCAAAGTTGGCATCGATGCGGCAACGGCAGAAAAGGCAGTCGGCATGATCCTCGCCTTCCTGCAGAAGGAGGGTCCGGCAGCGGAAGTCCAGAAACTTCTAGCAGCATTCCCCGGTGCCGACGAAGCAATCGCGCAGGTCAAGGGCGGCGGCTTTCTGTCTGGCCTGATGGGCGGCGTGATGGGTCTCGGCTCGCAGCTCATGGGCGCTGGCCTCGGCATGGGTGAAATTTCCGGCGTTGCCAAGGAAACCATCCGCTTCGCCAAGGAAAAGGCCGGTGACGAACCAGTTGATGCCGTCATCGGTGCAATTCCGGGCCTCGGCCAGTTCGTCTGATTAAAGTTTACATGCTCGAAAAGGCCCCGGTTTCTGGGGCCTTTATTTGGACAGCCTGGAGCCTCTCCTGTTTTGATTTAACCATTGGAAATGCTCTCTCTTTGTCTTCACGCATGTCTTTCTCCCGAACCGGATGCAGCCGCGTGAATGATGGGCTGATTTCCTCCGCAGGAGGCTTGCACTTTTGCTGAAAAATCCTTCAGTATAAAACAATAGTATTTAAGTCATGTTTTTCACGATAACGTGAATCCAATGTAATAATCCCTATAAATTCAGAATGATACTTGCCGCATTGGGGATTTACTCGATGCGATGATTGCAATGTCCAGGATTGTATCGGATATTTGAACCAAAGGGAGAATTTTTGTTCATTTTTTAAATATGGAGAATCGTATGCGTTTGTTTTTCCTGACTGTCAGCTCTGCAGCGGTATTGGTTGCCGGTGTCGCACAGGCCGACGTCATCGCCGATCGTCAGGCAATCATGAAGGACCTTGGACGTTCGGTTGGGTCGATTGCTCCCATGGTTAAGGGCGAGAAGCCGTTCGACGCAGCCACAGCTCTTGCTGCACTCGAAAAAATCGATGCCGACGCCAGGAAGCTGGACGTGGACACGCTGTTCCCTGCTGGTTCTGATCAGGGTGACACCGAAGCTTCTCCGAAAATCTGGGAAAACAAGGATGACTTCGTCAAGCATGTCGATAAATTCCAGACCGATGCTGCAGCAGCACTGGCAGCCAAGCCGCAGGATCTGGATGCGCTGAAGCCAGCCTTCCAGCAGGTCGCCGCCAATTGTGGTTCCTGCCATCAGGCCTTTCGCGTCAAGAAGAACTGATCTTCACTGTTGACACAGAGCACACCGGACGGAAACATTCGGTGTGCTGGATGTGAGTGGCGCGGTGCCAATGCCCCGCGCTCTAACGACCCTGTTGAATGACAGCCATAAGAGCGGTCCGCAATCGCCGGAACCGCCAGACGGGAACGGATGGAATGGTCCGAAAACTGGCATATGTCGCAGGCGCCGTGGTCGTCCTTGGAGCTGCGGCTTTCTGGATTCTGACCACACCGCAGAAGGTGGACGCGACCGTGCTGGACGCGATGAAGCCCGGCGACCCCGTCAAGGGCGAACAGGTTTTCTGGGCGGGCGGCTGCGCTTCCTGCCATGCCGCACCCGGTGCCTCGGGTGATGCGCGCAAGGTGCTGGCGGGCGGCCATGAGCTGGTTTCAGATTTCGGGACTTTCATTGCACCCAATATTTCGCCATCCGAGCAAGGTATCGGCACATGGACTATTCAAGATTTTGCCAATGCTATGCTGAAAGGCGTCGGAAAGCAGGATGAGCATCTTTATCCGTCCTTCCCCTACACCTCTTATACAAGGATGCAGCCGCAGGATGTGGCCGACCTCTTTGCCTTTATGAAAACGCTGCCGCCTTCCGACAATGTCGCGGCCCCGCATAAGCTCTCCTTCCCTTTCAATATCCGGCGAGGGCTCGGCCTCTGGAAGCAGCTTTACCTGACCGACCGGCCTGTGGTGGAAATCGCAAATGCCTCCGATCACGTGAAGCGCGGCCAGTATCTGACAGAGGCGCTTGGCCATTGCGGCGAATGCCACACGCCGCGCAACACAATTGGCGGGCTGAATACCGGCAAGTGGCTGGCCGGATCACAGTCACCGGAAACCGGCAGTGACGGAAAACGAGGCATTGTTCCGAACATCACGCCGGACGAAGCGGGCATCGGCGGCTGGAGCGAGAAAGACATCTCCTATGCATTACAGAGCGGCTTTACCCCGGATTTCGATTCGCTTGGCGGCTCGATGACCGACGTGGTTGCGAATATGGCCCATCTTGCCGAAGCGGATCGCAATGCCATTGCCGCCTATCTGAAGGCCATTCCGGCGCACCCGAACGGCTATCCGGCGCGTTGAGGGCCACGCTCCGGCATAATCTTACCGATCCTCGTTTCACTCCGGCCGGGTTTTGCTCTATATCGTAAGTTATACCAAGTCTCATCGAGTTTGAGTCATCGAGACTTGGTTAAGCCCGTGCGGCAATTGAGCATTTTCAGGGCGTGATGCCTTGGCATCTTAGCGCCCTGCTATTATAGTTGAACAGAGGGAGCAAGCTGCCTGATGACTGCCGAAGACGCTATTTTTCTTGGCGCGAGCCGCAAGCCTGACGACTCCTACCAGCAGCCGGAATATCTAGCGCTGAAATACGGTAACCGGCACGGCCTCGTCACCGGCGCGACAGGCACGGGTAAAACAGTCACGCTGCAGGTTCTGGCCGAAAGCTTTTCGGCGGCTGGCGTTCCCGTTTTCTGCGCTGACATCAAGGGCGACCTTTCCGGCATTGGCGCCATCGGCGTTCAAAATGACGGCCTCATCAAGCGTGCGGCGGAAGTGAAGCTCGACCCTTACGAAATGCGCGCCGCGCCTGTGATCTTCTGGGATATTTTCGGGGAACAGGGCCATCCCGTCCGCGCTACCATTTCAGAGATGGGGCCGCTGCTCCTGTCGCGCCTGATGAGCTTGACCGATGCGCAGGAAGGCGTGCTGAACATTGCCTTCCGCCTGGCGGATGAAGAAGGCTTGCTGCTTCTGGACCTGAAGGATTTGCAGGCCATTCTCGCTGAAATGGCGGAGCGCTCGGCAGAGCTTTCCGGCAGGTACGGCAATGTGAACAAGGCTTCGGTGGGCGCGATCCAGCGTTCGCTTCTGGTCCTCGATCAGCAGGGCGGCTCGAAATTCTTCGGGGAACCAGCGCTCAAGATTTCGGACCTTATGCGCACCACGACCGACGGGCGTGGCGTGGTGAGCGTACTCGCCGCCGACAAGCTAATGATGAGCCCACGGCTCTATTCCACCTTCCTGCTCTGGCTGATGTCGGAACTGTTCGAGGAACTGCCGGAAGTCGGCGATCCCGACAAGCCGCGGCTCGTCTTCTTCTTCGACGAAGCCCACCTTCTCTTCGATGAAGCGCCGAAGGCACTTGTCGACCGTGTCGAACAGGTGGTGCGCCTGATCCGCTCCAAGGGCGTCGGCGTTTATTTCGTGACGCAGAACCCGCTCGACGTGCCGGAAACGGTCCTGGCACAGCTTGGCAATCGCGTGCAGCACGCGCTTCGAGCCTATACGCCGCGCGAAACCAATGCCGTGAAGACCGCAGCCGATACGTTCCGTCCGAACCCGGATTTCAACACGTTCCAGGCGATCACCAATCTCGCCACCGGTGAAGCACTGGTTTCCACGCTTCAGGCAAAAGGCGTGCCTTCCATCGTGCAGCGCACGCTGATGCGTCCGCCTTCATCGCGCATCGGCCCGCTGACGCCGGAAGAACGCGCCAAGATCATCGCTGCAAGCCCGGTTGCCGGGCAATATGATCAGGTTGTGGACCGTGATTCCGCTTTTGAAATGCTGGCCCGCAAGGCGCAGAATGCAGCAGCAGCCCAGCAAAAGACCAAGGAAGAGGGCGGCGGTGGCATTCTTGGCGATCTCGTCGGCACCGTACTTGGCACTGGCCGTCGCTCCGGCCGCCAGACGGTTGCGGAAGCCGCGATGAAATCCGTCGTCCGCTCGGTCGGCAATTCGCTTGGCCGCGCATTGGTGCGCGGCATTCTCGGCGGCTTCAAACGATAGAAAGCGCTGGAGCATTTCCTGTTTTGACTGAACCAGTGGAAATGCTCCAACCGTTTGTTTTTCAACCATGTCTCCCGAAATCGATACTCGCGTTCGGGAGACATGCTTGAGAATCACGCCTTCGCCGGTTTGGCGAGAGCGTAGGCTACGAGGGCATTGGCGTGACCGTGTCCCATCTCGAATTCCGACTTCAGCCAGTTGACGATTTCCATATGCTTGTCACCCTTTCGCTGCTCAATCAGCGAAAGCCAATGCTGGACAGGCTGTCCGTACTTTTTCTCGATGGACGGGAAATAGGACGCAGGCCCCTTCACCGTTTCCTTGGCAGTTTTTTCCTCGGACATGACTTCCCTCCCCTTGTTCCGACGATTTGTCCGCGCGGAAAGTGACTTATTTTCAAGGTGGCGGCAAGTTGGCGCGACACAATAGAAAAAGCCCCGGACAGTTGACTGTCCGGGGCTTTGCAATCTGCCGTTTCAGCACTCGCTATTACATCACCAGAATTGGTGACTTCGCCGGAACGCGATCATAGAGATCGATGATGTCCTGGTTCAGGAAGCGTACGCAGCCCGAAGAAACCGCCTTGCCAATGGACCACCATTCCGGATTACCGTGCAGGCGGTACAGCGTGTCTTTGCCGTCCTGGAAAATATAGAGTGCGCGAGCGCCGAGCGGGTTCTTGAGGCCCGGAGCCATGCCGCCGTTCTTGGCGCTGTACTGCACCAGTTCCGGCTGGCGGGCGACCATTTCATCTGGCGGGGTCCAGCGCGGCCACTGGCGCTTGTACTGGATCACAGCACGGCCAGACCATGCGAAGCCTTCGCGGCCGATGCCGACGCCGTAGCGCATCGCCTGTCCGTTTTCGAGGACGAGATAGCAGAAGCGGTTAGCCGTATCGATGACGATCGTACCGGGCAGTTCGCCGGTTGGATCCTGCACAACCTGACGCAGGAAGCGCTTGTCCATCTTCTGGATCGGAATTGCCGGAAGCTGGAAGCCGCCATCCTCGACGGCGGCGTACATCTGCGCCCAGCCGCCATAGGAAGAGTCGACATTGGCCTGCGGGGTGCGGTTGATCGGGTTGCCCGACTGATCCACATCAATGATTGGAACATTCTGCCCCAACTGAGCGCAACCGGCCAGACCGGCGGCCGCTGTTGCTGTCATTGCCGTCAGAAAGGAACGGCGGGTAAGGGTCGTTTGCATATGAAAACCAGTTTGGTGACGGGAGGAGTTACAGATACACATTCAGGGTTAACGAATTGCGACCCGGCCAATTGTGGCAGATACGCGGTGAGCTGTCGAAACGGCCTCAAACGGCTGTTTCCGGTGTTTGGTTGCACGGAAAACGCCCGAGAAATGTGGCGTACACCCGTTCGTAATGCGGCCTAAACGTGGCGAAAGCCCACCAGCGCGACTCGTGTTGCAGCCGCGACACAATTTTGGGTGCAGGAGCCTGCTTTCCATAAACCGGGAAAGTTCAAATTTTAGTGATTACTCAATCAAGCAATTGGAGACTTGGCAGAATCAATGCCGGAGCGAACTGCTTGTATTCGTCGGGCTGGTTGGTCCGATTGATCCAGACCCCGCGCATACCGAACCGTACCGCACCTGCCACATCCCAGCGGTTCGAGGACTGGAACGAGATTGCAGAAGGATAAAGCCGCCATTGCAAAGTGACGAGCTCATAGACGGCGGGGGCGGTCTTGTATTTCCTGACTTCATCGACCGAAATCACGTCGTCAAGCAGGACGTCGAGCGCTGCAGAACGAACGGCGGATTCCAGCATCGCGGGTGAGCCGTTGGAAAGAATTGCAAGCCGTGCGCCCTTTTCCTTCAGGCTTTTGAGGGCCGCAGGCACTTCCGGATAGCAATCGAGCTTCCAGTAGGCATCGAGCAGGTCATTGCGCAGCGCCGGATCGACAGAAGGGTAGCGTGCGAATGCGAAATCGAGCGAATCCTCGGTCAGCTTCCAGAAATCACTATAGGCACCCATCAGGCTCAGCACCCAGGAATATTCGAGCTGCTTTGCGCGCCACAGTTCGGAAAATGCCCGTCCGTCCGGCCCGGCTTTGTCTGCATGTCGCCGCACCGCCGAATGGACATCGAATAATGTGCCATAAGCGTCGAAGACATAAGAACTATAGGACACCATTTCCTCCTGTGAGGGTCCGCCACGCATCGCGAAGCATAAAATCTAGAATTGCGCCATCCTACTGTGATTTCAATAATAATTCATTGTCTTGAAACTAAATTGCTCATTCGCGCCATTGCCGCCCGCACCGATGCGGCCTATGTAGATTCCGCACGCAAGTTTTGAGGCAGCATCTGCTCGGCCCGCCGCAAGCTGCCCACGTAAGTTGCCATGTAAGCAGAAAGAAAAGAGGAGAGTTTCCAATGGCTTTCGAACTGCCCGCCCTGCCGTATGACTATGACGCCCTTGCGCCTTTCATGTCGCGCGAGACGCTTGAACTTCATCACGACAAGCACCATCAGGCCTATGTCACCAATGGCAACAAGCTGCTTGAAGGCTCCGGCCTCGAAGGCAAGAGCCTTGAAGAGATCGTCAAGGAAAGCTACGGCAAGAACCAGGGCCTCTTCAACAATGCCGGCCAGCACTACAACCATATCCTGTTCTGGAAGTGGATGAAGAAGAACGGCGGCGGCAAGAAGCTGCCGGGCAAGCTTGAAAAGGCAATCGAGTCAGATCTTGGCGGCTACGACAAGTTTCGTGCGGATTTCATCGCTGCCGGTGTCGGCCAGTTCGGTTCGGGCTGGGCCTGGCTGTCGGTCAAGGACGGCAAGCTCGAAATCTCCAAGACCCCGAACGGCGAAAACCCGCTGGTTCATGGCGCAACGCCGATCCTCGGCGTCGACGTGTGGGAACATTCCTACTATGTCGATTACCGCAATCTGCGTCCGAAATACCTCGAAGCCTTTGTCGACAGCCTCATCAATTGGGAATTCGTCGAAGAGCTGTACGAAAAGGCCTGATGCCTTTCATGCAGAAATAAAGAAAAACCCCGGTTCTGCCGGGGTTTTTTGTTGCTGCTATTCCTTGATTACCTGCACACCTACATGTTGCGCGCGCCCGGCTCCCCATCCGGCGATGGCAGCGCCCAACCCCAACACGGCGAAAAAGAGGCCACAGGCGGTAAAGCTGCCCGTTGCGCTGTGGATCAACCCTACGATCAGCGGGCCGATTGCGGCAAGCGTATAGCCTACGCACTGCGCCATGCCGGACAGATGCGCCGCCGTGTGTGAGTCCGGCGCCCGCAGCACAATCACCATCATGGCGGCGGCGATGAGACCGCCTTGCCCGATGCCCTGAATGACCGCCAGTCCCCAATAGGTCCATAGCGGCAAATAGAGAAAGCCGATCAACGGCAAAGCTGCACAGGCGCAGAGAATGACATTGAGCAGGCTCTGGTTCTTCTGGCGGGTAGCAATCGACGGTACTGCGAGACAAGTGATGACCTGCGCCAGGATCGAAAAGGAAACCAGACCGCCTGCCGCTGCCGGGCTGAGGCCCTGTTCGCGCAGGATCGGCGCCAGCCATCCGAAAACGATATAGGCAGTGGAGGATTGCAGCCCCATGAACAGGGTTACCTGCCAGGCCAGCTTGTCCTTCCACAAGCCGATCACCTTGAAACCAGAATGGGCGACATTGTGTTTCGCACGCATGGCCTGCGGCAGCCACAACAGCAAAACGACTGCCGCCGGAACAGACCAGAAAGCCAAGGCAAGGTTCCAGGAACCGCCGAGCATCCCCTTGATGGGAATGGTGAAACCGGCTGCGGAGGCAGCGCCGCCGCATAATGCCATCGTATAAAGGCCGGTCATGATGGCCGCAGTTTTCGGGAAATCACGCTTGACGACGCCCGGAAGTAGCACGTTGCCTGTCGCAATGGCGGCACCGGCCAATGCTGCGCCTATATAGAGCGAATAGAACGAACCGACGCCGCGAATGGCGGTGCCGACAGTCAGCACGACCAGCACGAAAAGCAGGACACGTTCGGCGCCGAAACGCTGCGCCAGCCGTGGTGCAAACGGCGCAAAGACACCAAGGCAAACAACCGGCAAAGTGGTCAGAATACCGGCCGCAATGGACGACATGCCGGTGGCATCGATGATTTCCGGCAAAAGCACGGAAACGCTGGAAAATACCGGTCGCAGATTGGCGGCGATCAGTACGAGGCTCAGACCCAGCAAAATGCGCATCGCCTTGCTTGGCGGCTGCTGGACTGGCGGCGGCGGAACGCTGTCCACCTCAGCGTCGACAAGCGCCTCTGGCTGCAGCATCGCCTCGTTTTTCGCCGTATCCGACAGGGCTGTGTTTGTGTGGCTCATGATGCCAGCAACCTTTCAAGTTCTTCAATCAGGGGCGCCATGAAGCGACGAACCGTTGCACCGGCCTTGTCAGGATCACCCGAGGCGATGGCTTCAACGATCTGTCGGTGCGCTTCATGGTTTGGCTCAGGCAGTTCGCCGTCGAGCGTGGCTTCTATGGATTCGCGAATGGAGGCGGAGAAAAAGGCATAGACCTCGATCAGTGCGCTGTTGCCCGAGGCCGCAACAATGGCCTCATGAAAGGCAAAGTCCCGGGCCACGAAAGTTGTCCGGTCGAGTTCATCGCGATTGCCGCGCTGTGCCAGCATTTTCTCCAGATGGACAATCCCCTTGGACGTGATGCGCAAGGCGGCAAGCCGCGCTGCCTCCGTTTCAAGAACTGCCCGGGTCTCGAAGCGGTCGCGCAAGCTGGTATGGCGGATGCGGTCGAGGCTGCGCACCGTGTCGGCGGTGGAACGGACATAGGTCCCCGAACCCTGCCGAGTTTCCAGCATTCCCTGTGCCACCAGCGCCCGCACAGCTTCCCGCACCGTGCCGCGACTGACATCGAGCGTTGCAGAAAGTGCTGCTTCATTTGGCAACTGGTCGCCGATCGTCCAGCGTCCGGACGTTATTTCTCCACGCAATGCCTGCGTGGCCGAATCCGTCAATGTCTTGCGGGATATTGCCTTCATACCTTCACCAAAGTCATCTGATGACTTGATGAATTAAACCTGAGTAATGAAGCTGTCAACCGTCATGAAGAAAGCTGATTGCGGGCTGGTGCGGCGGATTTGAAAATCCTGTTGTCACACTGGTAACCACTGCCGCATTCCGTTAACAATTTTCGCGCAAAGTGCCCCATAATCCAGCCGCTCGAGATTTCGGGCCAGACTTCAGGTGCCAGTATGATCACACTTTACAGCCTTTCCGGAGACCACCTCGAGCAAGTGGAAGTCGAGCCCGGTACTCCGTTGCCCGAGAATGTGATCTGGATCGATCTGTTTGCTCCCGGCGTCAATGAAGACAGTATTGTCGAGGCATGGATAGGCATTTCAATCCCGACCCGCGAAGACATGACGGAGATCGAGGAATCGAGCCGCTTCTATATGGAAACCGGCGCACAATATCTCACCGTGCCGATCCTGCACGCGGTCGATCTCGACCACCGCGAGCTTGCTCCGGTCACCTTCATTCTGCACGGCTCGCGGCTGATAACCGTGCGCTATGCCAATCCGAAATCGTTCAGCACCTATATCCTCCGCTCGACCAAGCGGGGCAACGGGCTGATATCAGCCAAGTGCTCGGGCTTGTCGATCATGCTTGGCATCACCGAAGCCACCACGAACCGGCTTGCCGATATTCTGGAAGGCGTGGCAGGTAAAATCGATGCGGCCTCGCACTCCATCTATCGCCGCCAGCCGAAAGCCCGCCCGATGACGACGGAGGATTTCCGGCACATATTGACCCAGATCGGTGGACAGGGAACCTTCCTCTCGCGAATGCGCGAAAGTCTGGCGGGTATCAGCCGTATGCTGGTCTATCTGTCGGCCATCAACAATCCGGCAGCCGGCAAGAAGGAAACGCGTAGCTGGATCAAGTCGCTGGAGCGCGACACGCAATCCCTGACCGCCTATGTGGATTTTCTGTCCAACAAGGTCACGTTTCTGCTCGATACGATCGTCGGGCTGATTTCGGTTGAACAGAACGCCATCATCAAGATTTTCTCTGTGGCGGCGGTTGGTTTCATGCCACCCACGCTCGTGGCTTCCATCTATGGCATGAACTTCTCCTTCATGCCGGAATTGCAATCGCCATGGGGCTATCCGATGGCGCTTGGTCTGATGATCGCTTCTGCCCTGCTGCCGCTCTATTACTTCCGCCGCAAAGGCTGGCTGTAGCTTGTGGTGACAACACAGGCGCACCATGTTATATCATGCGTTATAACATAGGAGAAAAGCCATGAACGTAACCCTGCGCAAAATCGGCAATTCCGACGGTGTGATCATCCCGAAGGAAATGCTGGAGCAGTTGAACGTGCAAACTGGCGACACTCTGGTCCTGACCGCAGACAAGGATGGGCTGAGACTGACCAGGAGCACGGAAGACCCGGAAATCTTAGAGAAGAAAATGAAGATCGCCCGCGAGCGGATGAAAAAATATGAGACCGCTTATCGCGTGCTCGCTCAATGATCGACTTCCATTCACGGGCTTTCATAGAAGCGCTGCATCAGGAGCAGTTGCGTCTGCATGGTGGTGCAACCGGCATTCGCGATAACGGCTTGCTTGATTCAGCACTTGCGCGTCCGCTGCAAAAGGAAGCCTATGGCGATCCGGATATTTTCGACCTGGCGGCGGCCTATCTGTTCGGTGTGCTGAAAAACCACCCCTTCGTGGACGGCAACAAGAGAACAGGGCTGGCTGCCGCCGACTTGTTTCTTTATTTCAATGGTTTCAGTCTTGAGGCCGAACAGGAAGACATTATCCAACTCGTCCTGATGGTTTCAACGAGTGAAATCGATGAAACCGGCGCAGCAGCGTTTTTCCGTGACCATACCGTCGCTATAGACGAAGACTAAACAATCCTCAGCGACACGATTTCCCACTCGACATTATTGATTTTCACGACATCGCCGACCGGCTTGCCGAACAGCAGAATGGCAACGGGTGCGACATGGGAAATCTTGCCGTTTGACGGGTCAGCCTCATCCTCGCCCACGATGGTCCAGCGGCGAACCTTGCCGTCGTCCAGATTTTCCAGATCTACCGTCATGCCGAAACGCACGACATCACTGTCGGGAGCGGGAACGGAAACCTCGGCATTTTCACGCCGCGCCACCCAGTAACGCAGATCACGTGAGATACGCGCAATCGCCGAACGCTCGCCCGCGACATTGGCGTCCGCCAGCTCGCGCTGCAGCCGGGCGATTTCATCCTCGATCATCTTCAGGCCAGCTGGCGTGACGAGATTGCGATGCGGGCTGACCGGACGCTCGCCGAGGTCGGTCGGCGCATCGTCCTGTTCTTTGGTGAAAGCTCTGCTCATCAGTTGAATGTAAGCAGTCGGCACCTCCCCGACAAGCCTCCCTGTCATGCAGTCCACCCGCTGCTACGACGGTAAATGCATGATTTGCATATCTGGTTTTTATTGATTGATGAGTCAATCAACGTTAAACTGGCCGCTCGTTAGCCTGAAAACGGACCAAGATTATGCCCAAGATCGGGATGGAGCCCTTGCGGCGGCGCGAACTAATCGATGCCGCCATTCGTACTATCGGCCAGCGAGGTTCGCTGGACGTGACCGTCGCGCAGATCGCGCATGAGGCGGGCGTTTCGCCTGCGCTCGCGCATCATTATTTCGGCGGCAAGGACAAGCTCATTCTCGCCACGATGCGCCATCTGCTGCGCGAACTGGGACAGGACCTCAACGCCGCCATCGGACGGACCGAGACACCGCAGGAACGTATCGCAGCCATCATTGCGGTCAATTTTTCCGCATCACAGTTCACCCAGGAAACCATTGCCGCCTGGCTTACCTTCTATGTGCATGCGCAGCAGTCGGAGGATACGCGCCGGCTCCTGCGCATCTATGCACGCCGCCTGCATTCGAACCTCGTTTTCGCGCTTGAACAGCTGACATCGCGCGAGCGGGCCAGCCGCATTGCCGAGGGTGCAGGTGCCATGATCGACGGCCTCTACATTCGTCACGCACTTGGCGCCGATGCGCCCAATGCTGCCTCAGCCATTGCGCTGGTGGAAGATTACATCGCGGTTCAGCTTATGGGGGAGAAATGAGTATGGAAGCGGATTTCGTCATCATCGGCTCCGGCTCCGCCGGATCGGCCATGGCCTATCGCCTGTCTGAAGACGGTCGCTATTCGGTGATCGTCATCGAATATGGCGTTCCAGACGTTGGCCCGCTGATCCAGATGCCGGCTGCCCTCTCCTTCCCCATGAATATGGAAACCTATGACTGGGGCTTTTCTACAGAACCGGAACCGCATATTGGCGGGCGCAGCCTTGTGACGCCGCGCGGCAAGGTGCTGGGCGGCTCGTCCTCCATCAATGGCATGGTCTATGTGCGCGGCCATGCCCGCGACTATGACCACTGGTCGGAAAGCGGTGCGCGCGGCTGGGCCTATGCCGATGTTCTCCCCTATTTCAAGCGGATGGAAAATTCGAGCGGTGGCCAGGAAGGCTGGCGCGGCATCAATGGCCCGCTTTATATCCAGCGCGGCAAACGCGACAATCCCCTGTTCCATGCCTTTGTAGAGGCTGGCCACGAAGCGGGCTTTGAAGTCACCGAAGACTATAATGGCGAGAAGCAGGAAGGCTTCGGCCCGATGGAGCAGACGATCCACAACGGTCGTCGCTGGTCTGCCGCCAATGCTTATCTGAAACCGGCTCTCAAGCGCCCGAATGTCAAGCTGGTCAAGGGCCTTGCACGCAAGATCGTGCTGGAAGGCAAGCGTGCCGTCGGCGTGGAAATCGAGGCGGGCCGCAGTTTTTCGACCATCCGCGCGCGGCGTGAAGTCATCATTGCCGCCTCGTCGATCAATTCGCCGAAGCTCCTGATGCTCTCTGGCATTGGCCCTGCCGCACAACTGAAAGAACACGGAATTGAAGTGGTCGCCGATCGCCCCGGCGTAGGCCAGAACCTGCAGGACCATCTGGAAGTCTATATCCAGCAGGAATGCACACAGCCAATCACGCTCTACTCCAAACTGAACCTGTTTTCGAAAGCGAAGATCGGTGCGGAATGGCTGTTCTTCAAGACCGGCGACGGTGCCACCAACCATTTCGAATCCGCAGCATTCCTGCGCTCGAAAGCTGGTGTGGAATATCCAGATATCCAGTATCACTTCCTACCGGTCGCCATCCGCTATGACGGCAAGGCGGCAGCGCAGTCGCACGGCTTTCAAGCCCATGTCGGCCCGATGCGGTCGAAATCGCGTGGCAGCGTGACGCTTCGCTCGGCCAATCCACGTGAAAAGCCTGTCATCAAGTTCAATTATATGTCGCATGAAGACGACTGGGCCGACTTCCGCCATTGTGTGCGACTGACCCGTGAAATCTTCGGACAGGCCGCATTTGATGCTTATCGTGGCGCGGAAATCCAGCCCGGTGCGCATGTTCAGAGCGACGATGAAATCGATAATTTCATCCGCGAGCATGTCGAGAGCGCCTTCCATCCGTGCGGAACTTGCAAGATGGGTGCGGTTGACGATCCAATGGCAGTCGTTGATGCTGAATGCCGGGTGATCGGTGTCGAAGGCCTGCGCGTTGCGGATTCATCCATCTTCCCGCGCATCACCAACGGCAATCTCAACGGCCCGTCGATCATGGTCGGCGAAAAGGCTTCCGATCATATTCTCGGCCGTACGCCGCTGGCGTGCTCCAATCAGGAGCCTTGGATCAATCCGCGCTGGCAAGTTTCCGACCGCTGATAAAATTTAAGGGATAACAATGAAAGCACAACCCAAAGCCTCGCATTTCATCGGCGGCGCATTCATGGAAGACAAGGCGGGCAAGCCGTTGCCGGTCATCTATCCAGCAACCGGCGAGGAAATTGCCAAGCTATATTCGGCGACACCCGATGTGATCGAGGCGGCTTATGCAGCAGCGCTGAAAGCGCAAGGCGAATGGGCTGCGCTTAAGCCCGTCGAACGCGGACGCATCCTGCGCCGCACTGCAGAAATCCTGCGCGAAAAGAACAAGAAGCTGTCGAAGCTCGAAACGCTTGATACCGGCAAGGCGCTTCAGGAAACGCTGGTGGCGGATGCAGCTTCGGCCGCGGATGCACTGGAATTTTTCGGCGGCATCATTTCAGGCTTCAACGGCGAGTTCGTGGAGCTTGGCGGTTCGTTCGCCTATACGCGCCGCGAAGCGCTCGGCATCTGCGTCGGTATCGGCGCATGGAATTATCCGATCCAGATCGCCGCGTGGAAATCCGCGCCTGCACTCGCGATGGGGAATGCCTTCATCTTCAAGCCGTCAGAAAACACGCCGCTTTCAGCGCTTGCATTGGCGGAAGCATACAAGGAAGCGGGCCTTCCCGATGGATTATTCAATGTCGTGCAGGGCTTCGGCGATGTCGGCGCCGCACTCGTCAATCATCGCTTGACGGCCAAAGTTTCACTGACTGGTTCTGTGCCGACAGGCCAGCGCATCATGGCGCAGGCAGGCGAACACCTGAAGCACGTCACCATGGAGCTTGGTGGCAAGTCGCCGATCATCGTGTTCGATGACGCCGACCTTGAAAGCGCTATCGGCGGCGCGATGCTCGGTAACTTCTATTCGACCGGGCAGGTCTGTTCGAACGGCACCCGCGTCTTCGTTCACAAGAAGGTGCGCGAACGTTTTGTCGAACGGCTGGTCGAACGTACACGCAAGATTCGCATTGGCGATCCGCTGGATGAAGCAACCCAGATGGGGCCACTAGTCAACAGTGCACAGCGCGACAAGGTGCTGTCCTATATCGAAAAGGGTAAGGCAGAAGGGGCGAAGCTTGCCTGCGGCGGTGGCGTGCCGAAACTGCAAGGCTTCGACAAAGGCTTTTTCATCGAGCCTACCGTCTTCACGGATGTGACCGACGGCATGACCATCGCTCGCGAGGAAATCTTCGGTCCGGTGATGAGCGTTCTGGAATTCTCCGACGAGGACGAAGTAATCGCACGCGCCAACGATACCGAGTTCGGTCTGGCGGCGGGTGTGTTCACCTCCGACATAGCACGGGGCCATCGCGTAATCAGCCAGATCAAGGCCGGGACCTGCTGGATCAATGCTTATAACCTGACGCCAGTGGAAGTACCGTTCGGCGGCTATAAGCAATCTGGCATCGGACGCGAGAACGGTATTGCCGCGCTCGCCCATTACAGCCAGATCAAGACTGTCTATGTCGAGATGGGCAAGGTCGACAGCCCTTATTGACCGCTGTAATCGGCCCGCGGAATTGAAGTTGGTTCTGCGGGCGTCTGCGTACAGTCATAGCGGTAAAGCTGTGGCGACGGCACTGCCTGCGGATAGACAATGGCACGCTGCGACCGTTGACTGGCGGGAACTGACGGCGAATTCCATAGAGGCATGGCCCAGGACGGCCTCGTCACTGTATCGGAAGAGCCGGTCCCCTGAATGGGGATGCGTCGGCACTCGGTCCCGAGCGTACCGTTCAATCCGGCAGCTGTCGCAACACTCGTGCAGCTAATCAGGGCAAGCGCCAAAGCGGTATAAAACAGTTTCATATCGCAACACTTTTCAAACAAATATAAATATCGGCTCGAAGCTGGCCAGATTCAATGGCAGCTTATGCCCGATCATCTGGCAAAACGCAGCGCATAAATGGCACGGAGCAGGCCTGTTTGTTCGGTCGCCACGTCTTGGCTTTTCAGCCCGTCAACGGAAGCTGAAATCTGAGTATAGAGCGACCATATATTTATATTAGATTCTAATTATAGACCAATAACTAATTATACCGTAATTCTCAAAACCGTATCGACAAATCTATTTACAGATAATAAGAATGAAACTCAGATTTATTGGTCAAGATAATAAATAATATCACTATTAACTAACGCAGTATTGATTTTTCATGCATAATTCACTCTCATATCAATGGCCATGACCTTGGGCTGAACGGTTAGTAATGAATAACGAGACTTCAATTTCGACCGACACAATAGAGGATAAGCTGCGCAATGCATTCTGGCGCGCTGTCCTTAAGCCCGTATACGAGATCACGGGCGAAGATGATGATTACCAGTTTTCGGGATCAATTGTCGCGCGTTCCATCGGTTCCATCCAGATTGGAGCGACCTCGTTCAATTCACAAAACTACTCACGCGCCCCAAAGCTCATCGCCCAGGGCGGGCTCAACCAATATATCCTGCAGCTTATCACCGGTGGCGATCTGCACGGAGATTTCAACGGGGTCGATGTCAAGGCGAAACAGGGCGATATCGTTATCATCGACCTGACGCAGACCGTTGAAAGCCGGGCATCCGGCGGCTCTCGCATCACCGTGATGATACCGCGCGACGAATTGGAAAAGATCGTAGGCTGGCGCAACCTGCACGGCCTCGTCATGCTGGCAGACGCGCCCATGACGCGTCTGCTGTTCAATTATCTACGCAGTCTGCAATCGTTGAACGGCGATCTCGACAGGATCGAGGCGCAATCCGCGCAAGATGCAATGTTCATATTGCTCGGCGCCACCATCAACGGCACCGAAGGCGGTGCAGTCGAAGCCCTTCCAGCCAATCTGCCCATGCGCAAGCACATCCTCGCCTATATAAACGAGAACCTTTCCAACCCGTCGCTTGGACCGCATCTCATCATCAAGAGCCTGCGCATCTCCCGATCGCGTCTTTACCGGGCGCTTGATATGGACGGCGGCGTGGCCAGGATTATCCGTGACAAACGGCTGGATCGTGCTTATCGCATCCTTGTCGACGAACGTGGCCGCCACGTCTCGCTCAAGGAAATCGCCTATCGCTGCGGCTTTCATGACGGCACGCAATTTACCAAGGCTTTCAAGGTCCGTTTCGGCATGTCGCCCAAAGATGCCCGCGAATCCGACGCGGCTTTGCTATCGTCGGATTCAGCCAATTTCGACTATACGATCCACGTTTCGGAAGAAGCCGCCAAACGCAGCGTCGACAAGCCGTGAGCCGGAGCATGTTTCCCGAAAGTAGGAATTGGTTTCGGGATGCGCTCTAATGTTTGTTTTTTCGCGCATCTCGTTCCGAAAACCGCTTCGCACTTTTGGGAGACATGCATTAGCCTTTTGTTTCTCAACCGGGAGAAAGACGGTTCAGGAAGTCGTCGCACCAACGATTGACGTCATGCGTGCTCAGAAAGGCCATCATGCTTTCAAACCGTTCCTTGCGTTCGGCAAGCGGCATGGCAAGCGCGCGGGCCATGGCATAGGCCATCGCCTCAGTGTCATAGGGGTTGACCAGAAGCGCACCGTCGAGTTCCTGCGCGGCACCCGCAAAACGGGACAGCACCAGCACGCCGGGATTTTCAGGGTCCTGTGCCGCAACATATTCCTTGGCGACAAGGTTCATCCCGTCACGCAGCGGCGTGACCAGTCCGACAGCCGCCAGCCGGTAAAGCCCGGCCAGCACCTCGCGGTTCAGGGAACGGTTGATATAGCGTATCGGCGTCCAGTCGACCGTAGCGTTTGCACCGTTTACCCGTCCGGCCAGTTCTGCCACGGCGCGTTGCATATCCTTGTATTCCGGCACTTCGGAGCGGGATTTCGGCGTGACCTGCAAAAAGGTGACCTTGCCGCGATTGCCGGGATCGACCTTCAGGAAATGTTCGAAAGCCTCCATGCGATTGGTGATACCTTTGGAATAATCGAGCCGGTCGACGCCGATGATTAGATCGCGATCAAGCATGCTGTCACGCATGCGCTTTACGGTTGAATGACGTTGCGCCTTATCGGCTATCTTCGCGAAGGATGCCGTCTCGATACCGATACCGAAGCGCTCGGCACGAAACTGGTGCCCGAACGCTTCGAACAATCCGTCATCATTGAGCGGCTTGCCTATCTTCTCTCGTCGCAGGCAGCCGATGAAGTTATCGACATCGTTCTCGGTCTGGAAGCCCACCACATCATAGGATGCGAGGCCGCGCATGATAGTCTCATGCACGGGCAGCGTGAACAGGATATCGGCAGGCGGCCAGGGAATATGCAGGAAGAAGCCGATACGGTTGGTGACACCGAGATTGCGCAGTTCGGCCGCCAGCGGAATGAGATGATAGTCATGGACCCAGATCACATCATCCGGCTCGATCATCGGCAGAAGATGCTTTGCAAACAGGCGGTTGACCCGGAAATACCCGGCCATGTCCTTGCGCGTGTAATCGATCAGATCTAGGCGATAGTGACAGAGCGGCCAGAGCATGCGGTTGGCGAAACCTGCATAATATTCGTCGATATCCTTCTTGTGGAGATCGAGCAGCGCGTAGCGAATGGGCCCCACATCGCGGATCGCCAGTTCCTGCGCCTGGCGATTGGGAAGGGTCTTGCCGGACCAACCGAGCCATATGCCACCGCGTTCGCTGAGCGCAGCCTGCAATGCCACCGCCAGCCCACCCGCAGGGGCCTTGCCCTGTTCGTCGGGCAAGGGAACACGATTGGAAACCACGATCAGCCGACCCATATATCAAATCCTCTCATTGTTTTGCTTGTTCATCGCCACAAAGGCGGGATAGCCAGAGGCGAAGCTCTGCCGGGTTCGCCAACCGCGTGGCGCCCGGACGGTCGATTGCACGACCGATCACGACCGCAGTGCCATCCAGTTCGTCTGCAGCCTCAAGCATCGATAAATCTGTCAGATCGTCGCCGAAAGCGATCGGCGCCCTCCCCGCAAACGGCTCTTCCTTCATGAAACGGCGCAAGGCCACGCCCTTGTCGCTGATCGCCGGGCGCAACTCGAAAACCATCTTGCCCGACTGCACGACCCAGTCCGGCCCGGCGAGCTTCAATGCCTTACCGACGAGATCATGCACCAGATCGGCTTTTTCAGGCGCGGCGCGATAATGAAGCGCCACCGCGCTCCCCTTGTCTTCGGCAAGAAAGCCGCTGACACGCAATGCAGCCTGACGCAGAAAATCCTTGGCAATCAGAAAATGCTCATCCGGCTCGATCCGTTCGACGAGCCCGGATGCGTGCCGGAACTCGGCACCGTGCAGCGCAGCTATTGGGCCGGTATAATCGGGAAGGCGTTCCTCGATAAACGCAATCGTCCTGCCGGTGACCAGCGCCATTGCGCCAGACAGCCGCGCCGAAATGGACGAAAGCGATTTTTGCAGACCAACTGGAACGATAACGCCATCCGGACTGGCGGCGATATCGAGCAGAGTTCCGTCCACATCGAAGAAAAGGGCGTGTTTTTGAAAGTCGATGACCGGCATACCGATCTGATCGGTTGCCGGGTCCTGTTCCTTGCTGGGCATGTTAAGGCAAACATCCGCGATGGCGAATGGTTCCCGAATAAATTCGGCCCGCTTCTATTCCCTACCGGCTAGACGGCCCTATGTGCGGCCATAGACATCATCGAAACGCACGATGTCGTCTTCGCCCAGATATTCGCCGCTTTGCACCTCGATAAGCACGAGCGGCAGAATGCCCGGATTTTCCAGCCGGTGGCGGAAACCACAAGGAATATAGGTCGACTGGTTGGTCGTGAGCAGAATCTCGCGGTCGCCATTGGTGACCTTTGCGGTTCCAGAAACGACGATCCAGTGTTCGGAGCGGTGGTGATGCGCCTGCAAGCTCAGGCGACGCCCCGGCTTCACTTCGATCCGCTTGATCTTGAAGCCGTCGCCCTCCTCAAGAACCGTATAAGTACCCCATGGGCGATGGGCCGTGCGATGAAGCTTGGCTGCTTCATGGCCGCTTGCCCGCAGCTTGTTGAAGACCTTGCGCACTTCCTGCGCCTTGTCACGATGAGCTACGAGCAACGCATCAGGCGTGTCCACGACAAGCAGATCGTGAACGCCGACAAGGCTGACCAGCCGGGTTTCGGACAAGACAAAGCTGTCGGTCGTGTCTTCGATAACCGTCTCACCGCGCAGACGGTTGCCGTCGTCATCCGGCGCGACGAGATCGGCCATCGCCGCCCAGGAACCAATATCGGACCAGCCGCAGGACACTGGAATGCAGGCAATGTTGTCGGCCTTTTCCATGATCGCGTAATCGATGGAAATCGCAGGAGCAGTCGCAAAATCGTCCTTTGCGATTTCGATGGTCTTGGTCTCACCGTTGACGCCGCGCCGGGCATGTTCAAGCGAAGCCTGCACGGCATTGAAGATTTCCGGCGCAAAATGCTGCATTGCTGCAAGCATGGTTCCGGCCGTGAAACAGAACATGCCGGAGTTCCAGAAATATCGACCGCTCTCAACATAGGTTTGCGCGGTCTCGGCATCAGGCTTTTCAACAAAACGCAGCACATCCGTACCTTCGGCTTCAATATAGCCAAAGCCGGTTTCCGGATGATCGGGCACAATACCGAAAGTGACAATGCGCCCCGTTTCAGCAAGCTGGCGGGCCTTTGTCACAGCCTCGGCAAAAGCAGTCTCATCCTCGATCAGGTGGTCGGCGGGCATGACAAGCAATGTCGCGTCCGGGCCGTAAGTCGCCGCAGCATGCAGAGCCGCAACCGCCACAGCAGGCGCCGTATCGCGCCCGAGCGGCTCCAGCAGAAACACATTATCGACCTTGGGCGCCTTGGCATCGGCATAGGCATCGAGCGTCAGGAACAGGAAGTCGCGGTTGGTCACGGTGAGGATATGGTCCACACCGTCGAGCTGGGCCGCGCGCTTGTAGGTCTTGCCAATCAAGGTGCTGCCATCGGGCAGTTCGATGAACGGCTTCGGATGCGCATCGCGCGAAAGCGGCCACAATCTGGAACCGGAACCGCCGCTGATAATGACAGGAATAAAGCTCATTGCTCAGTTGTCCTTCGTTGCGTTGCGGGCGATAGCAAGTCCCGTTTCCAGAAGCGTCTCGGCCTGGCTCTCGTCTGAAGCTTCCACATAGCATCGCAGTTCCGGAGCATTGCCGGAAGCGCGATAATGAATTGCATTACCGGAATGGAAGAAGAGTTTCACGCCGTCAATCGTTTCGGAGCGGACAATCGGATCGTCCATCTGAAACAGTGCACTTCGCGTCGCCTCATTCTTCAACAGGGACAGAAATGCGAGGCTCTTTTCCTGCGGGACGTTCTGCAACCTGTCGCTGAGAGCAACACGGAAATGGAAGCGGGCTGCGATTTCGGACAATGGCTTGCCAAGCTCCTTGACGGAACCAAGACTGCTGAGAATTGGCAGCAACGCATCGCGGGTCGAAAGCGCAGTCAATATGCGATTGTCCCGGCTGATATCCGTGCCCAGCAACACACCGCCATTGGCCTCAAAGCCGACCACCGCCGATATACCCGAGGCGATGGCCTGCGCCATGCCTCCGATGACATAGGGCGACCCCACCCGTGTTCTGATGACGCGCTCGAAATTTTCTTCAAGAGCGGAGTTGGATGTAACCGGCGTCACGATCATTTTGACGCCAAGCCAGTCGGCAGTGATCGCTCCCACCAGATCACCACGCACGAAGCGGCCCTTCTCATCCGCGATCAACGGGCGGTCGGCATCACCATCCGTGGAAACAATGGCGTCAAAGCGGCTTTCCTTCGCCCACTGGTCGAGAAGTTCGATATCCTCGGAGCGCAAAGCTTCCGTGTCGACAGGCACAAATACATCGGATCGACCGAGCGGTACGGCTTCTGCGCCAAGCTCGGTGAGGATACGGATAATGAGATCACGCGCCACAGACGAATGCTGATAGACCCCGACGCGCAAGCCGCGAAGGCTCTCAAGTCCGACAAAATCAACATAACGCTTCACATAGCGGTCGATTGCATCGCGGCTAAGGGGAACATCATGCAGATGACGAAAGGCAAGATTTTCCGGCAGAGCGGTATAGACCGCACTGATGGCGCTCTCGTCATTCTTGTCGATTTCTCCGTCGTTGCGATAGAATTTAAGCCCGTTGCGGTCGTCCGGAATATGGCTACCTGTAACCATGATGCATGGCGCTTGCTGCGAAATCGCAAAGTGGCTCAATGCCGGGGTTGGCAAAACACCGCAATCGACCGGCTGAAACCCCGCATCCTCGCTCGCCGCCATGCAAAGTGCTGCAATAGCCGGACTGGACGGGCGAAGGTCGCGACCGACGAAGACCTCGTCGCCCTTCTGCAGCTTTCCGGCTTTCGACAGCATTTCAACGAAAGCAAGAGAATAGGCATAAGCGGGCAAACCATTCAGTTCGTTCGCCAATCCCCTCAGACCGCTTGTGCCAAATTTAAGGGATGTGCCGCTCATGCTTTCCGCCAGTTCTTTTCCAATATCAAAGAAGTAACGCCCGCAAGCGCCCCCAGCTCAAAAGTTTTATCATCTTATAACGTGAACCTGAAAACTATGATCCCCACAATGGTGCAATCATATGCACCTTATTGTGGGTCATAATCCGTATAGGCAGGCAATTTCAAATCCTTAACGCAGTCTGCGTTAATAATTGCTGTGGAGTTTGGCACGTTGTTCTAATCGCGATGGAATTGACGCGCTCTTAAGTACTGAAATGGGCCGCGTGATCTTGCCCACCGGGACGCCTGGATTCCCAGCCAAGTCAAATTCCTCAATGATTTCAATAAATCATTTTTCACAATCGCCGAATGTGTCATAGGTTTGTGCTACAGTTGGTGCACGGCGTCAAGGGGCAGACATAGGCGGAAATTATTTCCGTCAGAGACGCTAAACCAGTCTGGCTACAACATCCCGTAGTGACAATTGCCAATGCGGTGCAGACCGGTTGAACACCTCCTGGAATTTCGCAGTCGACAGGCGTGAGTTGGCAGGACGCGCAGCTTTGGTCGGATAATCGGCTGTCGCGATATCCGTAACGGTCGCGGTCGGCCCGCCAAGCTTGGCACTGTCACTGAATATGGCGCGTGCAAAGCCACTCCAGTTCGTGTCACCCGTACCAGCCAGATGATAAACGCCATAAGCGGAAAAGTCGGGGATTGCTGCCAAATGATCAGCCACCTGAATAATTGCATCAGCGATGTTGAGCGCACTGGTCGGGTTACCCCATTGGTCAGAAACCACCGAGAGAGCATCGCGGGTTTCAGCGAGCTTCAGCATCGCCTTGACGAAATTTTTGCCGAAGGGACTGTAAACCCAAGCCGTTCTTAAAACGATGTGCTGAGGATTGGCTTGTGCAACCAGACGCTCACCCTCAAGCTTGGAGCTTCCATAGACACTGCGAGGTCCAGTGATATCCGTTTCGACGTATGGTTTGTCAGCGTCGCCTGCAAAAACATAATCCGTCGACAGATGGATGACGGGAACGCTACAGTTTTTCGCCGCGTCGGCAACTGCTTCAGCGCCAGATGCATTCACCGCAAAAGCAAGTTCTGGTTCATCTTCAGCCAGATCCACCGCTGTGTAGGCGGCAGCGGAGACAACAATGTCCGGCTTGACTGCTTGAATAGCATTGCGCACGGACTCCGGTTTGGCCAGATCCAGTTCTGGGCGACCAAGTGCGATCACTTGCAGATCGGGACGTTGAGATGCCTTCTCAAGAAGGCTCTGGACAACCTGCCCTTCCCGCCCGGTGACGACGATTTTCATGTCTTGGCCTCTTCGCTCGACGTGCCACCGAGCCGTTCGCCAGCATAAGTACCGCTACGGATGGGCTCCCACCACCAAGCATTGTCGAGATACCACTGGATGGTCTTTTCAAGCCCAGTTTCAAATGTCTCGTGCGGCTTCCAACCAAGTTCACGCTCAATCTTCGAAGCGTCAATAGCATAGCGACGGTCATGACCCGGTCGATCCGTTACGAACGTGATCAGGTCTCCATAGCTCTTACCGTTTGCACGGGGCCGTTTCTTATCGAGAATGGTACAGATCGTTTCCACGACATTGAGATTGTTTCGTTCTGAACGTCCGCCAATATTGTAGCTTTCGCCGATTTTACCGGTCGTCGCCACCAACGCCAGCGCGCGGGCGTGATCTTCGACATAGAGCCAGTCGCGGACATTCGTCCCTGCCCCGTAAACGGGCAGCGGCTTTTCATCGAGCGCGTTGAGAATCACCAGCGGAATGAGCTTTTCCGGGAAATGGAACGGACCGTAATTGTTCGAGCAATTCGAGAGAACGACCGGCAAACCATAGGTCTCGTGCCATGCGCGCACCAGATGATCCGACGCAGCCTTCGAAGCCGAATAGGGCGACGACGGCTTATAGGGCGTTTCTTCCGTGAATATCCCGCTGTCGAACGGCAGATCGCCGAACACTTCATCGGTTGAGATATGGTGGAAGCGGAAGTTCGACTTGCGCGGTTCCGGCAGTTCGCGCCAATAGCTGAGCGCCGCATTAAGCAGACGGAACGTGCCGATAATATTGGTTTCGATGAACGCCGCAGGACCGTCGATGGAACGGTCAACGTGGCTCTCCGCAGCCAAATGCATGACTACATCAATCTCGTTGGTGCGCAAAGCTTCTAGAGCGCTTGTGTCGTCACAAATATCAGCCTGAAGGAAGCTGTAGTTCGGATGATTTTCAATCTGGCGTAGCGAGGCCAGATTGCCCGCATAAGTCAGCTTATCCAAATTGACGACATTGACCTTGGGATCAGCGGCCAGGTGGCGGCACACTGCCGAACCGATGAAACCTGCACCGCCCGTAACAAGAATGTTCATATCATTCCTCAAGCAAAAACTTCTGCGTCGGCCAGAAGAGGTGCGTTCCGATCCTTCTCCGAGAGTTGAACTTCTGAAGGCGATATAGGCCAATCAATGCCAATAGCCGGATCATCGAATCTTATCGTGCGATCATGCGCAGGCGCATAATAGTCAGTAACCTTGTAGATAACCTCAGTATTCTCAACGAGCGTTATGAAGCCATGTGCGAAACCTTTCGGCACCAGAATCTGGTTCCACTTTTTTTCCGAGACTTCCAATGAAACCCACTTACCAAAAGTCGGAGAGCTTTTGCGAATGTCGACCGCCACATCGAGGATAGCTCCTCGCATCACACGCACCAACTTGTCCTGCGTATGGGGCGGCAACTGATAATGAAGACCACGCAGAACGCCTTTCGCTACAGAAAACGAATGATTATCCTGCACGAAGTGTAGATTGATCCCAGCATTGCCAATCGATTTGGCATTATAGGCTTCCGAAAAGAACCCGCGATCATCGCCAATTTTTCGCGGAATAATTTCCAGAACACCATCAAGTTCCAACGGACGAGCGATCATCGTTCGCTTCCAATTTCGTCAACACGACGACGCAGATAGGCGGCATATTCGGTCTGCCCAAGTTTTTCCGCCCGTTCAAGAACAACATCGCTATTGATCCAGCCCTTCTCGAACCCGATTTCCTCGGGGCAAGCAATCTTGATACCTTGCCGTTTTTCGATTGTGCGCACAAAGGATGATGCGTCCTGCAAGCTTTCATGCGTGCCAGTATCAAGCCAGGCATAACCCCGTCCTAACTGTCTGACCGTCAAATCTCCGCGCTGAAGGTAGATATTGTTGACTGCCGTAATTTCCAGTTCACCGCGTGCAGAAGGTTTGAGCGAAGCGGCAATATCCACAACATCATTATCGTAAAAATAGAGCCCCGTGACTGCCCATGAGGACTTCGGTCGACTAGGTTTTTCCTCAATCGATATTGCCTTACCTGTAGCCCGGTCGAACTCGACAACGCCATAACGCTGCGGATCTTCCACCCGATAGGCAAACACCGAGCCGCCCTTGGTATTGCCCGCAGCGCTTTCGCATAAATGGGACAGACCATCGCCGAAATAGATGTTATCACCCAGAATCATTGCCACATTGTCGTTACCGATAAAATCGCGACCGATGATGAAAGCTTCCGCCAGACCGTTGGGTTGAAGCTGTTCCGCAAAAGAAAAACTCATGCCGAACTCGCTGCCATCCCCAAGCAGCTTCCGGAAAAGAGGCAAATCATGCGGCGTCGAAATGATCAGAATATCCCTGATACCCGCGAGCATGAGCACGCTCAGCGGGTAATAAATCATCGGCTTATCATAGATCGGAAGAAGTTGTTTCGAAACGGCTATCGTCAAGGGATAAAGACGCGTACCACTGCCACCGGCTAGGATAATGCCTTTCATCTACGCTCCATCACTATCTTCATTTATATGAAGGTACACGGTATCGGAAACGGCACCAGTAAATCTCGTCCAGAGGGTAGTAACAACCTTACCTTATCGCGCCAAAGATGTATAATTCTTCACATATTCTAGCGCCATTTTATCAGCCGTGAAATGTTCGACATAACGCTTTCTGGCATTCGATCCAAATGTTCGCGCTAATTCTCCATCGTTAGCAATTGTCTGCATGGCTCTCGACAATGCTTCTGGATCCTGCGGAGGCACAACGATTCCCGTCTGCCCGTTCTGATTAACGTAGCTTGTTCCGGTGCCAATTTCGCATGAAATCATAGGTTTCCCGAACATGGATGCTTCCACCAGCGACAAACCGAATGCTTCGGATCGCAGATGTGACGGAAAGACCAGACCGGAACTCAATTCGAGAAGGGCAGTCTTATCGGAATCTGGCAATGCACCCGCGAAATGAACATGGGCAAGACTGTGCTCTTTCACGTAATCCATGAGTTGTGACCTCATGGGGCCGTCACCCACGATGACTATATCGACATTCGAACTGCGCGCCGCTGCCAGTAATGTCCTCAATCCTTTGTAATAACGCAGTACACCGACAAACAGGAAAAAGGGCCGAGGAAACCTTTCACGCCAGAGCGCTTTGCTGGTTTCAGCAGCGCGAGGATAGTCAGCTTCGTCCAGACCAAGCGGTATAACTGTTGTCTTATCTCTGAAACGCTGCAAAACCTCGCTGGTGGCAAGGTAATTGGGCGACGTAGCCACGATCCTGTCTACACTGCCCAGAAAGCGATTCATCAAGGGACGATAGAGCTGCAGGAGCAGCCGCTGCTTTACGATATCAGAATGATAGGTCACGATGGTGGGCCTGTCTGGACGCAGTCCCACATGAACGATATCGCTCATCGGCCAGGGGAAATGATAATGAATAATATCGGCCCTGTTGCTTAATTCACGGAACCGCGAAAACACGTCGCGTGATAACCCCGTCGAAGCAAATTCGATATCGAGTTTGGCTTTATAAGCCATGTGACCATCGAAGCTTCGCGTATTTTCTTGCGGCTTAGCACTCAGAGACAAAACATCCGACGCGATGCCGTGTTCGGCAGAGCCCTTCACAATGGCATGAATAGTGCGCTCGATACCGCCAAATGTATCCGGCCAATAGGTCTTAAAAAAATGCAGAACTCGCATGTTTCTCCACTACAGATATACACGTCTCTGCACATCTGATCGTTCATCTTCTCAAGCTGCTATGCACCCCCGTTAAAGGGCTGATATCGTTTTTTCCGCTTCATAGCAGGCGCAAAGAATATGATAAAAAGTCGAGGCTGGAGCGGGTTCATCGAGAAGCGAACCGCCTTCCGGCCATTTGTCGTACCATAAACCTTTGATCGGCGTGTCGAGAAAAGGTCGTAAGGCATCCATGGCATGCACGGCGGATTGCAGATAATAAGCCCGTTCTTCTCCCTCACTCAGAGAAGCGAAAAGCAGCGAAGATTTTATCCATTCAGTCTGCGGCCAGAGCCGTGCAAGACTATCATGAATGGAAAAATCGTCATAAAGGCTCATGATAGCGACTTTGCGCTGCGCGCAAATGCCATAATCAATCGCAACCTGGAACAAGCGTTTGGCGGCTTTCAATGCGTCGCCGTTCTGCCGTCGATCAGCCCATTGGCCCATTAGCCAAGACCATTCAAATTGATGACCGGGCTCGACCACCCTACCCTTTTCACCCGGATATGGCCGCCAATCATGATCGAAGAATTCGCGTAAAGCGCCAGTCTTGCCATCGATGAACTTCATGAGGGCAAGGTTGGCGATCTCATCGGCATATGTCGACCAAAATGATGTACCCGGATCCACTACTTCCCACGCAAGCATGGCCTCGAACAAATGCATATGCGGATTGGAGCACAAGGGCAACTTAGGCGGGTTGGCTTCCTCAAAGCCGCCAAGTGGATGATGATAATCGGCAATCAGCGCATTCATCAGGCCGAGCGCCCGTTGCCGCATCTCATCGAACCGATGCGGGATGGATACAGCGATCTGTGCGGCGGCGAAAACGGAGAATGCCTGATTGTAGAGATCAAATGTATGATCGATCATCTCGCCATTCTGAGTGGCCAGACTGCCGTAAAATCCGTCTTCCCGGCGGTAAACACGATCATAATAGTCTATTCCGGATTCGACAGTCTGCTCCCATGCGCCTGGCCAGCCCATGGCACCAGCCTTTGCGAAACAATAAATCTGTCTCGGATGAACACGCGAACGCCGATTGTCCGCATCTGTAGCGACACCGTTTTGCGCCACACGTTCAAAAAAACCATTGCTCGGTGCATCCACACCGGCAGACAGCCAGAGAGGCAGAGCATCGTTGTGTAACCACAACGACAAGCGTTCCACTTCCCCCTGAAGTTTACCTATCACATCATTCATCGTCTGGCCTTCATGACAAAATACTGAAACGATCAAACGCGTCCGAAATCGTCCTGAAAACGTACGATATCATCCTCGCCCAAATAAGCTCCGGTCTGAACTTCAATCAGTTCAAGCAAGATTTTCCCGGGATTCGAAACTCGGTGCACTGCCCCCTGCGAGATGTAAGTGGATTCGTTCTCCGACAGGAAAAGACTTTTGTCATCGATTACAATTTCAGCCACGCCGCGCACGACCACCCAATGCTCAGAACGGTGGTGATGCTTTTGCAAAGAAAGCTGTTTGCCCGGCTTAATGAAAAGACGCTTTACCTGAAACCGATCACCCGAAAGCAGGTGAGTATACCCGCCCCATGGGCGATAAATAGTTCGGTGTTCCTCGGCGAGCTTGGCCGTGGCGGGCTGCTTCATCAGCGCCTTTACGATCATGCCTACACCTTGTGCTTCAGAGAGCTTGCCGACATAGAGCGCATCTTCCGAGGCTACAATCGTCAGATCATCGACACCGTTGACCGCAACATGGACGCCTTCGGACAAGACCAGTGAATTATTGGTGTTGTGAAGACTGACCGGTCCACGTGCAACGTTACCCGCCTGATCCTGTTTGCTTTCCTTCCAGACAGCATCCCATGATCCGAGGTCCGACCAGCGGATCCGTGACGGGACGACCGAAGCGAGCTTTGTTTTCTCGAAAATTGCATAATCGACAGAAATATCGGGAGCCTTTTCGAACTCTGAACTATCCAAGCGGACGAAGTCGAGATCGCGATGTGCAGCAGAAACTGAAGCCTCCGCAGCCTCATACACTGACGGTGCATGGCGCTTGCATTCGTCCAGGAAAACATCCGAGCGGAACAGGAACATCCCCGAGTTCCAGTAGAAGCCACCTTTCGCAAGCATCTCGCGGGCGACTTCTTCTTTCGGCTTTTCTACAAAACGCTTGATCGCGCAGGCTCCGCTTTCTTCCAGTTCGCCAGCTTCGATGTAACCGAAACCAGTCGCCGGTTCAGTCGGCGTAATCCCAAAAGTGGCAAGGCGGCCCATGCGAGCGGCATTGCTGGCCGTATCAACGGCCTGAAAATAGGCATCGTCCAACTCAATATTGTGGTCCGACGCCACGACATGGATCAATGTCGGTTCATCTTTTGCAGCAATCAGCGCGGCAGCAGCAATGGCGGGCGCCGTGTTACGGGCGACCGGTTCCAGAATAACGTCTGAAAGTTCGACGCCACATTCCAGTGCCTGTTCCGCCACCAGAAACCGGTAGTCTGCGTTCGTTATAATGATCGGCTTGGAATAGCGCTTCGGGTCAGACAACCGTTTCAGTGTCATCTGGAATAGGCTGAGTTCGCCAGTCAGAGCCAGAAACTGTTTTGGGCGTTGAGAGCGCGACATCGGCCACAGTCTCGTACCTTTCCCGCCTGCCAACACAACTGGCCTGATCAACATTTCACGCAATTTAACTTCCTTTCGAAGAGCAGGACTCAGATTGTCTCGGCAAGCTTTGCGATCAACCCACTCAAAATCCGTTCGGTCTTTTCCCCAGAATCCGTTTCGACGTAAATCCGCATTTCCGGCGCATTGCCCGATTGGCGAAAATGAACCGTATCGCCATTCGCAAACGCCATGCGCACGCCATCGACAGTCGATATTGATTCCGGCGCGGCAATCAAGGGTGAGAAACTAGAACGGAAAGATTGTGACGTTTCTATAGCGCGCAAAAATGGAATAGCGCGACCTGAAGGAACTTCCTTGACTCGATCAGCCTTCATGAAGCGGGAGGGAAGTGTCGCAACCATTTGGCTCAACCGCATGCCCTGCTCTTTCGCCTGCGCCAGAACCGCCACAGCTGGCAAAACGGAATCACGGGTCGGCAGGCGGCGCAATAGGCCAGACTTCAACATCACATCATCGCCGAGTAAAAACCCGCCATTTGCCTCAAAACCAACGACAGGATGAACATCTGCACACGCCATTTCAGCCACGACATAGGGCGATCCAATCCGTGTTCTCCGAATGTTTTCGAACCAGCCGCTTTCTTCCAAAGCACTTGTCGTACTGAGTGGCGTAACTACAGTTTTCGCACCGAGATACCGGGCTGTCAGAATACCCAGTATATCCCCATTCACCTGCTTTCCCTGATCATCAATGACGAGAGGTCGGTCACCATCACCGTCCGTCGACACCACGGCATCTAGTCCGTGCTCAACAATAAATTCGCGCGACCTCGCCAAGTCAGCGGGATCCAGCGCTTCTGTGTCAACGGCAACGAATCGTTCCATTCTATGAAATGGACGAACCTCCGCGCCAAGGCCTTCAAATATGCGAACGAGAAGATCTCGCCCCACGGCGGAATGAAGATCGATACCTATTTTCATTCCAGTCAGTGCGTCCCGACTGAAAGAGGCGATGGAACGACTTACATATTCTTCTCCGACATCAGCCAAGGGCACCGGCAAATTGACAAGTCGCTGTTCTTCGACAACTCCACGCAATAATTCTCCAGCAAGGCCGCGAACGGGTGTTTCATCGTCCTTCAAAAATTCTCCATCAGGGCGATAGAATTTGATCCCGTTGTAGGCCTCCGGAATATGGCTTCCTGTTATCATGACGGCAGGTGCATTACGAACCATCGCGTAGTCTGCGAGTGCCGGGGTCGGAATATTCCCAGCCCAAATCGCATTCTTGCCGATCAGTTCGATTGCAGCCACGCATGAAGCTGCGATTCGAGGGCTGGATTCGCGCAAATCAGCGGCGACATAGACCTCGTTAAAGTCAAAATCACGGGAGATATGCCGCAAAAACGCAATGACATAGGCGATGCAAACCGCATCCGTAAAATCAGTTGCTGGCCCTCGCAGACCCGATGTCCCAAAAGTAACTGCCATTTCAATTCACTACCTAAACAACTTCCTTAAAGGGAGTCTACAATCCGGCTGATATCTTCACAACCACAGACAGCAACTTGAATCACTAAATCGCGGTGGGCATAGCATGTTGCGCGAATCAATTCGATTCGAGTAAATCAATATAAGATGAGAACGCAATTTACCGCAGGCCATAAGACTTGCCCATTTGCCCACACACCTATAAGAGCAATCATCACCTTAACTGACACGTACGGTGCTTCCCAGTTCGCTTTCGAACAACCGAATAGGAGGTGCTGCGGCAAACACTTTGATTCTATGGTCGGACTTTGTTGCTGACATACTCAATACACAGTATTCAATGGAGACACATGTGACGATAAGAGCTCTAGTTACCGGCATAACAGGACAGGATGGCGCTTATCTAGCAGCTTTTCTTCTTGAAAAAGGTTATGAAGTTTTTGGCCTTGCTCGTCGCTCGAGCACCTCGGATGTGAATCTGAGCCGATTAGATTGGCTTGGCGTGACGAAAGACGTTAAGATTGTGGACGGCAACCTCCTCGACCTCTCGGGACTCATTCGCACGATGCGCGATATAAAGCCCGATGAAGTTTACAATCTTGCTGCCCAGTCATTTGTAAAGTCTTCTTGGCAACAGCCGATTTTGACCGGCAATGTAACGGGTTTGGGTGTTGCGAATGTGCTAGAAGCAGTTCGACTGGAGCGCCCAGACGCTCGTTTTTACCAAGCGTCCTCTTCAGAAATGTATGGCCTCATTCAGGAGCCTATGCAGTCGGAAGTAACGCCATTCTATCCTCGCTCTCCATACGCAGTAGCCAAACTGTACGGGCACTGGCTAACCGTGAACTATCGCGAAAGCTTCAATCTTCACGCATCGAGCGGCATTCTCTTCAACCATGAATCTCCACTGCGTGGAATTGAGTTCGTTACCCGCAAGGTTACTGATGGGGTTGCACGTATCAAGCTCGGTCTTGCAAACGAACTTCGGCTTGGTAACATTGATGCAAAGCGCGACTGGGGGCATTCAAAGGATTATGTCCGCGCGATGTGGATGATGCTACAGCAAGATGTTGCGGATGACTATGTTATCGCAACTGGACGGACGACCACCGTACGCGATATGTGTAAAATTGCGTTCGCCCATGCAGATCTCGATCTTGAGAAGCATCTCGTTATTGATCCTGAACTCTTCCGCCCTGCCGAAGTTGACGTTCTTCTCGGAAATCCAGAAAAAGCTAAGAAAGCTTTCGGATGGACTCCTACCATTTCGTTGGAAGAAATGATTGTCGAAATGGTTGACGCTGACATTCAAAGATTGAATCGCTCGAAATGATGGATCAAGCCTCACCTCTCATGCGCCAACATCGCATTCTCATTACAGGGGCTGATGGCTTCGTTGGAACTTGGTTGATGAGGCTTCTTCGCGACTATGCGAAAACGAGACCAATTGAACTTGTTACCGCTGGCAGGTCAGACAATAACGATTATTCTCTAGATGTCGTAGATCGGCTCGATACCTATCGCATTGTTCGTGAAGTACAGCCTACGGCTGTAATTCATCTGGCTGCTATTGCGGCTCCAATGGAGGCCCGACGAGATCCTTCTACTGCCTGGAATGTTAATTTCCAGGGAACGTTAAATATGGCGTCCTCTGTTCTATCAGCCGCACCCGACAGCAAGTTCATTTACGCTAGTAGCTCAGAGGTTTACGGGGTTACATTCGAAGAAAATAATGGACGTCCAGTCGATGAGCGGAGCCTTTTGCAGCCCAAGAATATGTATGGGGCTGCAAAGGCAGCGGCAGACATCGCTGTCGGCCAGATGTTTTATGACGGGCTCCGCTCGATCCGCTTTCGCCCATTTAATCACACTGGGCCTGGACAAATACCATTGTTCGTGGTGTCCGCTTTTGCGAAACAAGTGGCCGACATCATGCAAGGACGGATCAAACCTATTATTAAGGTCGGCAATCTTGATGCCTTTCGTGATTTTCTAGATGTCCGTGACGTCGTACGTGCATATGCCACAGCAGCACTTAGTGAAAATAACGATGCCGAAGGCAAGGTCTTTAACTTGGCGTCCGGGCGAACTATTCAGATCCGTGAGATCCTGGAGATATTAATTCGTTTATCCGGCCATGACATTGAGATTATAGTTGATCCAGAAAAAGTACGGCCTTTAGAAGTCGCAATTGCTTTCGGCAACGCGGACGCTGCAAAACAAACTTTTAATTGGTCGCCAACAGTAAGTATTGAGAAAACTATTGCTGATGTACTAGATCAATGGAAGCGCGCCTCAGTTTAAACATCAATCAACATTACCATTACCCAATGCAGACATGTTGTCACCTATATTTGTTCCGCATTGCTATTACATCCTCAAAAATTCTTATCATTTCAGCTGCACTTTTATGCCAATCAAAGCGAGCAGCATTAAGGCGTGATCTAGCAGCCAAATGGCGAAGAAGATGCTCATCGCTTGCTAAACGACACATTGCACAAGTCAGAGCATCAACATCTTGCGGATCCACAAGTAGCGCAGCATCACCCGCAACCTCGGGCATTGATGACGTGTTGGAAGCCAACACTGGAATTCCCATTGCATTAGCTTCAATGATCGGGAGCCCAAAGCCCTCATAGAGCGAAGGCATGACGAGAAATCGTGCATTAGCATAAAGTCCAGCCAAATCACCGTCCGTGACATATCCGGTTAGTCGTACCGAGGCCTCGATACCGAGTTGTGAAATTAACGTCGTTAAGTTGGCAAGACGCCATCCTTGGCCACCAGCAATGACGAGAAGCAGCTCTCCACGAACCTTCACAGATAAACGAGAATAAGCTTCTAAAAGGCGAGGAAGATTCTTGCGCGGCTCCAGCGTACCAACAAAAAGTGCATAAGGTCGATCTATTCTGTGGCTCTGGGCAAAGGCCGCGAAAGATTCCTTCGTAAAATTACCGCTCAATAGGGTCAGACCTGAACGAACAACACTGACCTTTTCGGCAGCTGCTGGAAAGGCAATCTTCACAGCCTCCGCTGTCGCGGAAGAAACGGTGACCACTTTGTCCGCCCCATAAACGGCAGGTTTCATCAAGATACGTTCGCCAAGCCACGTTTGAAAACGCATGGTCGAAGCCGCGTCCATCCACACCAGATCATGGATGGTGACAACACGCGGAATGCGCTGATTTAGATAAAGCGGCAACCGGTGGGCAGGCCCCCAAAAAACATCAAGACCATCACCCGCCGCGAGTTGTGGCAACACCATTTGCCCCCAAATCAGACGCCGAATAGCGCCTGCATGGTTGCCAATACGCACCGTGGTACCCGGCCATTCCGGCAATGGAAAAGAAGGCTTTTCCGGTAGGTACAGAACAATTTCATGTCCTTTCGCAACCAGATGACGGCACATCTCCAGCACATAGCGTCCGATTCCGGTGAAGCTAGGAACGAGATTACGGCCGTTTACACCAATTTTCATATTAGGAATTCTACTAAAATGTTGAACCACGCTGCCCATCCCTATACCCCCTATTGAAGGATAATATCTAAAAGCTGCTGCGTGCTTTGCTTCCAGGTCAACCAAGGCATATCGTCTGAGCGCGGGTGCTTATTCTGACGCTTTAGATCCAACCAGCAACTAATGGCATCTGCCAATTCCACTTCCTTCAAACCATCGAAATAAAACCCATACTCGCCAGCAACTTCTCGGAAGACCGGGATATCACGTGCAATAATTGGTAGTTTATGCTGAGCGGCCTCAATGAGAGGAAGACCAAACCCTTCTCCTTCCGAGGCCACAATCAAACAATCACAAATTGTATATATTTTCTCCAAATATTCATCGCTAATGCCATTCAACCAGAACAATCGCTTTCCGAGCTCAGGATGGGCATTAATTTTTTCTACCAATTGCTCAACCAACCACCCTTGCTTACCAACGATAACTAGATTGATATCGTAATCATGTTTCCACAACGTCTCGAAAGCAGAGAGTGTTTGTGCATACCCCTTGCGTGGCTCAATGGTACCCACCATCAGAAAGCTAATTCGCTTTTTCATTCTTTTAAGGACCAATTCGCCATCTTCAGGCATCCCTATAGAGGGGTAACTGTTTTGAATATCAGACCCAAGATGAAATGACTTTACAGATAACGAGCCATTTCGAGAAATCGGATTTTCTAACAGCCACGTGTTCAGTTCATCAGCAACAGACTTGGAAATACATACTAAACTGTCAGAACACTCACCTATGGCCCTAAGCCAATTTCCGTGTAATTCTGCCGCATTGCGGCCAGATATAAAATGCCTTTCAAATAATATTGGCAAAAGATCATATATAACGAAATGAATTTTTACACCAAAACGGCGCATTTCAAGCAGTTTCTTCGATTGATTTTGTACTATATCATGCTGAAGATCAAGACCAAGGAAAATATCGCCTTGTCGAAATGCTATAAACTCATCACGCAAAAAAATCTCCGAACATCCCATCAAATTCAACGTATAGCTTCTTGCATAGCGATATCCCTCACCATCCAAGAGGGCATAGACTGGCTCTATTCGATACCCTTTCGGAGGATTGTCCATTAACTCCTTTAGGACACTTTTTACAACGCGCTGAATACCGCTGCGAGCATCCCTTTGAAAGAGTTCAGATATATCTACAAACAGCTGCTTTTGAAGAAGCGGTTTCGGTGTATTGGAAGATATTAGCTTTGCTATATTATACCAATACCCTTCCCCTTCTGATGGGGCGTCAATTTCCCCTAATGCATTGATCGCGTGCTGAACAAATTTCTCATTGCTCTGTCCATACAATTCTTCAATTGCCAGATGGTATTCTCTCGCAATTACCTCTGGAGAGAGTTCATTACGGACATATTCGCAAGATGTTTTTGACAAAACATCACGTTTTGACTCATCAAAATACAATCCCTCTAAGGCCGCAACCAGCTCTGCATCCGTATACTCATCAGATAGTTTTACAACACACTTGTCTGGGAGCTCATTCATAGCACCGTGTTGATTCACTATTGTTGGCACCCCATACGCCATACAATCAAAGACAGTCCCAGATGTTTCTCCGCGCGAAGATGTTCGCAATTGAACAGCCATATCAGCAGCATTCAAATATTCTCTGTATAATTCTGGTGGTGCGTATCCTGTTATCTTGATACGTCCTTTTATTTCAGCAGAAATAAGCTTCTTAATTCCTCTTCCATATTCCCCTTGGTCTTCCTGACCGACAAAAATAAGGTAACATTTTTTATTCTTTGAAAGAGAAGATTTAATCCACGCACGAAGCAATCGATCATTTTGTTTGTTTGGACCCATTATACCAAATGAACACACAACAAAATCGTCATCTTGGAATCCAAGAGTAGAACGTATCTCTCGTCTATTTAACAGATTTGGTAAGGCTCGCGCATGCGGTACCACGCTCCAGTTTTTAGAAAGAGATTCATCATAAAAATGCTTAGCAAGATTCTTTGAAAACTCACTGTGAACGATCACTCCTACAGCACTCTGTAAAACGGGACCGTTAGCTGGCCAGTCCATAACCACCTTTAACGAGCTACCAGGGATGTATCTTTCCTTAAGCGCAGAGTAACCGTGCGACGAATAAAGATACCTATCCCAAAATCCAGCCTCATAAGCAGCTATATGTGATACAATGCCACTCAAATAAAAATCATGTAAAACAACAACTCCGGGGTATTGTGTAACAAGATCAAACATGTGATTATGAAACTGTGAATTACCAAAATGGTAAATCACTCGATCAAATAAGATTGAATTTTCCTTAAACCATTCGACGTCATGAACATTTAAATCACAAATTTCATTGGGTAGATCGAACTTTTCTTGATTCACAATAAGCGTGATGTCGTATAAATTGGATAAACTTGGAAGTATTTCTGCACTATAATCCGCAATACCTGTCCTTTCCGGTGGCAACGGAGATATATACGCAAGCCTCTGCCGATTTTGTGATGCTACGCTTGAAATCGTCTTCTTACCAGCTTGAATGCGATCATATTGGTCTTCAAACGCGGACCATGCACGACGAGCACTCTCATCCCAGCTAAATTTCTTTGCTTGCTCAAGTCCGTGTTTCACCAGACTTTCGCGATAATTCCGGTTTAACAAAGCTTGGTTCAATCGAGCAGTTATATCTTGCTCTTTTCGTGGATCAAAAAGTGCGTCTTTGCGCCCAATAACCTCGGGGATGCTTGATACATTTGAACCGATAGTTGGGGCCCCGCACTGCATCGCCTCTAGAGCCGGAAGGCCAAAACCTTCATGCAAAGAAGGAAAGCAGAAAACTTCGCACAAATTATATAGTGCCACGAGATCATCATCAGGAACAAAACCCGTCATTACAAGATCGTTTTCTCGCAATCCATGACGCTTTGCGTGACTCTTCAATGCGCTCATAGAGTCGGGTGACGCCGAGCAAATGACTGCCAATTGATGTCTTGTTCGAACATCGGCAGGTAGAGATGCAAAAGCAGAGATCAATCCCTCAATATTTTTCCTGTGATCAATGCCACCCGTATACATGACAAAAGGTCGAACCAATCCATATCGACTGCGAAGCGCCACAGCTTCGTCAGGTAAGATGTCAATACGTCGAAAACGAGAATCTGCAGCTGTGGAAATGTTTACAACTCTGGAAGGGGAGATATTTAAAAAATCAATCGCTTCTTGCCGAGAGGATTCCGAAATAGCCAATAGCAATCCCGCCTGCCCCAGAGTTTTTATTTTGCGTTCATACCACGCCTTGAATCGTGGATCAGACAGATACAGTTGATTATGAATCAAAGGAATCAGATCATAGAGTGTCACAGCGGTAGCTTGTTCACCTACCAAAGGACCTATTGATGTGATGGCATCATCACCGAACCCTTCAATAAAGCTCGAAATATGAACGATGTCTGGATTTTGCGCTGCTAAAAATGAATCGCGCAATACATCACTGGCGTTCTTTCTCGCCAGGTTAATTGGATCCCATTCAGCGGTTTTCCCCAAAGATTTCCAACAAATGATATTTTCTGGCGCAAGCAGATTACTTAACGCTCCTCGAATTGGTTGAACTGTGTCCGGAAATGCATCATTAAGTCCGACGAGTAATTCGTGAGAACCTGCACTCTGCGCCATTGCCTCAACAAGCGCTCGTGAATAACGGCCAATTCCACGAGTTCCACTACTGGTGCTCTGCGCACCCTGAAGATCCACTAGCAACTTCATAATGATGTCTTTCAAAAACTAGCGCTTTGCAGATCGCTTGCGGGCCTGCATCAAGCGTCGATAAACTTCACGAACAGTTTCCGGCTGTAAGCTTAGCTCTGATACTTGCGTAATTCCGCTATCGACCGGGCCGTCACCCTGACTAGCAAGGGCTAATCTCCGCAATCGTAGCTCTAATGTTGGTACATACTGCACAAGCTGTTTGGCCAGTCTCATCAGCCTCGGTCGTGTATACACATACCGAAAAACATCAGCCAAATAGCGGCGCATTACACGCCGAGGACGGCTCCCCGGTTTCAGCCTCAACCATGCTGAAGTGCCACTGGAAACCCAAACTCTCCAAGAATTCAACAAACGCAATGGCGCCGTCAATTTCCATGACAAGCTTGAATACACGCGTGAGAGTTCTGCACCTATACTGTTGGCAATCTGAATATGCTCATTCAGTTGCGCCTGCGCCTGTAACAGCGCTTTTGACGAGACTTGTGTGTCTGCTTTGAGAACAGCATTACGCTGAACAAGCCGCTCTTTCTCCTCCTGCAGCGCCGCAACGAACGAATTCAGAATTTTCATGCTTTCTTCAAATTCTGTAATCCGTTTAGCATAATCGTCAATTTGCTGTTCAACGTTTCGGACGTGCTCTTGGAGGCGCACTACAAATGAGGAGCTCGCCTTGCCCGAAACCGTGAAATTGTCAAATACGTTTGGACCTGCTCCAAAGAACTCCTTCAACTCTGGATGTTCGTTTGAAACATAAAATCGGTTTAGGCCGTCAAAATAAACAAACTCATATCCTTTATCGGTTAGGAGAGGCTCCCAATCATCAAATACCACCGCCTCACTCATTGGATGAGTACTTTCTATTACAACAATCCAAGGCCTCTTTTCAGAGGGCAACCAGCTCTCGATGACAGATTTCTCCATACCCTCTACGTCGATCTTGAGCCAATGGACATCGCGATCACCAGTCGTGTCAAAAATCGCGGACAATGGGAGTAGTGGCACCTCAGTTTCGATGACTTCGAAGCCGCGCCGTCGGTGTTCTTCTGCGATTTCCGTATCACCGGTGCTCAGGCCGGTTTCTGGAATCTCAAAAAAATGGATGTTCTCACAGCCTTTACCGATGGCAGCCTGAAGAATTTTGTCGTCCGGTCGATCTTCCCGCAGCTTTTTAGCGTAGGTCGCCGTCGGTTCAGCCGATACACCACGCCAACCCCTTTCGTAAAAACCCCGGCTTACCGAATCCACTACGGGGTCCTGCGCACCTATATCCACGTAGAAGCCATTTTCGATATGCTTCAGTGCTCGCCACAGTATGACGTCCTCGAAATTCTGTGCGTAGGAAATGAACATCATGCCTTCCTGTTGATCATGAACCTAGCATCAAGCCAGCACGTTCCTATAAATACGAGTTCATCGACATTAACTACATCGAAAACCAGTGCATTATCCGCCCACTCATAATTATTCTCCATATGCGTATCGGAACTGACAAGAGCAGGCGAAAACGAATAGGAACCTGGCCCAAGCGTGCAGGTGAACGGCAGAAGGTATTCTATTCTTTCTCCACTAGTAACATCCTTGACCACCTGCTTCGTGTGCCATGTATTGGTGCCCCACACCACATGCCCAGTCCTGTCACGCAACATATAGCCAAGGACGAGGCGCGGAATGTCCTGATGCGCATATGCCACTAGCTTCATCACAAGTTTCTGTCCCACGCGAGCAGTATTGACCGGCTGCAGCGTATCTGCATCCAGAAGTTCAATGGTCTCAACCCGTACCTCAAATGTCCCCGAACGTGTGTGTAGCCATCCGTTCTCACCACGTTTCTGCTCCAACGACATTTTGGCATTTTCGCGTTCGGCTATCATGGCGTTATAATAATCCACCACCTCGTCGGGTGCGCCATCCTTCAGGACCGTTCCCTTGTCGAGTAAGATGACTCGGTCGCAAAGCGCACGCACGTCGCCCATGGAATGAGTAACCAAGATAATCGACGTACCTGACTCTTTGAACTGTCGAATACGATCAAAGCTCTTGTGCTGGAAATAGCTATCACCGACCGAAAGTACCTCATCTATGATAAGAACGTCGGGGCGCTGCGCCGTCGCCAGAGCGAAAGCCAAACGAGCCTGCATACCACTAGAATAGACACGAACAGGCTGATCAAAAAACTCACCTATCTCCGCGAAATCCTCGATGGCGGGCATCATTTCCTTAAGCTCCACCTGAGAAAATCCCATAAGGCCGCCCGCCTGATAAATATTCTGCCTGCCTGTAAACTCGGGATTGAAGCCGAGACCTAGCTCCAGAATAGCACTGATGCGCCCGACGACCGTCACTGTACCCTCATTGGGACGGACAGTACCAGTTATCATCTTAAGAAGGGTGCTCTTTCCCGCACCGTTCTGCCCTATCAGCGCTAGCGCCGCACCCTGCTTTACGCTGAACGATACGCCGCGATTGGCCCAGAACTCGGTCGTCGGGGCGATAGAAGCGCCGAACCAGTTGGCGAAGCGCTGAATATTACTACGATAAGTGGCGTAGGACTTGCCTACGTTGGAAACATCAAGAATGACCGACATCAGAGAGCATCCACCAATTCAGGACTTGCGCGACGGAAAACCATGAAGGAAACGACAACCGCCACGAATCCGACGACAATGGCCGGCCAAAGGTTCATCCATTCTGGCCGCTGATTGAAAAGCAATGCGTCCTGATAGAGACCTACGAGCGGCGTCATAGGATTCAAACCGATCAGAAACTGGAACTTTTCTGGGACCACTGACTTCAAATAAACAATGGGCGTAAACCAGAACCACAACTGCAAAAAAACTGTCATAAACTGCGCAACATCTCGAGCAAAAACATTAAGGATACCAAGGAAAACCCCGATTCCAAACGCCATGATCGAAATTAATAGCATTCCCGGAATAAGATAGAGCCAAGCAAAACCCGGATAATGTCCGAAAAAAAGGAAAATAACAGCGATTGCCAGAAGCAGTAGGACATGATTTATCAGCGCACTACCCCACACGATCACTGGCAAGCACAGCCGAGGGAAGGCGATCTTCTTCATCGCAGAGGCTTGCTCAATAAAGATGCCAATACTACGGGTCAGAATCTCGCTGAAGAGACCCCAAGCGGCCATGCCCGAAAGAAGATATATCGGATAAGCCGCCTGACTGTCGATGTTCGGCATGCGGGTACGCATAACTTCAGCGAGAACAATCGAGAATATAAGTGATTGCGCTAGCGGGTGAAGAATAAACCAGAAGGCTCCAAGACGCGAACGAGCAAAGCGGCCTTTTAAATCGCCACGAATAGATGCTAGTATGAAATGGCGATAACGCCATATACTATAAAGCATAAATACTTCCTTCAACAGTTGCGGACTATAAATCCATATGTTAGCGTGAATCCTGGCTGCTACGTCGCCATACTGATAATTTGATCACTTACACGTGGCGAACTAACTTCCTATAAATATATGGCGAAAATGCTGTTGAGCGCGACTAAGATTGAGTTCAACACCGTGTGGCATGTAGAGCCCCGGCAATCAAGTCCTCAAAAATCGCTTTCTTGACGCAAACCGGAGGAAAATGCCAGTGTGAGAGGCAGTCAGGCTAATCTAGGTGCCAATCGAGCGCGACTTTTTGAAGTTTGCCGGGGCCTTGATCGCGGCAACGAAGGAGGAAGCCGCCACCGCGCTGCCCTCCCGGGATGGATGCAAGAAGTCGGCATTACTCATAGGTGCGTGCAGAAGCGACAAGCTGCTTGCCCAATTCGGCAGCGCGGGTACGCATGCTTTTCCAGGCATGAAGCAACGGCCGGACAATCTGTTCCAGTCCGGCATTCGTCGTAAACAGGCTACACATATGTTCCTCGAACACGCGCCCCACACCCTTCGAAACCACCAGGCCGAACGTCTTTATCAGACCGCGGATCTGGTTGGACAGGGTTTAATCTGAATGGGGCTGTTCGGTCCGGAAATGCGTATACAGATTCCAGATAGCACGATGGGACATTCTCCAGAGAAACTTCTAAAGTCATCCGTGTATCTGGAACATATCCGGTGGCGTAATGTATCTGGGACTAAATTTTAGAGCCTGAATCATAATGAAT
>NZ_DGLH01000009.1:546207-910519 GCF_002387285.1 Pantoea sp. UBA4549 | reverse complement strand
CCTCGCTCACGCCCGCTTCCCCGGGACCGGGCGCCATTCGCTCCTGCTCACCGCGCCCTTTCGCCGACGTCCTGTCGGCTCATCCCGGAACCGCGCCCTCCCCCGGCGGACCCGGATGGCGCTTCCCGCTGCTGCTGCTTTTTTCTCTCTATTATGTTTTTTTATGGCTGTGGGTTCTGTCCGCAGGTTCAGACCCTGCGACCTTTTAAGAATGAAAAAATGAATATGCAGGCGGGGAGGGGGCGCTATCCGCAGCGCCGGGCGCAGCGTGACGGCCAGGGCGAGCCGGCAGGACGCCGGCGAGAGCGCGGGGTGAGCAGGAGCGAATCCGCGCGGTCCGTTAAGGCCGGAGGGATAAGCCCGGGAATTCGCGAGGACGGCGCGGGGCGGGGATTGCTAAGGGGCGCGCCCACCCGCCCCTTAGCCCGTCCGCGTGCGGCAATGCCGCTGAAACTGCCAGAAGTCTGGCGGGCGGAATCCCCTCAGAGTCCCGCGCTGCTGAGCTACCCAGCCCCGCGGCGCTGCTCAGCGCCCAGCCCCGCGCTGCTCAGCGCGCTTATTCCCTGATCCAGCCCTTACGAATTGGCATAGCAAACAGCACGCGATAAACCTGATGCGTCATCGCCAGCAGGCGATCGCCATAGAGCTGCCAGGCCATCTGCGAGGCCAGGCAACCCAGCATTCCTACCAGGAACCCCCCGATCATATCCAGCGGCCAGTGAACGCCCAGGTAGACGCGTGACCAGGCGATGGCGCTGCCGATGGCCAGCAGCAGGATACCGGACCAGAGCCGGTGCCAGAAAATAAAGGCAAGAGCAAAGGTAAAAATGGTTGTGCCGTGATCGCTCGGGTAGGAGTCGTCTGCGGCGTGCATCAGAAACTGGTGGCCAAAGCCAATGGCAAAGGGGCGCGGATGGGGCAGCAGCTGGCCGGTACACCAGGAGATCAGCAGCGCATAGATAAGCGCCATACCGGTTTTCAGAACCAGAGCACGCTGGGACTGCACCTGCTCACGCGGCCCCCACAGCCAGAGGGCTACGATCAGCAGCGGCACAATCGCAATAAGATCCTTCGCGATAAACGTGGCCAGGTTCAGCAGCCAGAGCGGTGACGCTGGCGTGGCATTAATCCATAAAAAAAGGGTGTGGTTAATCGCTTCCATCCCGTTTAGCTATCCTCGTTTTGTTAACCCAAAAAGAAATACCGGCTACTGTCAGCAGCTGTGCCAGCCAGACCCACCAGCCGGCCCATAAATTGTGTGAAAAAAAGTGCGCACCGCGCATCACCTGACCAAACCCCATCAGCAATCCCAGAGTGACGCCTGCAGACAGCGCCAGCAGCGCGCGGCGTGGATGCTCCGGCCACCAGAGAAAGAACAGCGCCATCACCGCAAAGCCACTCGACGCATGTCCGCCCGGGAAACAGCCGCCGGGTCCGCTGCCGGCGGGGACGCTGCCCAGCAGCGGAAAGGAGAGCGCCTTACCGCCAAACATCGCCAGATCCCAGGGGCAGGAGTGCGCGCTATGCGCTTTGATGATCCCCACCACCAGCGGGCCCAGACCAAACAGCAGCGCAACCAGCATCTGTCGCGCATTACGGGTCCGTATTCCCTGAAACAGCAGCAGCACGGCTCCGGCAATGATCACATCCTTGGCGATGCGATGATTAATGACATCCAGCCAGCGGCTGTGCTGCCAGGGAAAGCGCTGCGTAAGCGGGTCAAACCAGTACTGACTGATAGCGATATCCAGCTGCTCATCGCGTGAGAAGTAAATAAACAGCGCTGCCAGAATAGCCAGTAAAATGAGGTTGATAGCGTAGAAGCGGGTAGAAAAAGAATAAATAGTCCCGCTCCGATTCCGGTAGCAGGTTGTGGAAGTGTTTAACTTTGATGACAGTTGCATGAAGAGTGATCGCTAAAAAAGTCAGGATCACAGCATGGCGCGATTCGCTTAGCGCAACCTTAAGGCACCACCGGCAGAAATAAAAAAACCCGTCAGTCATAAAAAGACTGGCGGGCTCCTCAATCCGGGGATTTCAAAGAAAAGCAGTGGCACTTATTCAGACGCTGGCGGCCAGTAAAGGTTCCGGGCCGGCAAAAATAATTTATCCCGCCAGCACCGGCCAGATAATCACAATCAGCGTGCCGGCCAGCGTCAGCAGCACATTGGCAATCGCATAGGTGCCGGCATAGCCCAGCGCCGGAATATTACTGCGCGCGGTATCGCTGATAATCTCCATCGCTGGCGCGCAGGTGCGCGCGCCCATAATGGCACCAAACAGCAACGCGCGGTTCATGCGCAGTACGTAAGCGCCAAACAGATAGCAGATAACCACCGGCACCAGGCTGACCAGCAGCCCGCTCAGCAGCATCAGTGCTCCGGCATTACCGAGGCCGTGCTGCAGTCCACTGCCGGCGCTGAGCCCGACGCCTGCCATAAAAACCATTAATCCGAACTCTTTCAGCATGGTCAGAGCGCCCTGCGGAATATAGCCAAAGGTCGGATGGTTCGCGCGCAGGAAGCCCAGCATAATACCGGCAAACAGTAAGCCTGCGGCATTGCCGATACCAAAACTGAAATTGCTGAACTGAAATGTGATCATCCCTATCATCAGGCCGATGATAAAGAAAGCACAGAAAGCCAGCAGGTCAGTTATCTGACTGTGAATGGCGATAAAGCCAATACGATCGGCCAGACTTTTCACACGGCGCGCTTCGCCGCTGACCTGCAGCACATCCCCTTTATTCAGCATAATGCTGTCATCAATCGGCATTTCAATCTGACTGCGGATCACCCGATTCAGAAAGCAGCCGTGATCGGTGAGTTTCAGATGGCTGAGCCGCTTATTTACCGCATTGTGGTTCTTTACCACGATCTCCTCGGTGACGATGCGCATATCGAGCAGATCGCGATCGAACACCTCTTTACCGTTGCGGAAGCTGGCATCAAGCCGCGCGTGAGCGTCAGGGTAACCAACCAGGGAAATCTCATCACCCAGCTGCAGCATGGCATCACCGTCCGGGCTGGCGAGAATGCCGTTACGCCGCAGACGCTCTATGTAGCAGCCGGTCTGGCGATGAATGCCCAGCTCGCGCAGGTTTTTGCCGCCGCTCCAGGCGACCAGCTCCGGGCCGACGCGATAGGCGCGGATCACCGGTAAAAAAACCTTGCGCTGGCTGTCGGCATCCAGCCCGCGCTCGCGGGCGATTTGCTGGGCGCAGGTAGGCAGATCCTGATGCTGCAAACGGGGCAGGTATCGGGCGCCGAAAATCAGGCTGACCAGCCCTACCAGGTAGGTCAGGGCGTAGCCGAGGCTCAGGTTATCCTGCATCATACTCAGCTGACGCGGATCGCTGATGCTCTGCCGCAGCGTATCACCAGCCCCCACCAGCACCGGCGTTGAGGTCATTGAACCGGCCAGCATGCCTGCCGTCAGGCCGATATCCCAGCCAAACAGATTGCCAAGCATTAACGCAACCAGCAGCGCGCTGACCACCATCACAATGGCTAAGAAAAAATAATTTTTGCCGTCGCGGAAAAAGATAGAAAAGAAGTTAGGTCCCGCCTCCACGCCGACACAAAAAATAAACAGCATAAAGCCCAGGCTCAGGGCATCGGTATTTATCGCAAAATGCTGCTGGCCTAAAATCAGGGAGACAACCAGTACACCAATTGAATTACCCAGCTGGACAGAACCAAGACGCAGTTTTCCCAGACACAGGCCGAGTGCGAGTACGACAAATAATAACAGAACGTCATTTTTGCTTAACAATTCTGCGACGTTAATGTTCACAGTTTTAACTTCTTATTCACGTGTAACAGGTTGATAGGAAGAGAATTTTTAGCTATCTTGAACGGAGCGGTCAACACCGGGACTGGCATTTTTGTCCCGCCTGATTCTGAAGCGGCATTATTCTAAACATTATTATTTGCTTCAGCTATCCGCATCGCTCACTCTTTCTGTTTGTAGCTGTTTCTATTTATTTCCACGCAGGTGCGCCAGGCATTAAAAGTTCTGTTTTAACGTTAACGTTGAGGATTGTTATGTTGCAGCGCAGCCATCGCTGGTCCGCATTCGCGTCAGGCGCGACGCTTTATACGCTGGTGTTTATTTTTGCCCACCATTTCTGGAGCGTGCCGCTCCATATGCGGCATGGTCAGCCAGAACTCCTGCTGTTTCTATTGCCTGGTGTGATGATCGCGCTGCTACAGCCCGCCAGTCCGATGGTGTCAACGCTGTGGTCAGCGATAGCGGGAACGCTGCTGGGAATGAGCTGGGTAGTGGTGACAGAGCAGGTCACTCATACGCCGCTGCTGGGTGTGGCCTGGAGTCTGAGCGCGTTGTTCTGGGCAGGATGTGGTGCGCTACTGATCCGTCTGCTGCGTATCATGCTGGCCATGCGTATTAATTAAAAAAAAACGGGCCCTGCGGCCCGTTTTTTATGCCTCAATGCCCAGATTTTCTTTGGTCCAGGCGGCAAATTCGGTGTAACCACCAATGTGCCGATCGTCGAGAAAAATCTGCGGCACCGTTGTTACCGGTTTACCGGCGCGCGCTTCCAGATCGGCTTTAGTAATGCCGGTGGCCTGGATATCAACATACTGATAGTTGAAACTATCCTGTTCGCTGGTCAGCTTAGCGGCTAACTCTTTAGCGCGTACGCAATAAGGGCAACCTGAACGGCCAAAAATCACTGCAATCATTGCTTTTCTCCTTCCGCTACTGTTTTGTGAGCAAAATCACAGCACAGCGTGAATAATGGTTCACATCATGCCCGCTCGTGCTGCTTAAGAGAAGCAGAAAATACCTGTTACTCTGATGGACGCACGCTATCCCTGACGGGCTATGCTGGCAGCAGCGATATGCTGAACCAGACCCATAAACAGCAGAGGTATACCCATGCGCAACCTTGCCAGACTACCTAAGTCCATTCTGTTGCTGGAAGCCCTGGGCACCTGCGCAGTAGCCGCCGCGCTTTTGCTGTTGAATAACTGGCTGCCAGCGCCTGCCATGATTGGGCAAAAGCCGCTGGCTACGCTACTTTTTTTGCTGGGCATTGCGCTGATGCTGCCTGCGGCATGGCTAATCATGTGGCGCACCGCAAAAGTGATGGCCCCGCACCTTTTTGATCATACTCACACCAGGAAATAACCGGAGAACATAATGACGCCGACAATCGATCTGCTATGCAGCCACCGTTCCATTCGTGCTTTTACTGAGCAGGGTATTGATGACGCTCAGCGCCGCGCGATTATTGCTGCAGCGCAGGCGGCCTCTACCTCCAGTTTTCTGCAGTGCTCATCCATTGTACGCATCACCGATCGTGAAAAGCGCACTGCGCTGGCGGAACTGGCGGGAGGTCAGTCGTGGGTCACCGATGCCCCGGAGTTTTGGGTCTTCTGTGCCGACTTTAACCGCCATCTGCAAATCTGTCCGGATGCGCAGCTGGGACGGGCTGAACAGCTGCTGCTGGGCTGTGTGGATACCGCGCTAATGGCGCAAAATGCGATGGTGGCCGCTGAGTCGCTTGGGCTGGGCGGCGTATTTATCGGCGGGATCCGCAATAACATTGCCGACGTCACCGCGCTGCTGGATCTGCCAAAATTTGTGCTGCCGCTGTTTGGCTTCTGTATCGGTTATCCGTCTGCCTCTCCGGATGTGAAACCACGCATGCCGCAGGCGATGCTGGTACATGAAAACAGCTATCATCAGGTTGATAAAGCGCTGCTGGCAGAGTACGACCAGCAAATCACAGATTACTACATGCAGCGCGACAGTAATCAGCGATCTGAAACCTGGAGCGATCTGATCCAGCGCCTGATCATTAAAGAGACGCGTCCGTTTATGCTCGACTATCTGCACAGTCAGGGCTGGGCCACGCGTTAAGTCAGGAGTATGGCTGCATGAAAATGGCGCTTCTCACCCGTGACAGCACGCTTTACTCCAGCCAGCGGCTGCGTGCGGCCGCTGAGGCGCGCGGGCATCAGATTGCGATAATCGATCCGCTCTCCTGCTACGTGAATATTAATGCAGCGCTGCCGGCCGTGCATTATCAGGGTGAAATACTCGGCCATTTTGATGCAGTGATCCCGCGTATCGGCACCGCGACAACCTTTTATGGTACCGCGGTGCTGCGTCAGTTTGAGCTGCTCGGCAGCTATCCGCTCAATGAATCGGTGGCCATTACCCGCGCCCGTGACAAGCTGCGCTCGCTGCAGCTGCTGGCACGCGAGGGCATCGATATGCCGGTTACCGGTATCGCTTCATCGCCGGATGATACCGGCGATCTGATCCGCATGGTGGGCGGTGCGCCGCTGGTGGTCAAACTGGTTGAAGGCACGCAGGGTATTGGCGTCGTGCTGGCAGAGACGCGTCAGGCCGCCGAAAGCGTGATTGATGCGTTTCGGGGACTTAACGCCCATATTCTGGTGCAGGAGTTTATTAAAGAAGCGCGGGGCCGCGATATTCGCTGCCTGGTGATTGGCGATCGCGTGGTGGCTGCCATAGAGCGTGAGGCAAAAGAAGGGGAGTTTCGCTCTAACCTGCATCGGGGCGGCACCGCGCATCCTGTTACCATCAGCGAGCGGGAGCGCAACATCGCCATTAACGCTGCGGCGACGCTGGGCCTGGCCGTGGCGGGCGTTGATATTCTGCGTGCCAGCCGCGGACCGCTGGTCATGGAGGTCAATGCGTCACCCGGTCTGGAAGGTATTGAGGCGTGCACGGGGCTCGATATTGCCGCTATGATGATCGACTGGATTGAGCAGCACGCCTGCCCCGGCTATCGTCCTAAAACCGGTGGCTAGATAGCGTTTTCCGGTGGTTTTCGTGGCATCTGCCCACATTTTTCCGTAAGCTAAGGCGCTTATTTATTCACCCCACAGGAAATAGCGATGGATTCACTGGTCGTTCCTGACATCGACATGCTACGTCGCTGGCTGGATCAACAAAATATCACCTGGTTCGAATGTGATGCCTGTCAGGCGTTACATCTGCCGCACATGCAGAATTTTGACGGGGTGTTTGACGCAAAAATTGACCTGGTGGATAACGTTATTCTGTTTTCTGCGCTGGCTGAAGTAAAACCCACGGCGCTTATTCCGCTGGTCGGCGATCTGTCACAAATTAACGCCAGCTCACTGACCATCAAAGCTTTCATCGATATTCAGGATGATAATCTGCCAAAGCTGATTGTCTGTCAGTCGCTGAGTATTACCGCCGGCATTACCTTTAGTCAGTTCACGCACTTTATGAAGCAGAGTGAAGAAGGGGTTTCCATGGTGATTATGGAAGCCTTCGCGAACCATCTGCTGATGATGGGTGAAGAGGAAGAGCGCGCTTCCGGGGTAAGCAGTTCAGGTGTTTTACATTAATTCCGCTCGTTATTAACTGCCGCACACTGCGGCAGTTTTCTTTCTCGCTTTATCCTGCCATTTTTTATTCTGTTATTTGCCCGCTAACACCAGATTTTAGTCATGCTTTATGCCGTAACTGCCAGACCACATAGCAGAAAAGTGCATAAAATATCGTAAAAAGGCGTTTTTTACGCTGAGGTCTGGCACGCAGAGATCAGGGGGGCTATTCTTGCGGAGCTGTGCAGGGCAGGCCATCGCTCAGCAGCGCTATACTGATTTCAGGGAAAGCCCGCCGTTATCTGTCTGCATAGCTACCCATTTGCAGGTTGCCGGCTCACCACCCCGATACCGGTTATAGGTATTTACTATTTAACGTCCGCTGAAGAGTGATTCATTGTATGTCTGGCTACTTTCAGACAGGAAATCATCGGATCGGCTGTATGCAGCGTTTGTTGACCCGTTCAGGAGAAAATAACAGATGAACAACCAGACAAAAAAATGGTTGCCAGCCGCAGTTGCTGGTGTGGTGATGGCATCGGCTGTTGCTGCTCAGGCAGAAGATAAAACGCTGCACGTCTATAACTGGTCCGATTATATTGCGGCCGATACGGTACCTGACTTTGAAAAGCAGACCGGCATTAAAGTCGTTTATGACGTCTTTGATTCCAATGAAGTGCTGGAAGGCAAACTGATGGCGGGCAGCACCGGCTATGATGTGGTTGTGCCCTCATCCAGTTTTCTCGCGCGTCAGCTGCAGTCGGGCGTGTTTCAGGAACTCGATAGAAGCAAACTGCCGAACTACAAAAATCTCGATCCGGATCTGATGGCCAAAGTGGCACAGCACGATCCCGGCAATAAATACGCGATTCCTTATCTCTGGGGCACCACCGGCATCGGTTATAACGTGGAGAAAGTCAAAGCTGCGCTCGGTGCGGATGCGCCGGTTAACAGCTGGGATCTGGTACTGAAACCGGAAAACCTCGAAAAACTGAAAAGCTGCGGCGTCTCTTTCCTGGATGCGCCGGAAGAGATATTTGCCACCGTGCTGAACTATCTTGGCAAAGACCCAAACAGCACCGATGCCAAAGATTACACCGGGGCGGCGACCGATCTGCTGATGAAGCTGCGGCCAAACATTCGCTATTTTCACTCGTCGCAATATATTAACGATCTGGCAAACGGTAACACCTGTGTAGCGATAGGCTGGTCTGGCGATATTCTGCAGGCAAAAGATCGGGCTGAAAAAGCCAATAATGGTGTTCATCTGGGTTACAGCGTGCCGAAAGAGGGCGCCCTGGCGTTCTTTGACATGATGGCGATCCCGAAAGATGCAAAAAACAAGGATGCCGCCTATCAGTGGCTGAACTACATCATGGAGCCAAAAGTGATCGCTGAGGTATCCAGCAAAATCAATTATGCCAACGGCAACAAAGCGTCACTGCCGCTGATTAATGCCGATGTCCGCAACAATCCAGGCATTTTCCCGACGCCGGACGCGATGGCGAAGCTGTTTGTGCTCAAGGTCCAGGATCCGAAACTGGATCGCGCACGTACCCGCGCATGGACTAAAGTAAAAAGTGGTAAGTGATTCGTTCTGAACGATATCCCTGACCGGTAACCACAGCAGAGGCGCAGTACGGGCCTCTGCTGTGCCATTCCAGCGGCTGGCCGTGCCGCGCTACCCCCGCTTAGCGCCGGAGAAATGTGAGTGAACGACGCGATTTCCCGTTCTCAGAGTAAATCAGCAAAGGCCTTAACGCCGCTGCTGGAGATCCGTAACCTGACCAAATCGTTTGAAGGTCAGCACGCCGTAGATGATGTCAGCCTGACTATCTACAAAGGTGAAATTTTCGCCCTGCTGGGGGCGTCTGGCTGCGGCAAATCAACGCTGCTGCGCATGCTGGCAGGGTTTGAGATCCCCAGCAGCGGCCAGATTGTGCTGGATGGCCAGGATCTGTCTCACGTGCCGCCTTATCAGCGTCCTATCAATATGATGTTTCAGTCTTACGCGCTGTTTCCGCATATGACAGTGGAGCAAAACATCGCCTTTGGTCTGAAGCAGGACAAATTATCCAAAGCAGAGATCGCCAGCCGCGTAGCAGAGATGCTGGCGCTGGTGCATATGCAGGAGTTCGCCAGCCGCAAACCGCATCAGCTTTCAGGCGGGCAGCGTCAGCGCGTGGCGCTGGCGCGCAGCCTGGCAAAACGGCCTAAACTGCTGCTGCTGGATGAGCCGATGGGTGCACTGGATAAAAAACTGCGCGATCGCATGCAGCATGAGGTGGTGGATATCCTGGAGCGCGTGGGCGCCACCTGCGTTATGGTCACGCACGATCAGGAAGAGGCGATGACCATGGCCGGACGCATTGCCATCATGAATCGCGGTAAGTTTGTGCAGATTGGCGAGCCGGAAGAGATTTATGAGCATCCTACCAGCCGTTACAGCGCGGAGTTTATCGGCTCGGTCAACGTGTTCGAGGGGCTGCTGCGCGAACGGCGCGATGAGGGCGTGGTCATCGACAGCCCTGGCCTGATGCATCCGCTGAAGGTCCAGACGGATGTCTCTATTGTTGACAACGTACCGGTCCACATTGCGCTGCGCCCGGAAAAAGTCATGCTGTGCGACACGGTTCCGGCTGACGGCTGCAACTTTGCCGTGGGCGAAGTGGTGCATATCGCCTATCTGGGTGATTTGTCGATTTACCATGTGCGCCTGCACAGTGGCCAGATGATCAGCGCGCAGCTGCAGAACGCGCATCGTTTTCGCAAAGGTGCGCCCGTCTGGGGAGATGAAGTGCGTCTCTGCTGGGATGCGGACAGCTGTGTGGTTCTGACGGTCTAGGGGGACGTTTATGAGTCAGATTTCTCCGCGGCCTCAGCCGGTACTGGCGGGCACGCCACTGCAGCGCTGGGCAACACGTATGAAGATGCAGCACGGGCGCAAGCTGGTGATTGCGCTGCCTTACCTGTGGCTGATCCTGCTGTTCCTGCTGCCGTTTCTGATTGTGCTTAAAATCAGCTTTGCCGATATCGCCCGCGCCATCCCGCCCTATACGGATCTGGTCAGCTGGGCGGATGACCAGCTGAATGTGGTGCTGAACCTCGGCAACTATTTTACGCTCACTGACGATCCGCTTTACGCTGAGGCCTATCTGACCTCGCTGAAAGTGGCGGCGATCTCCACGGTAATTTGCCTGCTTATCGCTTATCCGCTCGCCTGGGCGGTCGCGCACAGCAAGCCGTCGATGCGAACCATACTGCTGCTGCTGGTGATCCTGCCCTCCTGGACCTCATTTCTGGTGCGCGTTTATGCCTGGATGGGGCTGCTGAACAACAACGGCATTCTGAATCGTTTTCTGCTGTGGCTTGGCGTTATCGATCATCCGCTGGTGATCCTCTACACCAATACGGCGGTCTATATCGGTATTGTTTACTGCTATCTGCCCTTTATGGTGCTGCCGATCTATACCGCGCTGACGCGCATTGACTATTCGCTGGTGGAAGCGTCGCTGGATTTAGGCGCGCGTCCGCTGAAGACCTTTTTCAGCGTGATTGTGCCGCTGACCAAAGGCGGCATTATCGCCGGGTCGATGCTGGTGTTCATACCGGCGGTAGGGGAGTATGTCATTCCGGAACTGCTGGGTGGCCCGGACAGTATTATGATTGGCCGCATTCTCTGGCAGGAGTTTTTTAATAACCGCGACTGGCCGGTGGCTTCAGCGCTGGCGGTAACCATACTGTTGATCCTGATCCTGCCGATTATCTGGTTCCACAAGCATCAAAATCGCGCTGCGGGGGAGAAAGCATGAGTCAGCTACCGGTTATTCGCTCGCCGTGGCGTACTGCTATTCTGGTACTCTGCTTTCTGTTTCTCTATGCCCCCATGCTGCTGCTGGTGGTCTACTCCTTTAACAGTTCGCAGCTGGTTACGGTGTGGGAGAGTTTCTCTTTTCACTGGTATCGCGTGCTGTTTCAGGATGAGGCGATGCTCGATGCCGTCGGGCTGAGTCTGACCATCGCGGGGCTTTCGGCTACCATGGCTGTGATACTGGGCACCCTGGCCGCGGTGATCATTGTGCGCTTCGGCCGCTTTCGCGGCCACAGCGGTTTCGCCTTTATGCTGACTGCGCCGCTGGTCATGCCCGATGTTATTACCGGGCTGTCGCTGCTGCTGCTGTTTGTGGCGATGGCAAATACGCTGGGCTGGCCGGGCGATCGTGGCATGCTGACTATCTGGCTGGCGCACGTCACATTCTGTACCGCCTATGTTGCGGTGGTGATCAACGCCCGCCTGCGCGAGCTGGATCGCTCCATCGAAGAGGCCGCCATGGATCTGGGCGCCACGCCGCTGAAGGTTTTCTTTGTGATCACCGTTCCCATGATTGCACCCGCCATCGTCACCGGCTGGCTGCTGGCCTTTACGCTGTCGCTTGATGACCTTGTGATTGCCAGCTTTGTTACCGGGCCGGGGGCGACCACGCTGCCCATGGCGATCTTCGCCACCGTACGGCGTGGGGTGAACCCGGAGATCAACGCGCTGGCGTCTATTATTCTGTTTGTGGTCGGGCTGGTCGGTTTTATCGCCTGGCGCTTTATGGCGCATGAAGAAAAACAGCGTTTGCGCGATATTCAGAAAGCAAAACGTGGCTGAAATCCTGTGAGTTTGCCACTATAAGCAAGGCTGGCGTTGCCAGCCTTTTCTTATGGAGCCTGGGTGATGTCGGAAACGCTGAAAAACGCTGTGTTAAACTCAACGCCGGTGCCGGTGACCATTGCCGGTATTGCGATTATTGTCACGCGCTGCCTCAGCGTGATCATGATGGCTGGCGAGCTGGGCTATGAGGAGATTGCTAACTTTGTGCACCGCAGCGCACAGGCATGGGATTCAACCCTGATATTTATCGCCAGTCAGCTGATTTTCCTGTTTGAACTGCGCTGTGCTTTTACGTTCATGCGCGGCAGCAATCGGGGTCGCTGGGGTTATCTGATCAGTCAGGTGGTGGTATTGCTCTATATGCTGATGGCGTCGGTGGGCTGGATCTATCCGGAAATATTCAGTATTTCAGGTGATAACAATCTGCAGATTATCCACCATACGCTGCAGCAAAAATTACCGGACGTACTGGTAGCGCTGCTGCTGTTTGTGCCGGCCAGCAGTCGCGCATTTTTCCGCGCCCGGTGATACAATCGCCCCCCGTTTTTTCTCCGAGTACAGGTTGTTCCATGCATTGCGCGCTTTATGACGCTGGCCGCTGCCGTTCATGTCAGTGGCTGGAAAAACCCTATCCGCAGCAGGTCAGCGATAAGCAGACGCAGCTTGCTCAGCTGCTTGCAGCGATGCCGGTCAGCGACTGGCGGCTTCCGGTGACATCAGCAGAGCAGGGGTTTCGCAATAAGGCCAAAATGGTCGTCAGCGGCAGCGTGGAGCGCCCTGTTTTTGGTCTGGTGGCGCCTGACGGCGACCCGGTTGATCTCTGCGCCTGTCCGCTCTATCCCGCCAGCTTTGCGCCGGTGTTTGCGCTGCTTAAACCCTTTATCGCACGCGCCGGTCTGACGCCTTACAATGTGACGCGCAGGCGTGGCGAGCTGAAGTTTTTGCTGCTGACGGAGAGCAGTGAGGGCGGCATGATGCTGCGTTTTGTACTGCGCTCAGCCAGTAAGGTGCCGCAGCTGCAGGCGGCACTGCCGTGGCTGCAGCAGCAGCTGCCGCAGCTGCAGGTTATCTCCGCCAATATTCAGCCGGTACATATGGCGATTCTGGAAGGCGACGAAGAGATCGCGCTGACCGCGCAGCAGGCGCTGCCGGAACGCGTTAATCAGGTTCCGCTTTATATCCGGCCGCAGAGTTTCTTCCAGACCAATCCGCAGGTGGCGGCGGGGCTCTACGCCACCGCACGTGACTGGGTTGCAGAGCTGAACGTGACCAGCATGTGGGATCTCTTTTGTGGCGTAGGTGGATTTGGTCTGCACTGCGCAACGCCAGAGATGACGCTGACGGGGATTGAAATCAGCCCTGAAGCGATCGCCTGTGCGCAGCAATCGGCGCAGCAGCTGGGGCTGGAAAAGGTGCACTTTGCCGCTCTGGATTCCACCCGTTTCGCCACCTCGCGGGCAGACATACCGCAGCTGGTACTGGTGAACCCGCCGCGTCGCGGTATTGGCAGCGAGCTGTGCGACTATTTAAGCGATATGGCTCCAGCTTTTATCCTCTACTCCAGCTGCAATCCTGCCACCCTGGCGCAGGATATTGCCCGGCTTAGTGATTACAACATACAAAGAGTACAGCTGTTTGATATGTTCCCGCACACCGCTCATTTTGAAGTGTTATGTCTGCTGACGCGGAACGATCGGCCGCGTGCTGCATAACGCAGCACGCGCTGTTGAAAGAATTTACTCAGGAAACCACTTCTGGTTGATCTGCTGCCAGCTGCCGTCAGCTTTCAGGGCCGCCAGCGCACTATTGAACTCATTCAGCAGTGCGCTGTTACCTTTACGCACGGCGATGCCAAGCCCGGTGCCAAAGTAATCCGTATCCCTGACATGATCGCCCACGGTACCGAGATCGTCATTGGCTTTCAGCCACTGACTGACCACGGCGCTGTCGCCAAATACGCCATTGAGGCGGCCGTTTTTCAGGTCAAGAATCGCATTCTGATAGCTGTCATAGGCGACTGCTACCACGTCCGGATGCTTTTCAGCCAGATATTTCTGGTGAGTAGTACCGTTTTCCACGCCAATACGCTTGCCTTTCAGCTGGCTGAAATCGCTGAACTCGCCTTTCCGGGCGATCACGATAGCGGAGTTGGCATAGTAAGGCTGGCTGAAATCGACCTGCTTACTGCGCTCGGCGGTGATGTCCATACCGGAGATTACCGCATCATAGCGGCGGAATTTCAGCGACGGGATCAGGCTGTCAAACGCATTATTCGTGAATGTACATTCGGCTTTAATCTGCGCGCACAGCGCTTTCGCCAGATCGATATCAAAGCCTACAATCTGATTGTTGTGATCCAGTGATTCAAACGGCGGATAGGTAGCTGAAACGGCAAAACGTATTTTTTCAGCTGCATAAGCATTCACCGTAACCGCAGCGAGCGCTGCGGCGATAATCCATTTTTTCATCATGTCATTCTCATAAGCAAGCCAGAAGTGGAATGCGTGACACAATGCCATTTAATGAATTTTTATGCAATTATTTTGGATAAGTAAGGATTTGCAGAAGACGGTTGCCCGGACGCCGGCGTGGCGCAAAAGCAACCGTCCCGGAGGCACTCAGCTGCGCTGCTCAAATGTCAGTGCACGTTTCTCTATCAGCCGCATCAGCAGCGTCAGCGCGCCGTTAACCACCAGATAGATCAGGCCTGCCGCCGCATACACCGTCACGTCATAGGTGCGTCCGTAGAGCATCTGACCGTGCCCCATCACTTCCATCAGCGTAATGGTGTAGGCCAGCGAGGTGCTTTTAAACACCAGCACAACTTCGTTGGAATAGGAGGAGAGGGCGCGCTTAAATGCGTAGGGCAGCAAAATACGCAGCGTATCCTTGCGGTTCATGCCCAGCGCGGCGCATGACTGCCACTGACCCGCCGGAATTGCGCGTACCGCGCCATAAAATAGCTGGGTGGTATAGGCTGCGCTGTTGAGCGACAACGCCAGCATCGCGCACAGCCAGGGCTGAGACAGCAGATGCCAGAGCCACGGCACATTCTGAATGGCAGGGAACTGACCCGGCCCGTAGTAGATCAGGAAGATCTGCACCAGCAGCGGAGTGCCGGTAAACAGCGTGATGTAGCCTTTTGCCAGCAGGCTGGCGACCGGTACTTTCAGTGCCAGCACAATAGTACAGAGCAGCGACAGCAGCAGCGCGGCCACCAGTGAGGCCAGCGTCAGCGTTAAGCTGGTATGCAGGCCTTTCAGCAGTTCAGGTAAATAATCGAGCATGCGTCAGGCTCCCCGCTCAAAACGCGTGGTGCGTAATTCAATGCGGCGTAAAATCGCCTGACTGAACAGCGTAATCACCAGATAGATAGCGGCAGCCACCAGATACCAGGTAAACGGTTCCTGCGTGCGCGTAGCGATACTTTTCGTCTGCAGCATCAGGTCGTTGACACTGATCAGCGACACCAGCGCCGTATCTTTCAGCAGCACCAGCCACTGGTTGCCGAGGCCCGGCAGCGCATGGCGCCACATTTGCGGCATAATCAGCCGGAAAAAGATCGCAGATTTTTTCATGCCCAGCGCCTGTCCCGACTCCCACTGGCCTGCCGGCACCGCTTTCAGTGCACCGCGCAGCGTCTGTGACGCATAGGCGGAGTAGAGCATAGCCAGCGCAATCACTCCGCAGAGAAACGGGCTGACGTCAAAATTCTCAATCTGCAGCTGAACCGGAAGGGTAAACAGGCCCAGGTTAAGGCTGAAACCGTCAGACAGCGTCAGCAGCAGCTGCGAAGCACCGAAATAGATAAAGAGTACGACCAGAATTTCCGGCAGACCCCGAATCAGCGTGACCAGCACGGTGCCGACCCACGCCAGCGGTTTTATGCGCAGCGACTCCCAGCCAGCAAACAGCATCGCCAGCACAAGGCCGGCGATCAGCGCACAAACAGCAAGGCCGACGGTTATCCCGGCGGCGCTTGCAAGAGAGATCATTTCATTCATCAGAGATTACTGCTGGAACCATTTGCTGTAGATAGTTTTATACGTGCCGTCAGCTTTGATCTTATCCAGCGCCGCGTTGAACTTACCCTGCAGCTCAGCGTTACCCTGACGCACGGCGATGCCCAGACCGGTTCCGAAGTAATCTTTATCCGTGACTTTTTCACCCAGCGGCGCCAGCGTTGCGTTCTGCTTCAGCCACTCATTGACCACGGCAGTATCCCCAAAGACAGCGTCAATACGGCCATTTTTCAGATCCAGTACGGCGTTCTGATAGCTGTCGTAAGGCACGATAGTGATATCGCTATGCTTGTCGGTCAGGAACTTCTGATGAGTAGTGCCGTTCTGCACGCCAACGCGCTTGCCTTTCAGGGCAGCCACATCAGCCAGTTTGCCTTTCTGCGCAATAAAGGTGGCAGAGTTGTCATAATAAGGCTTGCTGAACAGCACCTGCTTTTCACGTTCTGGTGTGATATCCATGCCGGCCATCACCGCGTCGAAACGGCGGAATTTCAGGCTGGGGATCAGGCTATCGAAAGCCTGATTAGTAAATGTGCAGGTTGCATCCATCTCTTTACACAGCGCATTGGCCAGATCGACGTCAAATCCCTGAATTTTGTTTTCAGCGTCAACGAACTCAAACGGCGGGTAAGAGGCTTCAGTAGCGAAACGCAGCGTCTGTGCAGCAGAAGCGCTCAGGCTCAGCGTGGTGAGCAGGGCAGCAAGTACAACTTTTTTCATTATTAGCATCCTGACTTAGTGCGAAAGATAGTGTGCAAACGCGTCGGTTTGCGGCTGTGTAAAGCGGCTGGCATCACCCTGTTCAATGATGTGACCATTCTCCATATAAACCACGCGGCTGGCCGTTTTGCGCGCCACTTCAACCTCATGGGTCACAATAACCTGCGTGATCTGCGTTTGTGCCAGTTCGCGAATAATCGTCACGATCTGCGCGGTAATTTCCGGATCGAGCGCGGCGGTAGGTTCATCAAACAGCAGCACCTGCGGCTCCATCATCAGCGCACGGGCGATCGCCACGCGCTGCTGCTGACCACCGGAGAGATGCAGCGGAAAACGATCGGCATAAGGCGTCAGGCGCAGACGCTCCAGCAGCTTATCGGCACGTGCGCGCGCCGCCTCTTTTGAGAGACCCAGTACGCGACACGGGGCTTCAGTGAGGTTCTGCATAACCGTAAGGTGCGGCCAGAGATTATATTGCTGAAATACCATACCCACGTTCTGACGCAGCTCGCGAATGGCGCTGTCAGTGGGGGACCTGGTAAAGTCAAACTGGTTGCCGGCAATCTGCAGTGTGCCGGAACGCGGCAGCTCCAGCAGATTGAGCACGCGCAGGAGTGAGCTTTTCCCGGCACCGCTGGGACCAAGCAGCACCAGCGTCTCTCCCTGCGGACACTCCAGGTTAATGTCAGACAGCGCCTGATGGGCACCGTAAAAGCAGTTAATAGCGTTTAATTGAATACTCATGCGCGGAAAATAGAGAGCAAATAATGCCGCGAATCTTAACGTTCCCGGCATAGTTATGCAAATCAAGTGACTTAAAATTTATTAAACAGCGCGTTATCCGGTCCGGTGCAGCAGAAAATTGTGCGGCCTGCGTCAGACGGGGGTTGCACTACGGTTACGCCCGACGTTAACACCGGTCAGGGGCTCTATACCGATGCGGCGCCCTAATGTGTGAACAGGATAACAAAAAAACGCGCTATTTTTTCTGCTCCAGCAGCTGGCTGAGTGAGCCACCGCCGGCGTGCGGCCACGCTGCCATATAGCGCACATCCTGCACCACCCAGCACTTTCCTTCACGGATCATCAGCACTTCATCGCGCCACTGTTTATCGCCGCGCGTTAGCGTGACGCGCAACGGAATATTTCGCGCATCGCGATTGGGGATCGAAGAAGCGCTCTCTACATCAGCGGCGGCCGGTCCCTGAGCCAGACTGGAAAAGAGATCGCCCTGACGCCACTCTGCCGGCTGATTGCGCTTTTCCCGCGCCTGTAGCAGCGTCTGATAAAGATGATCGCTCAGATAAGGGCGATATCTGGCCAGCAGCGCGCGATCGGGCAGGCCCGCTGAAGGAGCATTTACGCGCAAATCGTAAAACTGCTGCGCCACGCTATCCGGCCCGCCATCAATACAGGCCGCACTGCGCGGGCCATTATCCCTGATAACCGGCTCTACAGTGGTACAGGCGCTCAGCAGCGTTACTGCTGATGCCAGCAGTGCAAGGGCTTTGATTCTCATCTCCGGTTCCTTATTGTTCTGTGGCAAAGCATGGGTTTTAGCATAGAGTATAGTCGTGCTTTTTCAGCACCATGCGTGCGGGTCCCATCGACATCTTCAGGAGATAACTATGAAATTTTCGACGACACCAACTCTGGAAGGCCACAGTATTACCGAATACTGCGGCGTGGTTACCGGCGAGGCGATTTTAGGTGCCAATATTTTTCGTGATTTCTTTGCCGGCATCCGCGATATCGTAGGCGGACGTTCGGGGGCCTATGAAAAAGAGCTGCGCAAGGCGCGTGAGATTGCGTTTAAAGAGCTGGGCGATCAGGCGAAAGCGCTGGGCGCTAATGCGGTAGTGGGGATCGATATTGACTACGAAACCGTCGGCAAAGACAGCAGCATGCTGATGGTCAGCGTCTCCGGCACTGCGGTGATCGTGCGCTGATGCGATGCCTGCTGATCGTGGTCATGGCGCTGCTGCTCAGCGCCTGTCACTCTTCGATGGAAGCGCGTCAGGGGTACTGGGCCGATACAGCGCATCCGGCGCAGGGCGCGCGACCGCGCATCAAAGTCGTGGTGATCCACTACACCGCAGACGATTTCTCTTCTTCGCTGGCAACCCTGACCGATCGGCAGGTCAGTGCACACTACCTTATTCCGCGTCAGCCGCCACAGAAAGCGGGCAGGGGAGTAGTCTGGCAGCTGGTGCCGGAGCAGCAGCTTGCCTGGCATGCCGGACCCAGTTTCTGGCGCGGGGCTACCCGCATTAATGACACCTCAGTGGGCATTGAGATAGTCAATGCGGGCTATCAGCGTACGCTGACCGGGCTAACGTGGCAGCCTTATACACCCGATCAAATTACCGTGCTGACAGCGCTGCTGCGCGATCTGCAGCAGCGTTACGGTATTGCGCCCGAAAATATCGTGGGCCACAGCGATATTGCGCCGCAGCGCAAGCAGGACCCGGGTCCGCTCTTTCCCTGGCAGCAGCTGGCCGCCCGGGGGATAGGTGCCTGGCCCGATCCGGCGATTACGGCCCGCTATCTGGCGGGGCAGTCCGCCAGCACCGTTGTGGATCCGCAGCCGCTGCTGGCAGCGCTGCAGCGGTATGGCTATGACGTGGCGGGCGCGACAACGCCTGAGAAGCAGCGCCGGCTGATTGCAGCCTTTCAGATGCACTTCCGGCCGCACGACTATCGCGGTATTGCTGACGCAGAGACGCTGGCGATAGCCCGGGCGCTGCTGGCACAGTACGGCGCGGCGCGCTAGCTGTCAGGCCGCTGACTGAAGAAACGCCTGCCAGCGTGCGACCACCTGCTGCAGATCGGCACGGGATACATCCAGGTGAGTCACCATGCGCGTCCGGGGGCCGATGCTAATCAGGATATTCGCGGCGTGCATCCAGCGCTGCAGCGCATCTGTCTGCCCGGGCGGAATCTGCACAAACAGCATATTTGTCTGCTGGCTTATGACTTCCACGCCCAGCGCGCGCAGCTGGTCCGCCAGCCACGCGGCGTTATCATGATCGTCCTGCAGCCGGGTCACGTTGTGCTGCAGCGCATAACGCCCGGCCGCCGCCAGAATACCCGCCTGGCGCATCCCGCCACCGGTCATTTTACGCCAGCGCCGCGCCTGCTCAATATAAGCGCTGTCGCCGCACAGCAGTGAGCCTACCGGGGTGCCCAGCCCTTTTGACAGGCAGATAGTCAGCGTATCGCAGTAGCGTGCAATTTCTGCCAGCGTCACCTGCTGTGCTACCACGGCATTAAAGATACGCGCACCATCAATGTGCAGCGCCAGCCCGCGTTCGCGGGTGAAGTGCCACGCCTGCTCCAGATAGCTGAGCGGCAGTACCCTGCCGTGATGCGTGTTTTCCAGACTCAGCAGGTGGGTACGGGCAAAATGGATATCATCCGGCTTGATCGCAGCGGCAACGTCCGCCAGCGGCAGTGTGCCATCGTCCGCAGCAAGGATCGGCTGAGGCTGAATGCTGCCCAGCACCGCCGCGCCGCCCGCTTCATATTTATAGTTGTGCGCCTGCTGGCCCACAATATACTCATCGCCGCGCTGGCAGTGGCACAGCAGCGCCACCAGATTTGCCTGGGTACCGGTAGGAAAGAACAGCGCGGCTGCTTTGCCGCTCATCGCCGCCGCCTCTGCTTCCAGTGCGTTGACCGTAGGATCGTCACGATAGACGTCATCTCCGGTTGCGGCGTTCATCATGGCGTCCAGCATCGCCGCACTCGGGCGGGTTACGGTATCACTGCGCAAATCGATCACGGGGCTCTCCTGAAAGAAAAAGCGGGCTGCTCGCCCGCATCATTGCCTGTCCGGCAGGAGCCTTGTTTTTACCGCAGCCAGTTGGTTTTCGCCAGCTCGGTGATCTCATTGCCGCGTCCGTTGAGGATAGCGCGCAGCATATAGAGACTGAACCCTTTTGCCTGCTCGGCTTTGATCTGCGGTGGCATCGACAGCTCCTCTTTAGCCGTGTGCACATCCACCAGAACCGGGCCATCATGTGCGAAAGCCTGTTCCAGCGCCGCATTGAGTTCTGACGCTTTTTCAACCCGGATACCTTTGATGCCGCAGGCGGCGGCAATCGCAGCAAAATCAGGATTTTCCAGGTCGGTGCCGTCGGTAAGGTAACCGCCTGCTTTCATCTCCATTGCCACAAAACCCAGCACGCTGTTGTTGAAAATCACCAGCTTCACCGGCAGTTTCAGCTGCGCTACCGAGATAAAGTCTCCCATCAGCATACTGAAGCCCCCGTCGCCGCACAGCGCCACCACCTGACGCTCTCTGTCGATAGCCTGGGCACCCAGCGCCTGCGGCATCGCATTGGCCATAGAGCCGTGATTAAACGATCCCAGCAGGCGTCGCTTACCGTTCATCTGCAGGTAACGTGCCGCCCAGACGGTGGGCGTGCCGACGTCGCAGGTAAAGATGGCATCGTCAGCGGCGTAGCGGCTGATCTGCTGTGCCAGATACTGGGGATGGATCGCCTGGTTGTCGTTTGCGGTTGCCAGATCGTCAAGGCTCTTGCGGGCGTCAGCGTAGTGCTCCAGCGCACGGTCAAGGTGATGGCGATCGTCATGCACCTCAAGCTGCGGCAGCAGTGCCTGGATCGTGGCTTTAACATCACCCACCAGCGGCATATCCACGTGGTTGTGCGCGCCCAGGCTGCCGGGGTTGATATCGATCTGAATGATACGCGCGCTGGCAGGGTAGAAGGCACGATAGGGGAATTTCGTGCCGAGCAGGATCAGGGTGTCGGCATTCATCATGGCGTGATAGCCGGAAGAGAAACCAATCAGCCCGGTCATGCCAACATCGTACGGGTTGTCATATTCAATATATTCTTTGCCACGCAGCGCATGCACTACCGGCGCCTTAAGCCGTTCCGCCAGGGCGACAACTTCAGCATGGGCACCGGCGCAGCCGCTGCCGCACATCAGCGTAATATTGCCTGCGCCGTTGAGCGTTTCCGCCAGGGTGGCAAGCTCCGCTGCGGCGGGCACAACCTGCGGCAGCTGCGGCGGATACCATTCGCTGCGCGCACTCTTCGGGGCGGGCTGCAGCGCCACGTCACCCGGTAGTACGATCACAGAGACGCCGCGGTTGAGGATCGCTTTGCGCATGGCAATGCCCAGCACCTGCGGCAGCTGCTCAGGATTAGAAACCAGCTCACAGTAGTGGCTGCATTCACGAAACAGCTCCTGCGGGTGCGTCTCCTGAAAATAGCCGCTGCCGATTTCGCTGGAAGGGATATGAGCAGCAATGGCCAGTACCGGCACATTGTTACGATGACAGTCAAACAACCCGTTAATCAGGTGCAGGTTACCAGGACCGCAGGAGCCGGCGCAGACCGCCAGTTCGCCGCTGATTTGCGCTTCCGCACCGGCGGCAAACGCGGCGACCTCTTCATGCCGCGTCGGCATCCATTCAATGGTGCCCATGCGGTTCAGGCTGTCGCTCAGGCCGTTAAGCGAATCACCGGTTACACCCCAGATACGTTTTACGCCCGCGCTCTCCAGCGTGTGTGCCAGCAGGGCGGCCACAGTTTGTTTCATCGTTTGCTCCTTTCTGATGGGGGCCATCTATGCTGATGGCAAAAATCTTTCCGTCAGAAAGCGTAGACGACGCCGCTGCACGCCTGCCGTGAAAAAGTGCGCTGCAGACCGGTCAGGCGGAAAAAAAAGCGATCAGCACCGGCGCGAGCAGGCTCATGATAAACCCGTGCACAATGGCCGCAGGAACAATCTCCATGCCGCCGGCGCGCTGCAGAATTGGCAGGGTAAAATCCATGGAGGTGGCGCCGCTCAGGCCCAGCGTCATGCTGCGATGCCGGGTGATAAGCAGCGGGATCAGCATAATTGTGATCAGTTCACGCAGCAGGTCGTTAAAGAACGCCGCGCTGCCGATAACCGGACCAAACGCGTCCGTCATCAGAATGCCGGAAAGGGAATACCAGCCAAAGCCGCTGGCCAGCGCGAGGCCGGTTTTCAGCGGCAATCCAAGGCAGACAGCGGCCAGCGCGCCTCCGGCGAGCGCCCCAGCCAGTGACACGCCCGCCACCAGCGCACCACGCCGGTTAAGCGTAATCTGCCGCAGCGTCATGCCGCTGCTGCGCAGCTGAACGCCCACCAGAAACAGCATCAGGATCAGGGCATATTCGCTGACGGTGGCCGCATGGCGCAGCGGAGCCCATTGCGACAGTCCGAGCAGAAACCCGCCCAGCACCGAGCCACAGAGTTTGAGTGAATCCAGTGCCATCGCAAGACGCGAGGGCAGCGCCTGCGCTTTATGCGGATGCCGCCACGGCAGACGCTGCTCAAGCAGCCAGAATGCCAGCAGCGAACAGGCGAGAATCGAGAGGGTACAGATAAAAGCGGTGTAGAAGATGGTGAGCAAATTCGCGCTGAGGTTATCCAGAAATGCCAGGCTTACACCCATGAAAAACAGAATGATATAGACCAGCGCACTCAGCAACCGCGCCACCGTGCGTAACAGTGCTGGCTGCTGCAGATGCAGCAAATAACCGGCAATCAGCGGCAGCAAAATAATCATCAGACCATACATAGCGAACATCCGTCCGTGGGAAAAGGACGCCACGCTAATCAAAAAAGCACACGCTGTAAATCACCCTTTGCCGATAATCTGCGCCTTGACCCCTGTGCAACCGTACACCATGCTCAGGCAATCTCTGAACAGGATAATCCCATGATTCTGGATCATATTGATATCAGCGGCTTTCGTGGCATTAATCAGCTCTCGCTGCCGCTTACCATGACGAATCTTCTGATCGGCGAAAACGCCTGGGGCAAGTCAAGCCTGCTTGATGCGTTTTCACTTATGCTGGATCCGTCCGGCGGGCAGGCGGCCCTCAGTGAAGACGATTTCCATTTTCCGCCTGCAAATCCGGCGGCACGCTGGCGCACATTACAGATAGTGGTGCGCTTTCGCGCCAGCGAAGCAGAGCGGGAAAATACCCTGCTGCAGCCTTTCTGGCAGCGCGATGAGCAGGGATATTATCTGCGCTTCAGTCTGCGGGCCACCTGTAAAGCGGACGGCGTAAAAAGCAGCTGGCGCTTTATCGACGTGCATAATCAGCTGCTGGCGCAGGAGCCGACAAAGGCGGCGATAGGCTGGCTGCGGCAGCATCATCCGGTGCTGCGTTTACGCGACGCGCGGTTCGGTCAGCGTCACCGGACGCGCGAACCCGGCGGTGACGGGCGGGATCCGGGTCTGCAGGCGCTGCAGGCGGTATTACAGCAGCTTAATCGCGCAGCTGGCGGGCAGGCACTGAGCGATGAGGTACTGCGGCAGGGCGTACAGACAATGCAGCAGCTTATGGCGCACTATTTTCTTGTTCAGCAACCCGGCGTCAGTCACCCACGAATGGCACCGGAGCTGCGCGATGGCAGCGCAGGCTGGCAGGCGCTGGATGCGCTTAACCGGCTGCTGGCAGGGGCCAGTGCTGAGCATCGTCGCGAGGTGCAGCTGCGGCTGCTGGCACTGCTCCCTGGCAGCAGTGCGCTGCCAGCCGGCGCACAGCCTGTTCTGCTGGTCGAAGATCCTGAAACGCGGCTGCATCCGATAATGCTTTCAGTGACCTGGAATTTACTGACGCTGCTGCCGCTACAGCGACTGGTTACCACTAATTCAGGTGAACTGGTCTCCCAGACGCCGCTGGAAAATCTCTGTCGTCTGGTGCGCGAAGCGAGCCGCGTGGTGGCATGGCGTATTGGTGAAGCGGGACTGAGCGCGGAGGATCACCGGCGTATCGCGTTTCATATTCGCGTCAATCGACCTGCTGCACTGTTTGCCCGCTGCTGGTTACTGGTGGAGGGCGAGACTGAGGTATGGATCGTTAACGAACTGGCGCGGCAGCAGGGCGATCATTTTGCAGCAGAAGGGATCCGGGTGATCGAGTTTGCCCAGGCCGGCCTGAAGCCGCTGCTGAAGTTTGCCCGGCGTATGGGAATTGCCTGGCATGTGTTGACCGATGGCGATGAGGCAGGAAAGAAATATGCGGCGACAACCCGCAGCCAGCTGCTGATCCACGAAAAGGCGGAGGTGCATCTGACGCAGTTTCCGGCAGCCGACATTGAACATTTCCTCTATCAGCACGGATTTCGCGCGGTCTATCACCAAATGGCGCACCTGCCGTTAAACATTGCGATGACGCCACGGCGTATTATTACTCAGGCGATCCATCATAGCTCCAAGCCTGAGCTGGCTATCGCCGTGGCGCTGGCGGCCGGTGAGCGCGGCCCGCAGGCCATCCCGTCGCTGTTCAGGGAGCTGTTTAGTCAGGTAAAACTGCTGGCACAGCGGCGTGCAGGGTAGAGGGAAAAGTAAAATGCCAGCGTTACCGGCTGGCATTTCAGGTGCGGAGTGGTCACAATAACCGCGCTGCACAGGTCAGGAAAGCAACGCCGCCTCACAGGGAACAATCAGACTGGCATGGTTGCCTTTTGGTCCTTCGTGAACGTCAAACTGAACGTGCTGACCCGCTTTAAGCGTTCTGTAACCCTCCATCTGAATGGTAGAGTAGTGCGCAAAGATGTCATCGCCACCGCCAACCGGACAAATAAAGCCGAAGCCCTTGGCGTTGTTGAACCATTTAACAGTACCCGTCTCCATGCTTTTACTTCCCTCGCAAGACATTCTGATAAGTAGGTGAGGTCATCGCAGCTGTGAGTCGAGGTTGTTTAAAACTCAGTCAGCTTGTGCATGTAGAATGTAGAGAAACGGACCTTATCGTCAAGCAATCGGCCCGGATGCGTGGGCAGAAATTCATCAAAATTTGAGGCAGTTAACGCTATTGAGAATTTTGTGATACAGGTCGCGCATCTGCTTTTCGTACCGATAGCAGCGATAGCAAACCCGTCTTGACAGACGTGTTAAACTTCAGGTTACTGCAGGCTAAAATGCATGACCGCAACGCAGAATTCCAATGGATGATTATGGCAAACACAAACGACTGGCTTAATTTTGAACACCTGGCCGAAGACAAAGTACGTGAAGGGTTAAAGCCGCCTTCAATGTATAAAGTCATCCTGAATAATGACGATTATACACCTATGGAATTTGTTATTGACGTTCTGCAAAAGTTCTTTTCTTATGATATTGAACGCGCCACGCAACTGATGCTGAAAGTTCACTATCATGGAAAGGCAGTCTGCGGTGTTTTCACCGCTGAAGTAGCAGAAACAAAAGCTGCGCAGGTGAACAACTATGCCAGAGAGAATCAACATCCTTTGCTGTGTACGCTGGAAAAAGCCTGAACCTGTCTCCATATAGGAAACAGGCAGTCAGAGCGATAATTGGGGGAGGTGCCAAATGCTCAATCAAGAACTGGAACTCAGTTTAAACATGGCTTTCGCCAGAGCGCGCGAGCACCGTCACGAGTTTATGACCGTCGAACATCTGTTGCTGGCGCTGCTCAGCAACCCGTCGGCCAGAGAGGCACTGGAAGCCTGTACGGTGGATATTGTGGCTCTGCGTCAGGAACTCGAAGCCTTCATCGAACAAACCACACCGGTGCTGCCGGCAGGCGAAGCGGAGCGCGATACGCAACCTACGCTCAGCTTCCAGCGCGTACTGCAGCGTGCGGTGTTCCACGTTCAGTCTTCCGGTCGCAGTGAAGTAGCAGGCGCTAACGTCCTGGTCGCTATTTTCAGCGAGCAGGAGTCGCAGGCGGCATATCTGCTGCGCAAACATGAAATCAGCCGTCTTGATGTGGTGAATTTCATCTCTCATGGCACGCGTAAAGATGAGCCCGGTCAGTCGCAGAGTAATGCGGATAATCCGGTCAATGAAGAGCAGGCAGGCGGGGAGGAGCGTATGGAAAACTTCACCACCAATCTTAATCAGCTTGCTCGCGTTGGCGGCATTGACCCGCTTATTGGTCGCGACAAAGAGCTGGAGCGCGCCGTGCAGGTGCTGTGTCGCCGGCGTAAAAACAATCCGCTGCTGGTGGGTGAATCCGGCGTGGGTAAAACCGCTATTGCCGAAGGGCTCGCCTGGCGTATTGTGCAGGGTGACGTACCGGAAGTAATGAAAGAGTGCACTATCTATTCACTGGATATCGGCTCTCTGCTGGCGGGCACCAAATATCGCGGCGATTTTGAAAAGCGGTTTAAAGCGCTGCTCAAACAGCTGGAACAGGATAACAACAGCATCCTGTTTATTGATGAAATTCATACCATCATCGGTGCCGGTGCGGCGTCGGGCGGGCAGGTGGATGCCGCTAACCTGATTAAGCCACTGCTCTCCAGCGGCAAAATCCGCGTGATGGGTTCCACAACTTATCAGGAGTTCAGCAATATTTTCGAGAAAGATCGCGCACTGGCGCGCCGCTTCCAGAAAATTGATATTACTGAACCCTCGGTTGAAGAGACCGTGCAGATCCTCAACGGACTGAAGCCGAAATATGAAGCGCATCACGACGTGCGTTATACCGCTAAGGCCGTGCGCGCAGCAGTCGAACTGGCGGTGAAATATATCAACGACCGTCATCTGCCGGATAAGGCGATTGATGTGATTGATGAAGCGGGTGCGCGGGCACGTCTGGTGCCGGTGAGCAAGCGTAAGAAAACCGTTAATGTCTCTGACATTGAATCGGTAGTGGCGCGAATTGCACGTATTCCGGAACAGAGCGTGTCGGCCACCGATCGTGATACGCTGAAAAATCTGGGCGACCGCCTGAAAATGCTGGTATTTGGTCAGGATAATGCAATTGAGGCGCTGACCGAAGCGATTAAAATGAGCCGCGCTGGCCTGGGTCAGGATCGCAAGCCGGTAGGCTCTTTCCTGTTCGCCGGCCCGACCGGGGTAGGTAAAACAGAAGTCACCGTACAGCTGGCTAAAGCGCTGGGCATTGAGCTGCTGCGTTTCGATATGTCGGAATACATGGAGCGCCATACGGTCAGCCGCCTGATTGGTGCACCTCCAGGCTACGTGGGCTTTGACCAGGGTGGTCTGTTAACGGATGCGGTTATCAAGCATCCGCACGCGGTTGTGCTGCTGGATGAAATTGAGAAAGCGCACCCGGATGTCTTCAACCTGCTGCTGCAGGTTATGGATAACGGTATGCTGACCGACAACAACGGGCGTAAAGCGGACTTCCGCAATGTGGTGCTGGTCATGACCACCAATGCTGGCGTACGCGAAACCGAACGTAAGTCGATCGGCCTGATTCAGCAGGATAACAGTACGGATGCGATGGAAGAGATTAAAAAGATCTTTACGCCAGAGTTCCGCAACCGTCTCGACAACATTATCTGGTTCCGTCATCTCTCTGCTGAGGTGATCCATCAGGTAGTCGATAAGTTTATTGTTGAACTGCAGGCGCAGCTGGACGCAAAAGGTGTTTCACTGGAAGTGAGCGATGACGCGCGCGACTGGCTGGCAGAAAAAGGCTACGATAAAGCAATGGGTGCGCGTCCGATGGCGCGTACAGTGCAGGAAAGCCTGAAAAAACCGCTGGCCAATGAACTGCTGTTTGGTTCACTGGTGGATGGAGGCTCGGTGTCGGTGGGGCTGGATAAAGATAAAAACCAGCTTACTTATCACTTCCTGAGCGCTGAAAAGCGTAAAACGGAAGGGACTGTGCACTAACGCCTGACCAGGAAAACAAAAGGCCGGATAATTATCCGGCCTTTTTTTGCGGCTGGAAACTTAACCAGCCCGCGACGTGTGCAGCAGCTTAGCGACTGCGGAAGACAATGCGGCCTTTGCTCAGGTCGTACGGGGTCAACTCAACAGTGACTTTGTCACCCGTCAGGATGCGGATATAGTTTTTGCGCATTTTACCGGAGATATGAGCGGTAACCACGTGCCCGTTTTCAAGCTCTACGCGGAACATGGTGTTAGGTAACGTATCCAGTACGGTACCCTGCATTTCAATATTGTCTTCTTTGGCCATCGAATCCTCTGGGTGAACTACCAAACTGTTGAACCGGCAAGATAATGCCGAATTCCATGATTTATGTAAAGAAACGTTGGCTGTTTTTGCCAACGCTTCGCCGTGCGTCGCGCTATAGCGCGTGCAGTACGGATAAATTCGGGTGTTGTTGACGTCTGCGGGGGATTAGCGGGCTAAGAATCTGCAGCAACCGGCCCGGCGGGCACGGATGAAACAGTTTCAGGAACAGGTGAGATTCCCAGCCTGGCAATTCCGGCTCGCCACAGCGAAGCGCGGACGACATACCAAACTCGCTTATTGTATCACTTTTATGTAGATTTGTGTGCAAAACATCTGCGGGCAGGGCTAAAAAAGGGTCTGTGTTTGCCAGCATCCCTCAGCAACCGGCTGCCACGCCAGTTTTTTTAGCGCCTGCAGATAGTCAGCACGCGGGATTTCTGTTGCCCCAAGTGATGCGGTGTGGGGATTCAGCACCTGGCAATCAATGAGTTTTCCCTGGTGGGCACGGAAGTGTTGTGAAAAGACCCATAACGCGGTTTTAGACGCGTTTTCCTGTCGGCTGAACATCGATTCTCCGCAAAACATCTGTCCGAGCGCCAGACCATACATGCCGCCAGCCAGGCTATTTTCATGCCACACTTCGATAGAGTGCGCATGGCCCAGCTCATATAGCCGCAGCCAGGCACGTTTGACTTCGAAGGTGATCCACGTTCCCTCCTGACGCCCGGTGGCGCAGCCTTCAAGCACCTGCGCAAACGCGTGATTCATGGTAACGCGATAGGGAGAGCGCCGGTGAAAACGCGCCATGCTCCGGCTGAGATGAAACGCATCTGGCATCAGCACGGCTCGCGGATCGGGCGACCACCAGAGGATCGGGTCGCCGGGCGAAAACCAGGGAAAAATACCGTGCTGGTACGCATTAATCAAACGCGCAGGCGAGAGATCTCCGCCCATAGCCAGCAAACCGTTTGGTTCGCGCAGCGCCATTTCCGGCGGTGGAAAGTGCAGTGAATCACGTGAAAGTTGTACCAGTCTCATGGCATCAGCTACCCAAAAGCGTCATCTCCAGACTATAACGCAAAGCGTTGCCGGAAACGCCAGTAGCGACCCGCTTTTGAGATTAATTCGTCATGCGAACCCGATTCCACAATGGTGCCCTGATCCATCACGCAGATGCGGTCCATCCTTTCCAGGCCCTGCAGGCGATGGGTTACCACGATCAGCGTCTTACCCTCGCTGACCCGCAGCAGTAACTGCAGGATCTGCTGCTCAGTCGTGGCATCCAGCCCTTCGGTAGGCTCATCCAGCAGCCAGAGGTCGCCGTTATGCAGCAGGGCACGCGCGATGGCCAGGCGCCGCAGTTCGCCGCCGGACAGCGGCCTGCCGCCTTCACCCATCCAGCTATCCAGTCCGTCAGGCTGCTCGGCCAGAAAGCCGAGTCCAGCCTGAACCAGCGCGGCAGTCAGCTCGCTATCGCTGGCCGCCGGGCGCGCCAGTAACAGGTTATCGCGCAGCGTCTGGCTGAAAAGATGCACGCGCTGTGTTACCACGCTGATACGCTGCCGCAGGCTGCGCTCATCCCACTCTGAGAGCGGAATATCATTAAGAGAGATATGACCCGCGGTGGCTTCCCGGCTGCGGGTGATAAGCGCCAGCAGGGTCGATTTGCCACAGCCGGTCGGGCCGAGCAGGGCAATACGTTCGCCCGGCTGCAGCCGCAGTGAAAAATGCTGTAATACCGGCTCCGGGCGTTGCGGATAGCTAAATGAGATGTCATCCAGTACCAGACGCATTTCCGGCCCTGCGTCCTGCATACGCGGCGGAAAATGGATGGCCGGCGGCTGGTCAATGATTTCCTGCACGCGCTGTGCGGCGCTGCTGACCTGCGCCAGCGGCAGAAACGCGCCGGCAACCGGCGCCAGCGCTTCAAACGCCGCCAGACCGCAAAACAGAAACAGCGCAATCGTTGCGCCCCCGACAGTGTCAGCTGAAATCCACAGCAGCAGCGTTACGGTCAGACCGGCTATCAGCAGCAGCAGGCTCTGTGCAAACGCCTGCAGGTGATGCTGCTGTTGCTGCGCGTGCTGCCACTGCCGCTCTTCACTGTCCAGCCGCTGACGCCAGGCCGTTGCCGCACCATAGATCTGCAGTTCAGCCTGTGCCATGAGCCAGCAGGCAAGCTGCAGGCGCCAGCTCGCCTGCGAACGGGCGATGCGCGCGCCGGCAGTCTGACCAAAATAGCAGAACGCGGCGGGCAGTATCAGCAGGGTCAGCAGCATGCTGCCCCCTAAAATCAGCGCCAGGGGCAGGTTGAGCAGGGACAGACCGCCGGTTACAACGATAATAACCACCGCTGCACCGGCCAGAGGCGAAATAACGCGCAGATAGAGATGGTCGAGCGTATCAACATCGCTGACAAAGCGGTTCAGCAGCTCGCCGTGGCGAAAGCGCGACAGCTGCTCAGGCGCCAGTGCCATCAGGCGCCTGAAAGTATATACACGCAGATGCTGCAGCACCCGAAAGGTGGCATCATGACTGACAAGACGCTCAAAATAACGCGCTGCGGTACGTATAATCGCGGCACCGCGCACGCCTGCTGCCGGCAGCATATAGTTGAAGGTGTAGAGCCCGGCCATACCTGCCAGCGAGGAGGCAGCAAGAAACCAGCCGGAGAGCGTAAGCAGGCTCACACTGGCCAGCAGGGTAAAGATAGCCAGCGCGATCCCTAATCCCAGGCGCCAGGGATGCTGCCGGAACAGACGCAAAAAAGGCATTAATGAACGCACAGTGAATCCTCCTGCTGACGTTGCCGTATCATCTCCTGCAGCAGCCCGGGCTGAGTGCTGAGCTGCTGCCAGCTTCCCTGCTGTACCAGTGCACCCTGCTGCATAACCCACACCGCATCCCACTGCGCCAGATCGTGCAGCTGATGCGTGATCATCAGCGTCGTCTGCTGCCGTGCCGCCTGGTTAAGCGCCTGCATCACATGGTATTCACTGGTACTATCCAGACCTGAACCGGGCTCATCCAGCAGCAGCAGTTTTGCCGGCTTCAGCAGCGCACGGGCAACCGCAATCCGCTGTGCCTGACCGACGGAAAGTCCGACCCCATCATCGCCGGTCGGCGTATCCAGCCCCAGCGGGAGGCCAGCCAGAAAGTCGCTCACGCCTGCCTGTGCCAATACAGCCTGCAGCCTGCTCTCATCAGCGGATTGCTCCGGCATCAGGTTATCGCGCAGCGTTCCTGCGGGCAGCTGTGGGTTTTGCCCCACCCAGGCAAGTTGTCGCTGCCAGCTTGCACGCTCGATATAGCGCAGATCCACGCCGTTAGCCCGCAGCGTCCCCTGCCAGGGCAGGAAACCAAGCAGCGCATTCATCAGCACGGTTTTACCTGCGCCGCTTTCACCAACCAGTGCAACCCGGCAGCCTGCGTGCAAAGTGAAATTAAGCGGCTGCGTCAGCGCATGGCCGCTGGCACTCATCACCACCAGATTTTCTGCGGTCAGCGTCAGAGGGGCGTTTTCACACCATGGACGAACCGCCTCCGGTTGCGGAACGTCCGGCGACGCATGCAGGAACGTTTCCAGCGCATCTGCCGCGCCTGTCGCCTGCGCTTTAGCGTGATAAAAGGTGCCCAGATCGCGCAGCGGCTGGAAAAACTCCGGTGCAAGGATCAGCGCAAGAAAGCCGGCGAACAGCGTTACGCCGGCACCGTAATGACCGAAATCAAATTCGCCAAGGTAAGAGAAGCCAAAGTAGACGGCAACAACGGCAATGGCCAGCGAGGCAAAAAACTCCAGTACCGCTGAGGAGAGAAACGCGAGACGCAGCACTTCCATCGTCCGCTGACGAAAACTATCGGTGCTGGCAGCAATAGCCTTTTCTTCAGCCGCCGCACGGTGGAACAAACGCAGCGTTTCGCGCCCGCGCAGACGGTCGTAAAAATCACCGCTCAGCCGCGATAGCGCGAGAAAGTTACGCCGGCTGGCATCCGCTGCACCCATGCCAACCAGCGCCATAAACAGCGGGATCAGCGGTGCGGTAACCAGCAGAATCAACCCTGCAGCCCAGTTGACGGGAAATATGGCAATCAGAACCGCACAGGGAATAACCACTGCCAGCGTCATTTGTGGCAGATAGCGTGCATAGTAATCCTGCATTTGCTCAATCTGTTCAAGCAGCAGCGTTGACCAACTGCCCGCAGGTTTGCCCTGTATCCAGGCAGGCCCAAGCGCATCAAGACGATCAAGCAGTTGCCGCCGCAGCGCCCGCCGGATAGCAAGACCGGCGCGGAAGCCCGCCATCTCCCGTCCATAGTTAAAACCGGCGCGCAACAGAAAACAGAGCAGCAATAGCAGAAACTGAGCAACCAGCGCCGAACGGGGCTGATGAGACACGATTAGCTGGTACAGTAGCGTAGCCATCAGCCACGCCTGCGTAATAAGGATGATTGCGGAGGCAAAACCGCATAGTGCAGCCAGCCGCAGGGCATTTGCGCCAGAAGCTCGCTGCTGCCGTAACCAGCTCAGCACTGTCTGTTGCCGTGATCTGTTCATACTGTCGTCTGCTCTTCTGAATCAGGGCGAAACCCGGATAAAGTATCAGGTTATTGCGATCGGCAGCACTTTAGCACGCTGTATATAAAAAAGGCGACCTGAACAGGTCGCCTTCATATAATTATGATCAGATTATTAACAACTTACCGATCGTTTTTAACCAGACCATCCAGATAGCGCTCTGCATCCAGCGCAGCCATACAGCCGGTGCCGGCTGATGTAATCGCCTGACGATAGGTATGATCCATGACATCACCTGCGGCAAAGACGCCCGGAATACTGGTTTGGGTCGCGTTACCGTGCAGGCCGGACTGTACTTTAATGTAGCCATTCTCCAGTGCCAGCTGGCCCTCGAAAATGGCAGTGTTTGGGCTATGACCAATCGCCACAAACAGGCCTGCTACCTCAAGTGATTCTGCAGGCTCACCGTTAGTTGCCAGCAGCTTCACGCCCGTCACACCCATCTGGTCACCGGTCACTTCTTCCAGCGTACGATGCGTATGCAGCACAATATTGCCACTGCGCACTTTTTCCATCAGCCGGTCGATCAGAATCTTCTCTGCGCGGAAGGTGTCACGGCGGTGGATCAGGTGCACCTCAGCCGCGATGTTGGCAAGGTACAGCGCCTCTTCAACAGCAGTATTGCCTCCGCCGATTACCGCAACTTTCTGGTTGCGATAGAAAAATCCGTCGCAGGTTGCACAGGCAGAGACGCCCCGGCCCTTAAACGCCTCTTCAGAAGGCAGACCCAGATAGCGTGCCGATGCGCCCGTCGCAATAATCAGAGCGTCCGCCGTATATTCGCCGCTGTCACCGGTCAGGCGAAAAGGGCGCTGCTGCAGATCAACGGTATGAATATGATCGAACAGGATTTCAGTATTGAATTTTTCGGCATGCGCATGCATACGCTCCATCAGCGACGGCCCGGTCAGGTCGTGCGGGTCGCCTGGCCAGTTTTCAACTTCGGTGGTCGTCGTAAGCTGGCCGCCCTTTTCCAGACCGGTAACCAGCACCGGATTCAGGTTAGCGCGTGCCGCATAAACTGCAGCGGTATAACCGGCTGGGCCTGAGCCCAGGATAAGCAGTTTGCTGTGTTTGGCCGTACTCATGCATTCCTCAGTGTGTTTCTGACAACAGTGATTTTGATTGTAGGGAAATTAGGACAGCAAAAAAAGCTTTGCACCATTTTGTTAGCAATTGCTGCAAGCGGCGTAGACGATGAAACGTATCTTTGCTGCAGCGTTGCGCTAAAAGAGTGCATTCTGAGTAAATAAAGGACATCACTGCCCTGAAAATATCATTTAAAAACAGGGCTCCAGCACGGTATCTGGCATCTTGTACTGAATTTAGATGTTTTACTTTGACAATCGCCTGCGCATTTGCGAAAACATTGGAAGAAGCAGAGAGTCTCTGACGGTTCAGAATGGTAATTCATCACTGTTTTGCGCGGCGGCGTCAGAAAATCTCAGCCTGACATTGGTAATGACGCATGATGTGGACAGACAGCATGCGTCATACGGATGGTGCGTGACTGCACAGGCTTATGGTCTTCAATTCAGTAAGGCTCTGAAATACGCATTTTTCAGGGTGTGGCAGGCATAGGGAAGGAATTAAGAGAGACAATAATAATGGTAGACAATAAAAAGCGCCCCGGAAAAGATCTGGATCGTATCGACAGAAATATCCTGAATGAACTGCAAAAAGATGGCCGTATCTCCAATGTTGAGCTTTCCAAGCGCGTAGGCCTTTCGCCAACGCCATGCCTTGAGCGTGTTCGCCGTCTGGAGCGACAGGGCTTTATCCTGGGCTACACCGCGCAGCTCAACCCCCACTATCTTGATGCATCCCTGCTGGTGTTTGTTGAGATTACTCTGAATCGCGGTGCCCCTGACGTGTTTGAGCAATTTAACGCCGCAGTGCAAAAACTTGAGGAAACTCAAGAGTGTCACCTCGTTTCCGGTGACTTTGACTATCTGCTGAAAACCCGCGTGCCTGATATGTCTGCCTATCGCAAACTGCTGGGAGAAACCTTGCTGCGCCTGCCAGGCGTAAACGACACCCGTACCTATGTCGTGATGGAAGAGGTTAAACAGAGTAACCGGCTGGTCATTAAAACCCGCTAACGCAGGGAAGGTGCAAAGCGTGCAGGATTTAGGTACACTCCTGTGAATTCATACAGGACCAGCGTCGGGCTCTTCCGGCGCTGTTGCCTTCTTATTTTACAGGCACCTGGAGAGTTCTCTTGAGCCAGGAATACACAGAAGATAAAGATGTTTCGTTACAACCGCTGAGCAGTGGACGTCGTCTGCTCGAGGCGTTGCTCATCCTTGTAGCCCTGTTCGCCATCTATCTGATGGTGTCACTGGTGAGTTTTAACCCTTCCGATCCCAGCTGGTCTCAGACCGCATGGCATGAACCTATCCATAATATCGGGGGTAGCGTTGGCGCCTGGCTGGCAGATACTTTGCTGTTTATCTTCGGCGTGATGGCTTATGCCATTCCACCCGTTATCCTGGGCCTGTGCTGGATCACTTTTCGTCAGCGCGATCGGCAGGATTATATCGACTATTTTGCCGTTGGATTACGTCTGATAGGCGTGCTGGCGCTGGTGGTGACTACCTGTGGCCTGGCAGCACTGAATGTGGATGATATCTGGTACTTCGCCTCAGGCGGTGTTATCGGCAGTCTGGTCAGCAATGCTATGGCACCGTGGCTTCATGGAGCAACCGGCACGCTGACGCTGCTCTGTATCTGGGCTGCAGGTATCACACTCTATACTGGCTGGTCATGGCTCGCTATCGCTGAAAAAATCGGGAGCGTGGTAATGGGCGTGCTGACGTTCGCCAGTAACCGCTCTCGTCATGACGATCGCTGGGAAGAAGAGGAGTATGATGAGGACGCGGATGTTCCAGCGCGTCCGGCTGTAGCGCTTCAGGCTGCTGACGAAGAGGACGTGCTGCTGGCTGCGCCGCGAACGCCTGCGCCCGCGCCTGCACTTGCTGCTGAGCTGGCCAGTGAACCCCTGCTGGCCAAAGCGTCCAGCGCAACCGCTGCAGCACTGTCTGCAGTGAGTGAAGCTGCCCGGCAGGCACCGCCCGCTTCGGCTCCTGTAGCAGAACCTGTACTGGCGGTTGAGCCAGCGGCTACACAGGCTGCGGTGCCGCAACCGGTCGCATCTCAACCGGTTGTTGCAGCTACGCCAGCATCGCAGACGCCACCCCTCTATCATTTTGAACTGCCGGAAGAGCCTGTCGCGTCACCTGCTGTACAGGATGAAGATGGCCCGCGCATGGGCGACTGGCAAAGTGCCGATCGCTTTTCTGCTGTTGCCCCTGCATTTACGGCCGCTGCGGCCACAGGTGCTGCCACTGCTGCCGTACAGCGTGCGGAAGAGTCGCTGTCGCCTGTTTTTGACATTGTGCCTGAGCGCGATCGTAACCCGCAGGTAAAGCAGGGTATTGGTCCGGAGCTGCCGCGACCCAACAAAGTTAAACTGCCGACCCGACGTGAACTTGCCTCTTATGGGATTAAACTGCCTTCACAGCGTATGGCAGAAGAGAAAGCGCGTGAAGAAGCAGAGCAGCAGCAGCCGGATGTGAGTGCCACGCTGCATCAGCCGCAGTATGAAGAAGACGCTGCGCTTCAGGAAGCGCAGTTGCGTGATGCATTTCAGTCACAGCAGCAGCAGCGCTATGGTGAAAGCTGGGAGTCGCATACTGAAGAGGATGATCAGGAGGCGCAGCATCAGGCGCAGCTGGCAAGCCAGTTTGCGGCACAGCAGCAGCAGCGCTATAGCGCGCCACAGGAAGAAAAAGCGCCGGTGTTTAATCTGGATACCTCGGCTGCTTTTGACTTCTCACCCATGAAAGATCTGGTTGATGATACGCCGAGCGAACCGCTGTTTACTATCGCGGCCACGCCGGAACCTGAAGCGCAGTGGCAGCAGCCAGCCGTACCGGCAGCAGAACCTGTGGCGCCGCGGCAGCAGCCAGCCGTACCAGCAGCGGAACCCGCTATTCAGTGGCAGCAGCCAGCTGTACCGGCAGCGGAACCGGCGGTGCAGCAGCAGCCAGTTGCACCGGCAGCGGAACCAGCGGTTCAATGGCAGCAGCCCGCCGTGCCGGTAGCGGAACCGGCTGTGCCCGCACAACCCGTTCCACCGCCTTCATACAGTGAAGCGGGCAGCACAGGATTTGCAGCAGAGCCAGAGCCTGCAGTCGCACCGGCTACTCCGGCGCAGGATAGTCTGTTTCACCCTTTCCTGGTGCGTCATGAACGACCACTGGAGAAACCTTCGACGCCGCTTCCGGTACTTGAGCTGCTGACAGCTCCGCCGGAAGAAGAAGAGCCCGTGGATATGTTTGCGCTGGAACAGACGGCGCGTCTGGTAGAAGCACGCCTGGCGGACTATCGGGTAAAAGCTGAAGTGGTAGGGATCTCTCCGGGCCCGGTGATCACCCGTTTTGAACTCGACCTGGCTCCGGGCGTTAAAGCAGCAAGGATCTCTAACCTCTCCCGCGATCTGGCGCGTTCGCTGTCAGCCGTGGCGGTGCGCGTGGTGGAGGTCATCCCCGGTAAACCTTATGTCGGGCTTGAGCTGCCGAACAAACATCGCCAGACAGTCTATCTGCGTGAAGTGCTGGATTGCGACAAATTCCGCGATAACCCCTCTCCTCTGTCAGTGGTGCTGGGTAAAGATATTTCCGGACAGCCTGTTGTTGCCGATCTGGCAAAAATGCCACACCTGCTGGTAGCCGGTACCACCGGTTCCGGTAAGTCGGTTGGCGTTAACACCATGATCATCAGCATGCTCTATAAAGCGACACCGGAAGAAGTGCGCTTTATTATGATCGACCCGAAAATGCTTGAGCTGTCAGTTTATGAAGGGATCCCACATCTGCTTACCGAGGTGGTAACCGACATGAAAGACGCGGCTAACGCGCTGCGCTGGAGCGTGGTAGAGATGGAGCGTCGCTACAAACTGATGTCTGCACTGGGCGTACGTAACCTTGCCGGTTATAACGAAAAAATCGAGCAGGCTGCGGCGATGGGCCGTCCGATTCCGGATCCGTTCTGGAAGCCGGGAGACAGCATGGACATGACACCGCCCGTGCTGGAGAAACTGCCTTACATCGTGGTGCTGGTAGATGAATTTGCCGACCTGATGATGGCCGTGGGTAAAAAGGTAGAAGAGCTGATAGCGCGCCTGGCGCAAAAAGCGCGTGCTGCCGGTATTCACCTGGTGCTGGCAACTCAGCGTCCGTCGGTTGACGTTATTACCGGTCTGATTAAAGCCAACATTCCTACCCGTATCGCTTTTACGGTATCAAGTAAAATTGACTCGCGTACTATTCTCGATCAGGGCGGCGCAGAGTCGCTGCTGGGAATGGGTGATATGCTCTACATGCCGCCTAACTCTTCGATGCCGGTACGCGTGCATGGCGCATTCGTGCGCGATCAGGAAGTTCATGCTGTTGTGCAGGACTGGAAAGCGCGCGGACGCCCGCAGTATATTGACAGCATCACAGCGGGTGAGGAGAGCGAAGGCGGCGCAGGGGGTATGGATGGTGATGAAGAGCTCGATCCGCTATTCGATCAGGCTGTCTCCTTTGTGGTTGAGAAACGTCGTGCCTCTATCTCTGGCGTGCAGCGTCAGTTCCGCATCGGCTACAACCGTGCGGCACGTATCATTGAGCAGATGGAAGCACAGGGTATTGTTTCTGAGCCGGGCCATAACGGTAACCGCGAGGTGCTTTCACCGCCACCACATGAAATGTAACGCCGGCTGACAGCACTATTTTCCTCATGGGCCAGTTATTAACTGGCCCATTGTTTATCTGTTGCGCAATCTCCATATCTTTGGGACCTTTCGGCTTTTTCTTCTGTCGAAGAGACAATACGGCAACTACGTTTAATAGCAGTGAGTATCAGGAACAGTGAATAAGGAATCGAATCAGATGAAATTACGCGTTATTGCCTGTGGCCTGCTGGCCGGTTTTGTTTCAGCATCTGCACTGGCAGATGCCTCTGGCGATCTGCAGCAGCGCCTGAACAAAGTAAACAGCTTCCATGCCAGTTTTAGTCAGAAAGTGACCGACGGCAGCGGCGCTAATGTTCAGGATGGTGAAGGGGAGTTATGGGTTAAGCGTCCCAGCCTGTTTAACTGGCATATGACGGCACCAGATGAGAGCGTTATTGTTTCTGACGGTAAAAACCTGTGGTTCTATAACCCGTTTGTCGAACAGGCCAGCGTCAGCCTGTTGCAGAATGCCACCAGCAATACGCCCTTTATGCTTATCGCGCGCAATCAGCCCAGCGACTGGCAGCAGTACAATATCAAACAGCAGGGGGACAGCTTTGAGCTGACGCCAAAAAACAGCGACGGCAATCTGAAGCAGTTCACCATCAACGTCTCATCATCGGGCACCATCAATCAGTTCAGCGCGATTGAGCAGGATGGCCAGCGCAGCAGCTACCAGCTGAAGAGCCAGAAAAATGGTGCCATCAGTCCCGATAAATTTACCTTTACGCCACCAAAAGGGGTAACGGTAGACGACCAGCGTCAGTGAGGTTGAGTTGAGTAATCTCTCTCTGGATTTTGCCCCTTCAAATGCGTTTAAACCGCTGGCCGCCAGAATGCGGCCCGCCACGCTTCAGCAGTATATCGGCCAGCAGCATCTGCTGGCCCCGGGTAAACCGCTGCCGCGGGCGATTGAAGCCGGACAGCTGCACTCAATGATCCTGTGGGGCCCGCCGGGCACCGGAAAAACCACGCTGGCGGAGATCATCGCGCACTACGGCAACGCTGATGTGGAACGCATTTCAGCGGTGACGTCCGGCGTAAAGGATATTCGTGAAGCGATTGAACGTGCCCGGCAAAACCGCCATGCCGGCCGGCGTACTATCCTGTTTGTGGATGAGGTCCATCGCTTTAACAAAAGCCAGCAGGATGCTTTTCTACCGCACATTGAAGACGGCACCATTACGTTTATTGGCGCGACTACGGAAAATCCTTCGTTTGAACTCAATTCTGCGCTGCTGTCGCGCGCGCGCGTTTATCTGCTCAAATCACTGACCACAGAAGATATTGAGCAGGTGCTGACGCAGGCGATGGAGGATAACACCCGTGGTTATGGCGACAGCGACATTGTGCTGCCTGATGCCACTCGCCGGATGATCGCCGAACTGGTAAGCGGTGATGCACGCCGGGCGCTTAATACGCTGGAAATGATGGCGGATATGGCAGATGTTAACGCAGAGGGTAAACGGGAGCTGACGCCGCAGTTGCTCACTGAAGTCGCCGGCGAGCGCGCGGCGCGCTTTGATAATCAGGGCGATCGCTTTTACGATCTTATCTCGGCGCTGCACAAATCGGTGCGCGGCTCTGCGCCCGACGCGGCGCTCTACTGGTATGCCAGAATCATAACCGCAGGCGGGGATCCGCTCTACGTCGCACGGCGCCTGCTGGCTATCGCCTCGGAAGATGTCGGCAATGCCGATCCGCGTGCAATGCAGGTAGCCATCTCAGCCTGGGACTGCTTTACGCGCGTCGGGCCGGCAGAAGGCGAGCGCGCGATTGCGCAGGCGATTGTCTATCTGGCGTGTGCGCCGAAAAGCAACGCAGTGTACACGGCTTTCAAAGCGGCGCTGCGCGATGCGCGCGAGCATCCAGACTATGATGTGCCGGACCATCTGCGTAATGCGCCGACAAAACTGATGAAAGAGATGGGGCTGGGCAAAAGCTATCGCTATGCGCATGACGAGCCCAACGCTTATGCGGCCGGCGAAGTCTTTTTTCCGCCGGAAATGCGCGACGTCCGTTATTACCATCCTGTGCCGCGCGGACTGGAAGGGAAGATCGGTGAAAAACTCGCCTGGCTGGCTGAGCAGGATCAAAATAGCCCGATAAAACGCTACCGCTGATAAACGCGTTACGGTAAGGTGAGCAAGGAATTCATTGCATTCCAGTGGGATGCAACCCCTCTTTTTTTCAATTAACCATTTATTACACAGGATAAGCATGCTCGATCCCAATCTGCTGCGTAACGAGCCAGACGCAGTCGCAGAAAAACTGGCACGCCGGGGATTTAAACTGGATGTGGATACGCTGCGCTCCTTAGAAGAGCGTCGTAAAGTACTGCAGGTAGAGACAGAAAATCTGCAGGCTGAGCGTAATGCCCGATCCAAATCCATCGGTCAGGCAAAAGCCCGTGGGGAAGATATCGAGCCGCTGCGTCAGGAAGTGAATACGCTGAGTGAACGTCTGGATGCGGCTAAAGCTGAACTGGATGTGCTGCAAAATGCGATCCGCGATTTTGCGCTGGCGCTGCCAAACCTCCCGGCTGATGACGTTCCTCTGGGTAAAGATGACAGTGAGAACCTGGAAATCAGTCGCTGGGGGGAGCCGCGCCAGTTTGACTTCCCGGTTAAAGATCACGTGGAGCTGGGTGAATCGGTCAGGGGGCTGGATTTTGCCGCCGCCGTTAAACTGACCGGTTCCCGCTTTATCGTAATGCAGGGGCAGATTGCCCGCCTGCATCGCGCCCTGAGTCAGTTTATGATCGATCTGCACACGCAGGAGCACGGCTACCTGGAAACCTATGTGCCGTATCTGGTTAACCACGATACGCTGTATGGCACCGGGCAGCTGCCAAAATTTGGCGAAGACCTGTTTCACACCAAACCGCTGGGTGAAGAGGCGGGCAGCAGTAACTATGCGCTGATCCCTACCGCTGAAGTGCCGCTGACTAATCTGGTGCGTGATGAAATCGTCGAAGAAGAGAGTCTGCCAATCAGGCTGACGGCGCATACGCCATGTTTCCGCTCTGAGGCAGGTTCGTACGGGCGTGATACGCGCGGGCTGATCCGTATGCACCAGTTCGACAAAGTTGAGATGGTGCAGATCGTTGCGCCGGAAACCTCTATGGATGCACTTGAAGCGCTGACCGGACATGCGGAGAAAGTGCTGCAACTGCTTAATCTTCCCTACCGTAAAGTGCTGCTCTGCACCGGTGATATGGGCTTTGGCGCAGTGAAAACCTACGATCTCGAAGTCTGGCTGCCGGCGCAGGATACCTACCGTGAAATCTCCTCCTGCTCCAACATGTGGGATTTCCAGGCGCGTCGTATGCAGGCACGCTGCCGCAGCAAAAGTGATAAAAAGCCGCGCCTGCTGCATACGCTGAACGGATCGGGACTGGCGGTAGGTCGTACGCTGGTTGCAGTACTGGAAAACTATCAGCAGGCCGATGGCCGGATTGCCGTTCCGGACGTGCTGCGTCCTTATATGGGCGGTCTGGAGTATATTGGCTGATCGTACCCTGATTAAAGAACCCGGCGCTGGCCGGGTTTTTTTATGGGCAATATCGTTCGCAGCAATGCCTTTTCCCTGCAAAGTTATCACAAATAAACGTTATCGAAGAACGCCGGCAGTTAAGCGCTAAAAATCTGTAAATTCATAGTGATAGATTTTAATCCGGCTTTGTTTATTATGCTTCTAACCGCCTGAAGATAAAAAAAATAAATTGTTCAGCAGCAAATTGTGCGGTGCCTTTTTTCTCTTCGTTGACTTTCCGTTTTCCAGTGGCAAACTGCGCGCAATTCTCGCTTCTTTCCATTGGTTTTATCCTTATGCTTACCTGGTCGCGCCCCGTCCTGCTGCTGCTCTGCGGCTTAATGCTGATGACGGTTTCTATCGCTGTGCTTAATACGCTGGTGCCGCTCTGGCTTGCTCATGAGCAGCTGCCTACCTGGCAGGTAGGCATGGCGAGTTCCGCCTATTACACCGGCAATCTGGCGGGCACGCTGCTGGCTGGCTGGCTGATTGCGCGCTACGGTTTTAATCGCTGCTTCTATTTTGCCAGCGTGCTGTTTGCTCTGGCGACGATGGGAATGGTACTGCTGGAAGGGTTCTCCAGCTGGACGCTGCTGCGCTTCAGCGCTGGCGTAGGCTGTGCGCTGATCTGGGTGGTAGTGGAAAGCGCGCTGCTCTGCAGCGGTACGGTGCGTAACCGCGGTCAGCTGCTGGCTGCCTATATGATTGTCTATTATCTCGGTACGGTGGCCGGGCAGCTGCTGGTCAGCAGCGTCTCCACTGAACTGCTGCACGTTATCCCCTGGGTGACGGCGCTGATTGTCTGCGCGATACTGCCACTGCTTTTTGTACAGGTGAGTATGGTAGCGGAGAGCGAAGAGGCCTCCACCACCCGCATCTGGAGCATGCTGCGCCGCCGCAGTTCACGCCTCGGGATCAACGGCTGCATTATTTCCGGCATTGTACTGGGATCACTCTATGGTCTGATGCCGCTCTATCTGTCGCATCGCGGTATGAGCGATGCTTCAGTAGGCTACTGGATGGCGCTGCTGGTGAGTTCCGGTATTATCGGACAGTGGCCTGTCGGGCGTCTGGCCGATCGCTTTGGCCGTCTGATGGTCCTGCGCGTGCAGGTGTTTGTTGTGATCCTCGGCGCCATGGCGATGCTGGGTGATACGGCAATGGCGCCGGCGCTGTTTGTGCTCGGGCTGGCAGGCTTTACGCTCTACCCGGTTGCCATGTCATGGGCCTGTGAGACCGTTGCACACCACGAACTGGTGGCGATGAATCAGGCGCTGCTGTTCAGTTATACCGTAGGCAGCCTGGTGGGACCGGCAATGACCTCAATGCTGATGCAGCATTACTCTGACCAGCTGCTGTTTGTAATGATCGCTGCGGTGGCGCTGGTCTATCTGGTCATGCTGCTGCGCAAAGCCGATCATCATGCGACGCCGGTGGCGCACGCCTGACAGGTTCAAACATCAGAGAGAGCATGCCGCTCTCTCTGGTTTTTAATACATGACGTTGTGGCCGTAGCCCGCCAGAATTCCTTTGATGCGCTCCATCGTCTCTTTTGCTGGCGGCCTGACGCCCTCCAGCTGATACGTTTCCCCCATAGCCTGCCATTTATGCTTGCCCAGCTCGTGATAGGGAAGCAGCTCTATTTTTTCCACATTCTGCATCTCCGCAGTAAACCGGCCGAGCCGGTGCACGGAGTCATCGTCATCTGAATAGCCCGGCACCACCACATAGCGGATCCAGGTGCGTTTATTGATTTTCTGCAGATAGCGGGCAAAATCGAGCGTGCGATGATTAGAAACGCCGGCCAGAATTTCATGGATCTCATCATTAATCTGTTTCAGATCCAGCATCACCAGGTCGGTTACTTCCAGCAGCTCATCGATTACCGGCTCATAGCGCCGCACAAAACCGTTGGTATCGAGGCAGGTGTGAATGCCCGCCTGTTTACAGGCGCGGAACCAGTCACGCACAAACTCCGCCTGCAGGATCGCCTCGCCGCCGGAGGCAGTTACCCCTCCGCCGGACGCCGTTATAAAATGACGGTAGGCAAGCACATCCTGCATCAGCTCATCAACCGTCACCGTTTTGCCGCCGTGGGTATCCCATGTGTCGCGGTTATGGCAGTAGAGACAGCGCATCAGGCAGCCCTGGAAAAATGTGATGAAACGAATGCCGGGACCGTCAACGGTTCCGCAGGATTCAATAGAGTGAATACGACCGACAGCAGACATAGCGATGGTTCTCCGGATTAGCCTGTTTCAGGCAACGCAATCTTTGTTGCGCTCAGCAGGGAAGTCAGTTTTGCCAGCGTGCCCGCGTCAGCACGCTGCCAAAACGGACTCTGAAACAGGGCCCCTGTCAGGGAGCCCTGTTTATCATCAGAGTGAGGCAGTAAAGGTGCGGGTGATTACATCCTGCTGCTGCTCACGGGTCAGCGAATTGAAGCGCACTGCATAACCCGAAACGCGTATGGTGAGCTGCGGATAATTTTCCGGATGCGCCATCGCGTCCAGCAGCATATCGCGATTCATGACGTTGACATTCAGATGCTGGCCGCCTTCCAGGTCCGCTTCATGATGGAAATAACCATCCATCAGGCCCGCAAGGTTTGATTTCCGCACCTCATCATCTTTGCCGAGCGCATTGGGCACGATGGAGAAGGTGTAGGAGATGCCATCTTTTGCATAGGCAAACGGCAATTTAGCCACTGAGGTCAGCGAGGCTACGGCCCCTTTCTGATCGCGTCCGTGCATCGGATTGGCACCCGGGCCGAACGGCGCACCGGCGCGGCGACCATCCGGAGTATTACCGGTCTTTTTGCCATATACCACGTTTGAGGTAATGGTCAGCACGGACTGGGTTGGTACGGCGTTGCGATAGGTCCGGAGCTGCTGAATCTTTTTCATAAAGCGTTCAACCAGATCGCAGGCCAGATCGTCGACGCGCGGGTCATTATTACCGAACTGCGGATAATCGCCCTCAATGTCAAAGTCGGTGGCCAGCCCGTCAGCATCACGTATGGGTTTCACCCGGGCATACTTGATGGCAGAGAGAGAGTCCGCTGCCACTGAGAGCCCGGCAATCCCGCATGCCATGGTGCGATAAACGTCGCGATCGTGCAGTGCCATCAGCGCAGCTTCATAGCTATATTTATCGTGCATATAGTGGATGATGTTCAGCGCGGTGACATACTGCTGCGCCAGCCAGTCCATAAAGTGATCCATGCGTGCCATGACTGTCTCAAAGTCGAGCACTTCATCGGTAATAGGCGCCTCTTTTGGCCCGACCTGCATTTTGAGTTTTTCATCCATCCCGCCATTGATGGCGTACAGCAGCGTTTTGGCCAAGTTGGCACGCGCGCCGAAGAACTGCATCTGTTTGCCGACAATCATCGGACTGACGCAGCAGGCGATAGCGTAGTCGTCATTATCAAAGTCAGGACGCATCAGGTCATCATTTTCATACTGCAGTGACGAGGTATCGATGGAGACTTTAGCCGCATATTTTTTAAAGTTGAGCGGCAGCTTTTCGGACCAGAGAATGGTCATGTTAGGCTCAGGGGAGGGGCCCATGGTGTAGAGCGTATTCAGGAAGCGGAACGTGGTTTTAGTCACCAGCGTGCGTCCGTCGACGCCCATTCCGGCGAGTGATTCTGTCGCCCAGATAGGATCGCCTGAGAACAGCTCGTCATATTCCGGCGTGCGCAGGAAACGCACCATGCGCAGTTTCATGACCAGATGGTCAATCAGCTCCTGCGCCTGCTCTTCAGTGAGCCTGCCAGCCTGCATATCGCGTTCAATATAAATATCCAGGAAAGTAGATACGCGACCAAATGACATTGCGGCGCCGTTTTGCGATTTTACGGCCGCCAGATAACCAAAATAGGTCCACTGTACCGCTTCCCGCGCGATGGTGGCCGGCAGAGAGATATCACAGCCATATTTTGCCGCCATCGCTTTGATCTGGCCCAGCGCACGGTGCTGTTCAGCGATCTCTTCGCGCAGGCGAATGGTGGCTTCCAGATCCACGCCGTTTTCCATATCGTGCTGCAGCGACGTGAACTGCGCGACTTTGTCCTGCATCAGATAGTCAATGCCGTAGAGCGCAACGCGACGGTAATCACCAATAATACGACCACGGCCGTAGGCGTCAGGCAGCCCGGTCAGTACGCCTGATTTACGGCAGCGCAGAATATCCGGCGTATAGACGTCAAATACGCCCTGGTTATGGGTTTTACGATAATCCGTAAAGATTTTTTTTAGCGCCGGATCGAGCTCACGTCCATAAACTTTACAGGAGCCTTCCACCATTTTGATGCCACCAAACGGAATAATGGCACGTTTCAGTGGCGCGTCAGTCTGCAGACCAACGATAGTTTCCAGAGATTTGTCGATATAGCCTGCATCATGCGAGGTAATGGTGGAGGCCAGATCGGTATCAAAATCTACCGGCGCATGCGTACGGTTCTCGATTTTGATCCCTTCCAGTACGCGGTTCCACAGTGCCGTTGTCGCGGGGGTGGCACCGGCGAGAAACGATTCGTCGCCTTCATACGGCGTATAGTTATTCTGGATAAAGTCGCGTACGTTAACGCAGCTTTGCCACTCCCCGGCCTTGAATCCTTCCCAGGCTGTTGCCATTTTTTCATTCAGTTCGGACATGATATACCTGCCTTGTTTAAGGAGACTCTCTTGCCGGACGCATTGCTGCCCCCGGACACAATTACGCTGCCGGCGCAGAACCGCGCAGATAGATAACCCAGTAAGTCAATCCAACCAGTACACCGCCGCCGATAATATTGCCGAGCGTGACCGGGATCAGATTGTTGAAAATAAAATCGCTGAAATTGAGTGCCGGAAATTGAGCGGCAGTGGTACCGGTCAGCTGCCAGAACTCCGGTGCGGCAAAATCGCGGATCAGGATGGCCATCGGGATCAGAAACATATTGGCGATGCTGTGTTCAAAGCCGCTGGCAACAAACATCGCCACCGGCAGAATCATGGCAATCATCTTGTCAGTCAGGCTGCGTCCGGAATAGCTCATCCAGACGGCCAGACAGACCAGCAGATTAGCCAGCGTGCCCAGTGCTACGGCCTCTGCAAAGCTGTGATGCATCTTGTGATCGGCGGTTTGCAGCAGATTAAGTCCCCACGCACCCCCAGCCACCATATGCTCACTGGCCAGCCAGATCAGCATGACGAAAAAGAGCGCACCGCACAGGTTGCCGACGTAGACATTCAGCCAGTGGCGGGCCAGCTGCAGCCAGCTGATACGCCCGCTGGCTTTGGCCACGACAATAAGAACAGTTGAGGTAAAGAGATCGGCACCGCATACCACCACCAGCATCAGACCCAGCGAAAAGCAGATGCCCCCTATGAGTCTGGCCACGCCCCACGGCAGCAGTGTGCTGCCAGTGGTCGCGGTGATATAGAACACAAAGGCGATCGAGATAAAGACGCCGGCGGTAATGGCAAGAAAAAAGGTCGTAAGGGGATGTTTAGTTGCTTTATAGACGCCCGCCTCTTCAGCAACTTTAGCCATTGCCGCAGGCAATAAAGCATTAAAGGGATTGTCAGCTTTCACGCTTACGCTCTCCGTAACAGGTCTGAGGAGATGCTAACAAAGCCGGTAAGCAGCGGACTTGATATGGATCATCTTTAGTCAGGAGAAGGAAGAGGGAATAGCATTAAATTCATTCAAGCTATTGAATTTAAATAAATAAAATAATTTTAAAATATGCAGATTTATTTTAATGGCAGGTGTAGCGCGGTAAAAAAAACAGGTACAGCCGTCTGGCCATACCTGTTTCACTGACGTCAGTAAACAATTCCCACGCAGTGCTTACACCGCGGACCAGTAGCGGCGTTTTGCCGCCTGCAGTTTTTCATACGCCGCCAGCAGCGCCTGATGAGCAGGTAGCGCATGCAGATCTTCATCGATGGCCTGCAGACCATAAAATGGCGCTTCACCGCTAAGGGCAGCAGACGCGGCGTCAACCGCCGCCTGACCATACATCCGGACAAACGCACGATGATACTGCACCGGATCGCGCTCATCTTCCATAGCCAGCAGCAGCAGCGTCTGCAGACAGCGATAATAATTAGCACGCTCTGCGCTGAAAATTGACTGGTTGAACTCCATGGTCCACTCCGTCCAGATCAGCGCCTGATCGAGATCGCCTCCCGCCAGCGCCAGCATCGCTTTCAGCTCGCCGATACGCAGTGTATACCAGCCATTATCTTTGCCGGTTGCAAGACCCAGCAGCTCACGCACGCGGGTGAAGTCATCATGGCCCTCTTCATCCAGCTGTTCAATGAGCGCCAGATAGGCCTCAGGCTGCCACTCGCTGGCCGGCAGTGCCAGCAGCGTTTCACGCAGTGAAGCGCCCATATTGTTATTAGCCAGCAGCAGATCTTCCGCCGGATAGATGTCGGACATACCCGGTACGATAATGCGGCAGGCATACACGCCCAAATGTTCATAATCTGCGATATAAACTTCTTTATCTTCTGCAGCAAAGATGGCCATCAGCGTAGCGAACTCTTCCTGGGTCGTGCCGGCAAAGCTCCAGTCCACAAACGGATAGTCTGCTTCATCTTTAAACATATCCCAGGAGATCAGACCGCTGGAATCGATAAAGTGTGTCTCCAGGTTTGCATGCTCAGCCACTTCTTCATCGTCAAAGGTCGGCGGCGTAAAGACATCCAGATCTTTAAGACCCCGGCCCTGCAGAAGTTCAGTAACGGTACGTTCCAGCGCCACGCCAAAGTCAGGATGGGCACCAAATGAGGCAAAGCAGGTACCATTGGCCGGGTTGAACAGCACTACGCAGATAACCGGATAGTTGCCGCCCAGGGAGGCGTCGTAAGCGAAGATAGGAAAGCCTTCCGCTTCCAGTCGCCCGATAGCTTCAATTACATCGGGATAACGCTGCATCACCTCAGCCGGAATTTCAGGCAGGCTGATGGATTCAGCGATAATACGGTTTTTAATATGACGCTCAAAAACCTCAGACAGCCCCTGTACGCGTGCTTCATTCGCGGTATTGCCTGCGGACATGCCGTTGGAGACATAAAGGTTGCCGATAATATTCATCGGGATATACACAGTCTGCTGATCGGACTGACGCGTGAACGGCAGGCCACAAATGCCGCGCGCGGTATTGCCGGACTGCAGATCGATTAAATCCGCCGCGCTCAGGCTGGCGTCCGGATCGTAAAACTGACGCAGGCGTGCATCAAGAATGCCTTCAGGCAGGCTTTCGTCATCCGGCAGTGCAAACCACTTCTCATTCGGATAGTGAACAAAATCGCCGTTCGCGATGGTTTTACCCAGCCAGAAATCCGCAAAAAAGTAGTTGGTTGAGAGGCGTTCAAAATATTCACCCAGCGCTGAGGCCAGTGCCGCTTTTTTACTGGCACCCTTGCCGTTGGTAAAGCAGAGCGGGCAATCGCGATCGCGAATATGTACGGACCAGACGTGCGGAACCGGATTCAGCCATGAAGCCTCTTCAATATTAAAACCCAGATCCTGCAGTTTTTGCTGGAAGCGGGCGATGGAGTCTTCCAGCGCGGCATCTTTTCCTGGAATAAACGTTTGCGTCATAGTGGCGCTCTCTCAAGTCGATAAGGTGGGCGTAAAGCGCGCAATAATACGGGTTTTACCGCAGTGGCGCTATCATCCCCGGCATTTTCTCCCGGCGTAACGCCGACAGAGCCAACAGCCGGCCACGGCCGGGCAGGCCTGGTGCAGCCCGCCTCACAATATCCCGCAGTGCGTTACATTTGTAATATAAGCTGCGGCCAGGTGTGCCTCAGAAATGTGATCGCGGCCGGATAAATGATTGCAGCCGCCCGGAGGCAATGATAAAACCGGAGAGAGATTCATAACCGTTCAAGCAGAGAGTGGTGAGGGGACATGACGCAGGTTTACAATTTTAGCTCCGGCCCGGCAATGCTGCCGGTGGAAGTACTTCGTCGCGCAGAGCAGGAGCTGACCAACTGGCATGGTTTAGGCACGTCAGTGATGGAGATTAGCCACCGCAGTAAAGAGTTTATGGCCGTGGCAGAAGCGGCGGAACAGGATTTTCGCGATCTGCTTAAAATCCCGGCCAATTACAAAGTTTTATTCTGTCATGGTGGTGCCCGTGCGCAGTTTGCGGCGATCCCGGGGAATCTGCTGGGTGAGGCGACCACGGCTGATTACATCGATGGCGGTTACTGGGCACACAGCGCAATTAAAGAAGCAGAAAAATATTGCACGCCAAACGCGATTGATATCAAAACCACGCTGGACGGCAAGCGCGCGCTGCTGCCTATGCGCGACTGGCAGCTAAGCGACAATGCCGCTTATGTGCATTTCTGCCCTAATGAAACCATTGATGGTCTGGCGATTGATGAAGAGCCCGATTTCGGCAATAAAACCGTGGTGGCCGATCTCTCTTCTACCATTCTCTCCCGGCCTATCGATGTCAGCCGCTATGGTCTGATTTATGCCGGTGCGCAGAAAAATATTGGCCCGGCGGGGCTGACGCTGGTTGTAGTACGTGAGGATCTGCTGGGCAAAGCCCAGCGCTACGTACCTTCTATTCTTGACTACAGCGTGCTGGCAGAAAACGACTCAATGTTTAATACGCCGCCTACTTTCGCCTGGTATCTTTCTGGTCTGGTCTTCAAATGGCTGAAAGAGAAAGGCGGCATCAGTGAGATGGATAAGCTGAATCAGGCAAAAGCTGAACTGCTCTATGGCACCATTGATAACAGCAGTTTTTATCGTAATGAGGTTGCCAGCGCAAACCGCTCACGTATGAATGTTCCGTTCCAGCTGGCAGATGACTCACTGGATAAGTTATTCCTGGAAGAGTCGCTGAAGGCAGGTTTGCATGCGCTGAAGGGCCACCGTGTTGTAGGCGGTATGCGTGCATCTATCTACAACGCCATGCCGCTGGAAGGCGTTAAAGCGCTGACCGAATTTATGACAGAGTTCGAGCGTCGTCACGGCTGATCTGTGTTTCACGCCAGCTTGTCTGGTATCAGACCCCGTCAACAGACGGGGTTTCGTATTTTTGGAGATTTCGTTTCACATGCAGGACTCCCTGACTCTTCAACCGATTGCCCGCATCGACGGCACGGTCAACCTGCCGGGTTCAAAAAGCGTTTCAAACCGTGCACTGCTGCTGGCCGCGCTGGCTAACGGCACGACGCGCCTGACTAACCTGCTTGACAGCGATGATGTAAAACATATGCTCACTGCGCTGCAGGCGCTGGGCGTCAGCTACACGCTTTCCGCTGACCGCACCGTATGCGAAGTTACAGGCAACGGTGGCGCCCTTCATGCGGAGCAGCCGCTGGAGCTGTTTCTTGGTAATGCGGGCACCGCAATGCGCCCGCTGGCTGCTGCACTCTGCCTGGGCGACCACGCCGTGGTGTTAACCGGTGAGCCGCGCATGAAAGAGCGTCCTATCGGTCACCTGGTCGATGCGCTGCGTCAGGGTGGGGCCAGTATTGATTATCTGGAACAGCGTGATTATCCGCCGCTGCGCCTGAACGGTGGTTTCACCGGCGGTGACGTCAGCGTTGATGGCAGCGTATCCAGCCAGTTTCTGACTGCGCTGCTGATGACTGCGCCGCTGGCGCAGCAGGATACCTGTATCACGATCGCAGGCGATCTGGTTTCTAAACCTTATATTGATATCACGCTGCATCTGATGCGCTGCTTTGGCGTAGAAGTTGAAAACCAGCATTATCAGCGGTTTATTGTTAAAGGTCAGCAGCAGTATCAGTCACCGGGCGAATACCTGGTGGAAGGGGACGCCTCTTCAGCTTCCTATTTCCTCGCTGCAGCAGCCATTCGCGGCGGCACCGTACGGGTTACCGGCATTGGCCGTAATAGCGTGCAGGGCGATATCCGCTTTGCTGACGTACTGGAAAAAATGGGCGCGGTGATCGAGTGGGGGGATAACTACATCGCCTGTACACGCGGTGAACTGAACGCCATCGACATGGACATGAACCATATCCCGGACGCAGCGATGACTATCGCAACGACGGCGCTGTTTGCACAGGGCACTACGCTGATGCGTAATATTTACAACTGGCGCGTGAAAGAAACCGATCGTCTGGCGGCCATGGCAACTGAACTACGTAAAGTGGGCGCAGAAGTCGAAGAGGGCCACGATTTTATCCGGATTACGCCACCTGCGCAGCTGCAGCACGCAGATATCGGCACCTATAACGATCACCGTATGGCGATGTGCTTTTCTCTGGTTGCACTTTCCGATACGCCGGTAACGATCCTCGATCCAGGCTGTACAGCCAAAACCTTCCCGGACTATTTCCGGCAGCTGGCAAAAGTCAGCCACGCTTCCTGATAGCCCGATCCGGCGTATGTGCGCCGGATCGCTTTGCACTCCACTGGTCTTTCTGCACAGAAAATCATCTGAAAAGGCGCAAACTGTCACCGCTGTCGATGTGCAGGGGTAACTAACCGGCTGCAGGCAGCGTATACTACTGCGCAATTCAGACAGTCCCTGGACTGTTAATAAGCAGGCTGTAACAGGAGAGAACAATGACGGTAATCGCCCCGGTAATTACTATCGATGGCCCAAGCGGCGCAGGGAAAGGGACGTTATGCAAAGCGATGGCAGAGTCATTGCGGTGGCATCTGCTCGACTCTGGCGCGATCTACCGCGTGCTGGCGCTCGCCGCGCTGCATCACCAGGTGGATATTGAATCGGAAGAGGCGCTGGTGCCGATGGCCGCCCATCTTGACGTTCGTTTTCTTTCGGCTGACGGCGAAATGCAGGTGGTGCTGGAAGGTGAGGATGTGACCAGCGAGATCCGCACGCAGGAGGTAAGCAATACCGCTTCACGTGTTGCAGCCTTCCCGCGCGTGCGCGAAGCGCTGCTGCGTCGCCAGCGCGCTTTCCGTGAAGAGCCTGGCCTGATTGCCGACGGGCGCGATATGGGCACGGTGGTTTTTCCCGATGCGCCAGTGAAGATTTTCCTTGATGCCAGCCCGGAAGAACGCGCTCAGCGACGTATGCTGCAGTTGCAGAAAAGCGGCATTGATGTTAACTTTGAGCGCCTTTTATCCGAGATAAAGGAACGCGACGACCGCGATCGTAATCGCGCTATCGCCCCTTTGGTGCCTGCCGCTGATGCTCTGGTGCTGGATTCAACCAGCATGTCGATTGAGCAGGTGATTGAGCAGGCACTTGATTACGCCCGGCAAAAACTGGGTGTATAATCTTTCGGTGACAGAATTGCTGTAACCCTGTACCACGGAACCGGTGCCGGGCATGTGAAACAACCCCATCCGACAGTGACGTCAGGTGGACGTTAAATTGAAGAATCCTAAGATTATCAATATGACTGAATCTTTTGCTCAACTCTTTGAAGAGTCCCTGAAAGAAATCGAAACCCGTCCGGGTTCCATTGTTCGTGGCGTTGTTGTCTCTATCGACAAAGACGTCGTGCTGGTTGATGCGGGTCTGAAATCTGAATCTGCAATTCCTGCAGAGCAGTTCAAGAACGCAGCTGGCGAACTGGAAATCCAGGTGGGCGACGAAGTTGACGTTGCTCTGGACGCAGTAGAAGACGGCTTCGGTGAAACCCTGCTGTCCCGTGAGAAAGCTAAACGTCATGAAGCTTGGATCACGCTGGAAAAAGCTTACGAAGACGCTGAAACTGTTACCGGTGTTATCAACGGCAAAGTTAAAGGTGGCTTCACAGTTGAGCTGAACGGTATTCGTGCGTTCCTGCCAGGTTCACTGGTTGACGTGCGTCCGGTTCGCGATACTCTGCATCTGGAAGGCAAAGAGCTTGAATTCAAAGTAATCAAGCTTGATCAGAAACGTAACAACGTCGTGGTTTCACGTCGTGCTGTTATCGAATCTGAAAACAGCGCTGAGCGCGATCAGCTGCTGGAAAACCTGCAGGAAGGCATGGAAGTCAAAGGTATCGTTAAGAACCTCACTGACTACGGCGCATTCGTTGACCTGGGTGGCGTTGACGGCCTGCTGCACATCACTGACATGGCATGGAAACGCGTTAAGCATCCAAGCGAAATTGTCAACGTGGGCGACGAAATCACTGTTAAAGTGCTGAAGTTCGACCGCGAGCGTACCCGCGTATCTCTGGGCCTGAAACAGCTGGGCGAAGATCCATGGGTTGCTATCGCTAAGCGCTATCCGGAAGGCACTCGCCTGACCGGTCGTGTAACCAACCTGACTGATTACGGCTGCTTCGTAGAAATCGAAGAAGGCGTTGAAGGTCTGGTACACGTTTCTGAAATGGACTGGACCAACAAGAACATTCATCCATCTAAAGTTGTTAACGTGGGCGATGTTGTTGAAGTTATGGTTCTGGACATCGACGAAGAGCGTCGTCGTATCTCCCTGGGTCTGAAGCAGTGCAAATCTAACCCATGGCAGCAGTTCGCAGAGACCCACAACAAAGGCGATCGCGTTGAAGGTAAAATCAAGTCAATCACTGACTTCGGTATCTTCATCGGCCTGGACGGTGGCATCGACGGTCTGGTTCACCTGTCTGACATCTCCTGGAACGCTACCGGCGAAGAAGCCGTACGCGAGTACAAGAAAGGCGACGAAATCGCTGCCGTTGTACTGCAGGTTGATGCAGAGCGCGAGCGCATCTCTCTGGGCGTGAAGCAGTTGGCTGAAGATCCATTCAACAACTACATCACCCTGAACAAGAAAGGCGCTATCGTGACCGGTAAAGTCACTGCAGTTGACGCGAAAGGTGCTACAGTAGAATTAGCTGATGGCGTAGAGGGTTACCTGCGTGCTTCTGAAGCTTCACTGGATCGCATCGAAGACGCGACTCAGGTTCTGAGCGTAGGCGACGACGTTGAAGCTAAATTCACCGGCGTTGACCGTAAGAACCGCGTTGTGAGCCTGTCTGTACGTGCTAAAGACCAGGCTGATGAGAAAGAAGCTATCAACACTGTTAACACCAAACAGGATGAAAGCAACTTCTCTAACGCAATGGCTGAAGCGTTCAAAGCGGCTAAAGGCGAGTAATCGACCCGAAGCACCGGACGATAGTATTATCGTCCGGTTTCGGTAAAAGCTGTCATACCTTTCCAAACAGGGATTAACCGGAGGATTCATGACCAAGTCAGAACTGATTGAAAGACTTGCTGGCCAGCATACTCATATTCCGGCGAAAGTCGTTGAGGATGCGGTCAAAGAGATGCTTGAGCACATGGCCACTACGCTGGCACAGGGCGAGCGCATCGAAATCCGGGGATTCGGCAGCTTTTCTTTGCACTACCGCGCACCGCGCACTGGTCGTAACCCGAAAACGGGTGACAAAGTGGAACTGGAAGGTAAATACGTTCCCCACTTCAAACCAGGCAAAGAACTGCGTGACCGTGCAAATATCTACGGCTAAGCCGTTACCGAACCATAAAGCGACACCTCCGGGTGTCGTTTTTTTTTGCCGCTTCTCTGCGGTTTGCGAGCGCGATCCCGGCGCGCTGTAATTTATATCAACGTATCCGAAAAAGTGCCGATGCGCTGACGCAAATTCATTTCTTGCTACCTCCTCTCTCTTCCTGACTGCCGCACTATAGTGCTGTCTGACGGAGAGAAATATGCCTATTACATGGACCACCGGCGCAGGGATCGCCATTCTTGCCACGCTGCCTCTGCTGCTGTTGCCGCAGATCCCATCCGGCACCACGCTGATCATACTGACTGTTGTCGCTCTTCTTTTGCTGCATCTGCCACATAAAACTGCTGCGCTGGCAGGTTTGTCTCTGCTGGTGGCGTGCTGGGCACAGGGTGAAGCACGCAGTCTGCTGAATGCAATGGAGCAGCTCACACTGCGGCCGGTTGACGCCACGGTCACTATTAGTGCAGCTGACCCACAGCAAAATCAGCTGCTGGTCAGGCTTATCCGCGTTGACGGACGGCTGCAGTTTCCGCCGCTTTTTGTACAGATCAGCAATGTGAGTAAAGCAGAAAACTGGTGCGTGGGGCAGCGCTGGCACATGCGGCTGCGGCTGCGAGCAGTACATGGTCGCCTGAATGAAGGAGGATACGATCTGCAGCGCGTTCGGGTTGCAAATCATATGCCGCTGCAGGGACGTATTATGCATCAGCAGCAGATTTCAGAACGCTGCAGCCTGCGGGCCACACGGGTGGCTCGCTATCAGGCTGCGTTTGGTGAGCTAAAGCAGCCGGCAATTCTGCAGGCGCTGGCGTTTGGCGATCGATCGCAGATGCAGGCGCCGCTGCGCCAGCTTCTGCGTGAGACCGGCACCGCGCACCTGATGGCCATTTCCGGCATGCATATTGCGCTGGCAGCCAGTATTGGCTGGCTGCTGGCACGCGCCGTCCAGTTTCCGTTACCTGCCCGTCATATCAGCTGGCGGTTTCCGCTGATCGTCAGCTGGCTGACCGCTGCTCTCTACTGCTGGATTGCCGGCAGTCATGCGCCCGCGCAGCGTGCGATGCTGGCGCTGACGCTCTGGAGCGCTATACGTGCAGCGGGCTGGCAGCTTAGCGCGTGGCAAATCTGGCTGCTATGCGCAGGGGCACTGCTTGTATTCGATCCGCTGGCAGTTTTGTCGGAAAGCTTCTGGCTCTCAGTGCTGGCAGTGGCGACGCTGATTATCTGGTTCAGCTGGTTTGCGCTGCCAAATCCTTATCGGACGCAGCGCCGCTGGCTGCCGCTGCAGCTACTGCACCTGCAGCTCGGTATGATGGTTCTGATGGCACCGCTGCAGATTTTTCTGTTTCAGGGCATCGGCCTGACTGCGCTGCTGGCTAATCTGCTGGCCGTGCCGGTTATCTCATTTATTACGGTGCCGCTGCTATTGCTGGCGCTGCTTGTGCCACTGCAACAGGCGGCACAGCCACTGTGGTGGTTAGCCGATCGTTCGGTGGACTATCTGGTACTGAGCCTCCAGTGGCTGCCCGCCGGCTGGCTGAGCCTGCATCAGACGCTGCCTGCTGTCGTAGTGATCTGGGGAGGATTACTGCTGTGGCGCAGCGGGCTGATTGCCCGCACGTCGGCCCGCTTCGCCAGCCTGTTACTGGCGCTGCTACTGGGGCGTACCGATGCAGAGCAGAGCGAGTGGCAAGTCGATTTTCTCGACATAGGTCATGGTCTGGCGGTCGCGATTACGCAGGGAAAGGAGGTGGTACTCTATGATACCGGCCCGGCGTGGCAGCAGGGCGATGCGGGGGAACGCACGATTTTACCCTGGCTGAACTACACCGGGCGCACGCTGCAGGGCGTCATACTGAGCCACCGGCATCTCGACCACCGTGGCGGGCTGAACGCGCTGCTACGCGCCCGGCCTGGGCTGACAATCCGCAGCGCGCTTGGGGAGCCCGGGCATCTGCCGTGCGTGCGCGGCCAGCAGTGGCAGTGGGGACGCCTGCGTTTTACCGCCTTGTGGCCGCCAGCCCTGCCGGTAGCCGGGCACAATAATGATTCGTGCGTGGTGCGGGTGGATGATGGCCGCGTAAGCCTGCTGCTGACTGGCGATCTGGAACAGGCGGGAGAGCGCAAACTGGCGGCACTGGAAAAGCGTCAGCTGCAGGCTACACTGCTTCAGGTGCCGCACCACGGCAGCCGGACCTCCTCTACGTCCCTGTTTCTGCGACATATAGCGGGCGAAGCGGCGGTGGCTTCAGTGGCGCGCTACAACGCCTGGCGTATGCCGGCTCAGTCGGTGGTAAAGCGTTACCGGGAGCAGGGCTATCTCTGGGCAGATACTGCACGCTCTGGGCAAATCCGTATTCGTGTCAGCCAGGGTCGCTGGCAGATGCAGGGGCTGCGCGAGCAAATAAAGCCACGCTGGTATCATCAGTGGTTTGGCGTCAAAGATGATTCCAGGTAGAATGAGCGGCTATTTCAAACAGCGTGAATAAATAATGCATCAAGACAAAGATCTCTCAACCTGGCAGACATTCCGCCGGCTCTGGCCAATGATTGCGCCGCATAAAGCTGGCCTTATCGTCTCCGCCGTGGCACTGGTGCTTAATGCGGCAGGCGACACCCTAATGCTCTCCCTGTTGAAACCTTTACTGGATGATGGTTTCGGTAAAGCGGACAAATCTGTTCTGTTGTGGATGCCACTGGCTGTTATGGGCCTGATGCTGATACGTGGCGTCACCAGCTATATCTCCAGCTACTGCATCTCCTGGGTCTCCGGTAATGTAGTGATGAATATGCGTCGCCGTCTGTTCGGGCACATGATGGGAATGCCGGTGGCATTCTTTGATCAGCAGTCCACCGGCACGCTATTGTCGCGTATCACCTATGACTCAGAACAGGTGGCTTCCTCCTCATCCAGTGCCCTGGTAACCGTGGTGCGCGAAGGCGCCTCGATCATCGGCCTGTTTATCATGATGTTCTACTACAGCTGGCAGCTCTCACTGATTTTGATCCTGCTGGCACCGCTGGTCTCGTTCGCTATCCGCACCGTTTCAAAGCGCTTTCGCAACATCAGCCGAAACATGCAGAACACCATGGGCCAGGTCACTACCAGCGCAGAACAGATGCTGAAAGGGCATAAAGAAGTGCTGATTTTTGGCGGTCAGGAAGTGGAAGCGGAACGTTTCTCTCAGGTCAGCAACAAAATGCGTCAGCAGGGGATGAAGCTGGTATCTGCCTCCTCCATCTCCGATCCGGTGATCCAGCTTATCGCCTCCCTGGCGCTGGCATTTGTGCTCTATGCCGCCAGTTTTCCCAGCGTGATGGAAACGCTGACCGCCGGTACCATTACCGTGGTTTTCTCTTCGATGATTGCCCTGATGCGGCCGCTGAAATCGCTGACGAACGTCAACGCTCAGTTCCAGCGCGGTATGGCAGCCTGCCAGACGCTGTTCTCCATCCTCGACAGTGAGCAGGAAGTGGATAACGGCACGCGCACGATTGAGCGAGCTAAAGGCGACGTTGAGTTCCGCAACGTGACCTTTACCTACCCGGGGCGTGAGATCCCGGCGCTGCGTGATATCAACCTGACGCTGCCAGCGGGTAAAACGGTCGCACTGGTGGGCCGTTCCGGCTCGGGTAAATCCACCATGGCCAGCCTGCTGACGCGCTTTTATGATATCGATTCCGGCGAAATTCTGCTGGATGGGCACGATCTGCGCGAATACACCCTGCGCTCGCTGCGTAATCAGGTAGCGCTGGTATCGCAGAATGTGCATCTGTTTAATGACACCATCGCGAACAACATTGCTTATGCGCGCAACGGTGACTATAGCCGGGCACAGATTGAACAGGCCGCCACCATGGCGCACGCCATGGACTTCATTAACAAAATGGATAAAGGCCTGGATACGGTGATTGGTGAAAACGGCGTGCTGCTTTCAGGCGGTCAGCGCCAGCGTATTGCGATTGCGCGCGCGCTGCTGCGTGACTGCCCGATTCTGATTCTGGATGAGGCGACATCTGCGCTGGATACGGAGTCAGAACGCGCCATTCAGTCGGCGCTGGATGAGCTGCAGAAAAACCGGACCTCGCTGGTAATTGCACACCGCCTCTCTACGATTGAAAAAGCGGATGAGATCGTTGTGGTCGAAGATGGCCGTATTGTTGAACGCGGTACGCACGAACTGCTGCTGGCAGAGAAAGGGGCTTATGCGCAGCTGCATAAGTTACAGTTCGGTCAATGATTGAACGCATCTGGAGCGGACGCTCGCCGCTGTGGCTGCTTTTATGGCCATTCAGTCTGCTGTATGGCGCCATCACCTGGCTGATTCGCCTGAGCTATCAGCGTGGCTGGCAAAAAAGCTGGCGGGCACCGCGTCCGGTAATTGTGGTAGGCAACCTGACGGCAGGGGGCAACGGCAAAACGCCGGTAGTGATCTGGCTGGTGGAAGCGCTGCAGGCGCGCGGTCTGCGTCCGGGTGTGGTGTCACGCGGTTACGGCGGTAAAGCGGCACACTATCCGCTGCTGGTAACAGAGAAAACCTCAACGGCAGAAGCAGGGGATGAACCCGTACTGATTGCGCAGCGCACCGGCGTACCGGTGGCCGTAGCGCCCCGGCGCCGTCAGGCCATTGAAGCTCTGCTGGCGGCGCATTCGCTGGATATCATCATTACAGATGATGGTCTGCAGCACTATGCGCTGCAGCGCGATCGCGAAATTGTGGTGGTGGATGGTATGCGCCGCTTTGGCAACGGCTGGTGGTTACCCGCCGGACCCATGCGTGAGCGGGCGCACCGGCTGCAGCAGGTGGATGCGGTGATCGTTAATGGCGGCCACGCAACCGGGACGGAAATTGCCATGACGCTGCAGCCGGGGCTGGCGGTGAATCTGTTATCAGGCGAAACCGCTGCGCTGAGTACATTGCCAGAGATTGTGGCGATGGCCGGCATCGGTCATCCACCGCGCTTTTTCGCCACGCTGCAGCAGCAGGGCGTTAAAACAGTGGCGGAGATCGCGTTTGCCGATCATCACGCTTACAGCGAGCCAGAGCTTGCCGGCCTGACGCTGAGCGGACAGTGTCTGCTGATGACCGAGAAAGATGCGGTGAAGTGCCGTGGATTTGCGCGCGACAACTGGTGGTATCTGCCGGTAGAGGCGCAGCTTTCCGGCGCGGCGCTGGCACCGCTGCTTGACGATATCACCCGGCTGGGCCGCGGCGCGTAATAGTGTCTGGCAACCGCTATGGTATGCTGGCTATCTGACCCCGATCCTGAAAGGAGAAAAGTATGGATCACCGTTTACTTGAGATTGTGGCCTGTCCGGTGTGTAACGGAAAGCTCTACTTCAATAAGGCGCAGCAGGAACTTATCTGCAAACCTGACGGACTGGCATTCCCGGTCCGGGATGGCATTCCGGTGCTGCTGGAAACCGAAGCGCGGACGCTGACGGCTGAAGAGATCCATCCATGAGTTTTGTTGCCATTATTCCGGCGCGCTACGCCTCAACGCGTCTGCCGGGTAAACCGCTGGTCGATATTCATGGTAAGCCCATGGTCGTGCACGTTATGGAGCGCGCACGGGAGTCAGGAGCCGATCGCGTGATTGTCGCGACCGATCATCCTGAAGTAGCCGCGGCAGTGACTGCGGCCGGCGGGGAGGTCTGTATGACGCGGGCTGATCATCAGTCCGGTACCGAGCGGCTGGCGGAGGTCATTGAAGCCTGCAACTTTGACGATGACACTATCATTGTTAACGTTCAGGGTGATGAACCGATGATCCCGGCCGGGATCGTACGTCAGGTGGCAGAGAACCTCGCTGCGGCAGAGGCCGGTATGGCTACGCTGGCGGTGCCAATCGCTGATGCCGATGAGGCGTTTAACCCGAACGCGGTTAAAGTAGTGACCGACCGGCAGGGCTATGCGCTCTATTTTTCGCGTGCCACCATTCCCTGGGATCGCGAGCGGTATGCGCAGTCGCGTGAGCATGCAGGGGATACGCTGCTGCGTCATATTGGCATTTATGCCTATCGCGCCGGCTTTATTCGCCGCTACGTTGCCTGGCAGCCCTGTGCGCTGGAGCAGATTGAACTACTGGAGCAGCTGCGCGTGCTCTGGTATGGCGAAAAAATCCATGTGGCCGTTGCCACAACGGTTCCGAGCGTGGGCGTGGATACACCAGACGATCTGGCGCGCGTCCGCGCGGCGATGCAGCGCTAATCTCACTATCAGGCCAGCAGGCGCAACGCCGCTGGCTCTGTCTGATACTTTCTCTTTCAGAAATCAGGGTGCAGCGTCGTCACGGCTGCCCGACTGACCGCGCAGGTGCTGCCAGATCTGTCCCAGCGTCTCATAGATGGCCCGTTCACTGTGGCTCAGCCAGAGTGGCGAGGGCAGCGCGCGCTCCCAGCTGTTAAGCGGCGAGACGATCGCCATCTGATTGGCCGGCGCCGGAATCGGTGCCAGCCCGGCGTGGTGGAAAAAAGCCATCGCGCGCGGCAGATGATTTGCAGAGGTAACCAGCAGAAATGCGCTGCTGCCCGTAATGTGTTTCACCGCCTGCGCCTCTTCGGCGGTATCTTTCGGCGAATCAAGCGTAATGATGGCGTTACGCGGCACGCCGAGACTTATTGCGACATCGGCAGCAACCGCTGCGTTGCTGCGCGGATTCCGGCCCGCCGCTGCACCGGTAAAGATCATCTTTGCCTGCGGATTACGTCGCCACTGCCTCACGCCCTCGGTCACGCGCGGCAGGCTGTTGCCTATCAGGTTAGAGCCTGGTGCCCAGTCAGGGTTCCAGGTATAGCCGCCGCCCAGCACCACAATCCAGGCCACCGGCGCCGTTCCGTTCCACGTCGGGTAGCGGTTTTCCAGCGGCAGCAGCAAACGATCGGCCACCGGCTGCAGGCTCAGCAGCAGCAGCAGCAGCCAGCTGACAGAGAGTAAAACTTTGGCGCTTTTCTGCCAGCGCGTAAGCCAGAGCAGTAAAAGTCCGGCACCCATGAGCAGTAACAGCAGCGGCAAAGGCAGAAGCAAACCGCCGATGATTTTTTTTAAGGCAAATAACATCCTTTTTTACTCCTTTTGTCTGAAAAAACAGCAGCCAGACAGTTACTGCAGCGTGAAAGGTTCATTCCTGGTGAGCCTGTGACAAAATAGCACAAGTTAACTGCCGCAAACCGGAGCGCACACCATGCAGGATCGTAATTTCGACGATCTGGCGGATAAATTCTCGCAAAACATTTACGGCACCCGCAAAGGGCTGGTGCGTCAGGCCATCCTGTGGGATGAGCTGGAGGCGCTGCTGCCGTCGCTGCCTGCCGGGCCGCTGTCAGTACTGGATGCCGGCGGCGGCGTGGGGCAAATCTCCAGCGGACTCGCTGCACGCGGGCATCAGGTTATGCTGTGCGATCTCTCCGCTGAGATGCTGAAACTGGCTGCGGCACATGCGCAGGAAGCCGGCGTCAGTCACAACATGCAGTTTCGGCAAATCAGCGCCCAGCAGGTGGGCGAGCATTTGGATACGCCAGTCGATCTGGTATTGTTTCACGCGGTGCTGGAGTGGGTCGCCGATCCGCAGGCCGTGCTGCAGGCGCTGTGGCAGACACTGAAGCCGGGCGGCGTGCTTTCACTGATGTTTTATAACGCGCACGGGCTGACGTTCCGCACGCTTACGCTGGGCAATTTCGGCTACCTGCGCGCCAACATGACTAAACGCAAAAAGCGTACCCTGTCGCCCGATTTTCCGCGCGAGCCGCAGGATGTTTATCAGTGGCTGACGCAGTGCGGTTTTGTGATTGAACAGCGCACCGGTATTCGTGTGTTCAGTGACTACATGAAGCCGCAGCCCGGTGCAGGTAAGAGCGTGGAAGAGATTATTGAAATGGAGCGGCGCTACTGTCGTCAGGAGCCCTTTTTAAGCTTAGGGCGTTATATCCATGTGACGGCGCGCAAACCCAGGTAAAAGGATCAACTATGAGCGATTTTTCCCAGACGGTGCCAGAACTGGTGGCCTGGGCACGCAAAAACGATTTTTCGCTTGCGCTGCCGGTAGAACGTCTGGCCTTTTTGCTGGCCATTGCCACCCTCAACGGTGAGCGCATGGACGGTGAGATGAGTGAAGGTGAACTGACTGACGCGTTTCGTCACGTCAGCAAAGCGTTTGAACAGACGCATGAAACCGTACAGGTACGTGCGAACAATGCGATTAACGATCTGGTCCGGCAGCGGCTGATTAACCGGTTTACCAGCGAAGTGTCTGAAGGGCACGCTATCTACCGCCTGACGCCGCTGGGAATTGGCATCACTGACTACTATATCCGCCAGCGCGAATTCTCCACGCTGCGTCTCTCGATGCAGCTCTCAATTGTGGGTCAGGAGCTGAAGCGCGCTGCGGATGCCGCTGAAGAAGATGGTGATGAATTTCACTGGCACCGCAACGTATTTGCCCCGCTGAAATATTCCGTTGCGGAGATTTTTGACAGCATTGATATGACGCAGCGTCTGATGGATGAGCAGCAGCAGACGGTAAAAAATGATATTGCCGCGCTGCTCAATAAAGACTGGCGCGCCGCGATCTCCAGCTGTGAACTGCTGCTCTCTGAAACTTCCGGCACGCTGCGTGAACTGCAGGATACGCTGGAGGCCGCAGGCGATAAGCTGCAGGCAAACCTGCTGCGCATTCAGGATGCCACGCTGAGCAGTCCCGATCTCGGCTTTGTCGATAAACTGGTTTATGACCTGCAGAACAAACTCGATCGCATCATCAGCTGGGGCCAGCAGGCGATTGACCTCTGGATCGGCTATGACCGTCACGTACACAAGTTTATCCGTACTGCGATTGATATGGATAAGAACCGGGTCTTTGCTCAGCGACTGCGTCAGTCGGTACAGAACTATTTTGATCGGCCGTGGATGCTGACTTACGCCAGCGCTGACCGCCTGCTCGATATGCGCGATGAAGAGATGACGCTGCGTAACGACGAGGTCATGGGCGAGCTTCCGCCGGAAATGGAGTATGAAGAGTTTAACGAGATCCGCGAGCAGCTGGCCGCCATGATTGAAGAGGCGCTGGCTGTGTATCGCCGTGAGCAAAAACCGCTGCACCTTGCCACCGTCATGCGTGAATACCTTGCGCAATATCCGCGTGCGCGCCATTTCGATCTGGCGCGTATCGTGATCGATCAGGCGGTGCGGCTGGGCGTTGCTGAAGCAGATTTAGCCGGTTTGCCAGCAGAATGGCAGACCATTAATGATTACGGAGCCAAGGTGCAGGCGCATGTCATCGACAAATATTGAACAAGTGATGCCGGTTAAACTGGCACTGGCGCTGGCCAACCCTCTTTTTCCGGCGCTCGACAGTCAGCTGCGCGCGGGCCGGCATATCGGTATCGAAGAGCTGGATAATCACGCTTTTCTGATGGATTACCAAAACTATCTCGAAGAGTTTTATGCCCGCTATAACGTGGAGCTGATCCGCGCGCCAGAAGGCTTTTTCTATCTGCGGCCGCGCTCAACCACGCTGATTCCACGCTCGGTGCTCTCCGAGCTGGATATGATGGTAGGCAAAATTCTCTGTTATCTCTATCTGAGCCCGGAGCGCCTGGCAAACGAGGGGATTTTTACCCAGCAGGAGCTCTATGATGAGCTGCTGTCGCTGGCGGATGAACACAAGCTGCTCAAGCTGGTTAATCAGCGTTCGACCGGTTCCGATCTCGATCGCACCCGTCTGCAGGAGAAGATGCGCGCCTCGCTGAGCCGTCTGCGCCGCCTGGGGATGGTGTGGTTTATGGGTAACGACAGCAGCAAATTTCGCATTATGGAATCAGTCTTTCGCTTTGGTGCTGACGTCCGCAGCGGCGACGATCCGCGCGAGGCGCAGCTGCGTCTGATCCGGGTCGGTGAAGCGATGACGCCCGAAGAGGCTGCCGTTTCTGCTACAGCCGATGAGGCGGATCAGGAGAATGAACATGCGGACACAGGTGATGCGACCGATAACGCGGAGGAGAAGCAGGCATGATTGAACGCGGTAAGTTTCGTTCGCTGACACTGATCAACTGGAATGGCTTTTTTGCCCGCACCTTTGATCTCGATGAGCTGGTCACCACGCTTTCCGGCGGTAACGGTGCCGGTAAATCCACCACCATGGCCGCATTTGTTACGGCGATGATCCCCGATTTAACCCTGCTGCACTTCCGTAATACAACGGAAGCGGGTGCTACTTCAGGCTCCCGCGACAAGGGGCTTCACGGCAAGCTGCGCGCCGGCGTCTGCTATTCGGTGCTGGATGTGGTCAATTCACGCCACCAGCGCGTTGTGGTCGGGGTGCGTCTGCAGCAGGTTGCCGGACGCGATAAGAAAGTGGATATCAAACCGTTCAGTATTCATGGTCTGCCCGCCGATGCGCTGCCCACAGACATGCTGACCGAGATCCTCAACAGCCGTCAGGCGCGCGTGCTGCCGCTGACCGAGGTTAAGGATCGCGTTGAGGCGCAGGAAGGGGTGCAGTTCCGTCAGTACAACTCCATTACTGACTATCACGCGATGCTGTTTGAACTCGGCGTGGTGCCGCGTCGCCTGCGTTCTGCCAGCGATCGCAGTAAATTCTACCGGCTGATTGAGGCGTCCCTCTACGGCGGTATCTCCAGCGCCATCACCCGTTCGCTGCGCGACTATCTGCTGCCGGAAAACGGCGGCGTGCGTAAAGCGTTTCAGGATATGGAAGCGGCACTGCGTGAAAACCGCATGACGCTGGAAGCGATTCGCGTCACCCAGTCCGATCGCGATCTGTTTAAACATCTGATCTCCGAAGCAACCAGCTACGTTTCAGCTGACTATATGCGCCATGCAAACGAACGGCGTGTGCATCTGGACGGGGCGCTGCAGCTACGTAATGAGCTGTTCAGCAGCCGCAATCAGCTGGTGTCGGAGCAGTATCGTCACGTGGAAATGGCGCGTGAGCTGGCTGAGCACAGCGCCGCGGAAAGCGATCTGGAGATCGATTATCAGGCGGCCAGCGATCATCTCAATCTGGTACAGACCGCAATGCGCCAGCAGGAGAAAATCGCGCGTTATGATGCCGATCTGGAAGAGCTGAGCTACCGGCTGGAAGAGCAGAATGAGGTCGTTGCTGAAGCGCGTGAGCTTCAGGAAGAGAATGAGGCGCGCGCCGAAGCGGCAGAGATTGAAGTGGATGAGCTGAAAAGTCAGCTGGCTGATTTCCAGCAGGCGCTGGATGTTCAGCAGACGCGCTCTATTCAGTATCAGCAGGCGCTGCAGGCGCTGGAAAAAGCGCGTACGCGCTGTCAGCTGCCGGATCTGACCATTGATAACGCCGCTGACTGGCTGGAGACGTTCCAGGCACGCGACGAAGAGGCGACCAGCCAGCTGCTGCGTCTGGAGCAGAAACTGAGCATGGCGGAAGCCGCGCACAGCCAGTTCGAGCAGGCGCTGGCGCTGGTGACCAGTATTGCCGGTGATGTCAGCCGTCAGGACGCCTGGCAGGTGGGCCGTCAGCTGCTGCGCGACGCCGCGAATCAGCGCCACTATGCTGACCAGCTGGCGTCACTGCGCCTGCGCCTGAACGAATCCGAAGGCCGCCTGCGCGAGCAGCATGAGGCTGAACGCCTGCTGGCAGAGTTCTGCAAGCGTCAGGGCCAGCATTATGAAGCAGACGCGCTGGAAGGGCTTCAGCGCGAACTGGAAGCGCAGATTGAGCAGCTTAGCGCGACCGTTGCAGAAGCTGGTGAACAGCGCATGCAGATGCGTCAGGAGCTGGAGCAGCTGCGCGAACGTATCGCAACGCTGACGGCCCGCGCACCGCACTGGCTGGCCGCTCAGGAAATCCTGACGCAGCTCAGTGAACAGACCGGTGAGCAGCTGAGCAGCAGTCAGCAGGTGACCGCCTTTATGCAGCAGCTGCTGGAGCGCGAGCGTGAAACCACCGTCGAGCGCGATGAAGTTGCGGCGCGTAAACGCGAGATTGAGCAGCAGATTGAACGCCTCAGTCAGCCTGGCGGCGCGGAAGATGCGCGTCTCACCCAGCTGGCAGAACGGTTTGGCGGCGTGCTGCTGTCAGAAATTTATGACGATGTCACGCTGGACGATGCACCCTATTTCTCTGCGCTCTATGGGCCTTCGCGCCACGCCATCGTGGTGCCGGATCTCGCGCTGATACGCGAGCAGCTGGAAGGGCTGGAAGAGTGCCCGGAAGATCTCTATCTGATTGAAGGCGATCCGCAATCCTTTGATGACAGCGTATTCAGCGTAGAGGAGCTGGATAAGGCCGTTGTGGTGAAAGTCGCAGAACGTCAGTGGCGCTATTCGCGTTTTCCTAAGGTGCCGCTGTTTGGCCGTGCCGCGCGTGAAAATCAGCTTGAACTGCTGGGCATTGAACGCGACAGGCTGGCAGAACGCTACGCGACGCTCTCTTTTGACGTACAGAAAACGCAGCGTCTGCATCAGTCTTTCAGCCGCTTTATCGGCAGCCATCTGGCAGTTGCGTTTGATGACGATCCGGAAGCGCAAATCCGTCAGCTTAATAGCCGGCGCAGTGAGCTGGAGCGCGGGCTGGCGCAGCATGAGAGTAATAATCAGCAGCAGCGCGCGCAGTTTGAACAGGCGCGCGACGGCGTCGCCCAGCTTAACCGCCTGCTGCCGCGCGTAAACCTGCTGCTGGATGACACCCTGCCGGATCGCTGCGAAGAGATCCGCGAGCGGGTCGAAGAGGCGCAGGAGGCGGCACGCTTCCTGCACCAGCACGGCAGCAAACTCAGCAAGCTGGAGTCGCTGGTGGCGGTGCTGCAGAACGATCCGCAGCAGCACGACCAGCTGCAGCGCGACTACCAGCAGGCGCAGGCGCAGCAGCTCAGTGCACGCCAGCAGGCGTTTGCGCTGACGGAAGTGGTACAGCGCCGCGCCCACTTCAGCTATGCCGATTCAGCCGGTATGCTGACCGGCAACAACGATCTCTCTGAGAAGCTGCGGCAGCGTCTGGAGCAGGCTGAAGGTGAGCGCAGCCGCGCCCGTGAACGCCTGCGTGAACATCAGGCGCAGCTGACGCAATACTCGCAGGTACTGGCCTCGCTGCGCAGTTCGCACGATGCCAAACGCGACATGCTGAAAGAGCTGCAGCAGGAGATGCAGGATATCGGCGTTCATGCCGATGCCAGCGCGGAAGAGCGGGCGCGTATCCGGCGCGATGAGCTCTATACCGCGCTCAGTCATAACCGCGCCCGGCGTAACCAGCTGGAAAAACAGCTGACGTTCTGCGAAGCAGAAATGGACAGCCTGCAGAAAAAGCTGCGCAAACTGGAACGCGATTACCGCATACTGCGTGAGCAGGTGGTCAGTGCCAAAGCGGGCTGGTGCTCCGTGCTGCGTCTGGTGAAAGACAACGGCGTGGAGCGACGGCTGCACCGGCGCGAGCTGGCCTATATGAGCGGTGACGAGCTGCGCTCGATGTCCGATAAAGCCCTGGGCGCGCTGCGCCTTGCGGTGGCGGATAATGAGCACCTGCGTGATGTTCTGCGTATGTCAGAAGATCCCAAACGTCCGGAGCGTAAAATTCAGTTCTTTATCGCCGTCTATCAGCATCTGCGCGAACGTATCCGTCAGGATATTATCCGCACCGACGATCCGGTCGAGGCGATTGAGCAGATGGAGATTGAACTCAACCGTCTGACCGAAGAGCTGACGGCGCGTGAGCAGACGCTGGCGATCAGCTCACGCAGTGCGGCCAACATTATTCGCAAGACTATTCAGCGCGAACAGAACCGCATCCGGCAGCTTAACCAGGGGCTGCAGACGGTGAGTTTTGGTCAGGTGAAAAGCGTGCGGCTTAACGTCAACGTACGTGAAACGCACGCCACGCTACTGGACACGCTCTCCGAAGAGCACGAGCAGCATCAGGATCTCTTTACCAGTAACCGGCTGACATTCTCAGAAGCGCTGGCCAAACTCTATCAGCGTCTTAATCCGCAGATCGATATGGGCCAGCGTACGCCGCAGACCATTGGTGAGGAGCTGCTGGATTACCGCAACTATCTGGAGATGGAAGTGGAGGTAAACCGGGGTTCTGACGGCTGGCTGCGTGCGGAAAGCGGGGCGCTCTCAACCGGCGAGGCGATTGGTACCGGGATGTCGATTCTGGTAATGGTGGTGCAGAGCTGGGAAGAGGAGTCGCGTCGTCTGCGCGGCAAAGATATCTCACCGTGCCGCCTGCTGTTCCTTGATGAAGCGGCGCGTCTGGATGCCCGCTCAATCGCGACGCTGTTTGAACTCTGTGAGCGCCTGGAGATGCAGCTGGTGATCGCCGCCCCGGAAAATATCAGTCCGGAAAAGGGCACCACGTACAAACTGGTTCGTAAAGTATTTAACAATACGGAGCATGTCCACGTGGTAGGTCTGCGTGGTTTTTCCGCCGATCCGGCACCGGTAAAAACGGCGCAAAGCGAGCTGGGGCTGGAAACGCAAAATAGCTAAGCGCCTGTCTGGTTAAACCGCGCAACCAGCGTTAATCTGTAAACGGCATTGGCCCTGAGAGGCGAATGCCGTTTTTTCTTTATATACTCATCATGAAAGTCAGGTTGTACGCAGCGCACAGGGCAGGCTGCGTCTCAGGTAACAAGGGGGCAGGGATGTTGCTGAGTAAAATGTTCAGATTTAATCGCATGGCGCTGGTGTTTAGCGTTGTGCTGGCAGGCGTGCCGCTGGCCTCAGGGCAGGCTGCACAAACCGCCAGCATGACAGCCGGCGGGCACGGCACCACGTCAGTGGCGGCCAGCCAGCAGCAGATCCTGCAGGCATTCAGTGCCAGCGATCGCCCTTTTTACCTGCCGGGTCTGGCGGGTCTTTATGCAGCGCGCGGAATGGCGCCGCTCTGGCAGGACCGCGATGCGGTACAGGCGTTTCAGCAGCAGCTGGCTGAGGTCGCGCTTTCAGGCGTGCAGCCACAGTTCAGCCGCTGGGTTGAGCGGCTGACCGATCCGGACATTAAAGGCTTTGCGCGCGATGTGGTGCTGAGCGATGCCATGCTGGGTTACCTGCAGTTTGTGGCGGGCGTACCGGCGCAGGGTGAAACCTGGCTTTACAGCAATGTGCCCTACCGGCTCACCATGCCGTCGCTGTCAGCGATCAATCAGTGGCAGAACGCGGTCAACGCAGGCGGCAGCCGCGCGTTTGTGGCCTCACTGCAGCCGCAGCATCCGCAGTATCAGCCGATGCATGCGGCGCTGAAGACGCTGCTGACAGATAACCGTCCCTGGCCGCAGCTGCGCGATAAAGCGACGCTGCGTCCGGGGCAGGTCAGTGATGATGTGCCGGCGCTGCGGGAAATTCTCCAGCGAACCGGTATGCTGACCGCATCCGGTCACACCACCACCCCTGCGCCTGATGAGGATGCAGTACCGGCGGGCACCGTGCCGGTCAGTGAAAGCAACCAGCCGGTGGCAGTGAGTCCGTCCGCCACCAGCGTGACCGATCTCCCGACGCCGGCGCCGCAGCCGGCAGGAAATATTCTGGCCAATACGCCTCCTGCAGCCAGCAATGTTTATGACGCTGAACTGGTTGAAGGCGTCAAGCGCTTTCAGCACTGGCAGGGGCTGGCGGATGACGGGGCAATTGGTCCGCGCACCCGCGAGTGGCTGAATGTCTCACCGCAGATGCGCGCCTCACTGCTGGCGCTGAACATACAGCGCCTGCGGCTGCTGCCGGATGATATGCATAACGGAATAATGGTGAATATTCCCAACTATTCGCTGACCTATTATAACAACGGCAGCACGGTGCTCTCATCGCGGGTTATTGTCGGGCGACCCGATCGCAAAACGCCGCTGATGCGCAGCGCGCTGAACAATGTGGTGCTGAATCCACCATGGAACGTGCCGACCACGCTGGTGCGTCAGGATATTGTACCGAAGGTGAAGCAGGATCCCGGTTACCTCTACCGGCACGGCTATACGCTGCTGTCGGGCTGGAGCGCTGACGCTGAAGTGATCGATCCGACCATGATCAACTGGCAGATGGTCTCTGCTGCCAGTTTCCCGTATCGCATCCGTCAGGCGCCGGGCGCCACCAATTCACTGGGGCGCTATAAATTTAATATGCCGAGCTCAGACGCCATCTATCTGCACGATACCCCTAATCATGGGCTGTTTCAGCGCGATATCCGTGCGCTCAGCTCCGGCTGCGTACGCGTGAATAAAGCGTCCGATCTGGCTAACCTGCTGCTGCAGGACGCCGGCTGGAACGACAGCCGCATCTCCAGCACCCTGAAACAGGGTGATACGCGCTATGTGCCGATTCGGCATCGTATTCCGGTAAATCTTTACTATCTGACCGCCTGGGTCAGCGATGATGGACAGGCGCAATATCGTACAGATATTTACAATTATGATAATACGGCGCGTTCCGGCAGCCAGGTACTGGCCAGAGCGGGGCAGCTCCTGCTGTAGCGTGCTGATTTTCGCCAGATTGTCGGGGCGTGAAACGCAAACCAGACCCGGCCAGAAATTTGCTTCTGGTCGGGTTTTGTACATTCTGAGACAGATTCCGGGTTGACTGATATCCACGCTGCCGTTACTGTGCGGCCTTGTGTACTTTTTACACATTCACTGTGTTTTATTCAGGTAACCTCGTTTCATGGCTAATATCGATTCTCAGCGTCGCCGCTTACTGCTGCTTGGCGGCGCAGCAGCAGGCCTCTCCCTGCTTCCCGGTTCAGCGCTGGCCTCTGTGTCAACGTCACGTCCGCGTATTCTGACGCTCAGCAACATGCATACCGGTGAAACCCTCAAAACCGAGTTTTTCAACGGCAAAAGCTACGACCGCGACGAGCTGGCGCGCCTTAATCACTTTTTCCGCGACTACCGCGCAAATAAAGTAAAAAGCATCGATCCGCATCTGTTTGACCAGCTCTATCGGCTGCAGGCGCTGCTGGATACCCGCAAACCGGTACAGCTCATTTCAGGCTACCGCACGCTGTCGACCAACAACATGCTGCGTGAATCAGGCCCCGGCGTGGCGAAGCATAGCTACCACACCAAAGGTCAGGCGATGGATTTCCATATTGAGGGCATTGCCCTGAGCAATGTGCGTAAAGCGGCGTTATCTATGCGCGCGGGTGGTGTAGGATATTATCCACGCAGCAACTTCGTACACATCGATACCGGGCCTGCAAGGCACTGGTCCTGACGCCGGCAGCGCTGCGTGTGCCGGCCATGGAGCGTTATGAATTATCACATTATTCCGGTTACCGCCTTTTCACAAAACTGCTCAGTGATCTGGGATGAAGAGACAGGGGTTGCAGCCCTGGTCGATCCCGGCGGCGACGCGGAAACCATCAAAGCGGTGCTGGCGGAGCGCGGCCTGAAGCCGGCGCAGATTTTACTGACGCATGGCCATCTCGACCATGCCGGCGCGGCGGCAGAGCTGGCGGCCCATTTTCAGATACCGGTGACGAGCCCGCATAAGCTGGACAAGATCTGGCTCGATAATCTGCCCACGCAGAGCCGGATGTTTGGTCTGCCGGAGTGCGCTCCGCTGACGCCGGATCGCTGGCTGGAAGAGGGTGAGGTGGTGGAACTGGGCAACGTGGCGCTGGAGGTGCTGCACTGTCCGGGGCATACGCCGGGGCACATCGTGTTTTTTGATCGGGCCGGGAAGCTGCTGATCTCAGGAGACGTGATCTTCAGCGGCGGCGTCGGGCGAACCGACTTCCCGCAGGGCAGCCACAGCGATCTGATCAACGCGATAAAAACCAAACTGCTGCCGCTGGGCGACGGGACTGCTTTTGTGCCCGGGCACGGGCCGGTATCCACGCTGGGACGTGAGCGTCTGAGCAATCCTTTCCTGCAGTAGCCATAAAAAAGCGGCGGGTGAGTACTTCGCCCGCCGCCTGTTCACGCATTCCGCTTACAGTACCGCGACTATCGCTTCACACAGCGCCGACATATTATCCGGCGTCATGCCTGCCACGTTGACGCGACCTGAGTTCACCGCATACACGCCAAATTCGTCACGCAAACGCACTACCTGATCTTTGGTCAGACCGCTGAATGAGAACATGCCGTTCTGTTTAATAATGAAGCTGAAATCCTGGCGTGCGCCTTTCTCCGCCAGCGTGTTCACAAACAGCTGACGCATACGCTGAATGCGCTGACGCATATCGGTCAGCTCCTGCACCCAGATAGTACGCAGCGCCTCATTGCTGAGGATAGTGGCGACAACAGCAGCACCGTGCGACGGCGGATTAGAGTAGTTGGCACGAATGCTGTATTTTACCTGGCTGAACGCGGTTTTAGCCGTGTCGCTGCTGGCCGCCACCAGCGTCAGGGCACCGACGCGCTCGTTATAGAGGCCAAAGTTTTTAGAGTAAGAGCTGGCAACCAGCAGCTCCTGATGGGTGGCGGCAAAAATGCGCAGGCCTTCCGCATCTTCATCCAGGCCGCGTGCAAAGCCCTGATAGGCAAAGTCAAACAGCGGCAGCCAGCCTTTTTCCTGTGACAGCGCTGCAAGTTGCTGCCACTGCTCGCGGGTCGGGTCAATGCCGGTCGGGTTGTGGCAGCAGCCGTGGAACAGAACCACGTCGCCCGCCTGCGCCTGCTGCAGCGCCGCCAGCATGCCATCGAAATCCAGCGTATGGTTTGCAGCGTCGTAATACTGATATTCGCACACCTCAAGACCGGCAGCGTTAAACACGTTTTTGTGGTTTGGCCAGCTTGGGTTGCTCACCCAGACGCGTTTAACACCGGTCTGCGTGGCAAGAAAATCCGCTGCGACGCGCAGGGCGCCGGTGCCGCCTGGCGTCTGCGCCGTGCAGGCGCGGCCCGCGGCGATAAGCGGGCTGTCGTTGCCAAACAGCAATGCCTGAGTGCAGCGGGCGAAGTCGGGCAGCCCGTCAATGCTCAGATAGTTTTTAGTCGTCTCATTTTCCAGCAGATACTGCTCAGCTTTTTTCACGCTGGTCAGCACCGGCGTTTTTCCGGTTTCATCTTTGTATACGCCAATGCCCAGATTAATTTTATGCGGACGGTCATCAGCGCGAAACAGATCGGCCAGCCCCAGAATAGGGTCGGCAGGTGCGGCAGAGATAGATTCAAACATGAGTCAGTTCCGTTTGGGTGAACTTTAGCGAAATGAGCTATCAGGTTAACGTCAGACGCGGGGCTTGCCAACCGCCCATCTCAAAAAGAATTGTGCCAGTGGCGGATATAAGCACTGCTAATTGCGAGGTGGATCACTGAAAAGAAAAACGGAGCCATCAGGCTCCGTTTTACGTGGTTAAACCGTGCTGATCCGCAGGATCAGAACTGGTAAACCAGGCCTACGCCAACGGTGTCATCAGTAGTGATGCCAGCTGCGCGGGTAAAGTCATTTTCATCCATCAGGTTGATCTGGTAGTCAACATAGGTAGACATGTTTTTGTTGAAGTAGTAGTAAGTACCCACTGAAACGTACTTATACAGGTCCTGATCGCCCCAGGTCTCGATGTCCTTGCCTTTAGACTGGACGTAAGCCAGGGATGGACGCAGACCGAAGTCGAACTGGTACTGAGCAACGGCTTCAAACTTCTGCTCTTTGTTTACTGCGCCTGCACGATCAAGGTCGCCAGCTGGAGTAGCAACAGAAGTACTGATCCAGGTTGAGTTACGGCTCTCACCGTACATCGCAGCCAGGTACACGTTGTTCGCGTCATATTTCAGCGCGGTTGACCAGGCGTCAGCTTTCTCGCTGCCGTTACCGTAGAAGTTAGCCTGCTGGCCGTTGGTACGGTCAGAAGAGGTGTACGCAGCAGAGATGCCTACGCCGATCTCAGAGGTATAGGTTAAAGAAGTACCCCAGCCGTCGCCGTTCGCATTACTAATATCGCGTCCGGTATCAGCTTCGTCGTTTTTACCCTGATACTGCGCAGCGAACGCCAGGCCATCAACCAGGCCAAAGAAGTTGCTGTTGCGGTAGGTCGCCAGACCGTTAGAACGACCCAGCATAAAGTTGTCAGAACGGCCAGAGTCGCCGCCGAATACTGGCAGAACGTCGGTCCACGCCAGTGGATCGTAGCCTACACCGTAGTTACGACCGTAGTCGAATGAGCCGTAGTCGCCAAATTTCAGACCGGCAAAGCCCAGACGGGTTTTGGAACCTGAGGTACCCTGAGATTCAGCAACGTTTGCCTGGATGTTGTATTCCCACTGGCCGTAACCGGTCAGCTGGTCGGTAATCTGCGTTTCACCCTTGAAACCAAAGCGCACATAAGAGGCGTCGCCATCGTTGCCAGCGTCGTCAGAGAATGTGTGGCGTGCGTCAACTTTTCCGTAGAGGTCCAGTTTGTTGCCATCTTTGTTATAGATTTCTGCTGCATTTGCTGCACCGGCAGCTAACAGAGCAGGGATAACCACTGCAAGAATGTTGCGCTTCATCATTATTTATTACCCTCATTGGAGTTATCTGGACACCTGCCACTGCCGTCAGGAAAACTTTACAGGAACCCTGAAAGAAGTTTGGTGTCTCATATGTCTGCACGCATCTTTTCACTCCGCAGTTGCTATTTCTAGCCCGAAAATGATTCAAATCTCCTAATTGAGTATCAAAAAGAAAAATTGTGTGACAATTTGTAATAATTACGGAACTTTGTGAGATATCTCAAGATTTACAAAAATAAAAAAAGGCCGGCAGTGCCGACCTCGGTATATATATGAATTTCTTATATTTAATACCAGATATCAGAAATTCGCGTTGCGTGGGGTACGCGGGAAGGGGATAACGTCCCTTACATTTTGTACGCCGGTGACATAGGCGATCAAACGTTCAAACCCTAAACCAAAGCCGGCATGCGGTACGGTGCCGTAACGACGCAGGTCGCGATACCACCAGTAATCTTCTTTGTTCAGCCCCATTTCTGCCAGACGGGCATCCAGCACATCCAGTCGCTCTTCACGCTGTGATCCGCCAATGATTTCGCCAATGCCCGGTGCCAGGACATCCATTGCCGCCACGGTTTTACCGTCATCATTCATACGCATGTAGAACGCTTTAATATCTTTCGGGTAGTTCTTCACCACGACCGGCGCCTTAAAGTGTTTCTCGGCCAGATAACGCTCATGTTCAGAAGAGAGATCCACACCCCATGAAACCGGGTTTTCGAAGCTCTGACCGCTCTTCAGCAGAATGTCAACCGCATCGGTATAGTCTACCTGAGCAAAATCGGTGGTAACAAAACGCTCAAGGCGCGCCACGGCGTCTTTATCCACGCGCTCAGCAAAGAACGCCATGTCATCGGCACGTTCGTTCAGTACCGCTTTAAAGACATATTTCAGCATCGCTTCAGCCAGCGCTGCAGCGTCATCCAGCGTGGCAAACGCCACTTCCGGCTCCAGCATCCAGAATTCTGCCAGGTGGCGGCTGGTGTTGGAGTTTTCCGCACGGAACGTCGGGCCAAAGGTGTAGACTTTTGACAGCGCACAGGCGTAGGTTTCAGCATTCAGCTGACCCGATACGGTCAGAAACGCCTCTTTGCCAAAGAAATCTTTGTCATAGTCCACCTTGCCCTGCGGATCGCGCGGCAGGTTTTCCATATCCAGCGTTGATACGCGGAACATCTCGCCAGCGCCTTCAGTATCTGACGCGGTGATCAGCGGCGTGGAAACCCAGAAATAGCCGTTCTCATGGAAAAAGCGATGCAGCGCCTGCGCCAGAGTATGACGTACGCGCGCGACGGCGCCTACCAGGTTAGTACGCGGGCGCAGATGAGCCACTTCGCGCAGATATTCAATGCTATGACGCTTGGCGGCCATCGGATAAGTGTCGGGATCGTCAACCCAGCCGGTCACTTCAACACGGGTGGCCTGCAGCTCAAATGCCTGACCCTGGCCCGGTGATTCCACCACGGTGCCGGTGACAATGACCGAGCAGCCGGTGGTCAGACGCAGCACTTCATCCTGATAATTATTCAGAGAATTATTGACGACAGCCTGAACGGGATTAAAGCAGGAACCGTCATAAACGGCGATAAAGGAAAGACCGGCTTTGGAATCTCTTCGGGTACGCACCCAGCCGCGTACGGTGACTTCACTGTCAACCGCGACCCGGCCGTGCAGTACATCCGCTACAGGCACTACGCTCATAAAAATCTCTCTATATATAGATGAAATAACAGGTGTCCCGCCGCACTTTGCTATCGTCACAGGTGACACACAGTGCTGGCAGAAACAGCCAATTCTCCCACGTTCAGGGGTGTTGCTATGTTACTTGTGAGCCATCAGGAAACAAGCAAAATTGCGGGAAGCGAGTGATTTTAATGGCGGCGGGCAGGGTAGCGGACCCTGCCCGGGGCAGGTCAGCTGGCGCGTTTCACCAGCGGCAGGTCAAATGCTTTGCGCAGCGCACGGACAAAGGCTTTATCCTGACAAATCGTTTTACCCGGGCTGTCAGAGAGTTTAGCCACCGGTTTGCCGTTGCAGCTGACCAGTTTGATCACGATATTAAGCGGCGTTACGCCCGGAATATCGCAGGTCAGGCGCGTGCCAATACCAAACACCACGTTGGCACGCTGGCCAAAATGACGATAAAGCGCCAGCGCTTTATCCAGGTTGAGATTGTCAGAGAACACCAGCGTTTTGCTGCGCGGATCAATGCCGAGCCGCTCATAGTGCGCAACGGCTTTTTCACCCCACTCAACCGGATCGCCGGAGTCGTGGCGCAGCCCCTGATAGCGATGCGCAAAGCCGGGACCAAAGTCGCGTAAAAAGGCGTCCATGGTGATGCAGTCAGTGAGCGCAATGCCCAGCTGGTCATCATATTCATCCAGCCACGACTGCAGCGCCGCGCGCTGGCTGTTGGCCAGTACCGGGCTGATCTGCTGATGTGCCTGGAACCACTCGTGTGCCTGAGTGCCAACCGGCGTCAGCTGCAGGCGACGCGCCAGATCGTAATTACTGGTGCCAACCAGCCACGGAAAGTCTGCTTTTAGCGTACTGACAATCGTCTCCTGCACTTCCTGCGAATAGCGGCGGCGCGTGCCGAAATCCATCAGCTGAAAGCGGGACATATCGAGATCGGCCACCTGAGCCCGAAACGCCGAGAGCTTTTGCTGCAGATGTGCGACCGCCTGCTCTGCGGCGATCTGCGGCGTGCGGTGGCGGTGTACCACTTCACTGATCAGCGCCAGCAGCGGCACTTCCCACAGAATAACCTCGCGCCACGGGCCGCGGATCTGAATGCGCAGCTGGCCGCGTTCGTCCTGCACCTCAACCTGCGCCGGGTTGAAGCGAAAGGCGCGTAGCCAGGTCAGATAGTCGTGCTGGAAAAAAGGCAGGTTACTGAGCCAGGCAAATTCATCATCGCTCAGGGTTAACTCTTGCAGGGTATCAATTTGCGCGCGAATCTCGCCGGCATACTGGCCAAGCTGTTCATCGCTGCGACAGCGAAATTCTGCGGTAACCGGGACATCGTAGTAACGATGATATACGGCCTGCTGCATATGAAGCTTGTACGCATCGGTATCAAGCAGCGTGGTCAAAATCGGGGAAGCGTGTCCAGTCATGGTGCGTTTCAGCATCCTCTTCCGCGGAGCAGAGCCCGGTGTTTAACAAAATCCTAAAGACGCAGGAGTATAAAACAGTAATCTCTGCGATCACACCACATTTGCAGGTGGCGGGTCGAGGGTCAATTGTGCCATTGTTACTGAATTGTAGCCTTTTCTGCGCCGGCGCGCATTGCGCATGGCAACTCTCCGCCAGGCCGCTTAGACTTTGAGATATTTGCGCCACCGCAACAGGATGGCCTCAACATAACAACGATGCGAGAAGGATATATGACGCAACAGCCGCACATTAAATATCGCCACGACTACCGGGCGCCTGATTACACCATTACAGACATCGACCTGACATTTGATCTGGATGCCACAGAAACACGCGTGACGGCCATCAGCCAGGTGAAACGTCTCGGCACAGCCGATGCCAGTCTGCATCTTGATGGCGAAGCGCTGACGCTGGTTGAGCTGACGGTAGATGGCGCGCCCTGGCCGCACTATCGCGAAGAGGCGGGTACGCTGATCCTCAGCCAGCTGCCTGACAATTTTACGCTGCGCATTGTAAACCTGATCCATCCGGCTAAAAACAGCGCGCTGGAAGGACTGTATCAGTCAGGAGAAGCGCTCTGCACCCAGTGTGAGGCGGAAGGTTTCCGGCACATTACCTGGTATCTGGATCGTCCCGATGTGCTGGCGCGCTTTACCACCACGCTCCGGGCCGATCCGGTGCGCTACCCGTATCTGCTCTCCAACGGTAACAAGCTAAAGAGCGGCGAGCTGGACGACGGGCGTCACTGGGTAACGTGGCAGGATCCGTTCCCGAAACCCTGCTATCTGTTTGCGCTGGTGGCAGGCGACTTCGATGTGCTGCGCGACAGTTTTACCACCCGTTCAGGACGCGACGTCGCGCTGGAGATCTTTGTTGACCGCGGGAACCTCGATCGGGCCGACTGGGCGATGACCTCCCTGAAAGCCAGCATGAAATGGGATGAGGAGCGCTTCGGTCTCGAATATGACCTCGATATCTTTATGATTGTCGCGGTGGATTTCTTCAATATGGGCGCAATGGAGAACAAAGGCCTTAACGTCTTCAACTCCAAATATGTGCTGGCAAAAGCGGAAACCGCGACCGATAAAGATTATCTCGGCATTGAGGCGGTGATCGGTCATGAGTATTTCCATAACTGGACCGGTAACCGCGTGACCTGTCGCGACTGGTTCCAGCTCAGCCTGAAAGAAGGTCTGACGGTGTTCCGCGATCAGGAGTTCAGCTCCGATCTCGGCTCCCGCGCGGTGAACCGTATTGATAACGTGCGGGTGATGCGCGGTGCGCAGTTTGCCGAAGATGCCAGCCCGATGGCGCATCCGATCCGTCCGGATCAGGTGATTGAGATGAACAACTTCTATACCCTGACGGTGTATGAGAAGGGATCGGAAGTGATCCGCATGATGCATACGCTGCTGGGTGAAGAGAAGTTCCAGCAGGGCATGCAGTGCTACTTTGAACGTCACGACGGCAGTGCGGCAACCTGCGACGATTTTGTCCAGGCGATGGAAGATGCCTCTGGCGTAGACTTAACGCAGTTCCGCCGCTGGTACAGCCAGTCAGGTACGCCGGTAGTGAGCGTGCGCGATGATTATAATCCGGAGCTGGAGCAGTATACCCTGCATGTCACCCAGCATACGCCGCCAACCGCAGATGGTCAGGAGAAGCTGCCGCTGCACATTCCGCTGGATATTGAACTCTACGATAACGAAGGCAAAGTGATCCCGCTGCAGCATAACGGCCAGCCGGTGCATCATGTGCTGAACGTGACGCAGGCGTTTCAGACCTTTGTCTTTGATAACGTCTATTTTCAGCCGGTGCCATCGCTGCTGCGGGAATTCTCTGCACCGGTAAAACTGGACTATAAGTGGAGCGACGCACAGCTTACCTTCCTGATGCGTCACGCGCGCAATGAATTCTCCCGCTGGGATGCGGCGCAGAGTCTGCTGGCAACCTATATACGTCTCAACGTTGCGCGTTACCAGCAGGGCCAGCCGCTGTCGCTGCCTCTGCACGTCGCTGACGCTTTCCGCGCGGTGCTGCTGGATGAGCAGGGCGATCCGGCGCTGATGGCGCTGATCCTGACTCTGCCATCAGAAAATGAGATGGCAGAGCTGTTCGACATCATCGATCCACAGGCGATTGCCGCCGTACGCCATGCGCTGATGCGCACGCTGGCAAACGAGCTGAACGATGAGTGCTATGCGCTCTATCTGGCCAGCCAGAGCAGTGAATATCGCGTTGAGCATGCAGAAATTGGCCGGCGCGCGCTGAAAAATGTCTGCCTGAGCTATCTGGCGCTGGGCGATACGACGCAAGCCGATCGGCTGGTTCAGGCGCAGTATGCGCACGCCACGAATATGACCGATGCGCTGGCAGCACTTTCAGCTGCGGTGATGGCGCAGCTGCCGTGCCGCGATGCGCTGCTGGCTGCCTGGGATGAGCGCTGGCATCAGGACGGTCTGGTAATGGATAAATGGTTTATGCTGCAGGCGACCAGCCCGGCGCCAGAGGTGTTACGCAACGTACGGGCGCTGCTGAACCATCGCTCCTTTACCATGGGTAACCCTAACCGCATCCGGGCGCTGATTGGCGCATTCGCGGCGGGTAACCCGGCGGCGTTTCATGCACAGGATGGCAGCGGCTATCAGTTCCTGGTTGAGATGCTGACCGATCTCAACACGCGTAACCCGCAGGTGGCCGCACGCATGATTGAGCCCCTGATCCGCCTGAAACGCTACGATGCGGGACGTCAGGCGCTCATGCGTCAGGCGCTGCAGCAGCTAAAAGCGCTGGATAATCTCTCCGGCGATCTCTATGAGAAAATCACCAAAGCGCTGAACGCGTAATCCTCAGCCGCCGCGATCGTCACCGATCGCGGCGGCCCATTCTGCGGCTCCGCGGGCATGAATTCTGGCAAGACGCTCACGCTCAAACAGCTGCTTTTGTCAGCCATCTGTCAGGGTGTACTGTGCTGATTTATGTGTTATGTTATAACATCAATAAAACAGGACGTGAGTAGAGTAAGATGAAAGTAGCGTATTGGACACTATTTCTGGGAATAGCCTGCAGTTCACCGGTGTTTGCACACGGTGGTCATTCGCACGGGGCTCCGTTAAGTGCAAAAGAAGTCAGCGCGGCAAACGGCATTTTTGCCGATGCCGACATCAAAGATCGACCGCTTTCTGACTGGGAAGGCGTATGGCAGTCAGTGTATCCGTATGCCAAAGATGGCGCGCTGGATCCGGTATTTCGTAAAAAGGCGGCAGCTGATAAAACGCGCTCATTCAGCGACATTAAACACTATTATCTCACCGGCTATGCCAGCGATATCACTGATATCGGCATTGAAAACGACGTCATGGAGTTTACCGAAAAAGGCGAAGTCAGCAGCTGTAAATATGCGTACAAAGGCTACAAGGTGCTCAACTACGTTTCCGGTAAAAGAGGCGTGCGCTATCTGTTTGAGTGCACCGATAAAGCCAGTAAAGCGCCGCATTTTGTGCAGTTCAGCGACCATATTATCAGCCCGCGAAAATCGTCGCATTTTCACATTTTTACAGGCAACGTATCGCAGACCGCACTGTTTGATGAACTGGAAAACTGGCCCACTTTCTTTCCTTACCAGCTGACCAAAGCACAGGTGGTGGATGACCTGCTGCATCACTGATGTCGCCGCCCGCTGGCGAATCTGACGGCCAGCGGGCAGGGCGTTTAGCGCTGCCGGGCAAAGCGCAGCGGCTGTTCAGCGGCGCTGCGCTTCATTATCCGATCCAGCACGCCTGCTTCCAGCTCAGCCAGCCGTGCTGACCCTTTGCGGCGCGGGCGCGGCACATCAATCGTCAGATCAAGGCCAATTTTACCCTCTTCAATCAGTAAGACCCGATCGGCGAGTGCCACCGCCTCGCTGACATCATGCGTCACCAGCAGTACCGTAAAGTTATGCTGCTGCCAGAGTGATTCAATCAGCTCCTGCATCTCAATACGGGTTAAGGCATCCAGCGCGCCCAGCGGCTCATCCAGCAGCAGTAAGCCAGGGCGGTGGATCAGCGCCCGCGCCAGCGCCACGCGCTGCTTCTGTCCGCCCGAAAGGGCAGCAGGCCACTCATTTGCGCGATCGGCAAGGCCTACCGCCTCAAGTGCCGCCTGCGCAGCGCTGCGCCATTCGCGACCACGTAAGCCGAGTCCGACGTTATCGATCACTTTCTTCCACGGCAGCAGGCGCGCATCCTGAAACATCAGTCGCGTATCGTCGCGCGCCGCGGCCAGCGGCGCGTGACCCGCCAGCAACTCGCCCTGGCTGGCCACTTCCAGTCCGGCCAGCAGCCGCAGCAGAGTGCTTTTGCCGCAGCCGCTGCGTCCGACCACGGCAACAAACTGCTCGGCCGGAATATGCAGACTGACCTGGTCGAGAATAGTACGGTTGCCATAGTGCTTAGACAGATTACTGATGGCGACCGGCGTGCCGCTGATCAGGCGCGGCGGGTGCTGTACGGCATTGCTCATGCGTTGCTCTCCTTCAGTTGCCAGGCCGGGTGCCAGCGCAGCCAGATACGCTCCAGCAGCTGCGCCGCCACGTCTGCCAGTTTACCCAGCAGGGCATACAGAATAATGGCCACCACGACCACGTCAGTTTGCAGAAATTCGCGCGCGTTCATCGCCAGATAGCCGATGCCGGAGTTAGCTGAAATTGTTTCAGCCACAATCAGCGTCAGCCACATCAGACCCAGCGCAAAGCGCACGCCGACCATGATGCCGGGCAGGGCACCAGGCAGGATAACCTGCGTGAACAGCGACCAGCCGGAGAGGCCATAGCTGCGCGCCATCTCTATCAGGCCGCGATCGATATTTCGGATCCCGTGATAGGTATTGAGATAGATCGGAAACAGCGTACCAAGCGCGACCAGGAAAATTTTGGCCGATTCATCAATGCCGAACCAGAGGATCACCAGCGGGATCAGCGCCAGATGCGGCACATTGCGCAGCATCTGAAGTGAGGTATCCAGCAGGCGCTCACCGGTACGCGATGTGCCGGTGATAAGCCCCAGCACCAGCCCGAGCGAGCCGCCGATAGCAAAACCCAGCAGCGCGCGCCAGCTGCTGATCGCCAGGTGCTGCCACAGTTCGCCGCTGGCGGTCAGCTGCCAGAAGGTGGTCACAATTTTCTCCGGCGCCGGTAAAATCCGCGTGGAGAGCCAGCCCTGTGATGATGAAAGCTGCCATACCGCAATCACTCCCACCGGCAGCAGCCAGGGCAGCAGCGCATTGCGCAGCCTTTTTATCTGCTCAGACATCGTGTCCCCTTAGCTCTGCGCAACTTTCTGCGGCGTAAAATCATTGGCCACGGCTTCACCGTGCGCCTGCACGACGCGGGGTTTGGGCACCTCCGGCACGGCCAGGTCAAGATGGGGAAACAGCAGCTCGCCAACGCGATACGCTTCCTCCAGATGCGGATAGCCAGAGAGAATAAAGGTTTCAATGCCCAGCGCCTGATATTCGCGCATGCGCTCTGCAACAGTAGGCCCGTCGCCCACCAGCGCGGTACCGGCTCCGCCGCGTACCAGGCCGACCCCTGCCCAGAGGTTTGGACTGATCTCCAGCTTATCGCGCTGGCCGCCGTGCAGCGCAGCCATCCGCTGCTGCCCGACCGAATCCGTGCGGGCAAACGCCGCCTGTGCTTTGGCAATCGTGGCGTCATCCAGATGTGAAATGAGCCGATCCGCTGCCTGCCACGCCTCTTCATTGGTTTCGCGCACAATCACATGCAGACGAATACCGAAGCGCACCGTGCGCCCCTGCGCTGCGGCTTTGGCGCGAACCTGCTCAATTTTCTCTTTGACCAGCGCGGGCGGCTCGCCCCAGGTGAGATAAACATCAACCTGTTCAGCAGCCAGATCCTGCGCAGCATCAGAAGAGCCACCGAACCAGAGTGGCGGGCGCGGTTGCTGTACCGAACGGAACATCAGGCGGGCACCGCGCACTTTGACGTGTTTGCCCTCATAGTCCACCGTTTCACCTTCAGAAACGCGTCGCCAGATGCGGGTAAACTCCGCCGACTCTGCGTAGCGCTCGCGATGGTCGAGAAACACGCCATCGCCCGCCAGCTCTTCCGGATCGCCCCCGGTCACCAGGTTAAACAGCGCGCGGCCGTTAGAGAGGCGATCCAGCGTTGCCGCCTGGCGTGCGGCCTGGGTCGGCGAGATCACGCCGGGACGCAGTGCCACCAGAAAGCGCAGGCGCTGCGTAACCGGGATCAGCGAGGCTGCGACCAGCCAGGCATCTTCGCAGGAGCGTCCGGTCGGGATCAGGACGCCGCCAAAACCCAGCCGGTCAGCGGCCTGTGCTATCTGCTGCAGATAACCGTGATCAACCGGTCGGGCGCCATCAGCGGTCCCCAGATAGTGGCCATCGCCGTGCGTGGGAAGAAACCAGAAAACAGATACGCTCATTGTGTTATTCCTTATTAGTGGGCCGTACGGGGCTGCCAGATGCGATCGGCGATGGTGAGTTTGACCGGCAACAGATGGCTGCTATAAAACAGGTCGGCAGTCTGCTGCTGCGCGGCGGCGGTGCGTTCACTGACGGGTGTGATCGTGGTGGGCGGGCGATGGTCGAGATAGCTCGCCAGCACCGGTTCTGGCAGGCCCATCGCCTGCGCCAGCAGGTCGATACTCTGCGCGCGCTGGCTCTGCGTCAGCGCATCCGCCTCACTGAAGGTGGCCAGCACCTGGCTGAGGGTGTCGGGGCTGGCTTCAGCAAACTGTCGGGTCGCCAGATAGAAAGAGCCGGTCAGGTTCAGCGTGCTGCCGTCAGTGAGGACGCGTACGTTGCCCTGCTGCAGGGCGGCTGAGTAATAGGGATCCCAGATCGCCCAGGCGTCAACGTTACCCTGCTGAAACGCCGCGCGGGCATCGGCTGGCGTCAGATAGACCGGCTGAATATCGGTGAAACTCAGACCCGCCTGCTGCAGCGCGCGCAGCAGCAGATTGTGCGAGCTGGAGCCTTTCTGAAAGGCAACTTTGCGGCCTTTCAGGTCGGCCACGCTGTGGATGAGGCTGTTCTGCGGCACCAGGATCACTTCTGCTTTAGGTTTTGCGGGTTCCGATCCGACATAAAGCAAATCGGCGCCGGCGGCCTGCGCAAACAGCGGAGGAATATCCCCGGTGCTGCCTAAATCGATACTGCCGATATTAAGCGCTTCCAGCATCTGCGGGCCGGCAGGAAATTCAATCCACTTAATTGCCATTGCCGGAAAACGCTGCTCCAGCAGCCGATGCGATTTTGCCAGCACCATGCTGACCGAACCTTTCTGATAGCCGATGCGGATTTGAGCAGGCGCGTCCGCTGCGCTGGCCGTCAGGGTAAACAGAGCAGCCAGCGCCGGCAGCAGCAGAGCCGTTATAAGTCGTTTCACGATAGTGTCTCCTCAGACAGCCCGGGCAAAGGGCAGATGACGGCGCTGCAGCGCGAGCCAGAAGCTCTCCAGCGCATCATCGATGCGGGAGGTGAGATCGCCGGCAAACTCCGGCTGGCGGTCGTAGTGCGTAATCTGCAGATCCTGCGCAAATACCCCCTGTAACACTTCCTGCGCTTTCAGCGCACTCAGTACCGGTTTGAGCCCGTAATCCAGCGCCAGCATATGTGCCACACTGCCGCCACTTGCCAGCGGCAGCACGACTTTCTCTTCCAGCGCCCGCTCCGGCAGCAGGTCCAGCACGGTTTTTAACGCACCTGAAAATGACGCTTTATAAACAGGCGTGGAAACGATGATGCCGGTTGCGCTGGCGACGTCAGCGCTGAACGCCTTCAGCGCCGGTGAGTCAAAACGGGCATGGATCAGCTCTTCTGGCGGAAAATTGTGAATATTCCATGCAACAACGTCCGCCCCCCGGGCTTCGAGCTTGCGCTGGCAGTGCGTCAGCAGCGCCGTGGAACGTGAAGGAAAACGGGGGCTGCCCGCCAGCGTAAGAATCCGCATACCTGCTCCTTATATCAAAAAGTTATCGATTTTATGTAATTGAGAACTGATTGAGTTAATCCTGCCAGAGCAGCGGAAAAGGGGTAAATGATTTATCCGGCAATCAAAAGCATTAAAACGGCAAATGAATCCCGTCCTGCATATGTTGCACACAGGGAGAGGAGATGAACGGCGGCAGATAAAATGGCCCGATTTCTGTTTTTTATTAATGAAAATAAGAAAAAGCGGCGGCATTGACGCCGGCGGTTTTTAAGAATTACTCCTGTGGGCGCTGTCACATTTTTGTGTCACGCTTGAAGACATTGAGAAAAATACCCAGACCCCCTTACTTTTATGTCTATCAAACGTAATGCGATTGCCAACTATGTCGGGCAGATCTACCTGACGCTGTCAGGTATTTTAGTGGTGCCGCTCTATATTCAGCATCTGGGTATGGAAGCGTATGGCCTGGTTGGCTTCTTTTCTATTTTACTGACCTGGCTGCAGCTGCTGGATGCGGGCGTTTCCACCACGCTGATGCGGGAAGCCGCACGCTACCGCGCCAATCAGGCGGAATTTGTCTGGTTTCCGGCGCTGTTTACCACGCTGACGCGCTTTTTCCTTTTTTCCACGCTGGTTCTGGTGGTGCTGGGCTGGCTGGCAACGCCGTGGATAGCAACCCACTGGCTGGATGCACGTCATCTGCCGGCCGGCGATGTGGTTATCGCCGTGGCCATTATGGTGATCACCGCAGCCATTCGCTGGCGCACCAGCCCCTATCGCAGCGTGATCATCGGCTTCGAACATCAGGTCTGGCTGAATGGCGTTAACCTGACTATCACCACGCTGCGCACGTTTGGTGCGGTGCTGGTGATCCAGCTCTTCGCTAATGCAGTACTGACGTTCTTTATCTGGCAGCTGCTGGTCTCTGTTGCTGAGGCGGGATGCTGTATCTGGAAGGCGCACCAGCTCATTCCGCGCGCGGCGCGTAAAGAGAAGCGCAGCGACCTGAAAGCGGTGCTGAGGCCTTTTATCCGTTTTGCGCTGAGCGCCGCGTTTTCCAGCGCAATCTGGACGTTTATCTCGCAGATTGACCGACTGGTACTGTCCAAAACTTTGCCGCTGAGCGAGTACGGATCATTTACCGTCGTGGCCACGGCGGCAACCGGTATCCTGCTGCTCAGCAGCCCGATTATGCAGGCGATTGTGCCGCGTATGACCGGCATGAAAACGCAGCAACAGGGCGATGCGGAATCACTGCGGCTCTACCGTTACACTACGCAGGCTGTCGCCATCTTTATGGCTCCGCTCAGCATCACTATCGCCTGCTATTCAGGCCCGCTGCTCTGGGCGTGGACGCAAAAAACGCAGATTGTCGATGAGATGGCTTTTGTCCTGACGCTTTATGCGTTAGGCAGCGGGATTCAGGCGATCTGTGGCTTGCTCTATCACCTGCAATACGTCAATGGCAACCTCAAGCTGCATATGCAGGGCTTTACCCTGTTTGCCATTCTGCTGGTGCCGCTTAACATCTGGTGTGCGATTCACTACGGCGCGCTGGGAACCGGCTGGCTGTGGCTGGCGCAGAACATTTTCTACCTGGCTGGCTGGGCATGGCTGGTACACCGTCGCTTTGCGCCGGGTATTCACTTTACCTGGCTCACGCGCGATGTGGCGCTGATCTGGGCCGTATCGGGCCTGATTGCTGGCCTGAGCACGCTGCTGCCTATTGAGTGGAATCAGAATCGCTGGATCAACCTGCTCTGGCTGGCATTGATTGGTGCCGTGAATCTCGGTGTCTGCTGTCTGCTGCACAGCCTGGTGCTGAAGCGCCTGCGCCGCACCCCTGTTGTTAATGCTGAAGAAAGAGGATAAGTATGACGTCGCGTCACGCACCGACTGTATCGGTCATTATTCCTAACTGGAACTGCGCCCCGTGGCTGCCGGAGACGATGCAGTCGCTGCTGCAGCAGACGTCGCCGGCAGATGAGATCATTATTATCGACGATGGCTCAACGGATGAGAGCGTGAGCTGGCTTACGGCGTTCGCCGCTGCGCATCCGCAGGTCACCCTGCTGAGCGGCAACCGTGGCGGCGTCAGCGCGGCGCGGATGAAAGGGATGGCGGTCGCTACCGGCGATTTTATCTACTTTATGGATGCCGATGACTTTATCTCTGCCGAGCTCTTCGCTGACTTCCGGCGCGCGCAGGCGCAGCATAACGAACTCGAGCTGTTCTGCTTCGGTGCAAAAATGTTTTTTGATGTGCCGGAGCCGCAGCGCCACTATCAGACGATACATCAGCGTCACGTCAGCGGCCTGTTTTCCGGCGGCAGCGAAAGTCTGCGTACGCTGATCCAGCATCAGTCGGCGCATCGGGTGATCTGGAGCAGTATTATTTCCCGGCAGCTGATTGAGCGGCTGGGGCTGAGTTTCCTGCCGATTCAGAACCATGAAGATGCGCCCTTTATGTTTGCGCTGTATATGCAGGCGCACAGCTTTTACTGCACCAGCGAGAGTTATTACTACAAGCGTTTTATGCTGAGCTCACTGTCGCAAAGCACCCGCGACTTCTCATGGATCAAAAACTATTTTATCGCCCGCGACAGCAGCGAAGCCTTTTTGCGTGCGCATCAGCTGCCGCAGGATGACGCATTACTGGATGACTACTATCAGACCATTATGCATGGCTGCCTGGCGCAGATCCGCAAACACCGCATCAGGGTACCTGCAGAGTGGCAGCCGCGGGTGAATGCACTGGTCCGGCGCGTCTTACGCCATAATACCCGACTGAAACTGCTGTGGTATTGTCCGCCGCTCTATCACGGTCTGCAGGCGTGCCGTAATCGCCTGAGTCGTTATTCGTCCCGCCGTTGATCGCGATCGTATTCTGCGTTTCGTCACCAATTTACTTTTGCGCCAGAGCACCTTACCATTCTGGCGCACGTCATCCCGTGCACCCGCTGTTTCTTCGTTTACTGCCATTCAGGAGAGTGCATGTTATATCCCATCGTCCGGCCCGCCTTGTTTAAACTCGATCCCGAGCGCGCGCATGAACTCACCTTCCAGCAGCTGCGTTTTATCAGCGGTACGCCGCTGGAAGGGCTGATTCGGCAGTCGCTGCCGGCGCGTCCGGTCAGCTGTATGGGCCTTACGTTTCCCAACGCGCTGGGTCTGGCAGCCGGTCTGGATAAAAACGCGGAGTGTATCGATGCATTCGGCGCAATGGGGTTTGGCTTTATCGAGGTGGGAACCGTGACGCCGCGTGCACAGCCGGGCAATGATAAACCGCGCATGTTTCGTCTGGTTGAGGCGGGCGGCATCATTAACCGGATGGGATTTAATAACCACGGGGTTGATCACCTGGTAGAGAACGTTAAAAAAGCGCGATTTAAAGGCGTGCTGGGGATCAATATTGGCAAAAATAAAGATACTCCGGTAGAGCAGGGGAAAGAGGATTACCTGATCTGCATGGAGAAGGTCTATGCCCACGCGGGTTATATTGCGATAAATATCTCTTCACCTAACACGCCGGGGCTGCGTACGCTGCAATATGGCGATGCGCTGGACGATTTGCTGGCAGCCGTTAAATTAAAACAGCAGGAATTACAGCAGCGACACCTTAAATATGTTCCGGTGGCAGTAAAGATTGCGCCGGATCTGTCTGAGGAGGAATTAATCCAGGTCGCTGACAGTCTGGTGCGCCACCAAATTGACGGAGTAATTGCAACCAATACCACGCTGGATCGTACGCTGGTCAGCGGGCTTAAATATGCGGATGAAGCGGGCGGCCTGAGCGGGCGCCCGGTGCAGGCGCGCAGCACCGAGGTGATCCGCCGACTGGCACTGGAGCTGCAGGGGCGCTTACCGGTTATTGGTGCAGGGGGAATAGATTCACTGATCGCCGCCCGGGAAAAAATTGCCGCGGGCGCCACGCTGGTGCAGATATACTCCGGATTTATTTATCAGGGACCGGCTTTAATTAAAGATATCGTGACCCACCTCTAAGACATATCTCACTTTCCCCGGCCAGGGGGTTTATTTCTCCCTCTGGCTCGTTTATATTTTCCCCTGTTGTTCTATTTTTCAGCTTTTTGCTTAAAGCGATATTTTATTTTTTAGGCGCCATTTAGCGCAGCAGAACCCAACAGGGCACATCATGAAAATCAAACCCGATGACAACTGGCGCTGGTATTACGACGCCGAGCATGACCGTATGATGCTTGATTTGGCTGATGGCACACTCTTCCGCTCCCGCTTCTCCCGCAAAATGCTGACCCCCGACGCGTTTAACAGCAGCGGCTTCTGCGTCGATGACGCCGCACTCTATTTCAGTTTCGACGATCGCTGTCGTGAGTGTGAATTATCCGCTCATCAGCGAGCCGAGCTGATCCTGAATGCGCTGGTGGCAAGCCGCTTTCTTAAGCCGCTGATGCCGAAAAGCTGGCACTTTATCAGCCACAAACACAGCTGGCAGCCGGTCGCGGGCGATATGGTCACGGCTACGCTGGCAGAGAGTGGTGAGCAGGCGCAGCTGCTGGTGGTAGAGAGCAGTGAAAACGCGGCACTCTGTCTGGTTGCACAGCCAGGACTGAGCGTGGCGGGAAAAAGTATGCAGCTGGGCGATGCGATCAAAATCATGAACGATCGCCTGCAGCCGCTGCAGCTGGCGACCTGGTACGCGCGCGCGGTTTAACCCTTACGCCAGGTCAATATCACTGGCCGGAATACAGCTGCAGCTCAGAATCGTGCCGTCAGCGCGTACGGCGCTCTGTTTTAACGGCCTGACGGTGCCGGACACCAGCGTCACTTTACAGCTGCCGCACAGCCCGGCCCGGCAGGAATAGGGAATGCGAAACCCTGCCATCTCCAGCTGTTCCAGTAATACCTGCTGATTATCTCCCTCAAAGCGCCGGCCCTGACAGGTAATGGTAACGCTGGCAGGCGTGCCTGCCTCTGCGTTCAGCGGCGCCGCAATTTCGCCGGCCCCGTAGCCGCGCGGGGTATGACGTTCCAGAATAGTCACGCTGTCGCCGCTGCGGATCAGCCCGCTGTTCAGGGCAACCAGATTCAGGCCAAAATCGATATCCCCGCTGCCATCCTGCGCGCTGCGAAAGCCCTGCAGCGTGGTCAGCGGCTCACCCGCGCGGTGTTTTTCTCCGCTTTCCGTTCCGATAGTGGTGAATACGCAGCGGCTGCACGGTTTCGGCACGATAAACTCAACGTCACCGATTTTCAGCCGCTTCCAGCTATCCTCATCCCAGGCCGCGGCACCGCTGACCACCAGGTTAGGGCGAAACTGCTCCACGCGTACGCCAGCCGGGCAGCGCTGCTGCAGATCCTGCAGAGACGCCATATTGACCAGCAGAAACGGATAGCCGTCGGCAAAGCCGAGCGGCACGGCGTCAAAACGCTTTACGCGACGTGTCGGCGTTTCGCCCACCCAGCGCAGCTGTACCGGGCGCGGAAAATAGTCGCTCAGCCAGCGGTTGATCGTTTCCGGCGCGGTGCGGGCAGTAAAGGTGTTACCCCAGACAACGGTTTCACTCTCTTCTGCCGCAAAGTCGGCATAGCGGATCAGCGCCTGCTGGCCGTCCGGCGCGTTAATCAGCAGGCCATCCGGCAGCATAACCGGCGTAAAACGTACCAGCTGCGGAAACTGACGGGCGGTGATGAATGTCCCGTCTGGCTCTGCAATCATAAAGATGCGATCGAACACCAGGCCGCTCTGCAGCACCTGTGCGTGCGACTGCTGCTGGCCGCGCATCGATTTGACCGGGTGAATATAAAGACGGGATAAGGTAATCATCATCGTTCCATGCAGACAAAAAGAAGCTAACTTTATGACATAGGACGCTGATTCGCTATAATGCGCAACAATTTTAGCAAGAGTATAAGTGACGATATGAATTCTCTGTTTGCCAGTACGGCGCGTGGGCTCGAAGAGCTGTTGAAAACTGAGCTGGACGCGCTGGGCGCGCAGGATTTGCAGGTGGTGCAGGGCGGCGTCCACTTCCGTGCCGACGATCGCGTTATGTATCAAAGCCTGCTGTGGAGCCGTCTGGCTTCACGTATTTTGCTGCCGCTGGGAGAATTCGGTGTCTGGAGTGACCTCGATCTCTATGTCGGCGCGCAGAGTATCCCCTGGGCTGAGCTGTTTGACAGCGAAACCACCTTTGCCATCCATTTCAGCGGCACTAACGACGTCATCCGCAACAGCCAGTTTGGTGCACTGCGTATCAAAGATGCGATCGTTGACTGTTTTACCCGTCAGGATCTGCCGCGTCCGAGCGTGGATCGCGAGCAGCCCGGTATTCGCATCAACGCCTGGCTGAATAAAGATCGCGTCAGCATCGCGCTGGATCTGAGCGGCACCGCGCTGCATCAGCGCGGCTATCGCCAGCAGACCGGTCAGGCCCCGCTGAAAGAGAATCTGGCGGCAGCCATTGTTATGCGTTCCGGCTGGCAGCCGGAAACGCCGCTGCTGGATCCCATGTGCGGTTCCGGCACGCTGCTGATTGAAGCTGCCCTGATTGCCTGCGATCGCGCGCCGGGTCTGCTGCGCAGCCACTGGGGCTTTAGCCGCTGGAAGCAGCACAATGCAGCGCTGTGGCAGGATCTTCGCAGCGAAGCGCTGCAGCGCGCGCGGGCTGGCACCGCGGCCACCCAGGCACGCTTCTTTGGTTATGATAACGATGGCCGCGTGCTGGAGTGGGCGCGCGCTAACGCACGTCGTGCCGGCGTCTTTGAGCTCTTCACCTTTGCGCAGCAGGATGTACTGAAGCTGAGCAATCCGCTTGACGATAAAACCGCGACCGGAACGGTGCTGAGTAACCCGCCGTATGGTGAGCGCCTGGAGAGCGAGCCGGCGCTGATTGCGCTGCACAGCCAGCTGGGCCGCATTATGAAGCAGCAGTTTGGCGGCTGGAATCTGTCGCTGTTCAGCGCCTCACCCGATCTGCTGAGCTGCCTGCAGCTGCGCGCGGAGCGCCAGTTTAAAGCGAAAAATGGCCCGCTGGAGTGCGTGCAGAAAAACTATCAGCTGGCGGCCTCCGGTGCGGCTGGCAGCGCGCAGATTGCAGAGGATTTCGCGAACCGCCTGCGCAAAAACCTGAAGAAGCTGGAGAAGTGGGCGCGTCAGTCGGGCATTGAGTGCTATCGCCTCTATGATGCCGATCTGCCGGAATATAATGTCGCGGTCGATCGTTACGCCGACTGGGTAGTGGTACAGGAGTATGCGCCACCGAAAACCATTGATGCGGCGAAAGCGCGTCAGCGGCTGTTTGATGTCATCAGCGCTACGCTCAGCGTGCTGGAGATCCCGGCTAACCGGCTGGTGCTGAAAACCCGCGAGCGACAGAAAGGCAAAAATCAGTATCAAAAGCTGGGTGAAAAAGGCGAATTCTTTGAAGTGCAGGAGTTTAACGCCCGGCTGCTGGTAAACCTGACTGACTATCTTGATACCGGCCTGTTCCTCGATCACCGTATCGCGCGACGGATGCTCGGAGAAATGAGTAAAGGAAAAGACTTCCTGAACCTGTTCTCCTACACCGGCAGCGCCAGCGTGCATGCCGGACTGGGCGGAGCTAAATCCACCACCACGGTTGATATGTCGCGCACCTATCTTGAGTGGGCCGAGCGCAATCTGCGCATCAATGGCCTGACCGGCCGCCAGCATCGGCTGCTGCACGCCGACTGCCTGAGCTGGCTGCGTGAGAGTGATGAGCAGTTTGACCTGATCTTTATCGATCCGCCGACGTTCTCCAACTCCAAGCGAATGGAAGCTGATTTTGATGTGCAGCGCGACCATCTGATGCTGCTGCAAAATCTGAAGCGTATGCTGCGTCGCGGCGGCACTATTATGTTCTCTAACAATAAGCGCGGTTTTAAAATGGATCTGGAGGGCCTGCAACGGCTCGGCCTGCAGGCGCAGGAGATCACGCAAAAAACATTGTCTCAGGACTTTGCCCGTAATCGTCAAATTCACAACTGCTGGCTGGTCAGCCACGCCGGTAAGGAATAATTTATATGTCGTTGATCAGTATCCATGGTGCGTACCTCTCGTTCAGTGATGCGCCGCTGCTGGATAATACCGAACTGCACATCGAAGAGGGCGAGCGCGTCTGTCTGGTGGGCCGCAACGGTGCCGGTAAATCCACATTAATGAAAATCATCAACGGCGAACAGCCGCTGGATGATGGACGTATCATCTATGAACAGGACCTGATCGTGTCGCGGCTGCAGCAGGATCCGCCGCGCAATATCACCGGCTCGGTGTATGATTTCGTTGCTGAAGGCGTGGCCGAGCAGGCTGAGCATCTGAAAGCCTATCACGCGATTTCGCATAAAGTGATGGAGGATCCGAGCGAGAAAAACCTCAATGAAATGGGCCGGCTGCAGACGATTCTTGATCACCAGAATCTCTGGCAGCTCGACAGCCGTATCAACGATGTTCTGCAGCAGATTGGTCTGCAGGCCGACACGGAACTCTCTTCGCTCTCCGGTGGCTGGCTGCGCAAAGCCGCACTCGGCCGCGCGCTGGTCAGTAATCCGCGCGTGCTGATGCTGGATGAGCCTACTAACCACCTCGATATTGAAACCATCGACTGGCTGGAAACGTTCCTGAAAACCTTTACCGGCAGCATCGTGTTTATTTCGCATGACCGCTCGTTTATCCGCAACATGGCAACGCGCATTGTCGATCTTGACCGCGGCAAGCTGGTCTCCTGGCCGGGAGATTACGATCAGTTCCTGGTGGGGAAAGAGGAGGCGCTGCGGGTTGAAGAGATGCAGAATGCTGAATTTGACCGCAAGCTGGCGCAGGAAGAAGTGTGGATCCGTCAGGGGATCAAGGCGCGTCGCACCCGTAATGAAGGTCGCGTGCGGGCACTGAAGGCGCTGCGCCGTGAACGCTCTGAACGTCGTGACGTGATGGGCAAAGCCAACATGCAGGTCGGTGAAGCCGCGCGCTCCGGTAAAATTGTCTTTGAGCTGGAGAACGTGCACTACGGCGTGGAAGGCAAAACGCTGGTTAAAGACTTTTCAGCCCAGGTCCAGCGCGGCGATAAGATTGCGCTGATTGGCCCTAACGGCTGCGGCAAAACCACGCTGCTGCGCCTGATGCTGGGTCAGCTGAAAGCGGACAGCGGACGGGTTCACTGCGGCACCAAGCTTGAAATTGCCTATTTCGATCAGCATCGCGCTGAACTCGATCCGGACCGGACCGTGATGGATAACCTCGCGGAAGGTAAACAGGAAGTAATGGTCAACGGTAAACCGCGTCACGTACTGGGTTACCTGCAGGACTTTCTGTTCCATCCTAAGCGTGCCATGACGCCGGTACGTGCGCTGTCGGGCGGAGAGCGCAACCGCCTGCTGCTGGCGCGGCTGTTCCTGAAGCCCAGCAACCTGCTGATCCTCGATGAACCGACCAACGATCTGGACGTTGAAACGCTGGAGCTGCTGGAAGAGCTGGTCGATGGATACCAGGGCACCGTACTGCTGGTCAGCCACGATCGTCAGTTTGTTGACAACACCGTTACCGAATGCTGGATTTTTGAAGGCAACGGCGAAGTGGGCGCGTTTGTGGGCGGCTATCATGATGCGCAGCAGCAGCGCGCGGCGTACAAACAGACGCGTGTTGCACCAGCGGTCTCCGCGCCGGTGAAAACGGCAGAAAAAAATGAAACCGCCAAACGCAGCGCAGGCAAGCTAAGCTATAACCTGACGCGCGAACTGGAACAGCTGCCGCAAAAGCTGGAGCAGCTGGAGGCGCGGATTGGTGAGCTGCAGGCGCAGATGAGCCATCCCGATTTCTTCAGTCAGCCGCATGAAAAAACGCAGCCGGTTCTGGATACGCTGGCGCAGACGGAGCAGGAGCTGGAAACTGCCTTTGCCCGCTGGGAAGAGCTGGAAGCGCTGAAAAACGGCGCATAACACAGAGGAAAAGGGCATGTGCGCAACGTCGCCACAGGCGCAGCAGTGGATGCTCTGTCCACAGTGTGATTTAACCGTCAGGCTGCCCGCTGTGCCGGCGGGCAGCCGTGCCCGTTGCCCGCGCTGCCATACGCAGCTGCTGGCTAACTGGCATGAACCGCGTAAGCGTCCAACCGGCTATGCGCTGGCGGCGCTGTTTATGCTGGTGCTGGCTAATCTCTTTCCGTTTATCGATATGCACGTTGCCGGCCTCTCCAGTCGCATTACGCTGCCGGAGATCCCGCGCGTGATGGTGCGGGAGGATTACCGCAGCCTGGCCTCCCTGTTCCTGCTGTTTGTGCAGGGTATTCCGGCTTTCTGCATGATTACGATTGTGCTGCTGGTCAACCGGATCGCTCTGCCGCACCCGCTGCGGCGGGGGCTGGCGCGTATTCTTTTTCAGCTGCGCAGCTGGGGCATGGCAGAGATCTTCATGGCAGGCGTGCTGGTCAGCTTCGTCAAGCTGATGGCGTATGGTGAAATTGGCCTGGGCAGCAGCTTCTGGCCCTGGTGTCTGTTCTGCCTGCTGCAGCTACGTGCATTCCAGTGTGTGGATCGGCGCTGGGTCTGGCAACGCATTGATGCACTGCCTGCGCTGCCGTTTACGCCGCAGGCGGGGAAGAGTGGTCTGCAGCAGGGGCTGCGCAGCTGTCCCTGCTGCACGGCTATTTTGCCGGCGACGCAGCTGCGCTGTGGTCGCTGCGGGGTCACAGCAACACCCCGTCGCAGGCATAGTCTGCAATGGACGCTGGCGCTGCTGCTAACCTCCGTTATGCTCTATATCCCTTCGAATGTTATGCCGATCATGGTCACTGAGACGCTGGGTTCACAGTATCCCTCAACGATCATGGGCGGCGTGATTTTGCTGATGAGTGATGGCTCATGGCCCGTCGCGCTGGTGATTTTTATCGCCAGTATTATGGTGCCCTCACTGAAGATGGTCGCTATTGGCTGGCTCTGCTGGCACGCCAGCGGGCGCGGGCAGCGCGATGGCGAAAAAATGCATCTGATTTATGAAGTGGTGGAGTTTGTCGGCCGCTGGTCGATGATCGATGTATTTGTTATCGCCGTGCTCTCAGCGCTGGTGCGTATGGGCCAGCTGATGAATGTCTACCCTGCGCCGGGAGCACTGCTGTTTGCCCTGGTGGTGATCTTGACAATGTTTGCCGCTATTACATTCGATCCGCGTCTGATTTGGGATCGCCAACAGGAAACTGAACGTAAGGAGTCGCGTCTTGACGGACAACAATCACGGGACTGCTAAGGTCGATCAGATCAAACGCTGGTCGCCAGTCTGGATCGTACCTATCGTCACGCTATTGATCGGCGGGTGGATCCTTTTTTATCACTTCAGCCATCAGGGGCCGCTGGTGACGCTGATCACCGAGAACGCCGAAGGGATTGTGGCGGGTAAAACCACCATTAAAAGCCGCAGCGTGGATGTGGGAACCGTAGAGAGTGCGGTGCTGACGGATGATTTGCATCACGTCGAGATCACAGCCCGCCTGAATGCCGGTATGGAGAAGCTGCTCTATAAAGACAGCGTGTTCTGGGTGGTCAAACCGCAGGTCGGGCGCGAAGGTATTACGGGTCTTGGCACACTGCTTTCAGGGGCTTATATCGAGCTGCAGCCCGGTGCAAAAGGCGAACAGCCGGAGCAGTATCAGCTGCTTGATTCACCGCCGCTGGCACCGCCGGATGCGAAAGGGGTCCGCATTGTACTCGACAGCAATAAAGCGGGTCAGCTCAACCCGGGCGATCCGGTGCTGTTCCGCGGTTACCGCGTAGGCACGGTGGAAACCAGCACCTTTAATACTGATAAACGTATGATGACCTATCAGCTATTTATCAGTGCGCCGTACGACCGGCTGGTGACCACCAACGTGCGTTTCTGGAAAGACAGCGGCATTGCCGTTGATATGTCGGCTTCCGGTATGCGCGTTGAGATGGGTTCACTGACCACGCTGTTTAGCGGCGGTGTCAGCTTTGACGTGCCGGATGGCTGGGATCTGGGTGAGGTAGCGCAGAATAAAGCGGATTATCATCTGTATGACGATCAGCGCAGCATTCAGGATTCGCTCTATACCCGACACACTGATTTCCTGATGTTCTTCAGCGATTCGATTCGCGGCCTGCAGCCAGGCGCACCGGTTGAGTTCCGTGGTATCCGTCTGGGAACCGTGGCGCAGGTGCCTTATATGATCCCGGGCATGGATCAGGCGCTGAATACAGATTATCGCGTGCCGGTGCTGATTCGCATCGAACCCGATCGCTTTACCGCGCGACTGGGAAGCGATTTCAATCTGGAGCAGCATCTTCAGGATGGGAAGAAACGTGGTCTGCGCGGCACGCTGAAAACCGGCAACCTGCTCTCCGGCGCGCTGTTTGTTGATCTCGATTTCTATGATAAAGCGCCGGCTTACAAAGGGCCGAATACCGTAGCAGGTCTGGAAGTGATCCCAACCGTCAGCGGTGGGCTCAGCCAGATCCAGCAGAAGCTGATGGCGGCGCTGGATAAGATCAACGCACTGCCGCTTAATCCGATGATCAGCGAGGCGACCGATACCCTGAAAGAGAGCCAGCGCACGCTGCGTCAGCTGCAGAATACGCTGAATAATCTGAACCAGATCACCGGCAGCCCGGCAATGAAAACATTGCCTGCCGATATGCAGCAGACGCTGCGTGAACTCAACCGCAGCATGAAAGGGCTGCAGCCGGGATCGCCAGCGTATAACAAGCTGGTGGGTGACATGCAGCGGCTCGATCAGGTGCTGCGTGAACTGCAGCCGGTACTGAAAACGCTGAATGCGAAAAGTAATGCTCTGGTCTTTGAAGCGAAGCCAGGGCAGGATCCGCAGCCAAAGAGGGCGAAACAGTGAGAAAAGCCATCATCGCAGGAGCCATGTTACTGCTGGCAGGGTGCAGCACAACAATCGATACCACGTACTATCAGCTGCCGGCAGGCAGCAGTACGGCGCGTGTCGCCAGCAGCGCGGGCAGCAGCCAGCCGATGCTCTGGGTAGAACATGTAAACGTACCTGACTATCTGGCAGGCAACGGGCTGGTTTATCAGACCAGCGATGTTAAATATGTTATTGCCGCTAATAATCTCTGGGCCAGTCCGCTCGATCAGCAGCTGCAGCAGACCCTGGTTGCTAATCTGAGCCGGGCGCTGCCGGGCCGCATTGTCGCCTCATCGCCACATGGAGAGGGCTACGATACGCTCAACGTTAGCGTAAGTGGTTTTCAGGGACGATACGACGGGCGGGTGGTGGTGAGCGGTGAATGGCTGCTGCAGCATCAGGATCAGCTTATCAAGCGCAGCTTTAACCTGACGTTGCCTCAAAACGAAGATGGGTATGATGCGATGGTGCGTACGCTGGCCGCAGGCTGGCAGCAAACCGCGCAGCAGATCGCAAATAATGTAGCTTCGCTAAATTAGGAATAGTTTTAAGCGTTCGCTAAGTCCCTGATTTTCTGTAGCAACACTGCTCAGCCAATCAGGGGCTTTTTTTTGCCTAATCAGAAACATAGACACGCCTTTGACATTTCTTTATGTCGTTTTAACGGCAAAACCGTGACGCTGGCGTGAATTTTGCGCATTGCTTTTTCTGCGCATTGGGGTTAGAACTTTACTGTGGCTGAACATAAATTCGCCACTCTTTCTTTCCACCAGATTCCACCAGACCTGAAATGAGGGAAACGCGGTATGAAGAGACAGAAGAGAGACCGTCTGGAACGTGCACATTCACGTGGTTATCAGGCCGGCATTACCGGTCGCTCTAAGGAGCTATGCCCCTATCAACTGATCGATGCGCGGTCTCACTGGCTGGGAGGCTGGCGTCAGGCCATGGAGGACAGGTCGGCGGTGGTCTAGCCCTGCCGGATGTCAGCAAAGGGAAAACCTCCGCCGCGGCGGAGGTTTTGTTAAGCAGAATCAGAATGCAGACGTATCTTTAAACAGGCCTACTTTCAGATCGGTAGCGGTGTAGATCAGGTTACCGTCAACAAAGACTTCACCATCCGCCACACCCATTACCAGCTTGCGGTTAATCACGCGCTTGAAGTGAATTTTATAGGTCACTTTTTTCGCTGTTGGCAGCACCTGACCGGTAAACTTCACTTCGCCTACGCCCAGCGCACGGCCTTTGCCTTCCGCGCCTAACCAGCCGAGATAGAAACCAACCAGCTGCCACATCGCATCCAGGCCCAGACAGCCAGGCATGACCGGATCGCCTTTGAAATGGCAATCGAAGAACCAGAGGTCAGGGCGGATATCCAGTTCAGCTTCTACAAAACCTTTATCGAAGTTACCGCCATCTTCGGTCATTTTGACCACACGGTCCATCATCAACATGTTGTCAGAGGGCAGCGGTGGCCCGTTTTCGCCGAACAGTTCGCCGCGACCTGAGGCAACCAGGTCTTCTTTGCTATAGGATTCGCGTTTATCTACCATGTTCTCAATATGCCTTCTTTTAGTGAAGCCCGAATATTAGCGAACAGTTGTACGCCGGGCAATGCCCCTATCTGTGGTTAAACCAGTTAAGCCAGCGTAAGGGCCATGGACGGGGTGAAGATTCCTGCTGATTAAACTGCGTAATGCGTGCCTGAATCATCGTTAGCAGTGATTCTCCGCTCTCACTCTGCCACACCACACCTGTCAGCAACGGCAGGGCTTCATCAATGCGCTCAATGGCCCACAGATGAAATTCTCCCGCTTTCACTGCATCAACAATTTCCTGACTAAGACTGAGATGACGCACGTTAGACGCGGGCAGAATGACGCCCTGCTTACCGGTGAGTTCACGCGCCTGACAGACATGGAAAAAGCCTTCAATCTTCTCGTTCAGACCACCGACCGGCTGCACATTACCAAACTGATCAACAGAGCCAGTCACCGCAATCTGCTGGCTCAGCGGCTGATTAGCCAGCGCGCTGATTAATGCGCACAGCTCTGCCAGAGAGGCGCTGTCACCATCCACTTCAGAGTAAGATTGCTCAAACACCATTGAGGCGGAGAAGGGCAGTGGCTGATCGAGTTCCAGCTCAGCAATCAGATAGGCCTGCATAATCATCATGCCTTTGGCATGAATATTACCGCCCAGCTCCGCTTTGCGTTCCACATCGTTAAGTTCGCCATCGCCGGGATGCACCACGCAGGTAATACGCGACGGCTCACCCCAGGCGCGCGGATGCCCGGGAAACTCAACAACCGACAGCCCGTTGATCTGCCCGATAACCTCACCCTCTGTTTCAATCATGATCTGATTCAGCAGGATCTCATCGCGCATGCGTTCAGTCAGGTAGTTTTCCCGCCACTGGCGTGCTTCAAGCGCCTCTTTCAGTGCTTCGCCATTAATAATATCGCCGTGCAGAGCGGTCTCATGCAGCTGTCGCCTCAGCCAGCGCGGACAGAGCGGCAGCGTATCCTGATCGCCGGTAAAGCGTACCGCTTCCGTCACCAGCGGTGGCCAGAAATCCGCTTCCGGGGCATTGATGTCAGCCTGTGCTGCCTGTGTCAGAACCCACTGACACCAGTTGAGCATATCGCTTTCATCAACAATCTGCAGGTGCTCTTCAAACTCACTGTAGAGCGCCATTTCATGCACTTCGGCATCCAGTTCCTGAAAACTGGCCAGCGCATCACGGTCGCCACACAGCACCAGCCGGACGCTGAGCGGCAGAGCAGGAATAGCTACCGGCAGGGGCTGACGCTCATCCTGTGAATACCACTCAAACCGCTGCAGTTCGATACACCGGCGCAGTCGCAGCCAGAGCAGGGGCTGGGCCAGCAGCGTGTTGATTGACAGGATCAGCGTCCCGCCATTGGCGCGATGCAGCAGCCCCGGCTCAGGCATTACGCGATCTTTGTACTGACGCACGCAGCCAAACAGCTGCTCAGCTTCGATCCAGTCAGCATAAAATACCCCGCCGCTACCGGTAAAAGGGCGGTTGATATCGGCAGGCGGCAGCAGCGTGACGGTGTCGCCCATCACGTGGTAGTCACCACCATACAGCTGCCCGGTATCGGGCTGAAAACGTTGTGCTGCCGTTGCGATCCAGGCGAGATAGTCGCTATTTTCCTGGCTGCGTAACAGCAACAGCGGGAAACCCGCGGACTGATGGTGTAAATGCGCCAGCGCATTCAGCAAACGCGGCTGAACCGCGGCAAGGCTATCGCTATCTTTCAGAGAAACCGTTGAAAAAAGGGTCTGCCAGGAAGTGCTATCTGGCTGCAGGGCTTGCCACGTAAGTTGGTTGCTGGTCAAAATATTCGCATTAGTCTGATTTAGGAAAAGCGTGATTATACAGGATACAACCGGGTTTATCACGGCGAGTTCCGGTAGTGAGTGTGACAGGAACAACATGTTTTTCGTTGCTGCATCGCGCAAAAAAGCTGTTATTCTTAAGTTGTTACGTGGTCACGGTGGGATTCCGATGAAATACCAGCAACTTGAAAACCTGGAAAGTGGATGGAAATGGAAATACCTGGTGAAAAAACATCGGGAGGGGGAGCTTATCACCCGTTATCTGGAGCTCAGCGCGGCACAGGCTGCGGTGGACGCGCTGCTTGCGCTGGAAAACACGCCCGTTGAGGTTAACCAGTGGATTGCGCAGCATATTCATCCCGGTCTGGAAAACCGCCTGAAGCAAACCATACGTGCCCGTCGCAAACGTCACTTTAATGCTGAACACCAGCATACGCGTAAAAAATCGATCGATTTAGAGTATCTGGTGTGGCAGCGGCTGGCGGGTCTGGCGCAGCGCCGCCACTGCACGCTTTCGGAAACCATTGTGCAGCTGATTGAAGATGCCGAGCGGAAAGAAAAGTATGCCAGTCAGATGTCTACGTTGAAACAGGATCTGCAGGCCATTTTAGGCAGTGAAGAGAACAAAAAGTAAGCGAACAGCAGAAACAAAAAACCCCGCCGAAGCGGGGTTTTTTTACGCGATAACTTAAGCCTGTGGCTGAGTTACAACGTCTTTGATGCCTTTCACGTCGATCTCAACGCGACGGTCTGGACCCAGGCAGTCGATCAGGGCATTACGGCCTTTCACGCTGTCACAGGTGTTACCAGTAACCGGGTTGGATTCGCCCATGCCACGTGCAGAGATTTTGTTAGCCGGGATACCTTTAGATACCAGGTAGTCGACAACAGACTGAGCACGTTTCTCAGACAGTTTCTGGTTGTACTGGTCTGAACCGATGCGGTCGGTAAAGCCCAGAACCACAACAGAACCATCTTTTGGATCCATTGAGCTCAGCTGGCTGTACAGCTGATCCAGAGCCTGCTGGCCTTCTGGCTTCAGGGTAGATTTGTTGAAGGTGAACAGCACATCAGACTTCAGGGTGAAACGCTTGGTTTCAACAACCGGAGCCGGTGCCGGAGCTGGTGCAGCGATTGGTGCAGCAGCTTCATCCTGACCGAAGCGGTATGCAACGCCTACGCTCAGCATGCCGTTGTCTGGACGCGCGCCAACGGTACCTGCATCACCGATGTTGTTAACCCACTGGTAATCCAGACGGGTTGCCCAGTTTTTGGTCACTGCATATTCAACACCCACTGCAGCCAGCGGAGAAACGCCGGTGTCGTGGTCGCTGCGGCGCTCGCCGGTCAGGGTGTTGTTCTGGGTAGAATCTGCACGCCATACCATGCCGCCCAGACGGGTGTACACGTCCAGATCATCAGCAATTGGGTAGCTCAGTTTAGCAGCCAGCTGAACGCCCTGTGCTTTGAATGCGCCGTTGATGTTGTCGCCTTTGTTAGGCATACGGCCCAGCCAGTCATAGCCCAGCTCGAAGCCCAGGTATGGGTTCGCCTGGTAACCCAGGAAGGCACCTGCGCCCAGCTGAGATTCGTGAGTTGGACCGTCGTTGTTCGCGTAACCGTTACCGTAGTAACCAGTATCGTGATACTGAGACCAGCCCAGTTTAGCACCGGTGTACCAGGTGTCATCTTTAGGAGCGGCCTGCGCTACGGTAGCGAAGCCAGCCAGTGCCACTGCAATTGCGATAGCTGTCTTTTTCATTTTGCGCCTCGTTATCATCCAAATAGGCAATGAGCAAAAAGGTTGCTCTTGGTTGTAATCCTTCGCCGGGTCTGAACGCTCGCTTATGACTCTACCGAAAAAACGGAGGTTATTGAGCACCCTGGCGAGCTAAAGTCTACAACGAGATTGAAAACTTACAAGTATGATGTGAGGCGAGCAGGTAAAAAAACAGGTGTAAATACACACATTTTAACAATTGACGGGGCAAAATTTTCGTTCTGTAAACAGAGAATTGCAGCTAAGCCCTTGTCCTGACTGGCAGGAACATTATCAGTAGCTTAGCGGCAACTGGCCGGAAAAAAAAGCTGAGATAAATCCCACTTTTTACTTAATGAAACAAATCTGAGGGAATTTTTGTGCTTCTGGGTTGTCTGGCAGAAATAAGATTGGCTTCTTCCGGTCGCATAATCAGACCCAATGCCTCACCTTCTTCAGCTGCCTGCTGAAGCATCTGACGTTCATTTTCGTGCAGCTCATAAGGTATCCAGGCCAGCACCACGCTGTAATTTCCGGTTCGCAGGGCTTTCACCATATTTTCAACCGTACTGAGCCGATCTGATTCAGTAATATGCATACTTTTCTCAAGCGGCAGACCAGACTGCTGGATCCAGCGACGGCTGACTTTGTGCGCTGGCGTCAGCCAGAGCTGCCAGCGTGACTGTTCACTCAACTGTTTAAGCACCGGAAGCAGAAGCAATTGCATCATGCCAGGATGCTCACTGTAGCGTAATTCCGTTATGCCGCCCATTGACGGCTGAACTGCGGTGGAAGGCGCTAACCAGGAGGAACGATCAACAGGGCCAGAGAAATGCGTGCGCATAATATACTCGCTCAGTAGTGAACTGGATGAATGTACAGTACTGTTTAAATTAACAGAGATCAACTGCATTTTCTGAAAATGTCTCTCAAAACTGGCAGAAGATAGCGCTAAAACAGTTTTATTCATTGAATCAGTAAATTGTTTTTTTTATCTTCTAACTAAATGAATAGTCACTGTTTTATAGGAAATACCCTGCACAAGGAATGAGGAAAAGGGACATGATGAAGCGAAGAAATGAGGTTGTAGAACAATCAATTGACGCCCTGTCGATTCTGGGTGACATAGAGTCGCGTACGCAATTTGGTGGCTACGCACTGGCCATTGAGCGAGTGGTATTTGCCTATATTGATGATGATACGCTCTATCTGCGCGCCAGCGAGGCGCTGCGGCTGTATGCGGTTCAGCGCCCGCTGGAGCCGCTGGTTTACCGCAAGCGTGGCATTCCTGTCACCCTGAGTTACTTCAAAGTTGATCAGCATCTCTGGCAGGACAGGGGGCAACTCATCCGTTTGTCGGCCAGCTCTCTGCAGGCGGCACAGGCTGAAGCCGCGGCGAAAAATGTCTCGCTGCGGCTCAAAGATCTGCCTAATCTCAGTTTGCGCATGGAGCTGATGCTGCATAAAGCGGGGATCAGCTCAGTACAATCGCTGCAGGAGATGGGATCGCGACAAAGCTGGCTTAAGCTGCGCAGCGTAAATAAACATGTCGGTTTAAAAACGCAGCTGGCGCTTGAAGGGGCGATCTCGGGTCATCATCAGGCGGCGCTCCCGGCAGAGGTAAAAGAGGCACTGAGCAGCTGGTATCAGGAGCGGCTACGCCGATAAACTGGTAAGCCATGGCTGTTGTTTCAGGCCTGCGCCAGGGCACGGCGCAGGCGCGCAATCTCAGGCAGCAGCGTTATCAGTAAATCGAGCTGTTGCAAAATCAAAGGCGCCTGGGCTTCAGTGCTGGTTTTCAGCGCGCCGATGCGTTGCTGAAGCGTATGCTGCATCATGGTGACCTGGTCATCCGACACACACTCAATCTGCAAAACATCCTCAACAAAACAGACGGCATCATCAAGTAGCGTAAGCAGGCTTCCCGGCGATAAACGTGTGCGATGTGCACCCAGTGCTGAGATATAGCTCAGAAACGAGTGATTAAGACAAAGCAGCCTGAAGGCGTGATCCCGCAGCGGCTGCTCTGCCCGGCGCTCACTATTTATGTTCGATACCACAGAGGCGAGTTCGGCGTCAGCGTTATGCGCATCCCGGCGAGCTACCCGGTAAGCCAGCCGGTTATCTTTACCCTGATGATATTGTTCCATAATGGCATCCAGATAGCGGCAGTTAGCATGCAGCGCGCGGTCGGCTATCGTGGTGAGCTTGCGAAAGCGCCAGTCAGGCCAGACAAACGCCACCGCCAGCCAGGCGAGTCCGCACCCCAGCAGCGTATCAACAATACGCGGCAGGGCAACGTCAAAGCCTTCGCCCAGCAAATTAAAGCACAGCAGTACCAGCAGGGTAATAAACAGCGTGGCCTGCGCATACTGAATCTGACGGAAAGCAAAAAACAGGACGCCGCTGAGGACAATCAGCAGCAGCTGCCCCTCTACAGAAGGAACCAGCCAGAGCACCGGCAGCCCGATAGCCACGCCTGCCAGCGTCCCGCCGATACGCAGCGCCAGCCGGCGACGCGTGGCATTATAGTTAGGCTGACAGACAAACAGGCTGGTGAGCAGGATCCAGTAACCACGCTGCAATCCGGTAATCTGAATAAAGGCATAGCCAATACAGAGCACCAGCGACATACGGATAGCATGGCGAAACAGCGGAGACGCGGGTGTAAGGTGACGGCTCAGACGCAGACGTATGTCAGGCCAGCCACGCAGCGTATCACGCGAAAGATGGTGCTCACTCTGCAGCGGCGTCTCAAACAGCTGCTGTTCTGAAGCCACTGAAGCAAGCTGTGCATCAATGGCACGCAGATTACGCAGTAGCCAGTAGAGCGGGGCGGTATGCCCGGCATCCGGATCGCTTTGCTGCAGTCGCTCAAGAGCTGTTTCAAGGCGCGCAAAAGCACGCTCAAAATGGCTGCTATGGTGCCAGCGCTGGCGCAGTACGATCGTTTCGGCCAGCTGGCGACACGCCTGCGCCTGCATATTAAGCAGGCGCTGAAAACGGAACAGGATTTCGTTGTAACGCCAGTTATTACGCAGCTGATGATACTGTATGTGCGAAGAGCTGGCGCGTTCATGAATATCCTGCGCCACAAAATAGTAATGCAGACTGCGCCGTGTGCTGCGTGAGCCCCGATCGCCACGCAGCCGGCTTTGAATCGTATTTTTCGTCTGATTAAGCTGCGCGACTAACTGGCTGTTAGCCATTGCGGTGTCAATCAGAGCGGCATCATCCTGCTCACCGCCGTCCGGATCAAACAGGTTCGCTTTCGCTTCCAGATAACGCGCCAGCTGGGAAAAGCTGGCAGCAAGCTGTTCCTGAACCGGCCGAACCGGGAACATCAGGTGACCGATAAAGGTCAGCAGGTTGTACCAGAGCGCGCCTGTTAGCAGCAGAGCAGGCTGCATCCACCACTGTGAAAAGAGACCAATACCCAGCATGGTGTAGACGGCAATCAGCAGGGCACCAAATGCAATGGTAGCGTAACGCTGGCCGAGTGCGCCAAGCAGGATAAATCCCCAGCTTGAGAGCGCCAGACCGGCAGCGAATGCCCACGGAACGGGGAAAAGCAGCTCTACGGAGACCGACGCTATACAGAAGCAGCACAGGGTAATGATCAGATTGCGCAGGCGACCTGTCCAGCGATCGTCAAGATCGGCCAGCGCGGCAGCGACCACCCCCAGCGTAAGCGGAATGGTCCACTCTACCTGCTGCAGCCACCAGGGAAAGGCGGCACAGCCCGACAGCGCCAGAAAAATACGCAGCAGATAGCGCAGGCTGCTGTTAAACAGATAGCGGCGCCAGGCGGGCATAGCGTCGGACATAAACCGGATCCTCAGTAGCGGCGACGCGCGTTAGCGTCCCGCGCCGCCTGTGCCTCTTCAACGCTGACCACCCTGCGGCCAACCGGCCAGAGTGAAATCGCAGCCAGCTTAAAATGCGCCAGCCCGGTGGGAATACCGATAATGCTCAGACACTGCACAATCCCGGTGGAGATATGCATTACGCAGAGCCACCAGCCAAAGAAAATCAGCCAGAAGATATTCAGGAATGTACCGCCTGCGTTAAGAATCGCACTTTTGCTGTCAGGACGCAGCACATCAACGTGAACCGCTTCATTGCCGAACGGGACCAGCGAGAGTTTTGTGATTTCCCAGCAGGAACGCGTCAGCGGTAGCGTAAAAATCAGCACAATGCTGACCAGCGTGGCAAAGAGCCAGCTAAGCGTGGTGAGAAAGCCGCCCAGGATAAAATTCAGAATATTAAGTACGGTGCGCATAACGCGATTTTCCTTTTGTAATCCGCAATATGTGCCGCCAAGTTTAGCCTGTTTTAAGGCTGGAGCGCCAAGAGTCTGACAGGTAAACTGCGCAATAACTGAATTTCACCTGATGATGCGGACATGGAACTGAAAGCAACAGCAATGGGTAAACGTCTTGCGCAGCATCCTTATAATCGGGTGCGTTTGCTGACCGCCGGAGTTGAAGTCAGCGGTGACCGCCATGAATATCTTATTCCGTTTAATCAGCTGCTGGATATCAGCTGTAAACGCGGTCTGGTATGGGGGGAGCTGGAGTTCCTGCTGGCGGAAAATCAGGTGGTGCGGCTGCACGGCACGGAGTGGCAGGAGACGCAGCGTTTTTATCACCACCTGCAGCACACCTGGCAGCAGTGGAGCACTGAAATGAGTCATATCAGCGCAGGCGTACTGGATGAGCTACTGCAGCATATTTCGCAGCTGACTGAAGAGGATCGCTGGCTGAAGCGACGTGAGCTGGCGGCTATCCTTGCCCGGGTTGATGAGACGATCGCGGCGCTGCCGCTGCCGCTGGCGCGCCTGGAAACGCTGGATAACTGTCGTGAACGCTGGCATCGCTGCCGGCAGTGGCTGGAAAAGGGGGAAGCAACCATTCGCCAGCGTAATCGCCGCTGGAGCGAGCGGGTGATTCAGGAAAACCCCGATTTTTTTGCTACGGTTGAGCGCATGCCGCTTAACGGGGCGCAGGCAGAGGCCGTGGTTAATGGTGAAGAGACGTTGCTGGTACTGGCGGGGGCAGGCAGCGGTAAAACCTCTGTGCTGGTAGCACGTGCTGGCTGGCTGCTGCAGCGCCGGCTGGCTCATCCGGACCAGATTTTGCTGCTGGCATTTGGCCGCGAAGCTGCGGAAGAGATAAATGAACGCATAGCCGCGCGGCTCAACGTACAGGATATGCAGGCGCGTACCTTTCATGCGCTGGCGCTGCATATCATTCGCGAGGGGGGCCGCAAACCGCCAGTCATCAGCCAGCTGGAGAGTGACAGCGCTGCCCGTCGCCAGCTGCTGCTGGAGAGCTGGCGCGAGCAGTGCGCGGCTAAAAAGACCCAGGCCAGCGGCTGGCGTCAGTGGCTGGAGGACGATCTGGCGTGGACGCTGCCGGAAGGCGCATTCTGGCAGGATAGCGCTATTGCACAACGACTGGCACCGCGTCTCGAGCAGTGGCTGAGCCTGCTGCGCATGCAGAGCGGTACGCAGGCGGAAACGATCGCGGCCGTTCCGGAAGCGTGGCGCGACAGCTTCAGTAAGCAGGTGAAATTAATGGCACCGCTGCTGAAAGCGTGGAAAAGTGCGCTAAAAGCAGAGGGCGCCGTTGATTTTACCGGTCTGATCCAGCAGGCAACAGATGTGCTGGAAAAAAGGCGCTTTATCAGTCCCTGGAAACATATCCTGGTTGATGAATTTCAGGATATCTCGCCACAGCGTGCTGCACTGTTGATGGCACTGCGTGCGCAGAATGCCCGTACCAGCCTGTTTGCTGCAGGAGATGACTGGCAGGCAATCTATCGCTTTAGCGGCGCTAAGCTCAATCTGACGACGGCTTTTCATCACTATTTTGGCAGGGGCGACAGCTGCGTGCTGGATACCACTTATCGCTTTAATGCCCGTATTGGTGACATCGCTAACCGGTTTATTCAGCAAAATCCGCATCAGATAAAAAAAATGCTTACCAGTCTGAGCAAGGGAAGTAAAAAAGCGGTGACGCTGCTGCCAGACGATCAGCTGGAAGGGCTGCTGGATAAACTCAGCGGATTTGCGCAACCGGAGGAGAGGATCCTGCTGCTGGCACGCTACCATCATCTGCGTCCGGCGCTGCTGGACCGGGCAAAAACGCGCTGGCCCGGCTTACAGCTGGAGTTTATGACAATCCACGCCAGTAAAGGCCAGCAGGCAGAGTACGTCATCCTGACCGGGCTCCATCAGGGAGCCGACGGCTTTCCGGCGCCGGCGCGCGAGTCAGTGCTGGAGCAGGGACTGCTGCCCCCTGTGGAGGATTTCCCCGATGCGGAAGAGCGGCGCCTCGCTTATGTGGCTATGACGCGGGCACGTGAGCAGCTGTGGCTGCTGTTTAATAAAGCCTCTCCGTCACCTTTTGTCGATCAGCTGCGTGAGCTGGGTGTACCAGTGGCGCGTAAAGCCTGAGTCTGGTAGCAGCGCATCAGCGGAAAACTGGGCAAGTCACTAGCTGGTACGCAGGGTTTTCATCCAGCTGAGCAATTTCTGCCGGGTTGCTGCGTCAAAGCGTTTAAACCAGCGCTGTATTGAGGGCAAATCGCTGGCATCCTGCCAGGCAAAATCGGGGTTTTCGCTTACAGCTGTGGCTGCAGGAGAGGCAAAGCGTGGTACTGATGCCATCTGTGCTGCGCGGTTATAAACCATCATGGCCTGCGCCATGTCGCTGCCGCCGCTCTGCGGCAGACGATCGCGAAGGCTGGCGATCTCCATGCCCCGTTCATCAACCAGCCTGAAGTTCAGAAGTTTGTTAAATGTACTGCGTTCACGCCGGCTATTCAGTGAGGGCAGGTGGATCGCCACAGAGTGTGCTGCAGCGGTGAACGTAACAATCATCGGCACCGACTGAAAATGGGTTGCGTCAGGACAGGGTTTTTCGACGCGAAACAGAAACTGATGCTGCCCTTTCTCCAGCTCAAGGCTATCTGCGCCTTTCAGCAGTGAGCCGGCAATTTTACGCCCGTCCAGCACCAGTAAATCAATCTGCGGATCGAGTTTAAGCGTAATAGCGGGGCAGGATGCTGTGACAAGCAGCGCAATAATGCCTGTAACAGCCGGAGACAGCTTCATTTCTACTCCCGAAACATGGCGGGTAATCAGTGATGTGTAGCAAAGTATTTCATTATGGCACTAAAGTTACATTTAAACATATTTATTCGTGTTCTGGTGCAAACATTTCATCTTTGCTGCTTGCATCGCGTGCAGATAGGGCAGCTACACTCTGGCAACAGAGAGAGAGGGGGAAGAGAATGAACGATCAAGTGATCCGTGATGTGCTGATGAACACCCGTCGTATTGCACTGGTAGGGGCCAGCGATAAACCCACTCGTCCCAGTTATGGCGTGATGCGTTATTTACTGGACCAGGGATATGAGGTTATTCCGGTGAGTCCAAAACTCGCCGGGCAGCAGCTGATGGGGCAGACCGCCTATGCTTCACTGGCGGAGATACCGGGAAAAGTCGATATGGTGGATGTATTTCGTAATGCTGAGGCAGCATGGGAGGTGGCACAGGATGCTATCGCGATTGGGGCGAAAACATTGTGGCTGCAGCTCGGTGTGATCAATGAGCAGGCGGCAGTACTGGCAAGTGATGCTGGGCTGACGGTGATTATGGATCGCTGTCCAAAAATCGAGATCCCGCGTCTCAATATTACGCCAGCATAAATCAGATAATAAAACGGCGACCTGCGTCGCCGATATAATTAGTGTCGCAGGCTGGGTGCCTGCAGCTGTTGCCGGATAGAGGCGGCCAGCTCATCCATAGAGGGCTGCTCCGGATGCTCGAACAGTGTTTCCCCCGCCAGCTGCACTTCTGCAACATAGGTGTGCACCTGTTCGCCCTCTTCATCTTCCATCACTACATGATACCAGGGGGCGGCACGCAGCGTTTCCGTTGCACCAACTTCATCCAGTTCCGGTTCATCCAGCGAATACTCAGGGTCAACATCGACGATGACACCCAGCACACCTGACAGACGATGCCGGACCTGCTGTCCAATTCCAAATTTACTGGCAATCATTGCGACCTCCCAAAACTTTACCTGCCACTGAATATGGGGGCAGGGATCTGGTTTTCAAGTCACAGTACGCGGCAGGCAAAACCTTTCAGATAGAGACCTTCCGGATAGCTGGCTATTACCGGATGATCGGCCGCCTGACGGAACTGCTCTATAAATTGTACATCACGTCCGGCATCCAGCGCCGCATCAGCCACAATCTTCTGAAATAAATCCGTTGCCATCAGGCCGGAGCAGGAGAACGTCAGCAGAATACCGCCTGGATTAAGCAGCTGCATCGCCAGCATATTGATATCTTTGTAACCACGACAGGCGCCCATCAGCTGATTTTTGTTCTCAACGAATTTCGGCGGATCCATAATAATCAGATCAAACTTTTCGCCCGCATCGCGGTAGCGGCGCAGCAGTTTAAAGACGTCATCCCGCAGAAACTGCGCCCGCGAGACATCAAGCCCGTTCAGCTCAACATTCTGTTTTGCTACGTCCAGCGCATCCTGCGACGTATCCACGCTCACCACTTCGCGACAGCCGCCAAGCAGCGCCGAGACGGCGAATCCGCCGGTATAAGAGAAGCAGTTCAGCACGCGGGCATCCTGCGCATAGCGGCGGGTGGCAAAACGGCTATCACGCTGATCAAGGTAGTAACCGGTTTTATGACCGCCCTGAATGTCCACCAGCAGTTTCATACCGTGCTCGGTAATAGGCTGCAGGGCAGGTGGCAGTTCACCACTGACCGGGCCCTGAGCCAGCGGCAGCCCCTCTTTTTTACGCACGGCGACGTCGGAACGATCGTAAATAGCGCAGTCCGGATAGCACTGCTGCAGCGCAGAAACAATGGCAGGCCGCTGATACTCTGCTCCTGCAGAGAGTAGCTGCAGCACCAGAAAATGCCCAAAGCGATCGATGGTCACGCCGGGCATACCATCCGATTCGCCGGCGATCAGACGATAGCTGTCGAGTCCGTCACGGGTCGCCAGCCAGTCGCGCCACTGTTGCGCCTGCTCTAAGCGGCGTACAAAGAAGGCGATATCGATTGACTCATCCTGTTGCCAGCTCCAGACGCGCGCACGAATTTGCGACTCCGGTGAATAAGCGGCGCGAGCCAGCCATTTGCCATTGCTGTCGCAAATATCAATCGTTTCGCCAGACTGCGCTTTCCCTTCCATACGCGCAACGGCGCCGGAAAAGACCCAGGGATGACGGCGGAGCAGGGATTTTTCACGTCCCTTAGTGAGAATCAATCGAACGGTCATAGTTTGCTATGCTTACCTGAAAAAATGAGGCGCCATTTTCCGGTGGAAAGCGTCAAATTGCAACGCAGAATAGGGGAAAGGTACAATGGCTGATCGCAGCTGCACAATCCGGGTATATGGCATGGTACAGGGCGTCGGTTTCCGTTATTACACCCAGCAGCAGGCGCAAACGCTGGGTCTGACCGGTCATGCCCGCAATCTGCCTGATGGCAGCGTTGAGGTGCTGGCCTGTGGTAACGAACAGCAGGTCGGGACGCTTATCAGCTGGCTTCAGGCAGGCGGGCCGCACAGTGCGCGGGTGGATAACGTCCTGACCGAGCCCTGTCAGCTGACAGAATTACCAGACAGCTTTACCACGGGCTGATCAGAGACATTTCGCAGGTTTCGGCAGGCCGGCGATTTTTGTCGCCTGCTTTGCCGGGCCGTCCGGAAACAGGCGGAACAGATAGCGGCTGTTACCTTTCTCTTCACCATACTTTTTCGCCATCGCCTTCACCAGCATGCGCACGGCGGGAGAGGTATTAAATTCCCGGTAAAAGTCGCGTACAAAATGGACAACCTCCCAGTGAGCGTCGCTCATCTCGATATTTTCCTGCCGGGCAATTGCCAGCGCCACCTCTTCACGCCAGTCCGCGTGGTTAGTCAGATAACCTTCTGCATCGGTTACAATCTCACTGCCGTTAACAATCACATCTTTTCCTCATCTGTTATCTGCGCTTATTGTAAATTCCCGCCCTATAAAAAAGCAAAAACCCCGCCGGAGCGGGGTTTACTTTTTGTGCGCTGCGGCTTAATCGCGGTTAGCGAAACCCAGCAGGCTCAGCAGGCTGACAAAGATATTATAGAGAGAGACATAGAGCCCAACGGTAGCGCGAATATAGTTAGTCTCGCCGCCATGGATAATGTTACTGGTCTCCCACAGAATGGCACCTGCAGAGAAAAGAATGAAAAGAGCACTGATAGCCAGATGCAGGGCAGGCAGCTGCAGGAACAGGTTCGCCACGACCGCAACCAGCAGAACCACAAAGCCTGCCATCATCATACCGCCAAGGAATGACATATCGCGGCGGGTAGTAAGTACATAGGCCGAACAGCAGAAGAACACCAGCGCCGTGCCGCCCAGCGCCATGGCAATAACATCGCCCATGCCCGCACTCAGAAACGAGCTGAGGATAGGACCCAGGCAGTAGCCAAGAAAACCGGTGAAGGCGAACGCTGCTGCTATTCCGGCCGGACTATTTGCCAGACGGTAGGTCAGAAACATCAAACCATAAAACCCGACCAGCATCAGAATTAAGCCGGGTGAGGGGAGCGCATACACAGTGCTTAGCGTGGCCGTAACCGCGGAGAACGCCAGCGTCAGACCCAGCAGAAAGTAGGTATTACGCAGGACTTTATGGGTGCTGATCAGGGATTGCTGCTGCGATGAGCTGATAATTTTGTCCATCATTTACTCCTTAAAGAGAGAGGACACCTTACATGCGCTGAGAATACGCAGCGGGATCAGAACAGCAAAGGCGTTTTACCCTTCTTTACGCGATAAACCGCTGTTTCGTTGAGCAGAATGCTGTTTTTGACGGCGAAAAAAATAAATTTGGCTGTTTTTCAGGCGAACGATTCATTCACTGCTTTACATCATCCTGGGGGATGTTTATAGTGCGCCTCATTGCGGAGGGGTGGCCGAGTGGCTTAAGGCAGCGGTCTTGAAAACCGCCGATGGGAAACCATCCGAGAGTTCGAATCTCTCCTCCTCCGCCACTTTATCTCTGCAGGTAAAGTACAATCTGTATCCGGAGGGATGGCCGAGTGGCTTAAGGCAGCGGTCTTGAAAACCGCCGATGGGAAACCATCCGAGAGTTCGAATCTCTCTTCCTCCGCCAAATTAAAGAAGCCCGCATTTATGCGGGCTTTTTGCTTTTCACACTTTATCTTCCTGATCCTTCCTGCTGCTACAACCCTGACGTTTACTGCTATAGTCCATTCACAGTTTTTATAAACAGCGGGCGATTTTCGTCAGCAAGCTGAGTTACACTGTGCGGTAATTCGCTCTTTGGCGGGCTAATCGTTTGAATGCCAGAGTGTTTCACTGATGAATTATGGAATGGGCACAATGATCAAAAAACTGAGTCTTTGCGCGTTGTCAGTTGTTGCGGCGCTGCCGGTAAGCCTGTCAGCGACCGCAGCAGAAGGGGATATGCAGCTGCAGCAGGTGCTGATGCTGAGCCGTCACAACCTGCGTGCGCCGCTGGCAACGAACGGTAGCGCACTGGAGCAAGCCACTAAAAAGAGCTGGCCGCAATGGGATGTGCCGGGCGGTGAACTCACCACAAAAGGTGGCGTGCTGGAAGTCTACATGGGTCAATATACCCGCCAGTGGCTGACGCAGCAGGGCGTGCTGGCTGGCGGCACCTGCCCGGACAGCAACGATGTTTTCATCTATGCAAATAGCCTGCAGCGCACTGTTGCAACTGCACAGTTTTTTGCCGCCGGTGCCTTTCCTGGCTGCGATGTTGCGGTAACGCATCAGGATGCCATGGGCACCATGGATCCTATTTTTAATCCGGTTATTACCGATGACAGCGAAGCGTTTAACAAAAAAGCGCTGGCGGCGATGACGGCAGAAAATGAGAAGCTGGCGCTGAAACCTGCGCTGCAGCGTCTGGAAAAGATTGTTGATTATAAATCGTCGCCTGCCTGCAAGGGTAAAAAACAGTGCACGCTGGACAGCGGCGACAATAGTTTCAGCGCCGAAAACGGCAAAGAGCCAGGCGTCAGCGGCCCGCTGAAAATCGGTAATTCACTTGTTGACGCGTTCACGCTGCAATATTACGAGGGCTTCCCGGCAGAGCAGGTGGCCTGGGGTCAGATTAAAACGCCTGAACAGTGGAAAGAGCTGGCATCAGTTAAAAATGGTTATCAGGATGCGCTGTTCAGTTCGTCAGAGGTTGCACGCGAAGTTGCGGCACCGCTGGTGGATTATATCCGCAGCCAGCTGGTTGATGAAGATAAGGCCAGCGCACCTAAAGTGACGCTGATGGTAGGGCACGACTCGAATATTGCCTCGCTGCTCAGCGCACTGCAGATCAAACCTTACGATCTGCCGGGCAACGACGAGAAAACGCCTATCGGCGGGCAAGTTGTATTTGAGCGCTGGCATGATGGCAAAAATAACAAAGATCTGCTGAAAGTGGAGTATGTCTATCAAACCGCCGAGCAGTTACGCAATGCTGATGTGCTGAGCCTGAAAAATCCGCCTAAGCGTGTCACGCTGCAGCTCGCCGGCTGTGATACCGATGCCAATGGCTATTGCAGCTGGGATCAGTTCTCTGCGGCGCTGAACAGTGCCCTGCAGGGGACCCCTATGCAGGCTGCAGTAGCGCAGGAAGCGAAGCCTCAGCAGAGTGCAGATAAGGCGCCGGACGCGAAAGCTGCCGCAGAGAAACCTGCCGACGCCAACGCCAAAGCTGAACAGGCAACCGCAGACAAAGCAGCAGCAGAGAAAGCCGCTGCGGATAAAGCGAAAGCAGACAACGCAGCAGCAGAGAAGGCCGCTGCGGATAAAGCGAAAGCAGACAAAGCAGCAGCAGAGAAGGCCGCTGCGGATAAAGCGAAAGCAGACAAAGCAGCAGCAGAGAAAGCCGCTGCAGATAAAGCACAAGCCGGCAAAGCAGCTGAAGATAAAACGAAAGCGGGTGAAGCTGCAGCGCAAAACGCGCAGCCGGCATCCGGGAACGCAGCCGCAGAGGCTAAGCCAGCTCAGTAATCCGCTACGGCGGGTTAATCTGCAGCAGGCTATACAAAAACCCCGCCGTGGCGGGGTTTTTTATTGCCCGTTAGCCGGCAATAACCACCAGTTTCTGATTGGCAAACTCTTTCAGACCAAGGTCGGACAGCTCACGCCCGTAGCCGGAGCGCTTTACTCCGCCAAAAGGAAGTTCAGCAGCGGTATCGCTCTGCGAATTAATGAATACCATCCCGGTCTCAATCTGTGACGCCAGCCGGCGCGCGCGCGCTATATCCTGCGTCCAGATGGAGCCGCCAAGACCGTAGTGCGAGTCGTTCGCCAGCGCCACGGCAGCATCGTCACTCTCTGCGATATAGAGCTGGGCAACCGGGCCAAAAAACTCCTGATAATAAGCGGGATTGTCAGGCGTCAGACCGGTCAGCAGTGTAGGCTGATAATAACATCCGACGCCTTCGATGATGCGCCCGCCAAAACGCAGTTCTGCGCCATGTTCTACCGCTTCTTCAACCTGGCGGGCCAGCCGATCGCGCGCATCACGCGAAGAGAGTGGTCCGAGCGTGGTTTTCTCATCCAGCGGATCGCCCGGCACGGCGGACTGCAGCGCGGCGCTGAATCTGGCCGTAAACGCCTCGGCAATCTGCGCATGCACAATAAACCGTTTAGCCGCAGTGCAGACCTGCCCGCAGTTGCTCAGACGCGCCTGCACGCCCTGGCGCACTGCTTCATCCAGGTCCGCATCGTCCAGAACAATAAAGACATCGTTGCCCCCCAGCTCAAGCGTGGATTTTTTCAGATGTTTGCCCGCCTGCTGCGCAACCGCACTGCCGGCGCGTTCAGAGCCGGTCAGCGCCACGCCCTGCACGCGATTGTCAGCGATAAGATCTGCCACCTGCTCATTAGAGATAAACAGATTCGTCCATGCACCTTCTGGCGCACCCGCTTCCCGTACCAGCCGATCAAAAATATCCGCACAGTGCGGCACAATATTGGCATGTTTTGCCAGCACCGGGTTACCCAGCGCCAGGTTAGGCGCCAGAACACGCATCAGCTGATAGTAAGGAAAGTTCCAGGGCTCAACTGCAACGATAACGCCAATCGGGTGATATTCCACCCAGGCTTCCCCGATGTCGCTGGGACAGGGCTGCGGCTGCAGAAAATCTGCGGCGTGCTTAGCGTAGTAGCGCGCAATGCTGATGCAGATACTGACTTCCCCCCGGCTCTGACCAATCAGCTTGCCCATTTCGCGACTTGCGATGGTAGCCAGCTCCTCTTTACGCTGCTCCATTAAATCTGCCAGCCGGTTCAGGACCTGAAGACGCGGCTGAATGTCACCTTTGCTCCAGGCTGAGTGATAGAGTGCATCTGCGGTATTGAGCGCCTGTTGCACCCGGGCGTCATCATGTGTCTCCCAGTTTTTCAGCAGCTGATTGTTTGCCGGATTGATGCTCTGATAAGCCGTCATCGCGTCCCCCTGTTGGTATTACCATAAAAAAAGGCGGGCTATGCCCGCCGGTACTCACACGTTTTTACGCTCGACAGGGATATTGTCCCATGTCAGAACATCCTGATCGGTCTTATCAAAGGCACGCATCAGTACGTCATCGCTGCCCTGCTGCTCCCAGATCTGCTCTGCCAGTTTTTCATCGTAATTGGCAACTTCAAAGATCGCTTCTGCAATTTCAGGAGAGGTCTGGCGAATTTTCGCCCACTCGCCGACGTGATGTGCCCTGGACTGGTCTGTAGCCATAATGATCTCCTGTTGAGTTTATCCTTTAAGTTTCACCGCCAGAGTGGCGACATGTTCGCCCTGATAGCGGGCAATTTGCAGTTCTTCAGGCGTGGGCTGGCGTGAGCCATCGCCGCCTGCCAGCGTCGACGCCCCGTAAGGCGTTCCGCCGCGCACCTGCGAGATATCGAACATCTCTTTGGTGCCGTAGCCAATCGGAATAATAACCATGCCGTGATGGGCAAGCGTGGTCCATACAGATGTGATGGTCAGTTCCTGACCCCCGCCGGTACCGGTGGAAGTAAATACGCTGGCCAGTTTTCCATGCAGTGCCCCGGAGGCCCACAGACCGCCGGTACGATCCCAGAAGTTACGCATCTGGCCTGACATATTGCCAAAGCGGGTCGGCGTACCGACGATAATCGCATCGTACTGCGTCAGATCGTCCGGCGTTGCCTCAGCTGCCTGCTGATCGACCTTGCCGCCCACCTCAGCAAAACGCGCCGCATCCATACTTTCCGGCACGCGCAAAATAGTCACTTCGGCTCCGCTGACGCGCTGCACACCTTCCGCAACCGCCTGCGCCATGGTTTCCACATGTCCATACATTGAGTAATAGAGCACCAGAACTTTTGCCATCGTGGTTCTAACCTCCCGGTAAGATAAGTAAAAACAGTATAGAAGAGCATACGCAGGCTGCCGGAAAATGGCTTTGCAGCCAGCCAGGGATCCGTACGCCTGTAAAATTAATTTATTGATTTTTATGATAAAATACCCTGATTTTCAGATGAGTCGTAATTCTGAGTATTAAAGCCTGCGTTGCATACTGAGCAGATAACGCTGGCCAGTTATTGCGCCTTCAGTACGGGTTACGCCAGAATGGCGCCTGGCTACTTATCAGGTGTTTTATGTCTGCTTTACCTGCACGTCCTTATCTGCGCATTACCCGTCAGGAGCTGGTGCTGATTTTTATCACCCTGGTCTGGGGCGGCACCTTTCTGGTGGTGCACCGCGCCATGATGTACTCCGGTCCGTTTTTCTTTGTCGGCGTGCGGTTCGCCACGGCGTCACTGCTGCTGGCCTGTTTTTTCTGGCGCTATCTGCGCGCACTGACCTGGCCGGAGGTCAGGGCGGGCACGATGATTGGCCTGGCTATTGCGGGCGGTTATGGCCTCCAGACCTGGGGGATGCAGACCATCTCCAGCAGCCAGTCTGCCTTTCTGACGGCGCTCTATGTGCCGGTGGTGCCGCTGCTGCAGTGGCTGGTGCTGCGCCGGCCTCCGGGCATTATGGCGTGGCTGGGCATTGCGCTGGCGTTCAGCGGTCTGCTGCTGGTGGCAGGGCCACAGGAGAGCGGCCTGGCACTCAGCGCCGGGGAAAGCGCTACCCTGCTGAGCACGCTGGCGATTGCTGCCGAGATCATTCTGATTAGCCGTTATGCCGGACAGGTGGATGTGCGGCGGGTAACACTGGTGCAGCTGCTGGTCGCCTCCGCTTGCGCCTTTCTGTTTATGATCCCTAATGGTGAAGCGCTGCCGTCGTTTTCTCTGCCACTGGTGCTGAGCGCTGCGGGCCTGGGCGCCGCCAGCGCCCTGATTCAGGTGACGATGAACTGGGCCCAGCGTAGCGTCTCACCGGTGCGCGCCACGGTGATTTATGCCGGAGAGCCGGTCTGGGCGGGGATTGTCGGACGTCTGGCCGGGGAGCGACTGCCAGCGGCAGCGCTGCTGGGCGGTGCGCTGATTGTCTGCGGCGTGATTGTCAGTGAGCTGCGGCTGCGGCGCAGAAAAGCGGTGCCCGATCAGGCACCGCAGAAGCCTTAAGCGTGTGGCTGAGCAGTGGAACCGGCTGGCGTGCGGTGACGGCGCTGCAGAATCGCATTCAGGATAATGGCACCAAAGGTCGCGGTGCCGATGCCGCCGAGCGTGAAACTGCCAATCTTAAGGGCGAAATCCCCTGCGCCCAGAACCAGCGTGGTGGCCACCATAATCAGGTTACCGTTCTGCCCGAGATCAACCTGATTCTGCAGCCAGATACGGGCACCTGCCACCGCAATCAGGCCAAATACCACGATAGACGCGCCGCCTATCACCGGGGCTGGCACGGTGTGGATGAGAGCACCAAACTTCGGTGAGAAACCGAGCAGTATCGCGATTACGGCCGCGGCGACAAACGCCAGCGTAGAGTAGACGCGCGTGACCGCCATCACGCCGATATTTTCGGCGTAGGTTGTCACGCCGCTGCCGCCGGCGGAGCCTGAGAGCATGGTGGCCAGCCCGTCACCGACAAACGCCCGGCCCATCCACGGATCGAGATTGCGGCCGGTCATGGCCGCCACCGCTTTTATATGCCCCAGGTTTTCAGCCACCAGAATAATTGCGACCGGCGCAATCATCACTATCGCCTGCAGGTCGAACACCGGGGCGGTGGTGTGCGGCACGCCAAACCAGGCGGCACGGGCCACGCCGCTGAAATCAACCGGTTTGCCCAGGCCAAAGCCATTCGTCAGCAATGCATAAAACGCCCAGGCCACAATCAGCCCTACCAGGATCAGCAGGCGCTGTACCAGCCCGCGCGTCATCACCGCCACCAGCCCGATACAGAGCACGGTCAGCACTGCCATCCAGCTGTCAAACAGGGTGGCAGAAACGCTGTGGACCGCAATCGGTGCCAGGTTCAGGCCAATCGCCATAACGACGGCTCCTGTGACCACAGGCGGCATCAGGCGCTCAATCCAGCCGGTGCCGGCTTTCATCACAATCAGCCCAATCAGGGTATAGATTGCGCCACAGGCGATAATGCCGCCCAGCGCCACAGAGAGATGAGTATTGATGCCCTGGCCGGTAAAACCGGTGACGGCAATCACGACGCCCACAAAAGCGGCGCTGGAACCGAGATAGCTCGGCACGCGCCCGCCGGTGATGAAGAAGAACAGCAGCGTTCCGATCCCGGAGAGCAGCACAGCGAGATTGGCATCCAGCCCCATCAGCAGCGGCATCAGTACCGTTGCGCCAAACATTGCGACCGCATGCTGCAGCCCAAGCACCAGCGTCTGCCCGAACGGCAGCGTCTCGTCCGGGGCAATCAATCCGTTGTCTGTCATGGCTGACTTAACGCGCCAGCGTGGAAACCAGGTACTCGCCATAGATCATCTCCTGAGAGTGAATAGAACAGGCCGCGTTATGCGGTATCAGCGGGCATCCTGCCGGGAGAACGTGTGATAACCGCGATCAAACCAGGCGAGCCCCTGACGCGCCTCGCCCTGGGCCACGGCCAGCACCGTACAGAACAGAATATCGTGGGTGCCCACGCTGACCCGCTGCGTTATCTCGCAGTCAAAAGAGATCAGTGCGGCATCCAGCAGCGGGGCGCCGCTGGCAAGCGTCTGCCACTGTGCAGCGGCAAAACGATCTGCCATTGCGGTTTTGCCACCGAACAGCGTGGAGAGGGCATGCTGCTCTGCCGTAAGGGTATTGACACAGAGTGCACGGTTATCGCGAAACGCCGGCCAGGCTGAGGCGGAGCGGTTCAGGCAGACCAGCAGCGTGGGCGGAGAGTCGGTGACGCTGCAGACGGCGGAGGCCGTAAAACCGGCCAGTCCTGCCGGACCATCCGTGGTGATAACATTGACGGCAGCACCCAGCTGCGCCATCGCGTTGCGAAAGGTGTCGCGATCAACAGCGGGTAAAGCCGGAAGGGCATGCAGACTCATGTTCAGACTCCTGTGCTCAGCCTGCCGCCAGGCAGGCGGACTGAGCGGTCTCAGTCAGCCAGCGCAGCAGCAGCGTGTTAAAGTTATCGCTATCGGTCACGCTCATGGCGTGGCCTCCCCACGGCATTGTCAGCAGCTGACCCTGTGGCAGCGCTGCCGCCAGCTGCGCTGAACAGCTCCATGGCACCAGAAGATCGTCCTGGCTGCAGATCGCCAGCACCGGCTGAGTAATGCGCGCGGCGCAGGCACGAAAATCTGCGGCCTTCAGCGCGTGCAGACGACGCAGCAGGTTCTCTGCGCCCTGAAAGTGCTGCTGGTGATGCCTCTCTTCAGCCTCAGCGCGCGCCTGATGCTGCGCCAGCCATTCAGCAGGGTAGAGAAACAGCGGCTGGGCGCGGACAAAGGCTTCAGTACCCGACTGCAGCAGCAAATCCTCTCTGACCTTAAAGCAGCGGGCGGTATGGGGATTAAGCGTCAGCCAGCCGTTGATCACTACCACGCGTTCAACCCGATCGGGATGATCCAGCGCCAGTTGCAGACCAATCAGGCCCCCGAGCGCATGGCCGGCCACGCTGTAGCGCGTGATGTGATGCTGTGCCAGCGCTTCCGCCAGTTCAGCTGCCATCCTCGCCAGGCTGTAGTCTTCAGGCAGAGTCGCTGCGCTGCGTCCGGTACCGCGCTGATCGTACGTAACAACGCGGTAGCGTGAGGCGAGCGCCGCCAGCTGCGGCTGCCAGAATCCCGCTACGCCGCCGAGACCTGATGCGAGAACCAGCGTGGGCGCATCGGCGGCGGTTAACCCCTGGATATCCAGCTTCATCACGCCTCCGCCTGTCCGATGTGGGCAACCGACGCGATCTCAACCAGCGCGTCAGGTTTTACCAGCCCGCACTGAATACAGAAGCGCGCGGGCTTATCGCCGGGAAAATAGTCGGCATAGACCTGATTTACGGCAGCGTAGTGCTGCCAGTCGGTGATAAAAATAGAGTTAAATGTGACATCCGCCATACAGCCGCCGGCGGTCTCAATGACGTTTTTTATCGTCTCCAGCACGTGACGTGTCTGCGCGGCCGCATCGCCGACGTGAACCACATTGTTGTCCGCATCGAACGGCAGGGTACCGGAAACATACACCACGCCGTCAGCCAGCGTGCCGGGTACGAACGGGGCGATCGGCGTAGTGCTGCCGGCCGGGATAATGACGCGTTTGGGCATAGTCTGATCTCCTGATAGCGAAAAGTTACTGGCCCTGCAGGGCTTCGCAGAACGTTTGTGTATCGCTGACCCAGCCGAAAAACGTTTCGATATTGAACAGCGCAGCCTGCTGCGCGAAATCAGGTCCGGCCTGATGCGTGGCGTCAGCCAGTACCACGCCGAAATACTCCAGGAAGAAACCGTCACGCAGCGTGGACTCCACGCAGACGTTGGTGGCGATGCCGGTAAAGATCAGGTGGCGGATCCCGCGGCTGCGCAGCATGCTGTCGAGCGGCGTATTGAAAAAGCCGCTGTAGCGCGGTTTTGGCAGCACGATATCGCCCGGTTCGGGCGTCAGCGCGTCTACCAGCGCATAATCCCAGGTGCCTTTCGCCAGCAGGGTGCCCTGCAGCTCAGGCCGGCGCCGCATGGTTTTCAGCGCATTGGATTTGTGAAAGTTTGGCGAGCCCGCGTCGCCCGCCTCTGTGTAATCGCTGTCCCAGCCGTTCTGGAACCAGATGATCTGCACGCCAGCGGCCCGTGCAGCGGTTACCGCCTGATGAATGCGGGCGATAACCGGCTGGGTAGCAGAGACGTCAAAACCCGCCAGGTCGAGATAGCCGCCTTCGGTGGCGTAAGCATTCTGCATATCGACTACAATCAGCGCGCTTTGTGCCGGTGGCAGGGCGATCGCCTCCGGACGCGCGGGCAGGGTGATGTGTGGTGTGGAGCCGGTATGCGCGCAGGTGACGGTTTTCATCATGCCACCTCCTGTGCCGCGGTAATCACGTCGCGACGACACTCCATCAGCGGCTGAATGCGCTGGCCGAAGGCTTCAATACCTTCAAGGAAATCATCAAAAGTCAGCAGCACGCCGTGTGTCCCTTCAACCCGGGCAACGTCATCGAGCATGCGCGCCACGCTGGCGTAAGAGCCGACTAACGTCCCCATATTGATGTTAACGGCAGAGGTGGGGTCAGCCATCTGACGCACGTTGGTGTCACTGCCGGAACGGGTATCCTGCTGGCTCTGGGTAGTGAGCCACGCAAGCGCCTCTTCGTCGGCACCGGCCTTGTAGTGCTCCCATTTTGCCCGGGCCGCTTCATCACTCTCAGCTGCGATGATCATAAACAGGACATAGGAGCCGACATCACGCCCCGCCTGCTCAGCGGCGAGCTTCATCCGGGCCGCAGTCGGTGCAAAAGCGGCCGGCGTATTAACGCCTTTGCCGAAGCAAAAGTTATAGTCGGCGTGCTGAGCTGAAAACGCCATGCCCGCATCGCTCTGTCCGGCGCAGATCACTTTCATGGGCTTCTGCGGCTGCGGGCTGACGCGACAGTCGTTCATAGTGAAAAAATCGCCTTTGAAGTCGCTCTTACCGGTGCCCCATAAATCGCGCAGTACCGTGACGTATTCAGTCAGATACTGGTAACGGCTGGCAAAATAGTCATCGCCCGGCCAGATCCCCATCTGCTCATACTCCGGTTTCTGCCAGCCGGTGACGAGGTTAACGCCAAAGCGTCCGCCAGAAATAGAGTCGATGGTCGCGGCCATACGCGCCACAATAGCGGGCGGCAGCGTCAGGGTGGCTGCCGTGGCGTAGATCTCAATTCGCGAGGTGACTGCCGCCAGGCCTGCCATCAGCGTAAAGGACTCCATATTGTGGTCCCAGAATTCTGTTTTTCCGCCGAAGCCGCGCAGCTTGATCATCGAAAGGGCAAAATCGAAGTGATAGTGCTCCGCACGCTGCACAATCGCTTTGTTGAGTTCAAAGGTAGGCATGTACTGCGGCGCATGCGTGGAGATCAGCCAGCCATTATTACCAATCGGAACAAAGACACCAATTTTCATGTGACACCTCTTTGCATTGATAGGACGTTTTCACGCGCTGCGCTGCTTCCTGCACGCATCCTGCGGGCGGCGCTCTCTGACAAGATTGCAAGCCGCGTGCCACATAAATAATGTTTATATTTATCATTGAGATATAAACAGCCCATTGGCCAGCCGGAACGGCGTCGCGATTTTCAGACCATTTGGTCAAAACAAATGCACAGCAATCAGGCAGCCGTCGTGCAAAAAAGGTGCAGGCCGCCATATCTGCCAGCTGTGTTATGATGTGAATTCACGACAGGGAGAGGTAACAGCATGAAAAATGATGAGAAAAAACCGCGGCGTCGTTCGCAGGCAGCAACCGCAAAACGCGCCGCTATCCTGCAGGCGGCGCTGGCGCTATTTTCTCAGTTCGGTATTCATGGCACCAGCCTTGACCGGGTGGCTGAAGGCGCGGAGGTGTCAAAAACGAATCTGCTCTACTATTACCCTTCAAAGGAAGTGTTGTATGTCGCAGTGCTGAAAGAGATTCTGGATGTCTGGCTGGCACCGCTGCGCGCGCTGCGCGCCGACCAGGATCCCCTGACGGCCATTCGCCACTATATTCGCCTGAAGCTTGAGGTCTCCCGCGATCATCCCCAGGCATCCCGGCTCTTCTGTCTGGAGATGCTGCAGGGAGCCCCGCTGCTGCGGGGTGAACTGGCGGGCGATCTGAAAGCGCTGGTAGAGAGCAAGGCGGCTATTGTCGAGCAGTGGATCAGCGCCGGGCAGCTGGCTGCCGTTCAGCCGCAGCATCTCTTCTTTATGCTCTGGGCTACCACGCAGCACTATGCGGATTTTGCCTCGCAGGTTGAAGCGGTCACGGGTCAGACGCTGCAGGATCCCGACTTTTTTGTGCAAACGCTGCATAACGTAGAGCGGATGATTATTGAAGGCATTCGCGTGCGCTAACGATTGATGGAGGAGAGGCATGGATTCGCTGTCGCAACTGGCGCTGGGCGCTGCCGTTACCGTTGCCGTCATGAACCGCCGCGTACCGGTATGGCAGGCGGCCCTGGCGGGAGCTGTAGCCGGCACGCTGCCGGATCTGGATGTGTTCGTCGATCACGGCGACGCGATACGAAATATGACGCTGCACCGTACAGAGAGCCACGCGCTGCTGATCCTGACGCTGCTGGCGCCGCTGGCCGGCTGGCTGGTGGCCGGGGTCACCCGCAGCAGACAGCACTGGCGCAGCTGGTGCCTGGCGCTCTGGCTGGCGCTGATTACCCATCCACTGCTCGATCTCACTACGGTTTATGGTACGCAGCTTGGGCTGCCGATCACTGACTATCCGTTTGCCATCGGCAGTATGTTTATTGTCGATCCCCTCTATACGCTGCCGCTGCTTGTCGCGCTGGGCGTGGCATTATGGCGGCGCGATGCAGCCGGCGTGCGCTGGACTCGTCTGGGCCTGTTAATCAGCACGCTTTATCTGGGCTGGAGTATGGTGATACAGGGCGTCGCCACGCAGCAGATTAAACAGCAGCTGGCACAGCAGCCTATCGTCCCGCAGCGGCTGCTGGTCACGCCGACGGCGTTTAACACGCTGGTCTGGCGCACGGTCATCATCACACCCGATCGCTATGGTGAAGCATACTGGTCGCTGTTTTCACCCCAGCGGCCGTTGCAGATTACGTGGCACGATCGTCAGATGGCGCTGCTGACGCCTTTCAAAGGGCAGTGGCATGCAGAGCGGGTTGTCTGGTTCAGCCACGGTTTTTATGCGCTGCGCCAGCAGGGTGGCAATACGCTGATCAGCGATTTGCGCATGGGGGAGGCGCCCGATTACACCTTTACCTTTAATCTGGGCAGGCCGGAGGCTCCGGCAGCGGCGCCGCAGCGCGAGCCCGCTGCGCGTCCGTCACTCCAGCGTGCCTGGCATCAGTTCCGGCAGCGGTTATAAACGAAAAAGGCCCGCTGGTGCGGGCCTTAAACGGAGCGGGATCAGGCTTTACGGCGTCGCAGCAGCCAGCCCATGGTGAGCAGCATAAACCACAGCGGTGTAACCATCAGTGCCTGACGGGTATCCTCCTGCAGCGTGAGCAGCACCAGCACGAAAGCAAAAAATGCCATGCAGACCCAGCACATAATCTTACCCAGCGGCATCTTAAACGTTGATGACGCATGACGCTGCGGATGCTGTTTACGGTAGGCCAGATAGCTGCAAAGAATGATGGTCCAGACAAACATAAACAGAATGGCAGATACCGTTGTCACCATGGTAAATACCGTCATCACATCGGGGATCAGGTAGATCAGCGCAACGCCGCCCAGCAGGCAGAAGCAGGAGAAAAACAGGCCGGTAGTAGGCACGGCGCGTGCGGAGAGGCGACCAAACGCCTTGTGCGCCACGCCCTGTTCTGCCAGACCATACAGCATGCGACTGGTAGAAAAGATGCCGCTGTTGGCGGAAGACGCCGCTGAGGTCAGTACCACAAAGTTAACAATGCTGGCCGCAGCGGGCAGGCCAATCAGTACAAACATCTCCACAAACGGGCTGCGATCCGGCATGACCTGATTCCATGGCGTAACCGCCATGATCACCAGCAGCGCCAGAACGTAAAACATAATAATGCGCAGCGGTATGGCATTGATGGCACGGGGCAGAACCTTGTGCGGATCTTTGGTTTCCGCCGCGGCGGTGCCTACCAGCTCAATACCGACAAAGGCAAACACGGCAATCTGGAAGCCGGCAAAAAAGCCGCTCAGTCCTTTCGGGAACATGCCGCCATGCTGCCAGATATTACTGAGAGAGGCTGTGCTGCCGCCAGGTGAAGGATAGTGCGTGCTGACCAGTACAATACCGGTAATGATCAGGGCGACAATGGCGACAATTTTGATAATCGCAAACCAGAACTCCATTTCACCAAACAGTTTGACCGTGGCGATATTCAGCGCCAGAAAGACAAACACGCACAGCAGCGCGCTCATCCAGATAGAGAATCCGGGGAACCAGAGCTGAAAATAGGCGCTGATGGCAACCACGTCAGCGATACCGGTGACGACCCAGCAAAACCAGTAGGTCCAGCCGGTGAAATAGCCCGCCCACGGACCGAGCAGATCGGCCGCGAAATCACTAAACGATTTATATTCCAGATTAGAGAGCAGCAGCTCTCCCATCGCGCGCATCACAAAAAACAGCATGAAACCGATGATCATATAGACAAAAACGATCGACGGGCCGGCCAGGCTGATGGTTTTGCCTGACCCCATAAAGAGCCCGGTCCCGATAGCGCCGCCAATCGCAATCAGCTGAATGTGACGGTTATGCAGGTTGCGCCGGAGTTTTTCCGGCTGTTCAGCCTCACTGAGGGCTGCTTTGGATTGATCAACCATAAAGATAGCTTTCCTGTCTTGATGTTGTGTCAGCTCTGATGGCTGTTGAAATACGTGCCTTTGCACAGGGCAAGAGCGCATAAGATAGAGGAAAGGCTGCCGGGTCTGGTAATTGTTTTTTAACCTTTATGACCTTTTGCGTTTTTTACTCTGTCAGTAAAAATTTACATGGTTGCACTTTTAGTCACTTTGCGTAAATAAGCAGCGCTTTTTCATGGAAGAACAGGCAGATGAAACAGGCCAGCTACACTTAGTCACAGGTTTACAATGTGATAAGGCAGAGACAGTGCGCGCACTCATCGCGACAGGAATAATTGCTCTGGCAGGGTGGTGGGGATTGCCATGGCTGAAATCGCATCTTCCGGCGCAGTGGAACCCCTTTATCCCGCTTGATGTCACTGATGCGCCAGGCTGGATAACCCGTTACAAGCTGGAAAAATTGCGTCACGATCCCGCCGCCTGCCTGGCGGTGCTGGAGCGCGCCAGCGCGCAGGGACGGGTGAGCTATCGCACAACGCCCCCGGTACAAGGTAACTGCACCATTGAACAGCCGGTACGCATCAGCAAATTTGGACCGGTCACGCTCAGCAGCAGTTTTCTTGCCAGCTGCCCGATGGCCGTGGCAAGTACGATGTATGTTACACGCAGTAATGCTGCCCTGCGGCAGGCGGGTATTGCCAGTCCGCTGCGGCGTATTGAGCATGTTGGCAGCTACGCCTGCCGCAACGTCTATCATCGTCAGCAGGGACGCCGCAGCGAACACGCTACGGCAGAGGCGTGGGATGTGACCGCTTTTCAGCTGGCTGATGGCCGCTGGTTACGGGTCGCTAAAAACTGGCAGCAGCCAGCCAGTAGCGCTGCCGGCTTGCATGCACTCTGGCGTAACGGCTGTGCCAGTTTTGGAAATGCACTCGGACCGGATTACAATGCTGCCCATACCACACACTTTCATCTGGGAATGCGCGGGGGCGGATTTTGCCGCTGATCTGACGGGGGTAGTTAATTTTTTCAGCACCAGAGCGGCATAATACTCAATTTTCGGGAAAACTATTTTAGATCCATTACATTAGAGAAGCGGCATGGGTGTTTACAAATGAGAATTATTACCTTACTAATTTTTATAGTTGAAATAAGTTGTCTTTAAATAATGTTTGTCTGCGTTGATGATGAGATATTCGCCGGTATGTTCTGTCATTGAGAGCGGGCAGGATTGCGTCTCAACGTTGATTCGTCAGACGGCCCGGCAGTAGATTTCATCGCAGCGAAGAACAATTATATTTATTAGCCACCTCAATACGTTTTCATTTCAGCCGCTGTTTGCCGTTTATGCAATCCTGTCAGACATATTTGCCGATAGACTGGCGTAGCCGGGTATAGCGCTGGCGTCATCCCCGGGCTTGTTCAGGCAGCTCAGGCTTACAGGTTACCGGTCATAACTTTAATTATTAGTGGGATTAAAAATAGTCCATGACTAAATCATTCAGCACTTTTAATAGAACGCGAATCTTACCGCTAATCATTATTTTACTTAAAATCGATGCTAAACTTTTATCCATCTAATTATTAATTTTGATGGCCAGAAGATTGAAACTTTATCAGAAAAATCCTATGCTGGTTTCACGTATCTTTTCACGCCCGAGACCTGACAGGCATGTCACTGCGGCTCTCGCCAGGGGGCAACAAATCGATAACTTTCCCGCTGTATAACGCAAATTTCAGCAGGATCCTTTTTATTCATTTCGTTCAGATTACGCTGCACCGAAATAATCGGACAAGCATCAGGGTAATAAAAGACGTTAAATACGTCAGGATAATAATGACTACCGATAATTATTTTGTCTGGCGAGCCGAAACAGAAAAAGCGTTTCAGGCGTTGACGGAGGTGGTGCAATTAAAAGCACTGTTGCAAAAGCAAGTCATCGCTCTGGGGTTCGACTTCTTTGCATTTCTCGTGCAGCAGCCCGTTCCCTTTACCCGCCCGCGTTTTTTCCTGTTCAGCACTTATCCTGAATCCTGGATCCAGCATTATGAGCGGCATAACTACTATGCCATCGATCCTGTGCTGCAGCTTTGTCAGCAGTCCGGAAAAGGGATTGAGTGGCGCGCTGAGATTTTCGCCGGGGCGGCTAATCTTTGGCCAGATGCGCAGGCAGCAGGACTCCACAGCGGCTTTTCTTGCTCAGCGATGGCATCAAATCGTGCCATTGGTATATTATCAATAGCATCACGTCAGCCCGGACGCTCCAGGCACCGCCACGTTGAGCTTGAAGTTCAGATAAACTTTCTGGCGGACCTGAGCTTACGGGTTCTTGAACGCTTAAAAGATAGCTCAATGGTGGTGCTGGCTAAGGGGTTTAGTGAGCGCGAGCTGGAAATTTTGAAATGGACAGCTGAAGGAAAAACCTCAGCAGAGATTTCGCTTATTTTGGCAATATCAGAACATACGGTGAATTTTCATCAAAAAAACATGCAAAAACGTTTTAACGTTTCAAATAAAACGCAGATAGCGTGTTATGCCGCAGCGACAGGTCTGATATAGCAAAAGGCAACTACTAATACTGGTAGTTCCCTATCCGTATTGAGTTGTCTACCCTGCGCCGGAAACTTAGCCAGGCTGGCACGAAAAAAATCATTGCACACATGGGGATGTCAGAGGCGCATGATGAAAATAATTCAAACACAGCTAAAGGATATGCCTTCCTCACTGCTAGCCGAACTGGGTACCTATCGTTACAGCGTGTTTGCGCGTGGCGAAGGCTGGTCAATTCCTCCGCGGCTGAGCACACCGGGGCAGGAGTATGATCGCTACGACCGTTCAGACGTGACCTGGCTCATCGCCTGGACTGCGCGTAAAGGCATTTGCGGCTGCGCGCGGTTACTGCCGTGGCACGAGCCGGAACTGGCTGAAGGTATCATTTTGCCGTTTGCGCAGGATAAAGTCTGGGAGATGTCGCGCTATTCCGCCCGGCTGGAAGTGGATGCGGAGTTGCCGCTGAATATCCTGTGGCACTCGGTGCAGCTGGCAGAGCTGAGCGGCATGGAGTACCTGATTAGCTCAGCCACGCCGATGCTGGAGAAGATGTTCGCGCAGCATAACGTCGTTTATGAGCCGCTGACACCAGGGTTAATTCAGTCGGAAGATAATCTTTTCGCTATCCGTATTCCGGTTGAACAGCCTGCACTGGCGGAAAAATATCGCGGAACGCGTCGGTTTAGTCCGGAAGAGGTTCTGCCTTCGCTGGGTGTTTCGGTTAACTGGCAGGCGCATAATTAAGACCCCGTGCGCTGCACGGGGTTGACCGCTTACTGACGGTAAGCGGTTTTGATCTGGCGGATCGTGTTGCTGAACACTTCAGCCTGGGGTTTATCAGCCAGCGCATTTTGCACATAGCGTTCCATATTGATGATAACTTTACCGGCGTCTGCCTGTCCCATGCCCTTGAGAATCAGAGTAATCATCATTTTGAGGCAGGCAACTTCGTCAGCCAGTGCCTGAGTATCACGCGACGTTACGAAATCTTCATCACTCATCTTCAACTCCCTGGTGGTATTGATTGACACAGATTGTATCTTTCCGTGTATAAAACAGAGAGTATATCATAGGTTTGCTTTCTCTTTCAGAGACCAGAAAAATCCTTATTCGATCCAGTCACAAGCAGATCACTGCAGACCGCGTGGCTGACGTCGTGATTTTTTGTTTTAAAAAGAGAAAACAGGCCGGTTTATTACAACATGCTGTTATTAAATGAAATCTTAAATCAGCCAGCTTTTTAGTTTGCAGAAAATGGATTTTTCCTGAAAAGATTTAATTATTTGATATAAGTCATTGCGTCGCAGGTTGTTCTTGTATGTCTGATGTTCAATACGCGTAAAAAACGTTAAGATTACGCTCTTTTTTTAATTATCTTTCTAACCTGCGGAGTATGTCCCGTTGATCAGCCTGCTGCTTGTTGATGACCATGAACTGGTGCGTGCCGGCATTCGTCGCATTCTGGAAGATATCAAAGGACTGGTCATCGCCGGCGAAGCAGCGTGCGGAGAAGACGCAGTAAAATGGTGCCGCCAGCATACGGTGAATGTCGTTCTGATGGACATGAATATGCCGGGCATCGGTGGGCTGGAAGCGACGCGCAAAATTGTGCGCTACAACCCGGATATACGTATCATTATGCTGACTATCCACACCGAAAATCCGCTGCCTGCCCGGGTAATGCAGGCGGGTGCTTCGGGCTATCTGAGTAAGGGTGCCGCACCTCAGGAGGTGGTGAGCGCCATTCGCGCCGTGCATGCAGGGCAGCGCTATATCGCCTCAGATATCGCTCAGCAGATGGCGTTAAGTCAGATTGAGCCGCAGAAAGCGGAATCCCCCTTCAGCTGTTTGTCGGAACGGGAATTGCAGATTATGCTGATGATTACCCGGGGACAAAAAGTTACGGAGATATCCGAACAGTTGAACCTGAGTCCGAAAACCGTTAATAGCTACCGCTACCGTATGTTCAGCAAGTTAAACATCAGCGGTGATGTAGAGTTAACGCATCTGGCCATTCGTCATGGTCTGTTCAACGCGGAGCCATTAATCAGTAGTGAGTGAACTCTTTAATCCCAAAGCCTTTCTCAGCACCGTAACCAGCCAGCCCGGCGTCTACCGAATGTATGATGCGGCCGGTACGGTGATCTATGTCGGTAAAGCCAAAGATCTCAAAAAACGCCTGAGCAGCTACTTCCGTGCACAGACCGGCAGCCGTAAAACGGATGTGCTGGTCAGTAACATCCGTAATATTGATGTCACGGTTACGCATACTGAAACCGAAGCGCTGCTGCTGGAGCATAACTACATCAAGCTTTACCAGCCACGCTATAACGTGCTGCTCCGTGATGACAAATCGTATCCTTACATTTTTCTCAGCGGCGATACGCATCCCCGGCTGGCGATGCATCGCGGTGCGAAACATGCCAAAGGTGAGTATTTCGGTCCGTTCCCTAATGGCTATGCAGTACGCGAAACGCTGGGCCTGTTGCAGAAAGTCTTTCCTATTCGTCAGTGTGAGAACAGCGTCTATCGCAATCGCTCGCGGCCCTGTTTGCAGTATCAGATTGGACGCTGCCTCGGTCCGTGCGTAGCCGGTCTGGTCAGTGAAGAGGAGTATGCGCAGCAGACTGATTATGTGCGGCTGTTTCTCGCCGGCAAAGATGATCAGGTGATTAACCAGCTGGTGGCACGCATGGAGGCAGCAAGCCAGGGGCTGCGTTTTGAAGAGGCGGGGCGTCTGCGCGATCAGATTCAGGCCGTACGCCGTATTACTGAAAAACAGTTTGTCTCAAATCAGGGTGACGATCTCGATGTTATGGGCGTCGCGTATGATGCGGGCATGGCCTGTCTGCACGTGCTGTTTATCCGGCAGGGAAAAGTACTGGGCAGCCGCAGCTATTTCCCAAAAGTCCCGGCTGACACTGAGCTGACGGAAGTGGTGCAGACTTTTGTCGGGCAGTTTTATCTGCAGGGGAGTGAGGCACGTACCCTGCCGGGCGAAATTCTGCTGGATTTCAACCTGGCGGAACGCAACCTGCTGGCTGAGTCACTGAGTACGCTGGCCGGCCGCAAAGTCAATATACAGACCAAACCGCGCGGCGATCGGGCTCGCTATCTCAAGCTGGCGCGCACTAATGCGGCGACAGCGCTGACCACTAAGCTGTCGCAGCACTCGACCATTCAGCAGCGGCTTGCGGCGCTGGCCTCCTGGCTGGAGCTGGAGAGCATCCGGCGCATGGAGTGTTTTGATATCAGTCATACCATGGGCGAGCAAACCATCGCCTCCTGCGTGGTATTTAACCAGGATGGTCCGCTGCGTTCTGATTACCGGCGTTACAATATTGAAGGGATCACGCCAGGTGATGATTACGCGGCGATGAATCAGGTTCTGCGCCGTCGTTACGGCAAAGCGCTGGAGCAGGATAAAATTCCGGATGTCATTTTGATTGATGGCGGTAAAGGTCAGCTGGCGCAGGCGAAAGAGGTCTTTGCGGAGCTGGATGTCAGCTGGGATAAACACCATCCGATTCTGCTTGGCGTGGCAAAAGGCAGCGATCGTAAGGCGGGACTGGAAACGCTGTTTTTCGAAGCGGAAGGAGAGGGCGTTTCTCTGCCGCCGGATTCGCCAGCCCTGCATGTGATTCAGCATATTCGTGATGATGCTCACAATCATGCAATTTCAGGCCATCGTAAAAAACGCGCCAAAGTGAAGAACACTAGTGCACTGGAAAGTATTGAAGGTATCGGACCTAAACGGCGCCAGCAGCTGCTGAAGTATATGGGCGGCCTGCAGCCGCTGATGAACGCCAGCGTGGATGAAATCGCCCGCGTGCCCGGGATCTCTTTTGCACTGGCTGAAAAAATATACCACTCGCTGAAACACTAACATTGAAACAGGGGGGGCAATGTAGGAACATACGTTAAACCCTACACACACCAGACAGTTACTGGCATATGCAATATAACATCCCAACGTGTCTTACCCTGTTTCGCGTTTTTTTGATTCCTTTTTTTGTACTGGCGTTCTACCTGCCGTTTTACTGGGCGCCTTTTGCAACCGCACTGATTTTTGTTATTGCCGCCATAACGGACTGGTTTGATGGCTTTCTGGCGCGTCGCTGGAAACAAACCACGCGCTTTGGTGCATTTCTCGATCCGGTAGCGGATAAGGTAATGGTAGCCATGGCGCTGGTGCTGGTAGCGGAATATTTCCACGCATGGTGGATTACTCTGCCTGCTGCCACCATGATTGCGCGTGAGATCATTATCTCCGCGCTGCGTGAATGGATGGCAGAAATTGGCAAGCGCAGCAGCGTTGCTGTCTCCTGGATTGGTAAAGTCAAAACCACCGCGCAAATGCTCTCACTGGTTGCGCTGCTGTGGCGTCCTGATGATACGGTGATAGGTGTGGGCGTGGTCGCACTCTATATCGCGGCAGTGCTGACATTCTGGTCGATGTTTCAGTATCTGAGCGCAGCACGCGGCGATCTGCTCGATAGCTGATCGATACGATTCAAAAAGCAGCAAACAGACGCAGTGGGTAATAATTTTATTGACTCACTGCGTGAGATAAGTAGAATGCATCGCATCGAACGGCAGCACAGCTGCAAGAAGCTGAATAAAAACAGCAAGTTCGGTAAAACAGCAGTTATGCGGGAATAGCTCAGTTGGTAGAGCACGACCTTGCCAAGGTCGGGGTCGCGAGTTCGAGTCTCGTTTCCCGCTCCAGTTTCAGCAATGGGTCACTGACCGGTTGCACATCAGAATAAAGGCGCGTTGGCAGAGTGGCCATGCAACGGATTGCAAATCCGTCTACCTCGGTTCGACTCCGGGACGCGCCTCCAGTTTACACCCTGCCCGGGTGGTGAAATCGGTAGACACAAGGGATTTAAAATCCCTCGGCTTATGGTCGTGCGGGTTCAAGTCCCGCCCCGGGCACCATACAAAAAACCGAATTAAAAAAGCACTATAAGCAATGTCGTAACCGCCCTCAGGCGGTTTTTTTGTGTCTGCAATAACTACCCGGCACAGCCGGGTAGCGGGCATTATCCCTGCGGCTGGCCGACCGGGCCTTCCCCTTCGCTGGCGCCTGGCACCGGCTGATTACTTGGCGCGTGCGGACGACCGTCGGCACCCACGGCATCACTGTGCTGCATGCAGCCTGCCAGTGAAAGAAGCGTAACCGCTATCAGACCTGCTTTTATAATCCACGACATACAATCCCCTTAATAAACTGCTTTTATACGCTTGCCATTCAGCGCGTTGCGCCGTTAAGCAAAGCCGCTGAAAGGCTAACTTGCAAGCGAGACGGGGGATTTTAGGATTCCGGACGGGCAGGGCGCGCAGAGGGCGCCCTGCTGGCAGGCGGGTTAACCGAGATTACCGCTCAGACGATCGCGAAAATCGCTGCTGCGGTTATCCAGACCGGTAAAGGTCACGGTAGCTCCGTGACGCTGATAACGGTATTCGATAGCATCCAGTGCGGCAACGCTGGAGGCGTCCCAAATCTGGGCGTGAGTCAGGTCGATAGTGACCTGGCTCGGATCGTGGCCATAATCAAAGTGCTCGAACAGGTCATTACTGCTGGCGAAAAACAGCGGACCGCGTACGGTGTAGTGAACCTGATCCCCGTCCGGGCTGAGCGTGCGCTCGGCATGGATAACGTGGGCGATACGCCGGGCAAACAGCATCATGGCAAGGATCACGCCGAGCAGTACGCCAATCGCCAGGTTGCTGGTCCAGACGGTGATCGCAACGGTCACCACCATGACCAGCGTTTCTGACCACGGCATCCGTTTCAGCGTTGCGGGTTGCAGGCTGTGCCAGTTAACGGTTTTAACCGCCACCACCATCATAATCCCCGCCAGAACCACCATCGGGATCTGTGCCATGATATGGCTCAGGCCAGTGACCAGCAGCAGCAGTACCAGTGCAGCCGCTACGGTTGAAATCCGGGTGCGTGCGCGACCCAGTTCAACGTTAACAATCGTCTGACCGATCATGGCGCAGCCCGCAATACCGCCATAAAAACCGGCGAGAATATTGCCAATACCCAGTGCCCAGGATTCCCGCCGTTTGCCTGACGGAGTATCGGTAAGATCATCCACCAGTTTTGCCGTCAGCAGCGACTCCATCAGGCCGACAAATGCGACGGAAAGCGCGGCAGGCCAGACGATCTGCAGCGTCTGCAGGTTCAGCGGCACCAGCAGTTCGGTAAAGCCGGGCAGCCCGGCGCTCATCGGACCTTCATCGCCCACGCTGGGTACGCGATAACCGAGCAGCAGGGCAACGGCGGTCACCACAACAATAGCAACCAGCGGCGACGGAACACTTTTCAGCACGCGCGGCAGCAGCAGTACAATGGCCAGCGTGGCGGCAAACAGGCCCCAGACCAGCGGAGAGTGGCCCCAGACGTGCGGTACCTGTGCAAAGAAAATCAGTACGCCCAGCGCGTTTACAAAGCCCAGCATCACCGAGCGCGGGATATAACGCATCATGCGCGAAAGGCCGGTAACGCCAAACAGAATCTGAATAATGCCTGCCAGAATGACGGCAGGCAGAATATAGGCCACGCCGTGCGCGTGGACCATCGGGCCGATAACCAGCGCCACTGAACCCGCCGCCGCGGTCACCATCGCCGGGCGTCCACCCAGCAGTGAAAGCGTCAGACAGAGTACGACCGAAGCGATCAGACTGACTTTGGGATCAACGCCCGCAATAACAGAGAAAGAGATAACTTCAGGAATGAGCGCCAGGGCAGTGATAACCCCGGCCAGACACTCGCGGGTGAGCAGGGCCGGCGAACGCAAAACGCGGGCGACCGTTAAATCGCCAGCGTCAGCTGTGGTGCGATCGGTTTGTGAATTCATAACGTGTGTGGACTCTAAGTTGTAAGGCGTATGCAGCAGCGATGCAGCTGGAAAACAGGGTGTGTGACGTGTGAATGTTACCGGGCATTGATGGCCCAGGCCAGCGAAAGAGAGAGAGCGGCAGGGTAAAAAAATAACCTCTGCAGGTGGAAATCCAAAAAACACCTGCAGAGGCGACGCAAAAGCATCATTCGTTACTGAATCGTCAGCCGATTCATGGCGCTAAAGTTATACAAAAACAGCGTTACTGTACAACTAATTTCTTAAGCATTTTGTGCGATATTAAGCTTTTAGCTGCGCTCTCCGCAGGCTGTGGTCTGACATGTACAGGTTTTTATCTCAAATCGATACAACCTTTTCCTTTTTATATCTGCGTGGATTATAATTACGCCTTCTTTTAGTTAGGTATCTAACCATTAGGTGGCTAAGTTTGGTTGACTATCCGCAGCCTTTTTCCCGGCTTTTACATCAGACGGCTCATGCATGGCGGCTGGCGGTCGATCGCCGGCTGAAAGAGAATGATTTGAGTATGAGCAGCTGGATGGCCATTGCCAGCGTCGCTACCGCCAGCCAGCCGCTGACGCAGAAAGCGCTGGCGCAGCAGCTGGGTCTGGAGGATGCGAGCGTAGTGCCGCTGGTGGATCGGCTTGTGAAGCAGCAGCTGCTGGCTCGTCTGCAAACGCCGGAAGATCGGCGTAAGCGTCTGCTGGTGCTTACCACGCAGGGCGAACAGGCGTTTACCCAGGTCAAAGCGCAGGCAGATGCCCTGCGCAGTCAGCTGCTGGCTGATATCGATCCCGCTGCGCTGGCTGTGACGGAAACGGTACTGCAGCAGTTGCTTAACCGTCTGGGTAGTGCCTGAGTATGGCCAGGCGTAATCCTTACGCGCAGCGGGAGTGGCTGCCGCATGAAAAGCCGATGCTGCCAGGCTCACCCTCCACGCCGCTGCATTCACCAGGCAAACGCGTCGCGTTTGGTCTGATCGGCTTGCTGATTACGCTGACCGGCGCGCTGAGTAACGCGCTGGTCACGGCGAATCTGACAAATCTGCAGGGCACGTTTGCCGCGTATAGCAATGAAATTGCCTGGCTGCCGGCGGTATACGTGATGGGAAATATATCGATCAACCTGCTGCTGGTGAAATTTCGCCAGCAGTTTGGTCTGCGGCTGTTTACTGAAGCGTTTCTGGTGCTGTATGTCATCGTGGCGTTTTTTCATCTGTTTGCCAACGATCTCAGCTCCGCAATTATTGTGCGCACCGCACACGGAATGGTCGCCGCCGCGCTCAGCTCGCTGGGTATCTACTATCAGGTACAGGCGTGGCCGGCAAAGCACCGGCTCAAGGCGCTGGTGATTGGCATTACCGCTTCGCAGCTGGCGATCCCGCTGGCGCGGCTCTTTTCTACTGAGCTACTGCAGCTGGAGGAGTGGCGCGGGCTCTATCTGTTTGAACTCGGGCTGGCGCTGATTGCGCTTGGCTGCGTGCTGGTGGTGAGACTGCCCCCGGGTGACCGCATTAAAGCGTTTGAAAAACTCGATTTTGTGACGTTTCTGCTGCTGGCACCCGGTATGGCGCTGCTGTGTGGCGTTCTCTCACTGGGGCGAATTGAGTGGTGGTTTACTACGCCCTGGCTGGGCGTCTGTCTGGCGCTGGCGCTGGTGCTGATTGTTTCAGCTGTGGTACTGGAGCATAACCGGACCAACCCGCTTATCAACACCCGCTGGCTGAGCAGCGGTATGATTGTCCGGCTGGGTATCGCCATGATCATGATCCGTATCGTACTGGCTGAGCAGAACACCGGCGCGATCGGCTTTTTGCAACAGCTGGGGCTACTCAACGATCAGCTGCACGGCCTGGCGCTGGCCATTATCGCCGGCGTCATCTGCGGCATTATCGCCAGTGCGCTGACTATTAAGCCTGGCCAGCTTAACTGGCCCATTGTGACCTCACTGGCCATTATGATTGTGGCCTCGCTGATGGATGCGCAGTCAAATCCGCTGACGCGCGCGCACAATCTCTATTTTAGTCAGTTTCTGCTGGGCTTCAGCAGCGCCTTTTTCCTTGCGCCAGCTATGCTGCTGGGGATAGGCAGCGTGGTGACACAGCCGAAAAACCTGGTCAGCTTTGTTGTACTCTTTGGTATGAGCCAGAATCTGGGCGGGCTGATCGGGTCAGCCATCCTCGGAACCTTTCAGACCTGGCGGGAGAAGTACCATTCCAGCTTACTGGCCGACAGACTCTCGCAGCTTGATCCTAACGTTACCGAACGGCTGGATCAGTACCGTGCGCTGTTTAACAGCCAGCTGACAGACAGCGTACTGCTGAGTGCCCAGAGCAGCAGCCAGCTACAGACAGTCGCCACGCTGCAGGCGAATGTCCTTGCCTATAATGACACTTATCTGCTCACGGCAGCCCTGGCGATGTGCACGCTGCTGTGGGTATTATGGCGGCTGTCGCGTCAGCGTTATCTCGCGTGGCGGCAGGCGAAAAATCATCAGGATGAGCCGCGTCAGACTGCGCCCTCAGCGAACTAAACGGAGAAAAGATGAGTCAACAGGATGATCTGCAGGTAGCTGAGCGCGAACGCACGCATCGCCGCCGCACGCTTTCTATCGCTGCCGGCGCGGGCATTGTGATTGTGGGCGTGCTGGTAATTCTTTATGCGTGGCAGCTCTGGCCGTTTACCAGCAGCGTGCAGACCACCGAAAACGCTTATGTACGCGGCCAGATCACCTTTATCAGTCCGCAGGTCAGCGGCTATCTGACCGGTGTTGAGGTCGTGGATCTGCAGCCGGTGAGCCGGGGTGAGCTACTGATGACCATTGACGATCGTATTTATCGTCAGCGTGTGCATCAGGCACAGGCGCAGCTGGAGATGAAAGTGGCGGCACTGAAGAATAATCAGCAGCAGCGGAAAAGTGCTGAAGCGACCATTCTTAGTAACAAAGCCGCGCTGGAAAATGCCCGGGCACAGCGGCAGAAAAGCGGGCTTGACTTAAAACGGGTAGAAAATCTGGCGTCGGATGGGTCGCTTTCGGTGCGCGAGCGTGACGCCGCGCGTGCAGCTGATGCGCAGGCGCAGGCGCAGATGCGACAGGCCGAAGCGCAGGTTGCCGTGGCGCAACAGAATCTGCAAACGGTGGTGGTGAATCGTGCTTCGCTTGAAGCGGATGTGACTAACGCCCGCGCGGCGCTGGAGCTGGCGAATATCGACCTTGCCAACACCCGCATTGTGGCGCCTGACAGCGGTCAGCTGGGGCAGCTCTCTGTGCGCAAAGGAACCTATGTTACCGCCGGTACGCGTCTCACCTCGGTGGTGCCGGATAAAAAGTGGGTGATTGCCAATTTTAAAGAGACGCAGCTGGCGCATATTCGTCCGGGCTTACCGGTGACGTTTAGCGTTGATGCGCTTAATGGCCGGCGCTTCAGCGGCAGGGTGGAGTTTATCTCCCCTGCGGCTGGCTCAGAGTTCAGTGCTATCTCCCCCGACAACGCCACCGGAAACTTTGTGAAGATTGCGCAGCGCATTCCGGTACGGATCGGCCTTGATCCCGATGCGCAGCAGCTGCTGCGTCCGGGCATGTCAGTGGAGGTCAGTATCGATACTGCCGCAGAACCGGTGAAGGAGACGCCGTGAAGCCGCTGTTAACTCTCTCACTTGCGCTACTGCTGCTCAGCGGTTGTGCTACTGAAGTGGAAAAAGCCCCGGCATCGCTTCCGATCCCGGCGCAGTGGCGTGACCAGACCGGGCCACAGGCACCCCCGGAAGCCGCGTGGTGGCGTACTTTTGGCGACAGCGATCTGAATCGTCTGGTCAGTCAGGCACTGGAACATAACAGCGATATTCTTCTTGCCCGGGCGCGGGTCGATCAGTACCGGGCGCAGGTGCGCGCAGCGCAGGGCGATAACTTTCCGGTGATCTCGGCCGGGGTGGCCGCCAGCCGACAGCGTTCGCTCTCGGCAGCAACCGGCCAGCCTAATGAAAGCGCCATATTTCAGGGGTTGCTTCAGGCTAATTATGAAGTCGATCTCTGGGGCAGCCGCAGTAACAGCATACGCGCGGCGGAGGCTACGCTGGAGGCGCAGCGCGCGGCGGCGGTGGCGGCTGAGCTTACGGTGGCCAGCTCAGTGGCATCGGGCTACGTTATGCTTGCCTCGCTGGATGAACAGCTGCGCGTGACGCAGGCGACGCTGGCAACCCGCGAAAACTCCCGCCAGCTTGCCCGGTGCCAGTTTGAAACCGGCTATACGTCGCGACTGGAGTGGATGCAGGCGGAGTCAGAGTATCAGACGGCCAGCGCGCAAATTCCGCAGCTGCAGCATCAGATTGCACAGCAGGAGAACGCATTGAGCGTACTGGCGGGCATGAACCCGCGTGAGATCGCACGCAGTCATCGCTTTGATAACATCCGGCCGCATAAGCTGCCCGCGCTGCTGCCCTCGCAGCTGCTGAACCGGCGTCCCGATATCGTCCAGGCGCAGCGTGCGCTGCTGGCGGCAGATGCCTCTCTGGCGTCCGCACGCGCCAGACTGCTGCCTTCACTTAACCTCACCGCCAGCGGCACGCTGCAGAGCAGTGAACTGCATACATTACTGGATAATCCGTTTCGTCTCTGGAGTCTGGGTGGCAGCATCCTTGCGCCTTTGCTTAATCGCGAAGCGCTGACGGCACAGGTTGATGTGCAGATGGCGACGCGTAATCAGGCGCTCTACAGCTATGAAAAAACGGTGCGTAACGCTTTCTCAGAAACAGATGACGCGCTGGATGCGATTCGTCGTAATCAGGAACAGCTGGCAGAACTGCAAAAACAGGAGGAGTTTGTGGCGGAAGCGTATCGGATTGCCCGCAATCGTTATCAGAATGGTTATGCCTCTTATCTTGATGAGCTTGATGCGCAGCGTACGCTGTTTACCACGCAACTGAATATTGTTTCAGTGAAAAACAATCTGCTGCAGGCACAGATCGATCTCTATCGGGCGCTGGGTGGCGGCTGGCACGCTGCCTGAGGCGGGATTTTAGCAGTAACGGGAGGGTGATAAAGTCACGCACGGCATCTGTTTCGCAGGGAAATAGTCGTGAAATCTTTATCACTTTCTATTACACTCAATGCGCAATTCCGCCTTTATCCTGCTTATGCTATTGAGTTTCCATGAGTTTGCCGGCTCCACCTGACGATCACGACGAGTCTCATCGTCAGCCGCTTGACGATGCCCACTTCGCCATTGTGGTTCTTGCGGTCACTTCGGTAACGCTTATAATATTCGTCCTGATGCTCACTCTGTGGATGAGCTAACGCCTGCAACGCAGCTGCAACGCCCGCAAGGAGTGCTAAATGGACGCCCGCGACGATAAACTGATCGCTATTATCGGCTTACTCTGCGCCTGTCTGATTGGCGTGATCTTTCTGGTTACCATGGCCTGGCTTACCGATGTACGCCGGCCTGTCGACCCGCTGCAGGACGCAAAAACCTGTGCGCCGGGACCTCATCGTGCTCAGCACTCCTGACGCTGCCATTTGATTTGCTGACTGCGCAACTCCAGTGCCAGTCCCTCATGGAGAGTACGGTTACCGTTGGGATCGCCAAGCCCGAACAGGGCGCCGGGCGAACGGCGGTCATCTGCCCAGGCCGGATATTCCACCACGGGATAGAGTGAAATTCCCTCCAGCGCAACGCCCTGCGCCAGTGCCAGCCGCGCTTCAGCACTGACGTGCCGCAGCCAGGGCGCACGCGCCTCGCCTTCAGCCCCCGTTTCCGCCAGCAGCAGCGGACGCTGATAACGCTGCCAGCACGCCAGCAGCAGCTGATGCAGAGGCTGATGTTGCGGATGGTCGGGGGGCAGAGTATCACCTGAACAGAACCAGTGATTATCGGGATAGTAGTTCAGGCCCAGTATATCGAGAAAGTCCGTCTGTCCGCCGAGTCCGGGTTCAGCGCGTCCTGCCAGCCAGTCCCACGCTTCAAACTGCATCTCATGCTGTCGGGCAGCATGCTCTGCACTCTCTGGCTTACCCGCATCTGCGGCGATTTGTACCAGCGGATCGGTCAGCACAAAGCGTGCTTCAGGATAGACGTCGCGGATCGCGTGCATGGCCGCCAGAGAGGCGCGCACCAGCTGACGCTTCAGATCGCGTCCGCGCTCGCTGGCATAAGGATCGAGCCATGAAACATCCGCACCGGCCCAGGCCCAGAATGAGATTTGATTGATCGGGGTAAAAAAAGGCTGCTCTACGCCTTCATCGCGCATCAGCTGTGCCATAGCGCGTGCATAGCGGGCAAAGTGTTCAACAAACGCCGGTTTCCAGATATCAAGATGTGCCGGATAACCAAAGTGAGCCAGTTCCCAGATAATCTGCATATTATGGCGTGCGGCCGCGTGGATCATCGGCAGAAAGGAGCGCCAGTCGTACTGGCCAGGCGTGGCTTCAATCAGATGCCAGCGCGCACCATCACGTGCCGTGTGCAGGCCTTCCCGCGCCAGCGCGGCGTAGTCTTTGTCCAGCAGCATATCGTGTCCGCTACTGACAACCATATCCAGACGGCGGCCACCGCTGCGGCAGGCGGTAGAGCAGGGAAAGCTGCCCTGAAAAAAACTGCGAAAAAGCCGGGGTTGATAACGAGGCAGTAACGCGGTCATATTTCACTCCTCAGGTAAACGCCTGATGCAGAACCACGGGCTAAGTCTAGACTAAATTAGCAGCCGGCTCTGCCGATCAGCCGTGCAGGTTGCCTGCCATAGCGACAATGCCAATAATAAGCGTGATTACGTATTCAGGGATCCAGTATGAGCGAAGCAGCAGCGCTGCCCGGCCAGTTGGCCGCGGGCGGTGAGTTACGGCAAAGCGTGGCGCAGCAGTGCGCACAGCATCCCGGTCTGAGCGGCATCCATCCGCTTAACGATGGATTGGACGCGTTTGCAGCGCGTTACCTGCTGATGAGCATGGCGCGACACACTATCGATGTGCAGTATTACATCTGGCATAACGACATGTCCGGCCGCCTGCTGTTCAGCGCGCTGCTGGATGCTGCCGGACGCGGCATCAGGGTGCGCTTACTGCTGGATGATAATAATACGCCAGGGCTGGATAACACGCTGGCGGAACTGGATCGTCATCCGAATATTGCAGTAAGGCTGTTTAACCCGTTTTCCTTCCGCACGCTGCGTGCGCTGGGCTACCTGACGGACTTCGCCCGCCTGAATCGCCGTATGCACAACAAAAGTCTTACGGTTGATGGCGCCGCAACGCTGGTGGGAGGGCGCAACGTTGGTGATGAATACTTTGGCACCGGCAATGAGCCGCTGTTTACCGACCTCGACGTGCTGGCCATCGGGCCGGTTGTCGATGAGGTCACAGCGGATTTTGAGCGCTACTGGCATAGTCAGGCGGTATCGCCGTTACGCAGCGTAGTGGACGTACGCAGCGATGAGGGCGAAGCGGTGCGCCTGCCGCCGGAATGGCAGCAGAGTGAGGCAGTGCAGCGTTATCTGGCACGCCTTGACCACTCTACCTTTGTCAGCCAGCTGGAGCAGGGCGCGCTGGAGATGACCTGGGCACAGGCACGCCTGCTAAGCGACGACCCGCGAAAAGGGCTGGGCAAAGCCAGGCGTAGCAGCCTGCTGCCGCAGCGGATGCTGGAGGTAATTGGCACGCCGCAGCAGCAGTTCGATATTATCTCAGCCTATTTTGTACCGACCCGCGCCGGCGTCGCACAGCTATTGTCACTACGCCGGCGCGGCGTACGTATCGCCGTGCTGACAAACTCACTGGCCGCTAATGATGTCACCGTGGTGCATGCCGGATATGCACGCTGGCGAAAAAAGCTGCTGCGCCACGGTATTGCGCTGTATGAGCTGAAACCTCAGGCACACGCCGGCGACCCGCCGCACGATCGCGGACTGACGGGTAACTCTGGCTCCAGCCTGCATGCGAAAACGTTCACCGTTGATCAACGCAAAGTGTTTGTGGGCTCTTTTAATTTTGATCCCCGCTCAGCGGTACTCAACACCGAAATGGGACTGGTGATTGAGAGCGAAACCCTGGCGCGCCAGACGCATCAGCGCTTCAGTCGCGGCATGCAACATCGTGCCTGGACGCTGCGGCTGGACAAGTGGGGCCGCGTTAACTGGATAGAACAGGATGAGCAGGGCGCAGAAGTGGTACATAAACATGAACCGCAGTCGACGCTGCTGCAGCGACTGCTGGTGCGGCTGGTGTGGCGGCTGCCGGTAGAGTGGCTGCTGTAGCGGCGCGCTGAGACGCGCCGCCGGTGCAGCATCATCCTTTCTGCGCGGCTTTTTTACCGGAAAACAGAAAGCGCAGCAGCGGAATACGCAGGTGGATTTCATACAGCGCAAAGGCTGCCGCAAATACCGTTATCAGCCCGGCAAAGAAACCCAGCGTATTATTGCTGATGTGTGGCGTCACATATATCCCATACAGAATGGTAAGCGGATGATGGACGAGATAGATAAACAACGAGGCGTTTACCAGATAAACGATGCGGGGAGAGTGGCTGTTCAGCAGGCGGTGCCCGACGCTATAGCAGACATTCAGCATGCATACGCCCATCAGCGTTGAGAGCAGCATATCGGTCTCATAAAGCCAGCCGTCGCCGTTGCCATAACGCTGGTTCAGGTAATAGGCGATAAAGACCGGCACGGTGCCAAAGCAGACCAGCGGGTTGAACCGCACAAACAGCGCCTTCAGCGGCGGATGTTTCCAGCTCAGCGCGCCCAGCATAAAGAACGGCAGATACGTCAGCGTCTGCATGACCGCAATGGTAAAGAGTCCATCCATCATGATGCCCGGCGTCAGCAGCAGCAGCGTGCGGCGCAGCACGCACCACAGTAACGCATAGCCCAGCAGTGCCAGCGTCACGCTGCCCCAGCCTGTCTGCTGATAGTCACGCGTGCTTCGCTGGTTGTGCAGCCAGCGAAACGTCAGCATTCCCAGCGCCGTCAGGATCACCAGCACCAGCAGAAACCAGAGGTGCGAGATCAGATCCCATACCAGGGCGTTATATTTGTCATACGCTGAAAAGCGATCCCAGCCATCAAGTTTATGAGTGAGATATTTCAGTAAGAAGAACTGCGGCAGCGTAATCAGCGGCACAGCCGCGAGCAGCGGAATACCCACGCGTTCCAGCCTGACCCTGAGCCAGCGAGCCGGCTGATAGCGCAGATAAAGCATGTAGGAAAAATAGCCGGAGATAACAAAAAACACCTGCATGCGAAATGCATGGATGAAATCGTTGAAAAGGGTCAGCCACAGCGTGGCATCCTGACTGTTTACGGACCAGCGCTGTGTCGAGTAGATCAGCGAGACGTGAAACGGCACCCCCAGTAGCATCAGGTAAGCTCGAATCGAGTCGAGAAAATATTCGCGTTCAGGTTTTACAGCGCTCATAAGCTTCCGGTTCATCCTATACAGGCTGGTTTCACCCTGAAACCAGATCGTGCAGCAGAACATTCTGTTGCCGGTTAACAGCCTATACTATCAGTTGATTCTGTTTCTTAAACCGCCGGGTTTAATATTCCGAAAAGTGCTCTGGAGGCTTGGCGCTGCGCGGAACAATGTTTTACATAAGCTGTCGGAAAACCGAATAATCCATTAAGATGAGTGGGTTTGATCTGAGCACACGAAAGGGGGGGATGTGCTAAATAAAGTGAAAAATAATAGCGGGCTGGTGAAGATGCGCTGGACCAGCGCAGCAGTACTGCTGGCGCTGTACGCAAATAATAGCTGGGCGTTTAACATTGATGATGTGGCAAAACAGGCTAAGGCACTGGCAGACAAAGGTTTTGAAGCGCCAAAAAGTAATTTACCCTCTCAATTTCGTGAAATGAAATTTGCGGATTATCAGCAGATCCAGTTTAACCACGACAAGGCATACTGGGGCAAACTGCGTACGCCGTTTAAGCTCGAGTTTTACCATCAGGGGATGTATTTCGATACACCGGTGAAGATCAATGAAGTCACTGCCTCCTCGGTGCGTGAAATCAAATACGATCCGGCCTATTTCAATTTCGGCAACGTCAAACATGACGCTGACGCAGTAAAAAATCTCGGCTTTGCCGGATTCAAGGTGCTCTATCCGCTGAATAACAAAGGCAAGCAGGATGAGATCAGCAGCTTCCTTGGTGCCAGCTACTTCCGCGTAATCGGGCAAGACCAGGTATATGGTCTTTCAGCGCGCGGTCTGGCGATTGACACCGCGCTGCCCTCTGGCGAAGAGTTCCCGCGCTTTAAAGAGTTCTGGATCGAACGCCCGAAACCTCAGGCGAAGCAGCTGGTCATTTACGCACTGCTTGATTCACCTCGCGCTGCGGGCGCGTACCGTTTTGTACTGAAGCCAGGCAAAGCCTCGGTGGTCGATGTGCAGTCTAAAGTCTATCTGCGCGACAACGTGGGTAAACTGGGCGTGGCACCGCTGACCAGTATGTTCCTGTTTGGTGCGAATCAGCCTTCCCCGGTCAGCAATTTCCGTCAGGAGCTGCACGACTCCAGTGGTCTCTCGATTCACGCCGGAAACGGCGAGTGGATCTGGCGTCCGCTGAACAATCCACGTCATCTGGCGGTCAGCACGTTTACCATTGAAAACCCGAAAGGTTTTGGTCTGCTGCAGCGCGGACGCGATTTCAGCCACTACCAGGATCTGGACGATCGCTATGACATGCGCCCAAGCGCCTGGGTTGAACCGCAGGGTGACTGGGGTAAAGGTCGCGTTGAGCTGGTTGAGATCCCGACCGCAGATGAGACCAATGACAACATCGTTGCCTTCTGGACACCAGAAAAACTGCCTGACGCGGGCAAAGAGATGCATTTCAACTATCGTCTGCACTTCACCCGTGATGAAAACCAGCTGCACCAGGATGACGTTGCCTGGGTTAAAGATACTCTGCGTTCTGCGGGTGATGTGAAACAGTCTAATCTGGTTCGCCAGCCTGACGGTTCTATCGCCTTTACCGTTGATTTCACCGGTAAAGCGATGAGCATGCTGCCGGAGGATACGCAGGTCGCGCCGCAGGTCAGCGTTGGTGATAACGCCGAAGTGGTTGAGCAGAGCGTACGCTACAATCCGGTGACCAAAGGCTGGCGTCTGGTGCTGCGTCTGCGCGTGAAAGACAGCAAGCAATCAACCGAAATGCGCGCCGCGCTGGTAAGCGGTGACAAGACATTGACGGAAACCTGGAGCTATCAGTTACCTGCCAATGAATAAATCGACTTTTTTACCTCAATCTTATGTGGAGGCGCTGCCGCTTGATGCGGCAGGTCGCGCGCGACTCAGCACATCGCTGCAAAATGCGCCCGCTTTCCACGCTATTCACACAGTACTGGGGCAGGATAATGCCGCCAGCGACCGGCCTGACGACGCACCGCTAAAGTCCGTTTCATCACGCATAGCGATGACGTGGCCGGATGCGGTTGCGGATGGCCAGCAGTTCAGTAAAGATTATCTCGATCGCACGACGTTAAAAGCGATGCCGCCGGTTAAGCGCTCGCTGATGTTCCCGGAAGCCTGGCGTACCAATCCGCTGGCGCGCGCATGGAACTCTCTGCGCGGGCAGAAAACGCACCCGCGTTACGCCACGGCGGAAGAGCAGCGCGCTGAGGATAAGTGGCGTCATGTCGGTTCAATGCGCCGCTATACGCTGCTGATCCTGACCATCGCGCAGACCGTGGTGGCAACCTGGTATATGAAAACCATTCTGCCTTATCAGGGCTGGACCCTGCTCGATCCTGTCGGGCAGTTTCAGCAGAACTGGGTCGAGTCGGTTAAGCTGGTCCTGCCTTATATTCTGCAAACCGGTATTCTGTTTCTGTTTGCGATTCTGTTCTGCTGGGTATCAGCCGGCTTCTGGACAGCGCTGATGGGCTTCCTGCAGCTGCTGATCGGACGCGATAAATACAGTATCTCTTACTCCACCACGGGTGATGAGCCGCTGGATCCTGCGCACCGTACCGCGCTTATCATGCCTATCTGTAACGAGGATGTGGAGCGTGTCTTTGCCGGACTGCGCGCGACCTGGGAATCGGTAAAGCGCACCGGGAATGCTGAGCATTTTGATGTTTACATTCTCAGCGACAGCTACGATGCAGATATTGCGATTGCCGAGCAAAAAGCGTGGATGGAGCTGGTTCGCGACGTGGGCGGAGCGGGCAAGATTTTTTACCGTCGTCGCCGCCGCCGCGTGAAGCGTAAAAGCGGCAACATCGATGACTTCTGTCGCCGCTGGGGCAGCAACTACAGCTACATGGTGGTGCTGGATGCTGACAGCGTAATGAGCGGTGAGTGTCTGACCGGTCTGGTACGCATGATGGAAGCGAACCCGAACGCCGGGATTATCCAGTCTTCGCCAAAAGCATCGGGTATGGATACGCTCTATGCGCGCTGCCAGCAGTTTGCCACCCGCGTTTACGGGCCGCTGTTTACCGCAGGGCTGCACTTCTGGCAGCTGGGCGAATCGCACTACTGGGGACATAACGCCATTATTCGCGTGCAGCCCTTTATTGAGCACTGTGCGCTGGCGCCGCTGCCGGGCGAAGGCTCATTTGCCGGATCAATTCTGTCGCATGACTTTGTTGAAGCTGCGCTGATGCGCCGTGCCGGCTGGGGCGTCTGGATCGCTTACGATCTGCCGGGTTCTTATGAAGAGCTGCCGCCTAACCTGCTGGATGAGCTGAAGCGCGACCGTCGCTGGTGTCACGGTAACCTGATGAACTTCCGCCTGTTCCTGGTCAAAGGTATGCACCCGGTGCACCGTGCCGTCTTCCTGACCGGCGTGATGTCTTATCTCTCAGCGCCGCTCTGGTTTATGTTCCTTGCGCTTTCCACCGCCCTGCAGGTGGTCCATACCCTGATGGAGCCGACCTACTTCCTGCAACCCCGTCAGCTCTTCCCGGTCTGGCCGCAATGGCGTCCCGATCTGGCCATTGCGCTCTTTTCCACCACGCTGGTGCTGCTGTTCCTGCCGAAGCTGCTGAGCGTGGTGCTAATCTGGTGCAAAGGAGCTAAGGCTTATGGCGGCGCGCTGCGTCTGTTCATTTCGCTGATGCTGGAAATGCTGTTCTCGGTGCTGCTGGCGCCGGTGCGTATGCTGTTCCACACCGTATTTGTGGTCAGCGCGTTCCTGGGCTGGGAAGTGGTCTGGAATTCGCCGCAGCGTGATGATGATGCCACTCCCTGGAGTGAAGCGTTTCGCCGCCACGGCTCCCAGATGCTGCTTGGCATTGTCTGGGCCGCAGGCATGGGCGTGCTGGACCTTAACTTCCTGTGGTGGCTGGCACCGATTGTCTTCTCGCTGATCCTGTCGCCGTTTGTTTCAGTGATGTCGAGTCGTGCAACCGTGGGGCTGAAAAGCCGGCGTGCGAAACTGTTCCTGATCCCGGAAGAGTATGAGCCGCCAAAAGAGCTGGTTGATACAGACCACTATCTGCAGATCAACCGCGAGCGGGCGCTGAAGCATGGCTTTATGCATGCGCTGTTTAACCCGGCGTTCAATGCGCTGGCGACCGCGCTGGCCACGTCGCGTCATAAACAGAGTACGCTGCTGGATCACGCGCGCGATCGGCACGTGGATCAGGCGCTGAGCGATGCACCGGAAAAACTGAATCGTGAACAGCGTTTGCAGCTGATTAGCGATCCTGTGGTTCTGGCGCGTGTGCATACCCGGCTGTGGGAAAACGCGGATAAGTATCATCAGTGGCTGGAGAGTTATCAGAAGCTGACGCTGAATCCGCAGGCACTGCCACCGCGTGTCTGAACAGCAGTAAAATAAGAAAAGCGGCAGCGATGCCGCTTTTTTATTGCCGGTGCTAAAGCCGGGCAGGGCAGGTATAGTGGCAGTTCAATCAGTGAGGATAAGCGATGTGAAAAGCGTTCTGGCAGTCGTACTCTCAGGCAGTGTGCTGATACTGAGCGGGTGCGGCAGCATCATCAGCCGTACCGTGCCCGGACAGGGGCACGGCAACCACTATTATCCCGGCGTGCAGTGGGATGTCCGCGACGGCCCGTGGCGCATCGTCACCATTCTCGATCTGCCGCTGTCGCTGATAGTGGACACGCTGCTGTTGCCGGTTGACGCGCAGCATGGGCCTTATGAGTGAGATTACGCCAGATTATCTGAATCGGTGTTGTCGTCTTCCCACTCTTCTGCGGCCACTTCGCCCTCTTCGAGATCGCGCTGTGGTGCCAGCTGAAATTCACCATCATCCCACTCATGCAGGGTGTTTTCAGACTGCCACTCCTGACGCATCTCAATTTCATCAAAATTGCCGTCAAATACCGCCTGTGCTGCTTCACCACTCAGCAGCGGCAGGCAGTCACCCTGTTCATCTTCGTTTGCAAAGAACTCTGCCTGCCACATGATGTCGCCATCCTGCATAACATATTTCTGCAGACCAAACTGGCTGACGTTGACATCCTCTTCAGACACACCCTGCTGGCTGGTCATAAACTCTTCGCGTGCGGCTTCAATTGCTTCTTCTAAAGTGCTGAACAGATCCATCAATGACTCCTTGACTGTAAAAAGGGGATTTTACAGAAGGATAGACGAAAATTTGCAGAACGCAGTCAGGGAGGCGAGCAGTACGGGCAGGTGAGGGAAAAATCACCTGCCCGTACGCTTCAGAGCATTTTTTGCGGGAAGTGCAGGACCGGCCGGACAGTTTCGCGCATCACCGGTGCAGAGTAACGAATACAGCATTTGATACACGGTTTCACTTTCTTAAAGTTAATACGCGCGGTGGCCAGCGCCTGATTCAGATTATAAAGGGTGCCGATAAACACCATATCTTCTTTAAGCGGCATCCGTTTGCACTCTTTGCGATGCAGCAGATGATAGCCTTCCTGATCGGTACCGATCGTAACGTAATAATAATGACCTTTGTTCATATTATTTTGTCCTGCATGAGATTTGCTGTGTGTAATCTTTTTTATTTTTCTGAGAACAGCTAATTGGTTAACTGTTGCAAACGAAATTAACCGGAATCAGCAGAGTGAACCAGCGTAATAAAGTAATTAAAAAAACTTTTAAAGCAATGATATGGAATAAGCAGCCTGTTTTATCGACAACGCATTGTAAAATAAGTCAATTTTTCTGCATTGATAAGTAAGTCAAACGATTTTGAAAAAAATAAATAGGATTAGGCCTGGAATTATAGATGATCAGGACCAGATTGCACTCTTTTAATTGATAAGTCTGGCGCAGAAACCAGAGATGGGGCGGGAATCTGTCTGGTAATGCGCGTTAAAGCAGCCCGGTTCGGCCACGTAACCTGTTACCGGAGTTAATGCTTTTAAGACAAAACCGGATATAACGCTGGATCTGATGGACATATCAGGTGCGGTTCAGGCTATCAGAGACAGGGCTGATAGCCTGAACGCTATGCTGCTTCAGTAACGCGACGGCTGGCCTTCCGGGCGGGTTTTAAAGCGGCGGTGCAGCCACATATATTGCTCAGGCGCGAGCAACACGGTCTCTTCAACCACGCGGTTCATTACCGTTGCCGTATCCAGCTCACTCTCCAGTGAGAACTGATGGCGAATATCCGGCATCAGTTTCAGCTCGTAGCCGCGTCCGTCCGGCAGACGACGCGCCAGGAAAGGCACCACGCTGGGATTAGCCAGGCGAATCAGCATATGGGTTCCGGTCGTTGTGGCGGCCTCTTTGACGGCAAAGAAAGGCGCAAACACGCTGCTGCGCGGGCCGTAATCGTGATCCGGCGCGTACCAGATGATGTCATTATTTTTGAGCGCCCGGATCATGCCTTTGAGATCTTTGCGATCCAGCATACTTTTATTGGAGCGCATCCGGCCCCAGGTCTGCAGCCAGTCGAGCAGTCGGTTATCGTTCGGACGATAAACACCAATACCCGGGTTGTACATGCCAAACACGCGAGCCCCCAGCTCAAGGGTCAGAAAATGCATGCCGATCAGCAGAATTCCGCGCTTCTCTGCCAGCGCCTGCGTCACATTCTCCAGTCCTTCTGGCTTAACCCATTTGCGAATACGCCAGTCGGGCCAGAACCAGGCCATACCGGTTTCAATCAGCCCCATTCCGACCGATTCAAAGTTATGTTTAACCATCGCCTCGCGGTCGCTGGCGGGCATATCAGGAAAGCAGAGCGCCAGATTGCGTCGGGCAACCTCTGTGCGTCGTTTCATAAAACGCATAGCAATACGTCCCAGACTGCAGCCAAATGCATACAAAAGCGGGTAGGGAAGTAAGACCAGCACGTATAAAAATCCAATGCCCAGCCAGGTGAGCCAGTAGCGCGGATGAAGCAGTTCACGGGTAAATTGCGGAAGTTGGGTCATGGAAGAATCAGTATCCTGCGTTCTGTACCAGAGAGTCCGGTTTCTGTTATATAACGCAATTATGCCATTTTTTGTCGTTAACTGTAATCACACCGCGTTCACAGCGGCTGTCAGGCTGGCGTTTGCCGGAATAACAGACAGTTCAGCATAGAGAGCCAGTACAAATGCGTCCCGTCAATTTGGTCCGGGGACTAGGCACAGCTGTGAATTCAGGTATCATGTGCGCCCTGAAATTCTCTCATTGCTAACAGGTGTTCACCATGCCAGTGTTACATAACCTCGTTTCCAATAAAGAGCTGAAAGATCGCATGCTGGCGGAAACCGAGCCGCGTACGACAGTCTCTTTTTATAAATATTTCCAGATCAACGATCCTAAGGCGTTCCGCGATCGCCTCTATATTGCGCTGACAGCGCTCAGCGTATTTGGTCGTGTCTATGTGGCCCGGGAAGGAATTAACGCGCAGATCAGCGTGCCGGCCGGGAAATATGAAGCGATGAAAGCGATGCTGTACGCTTTTGATCCGGCGCTGAATAATCTGCGCATGAATATTGCACTGGATGATGACGGTAAATCATTCTGGGTGCTGCGCCTGAAAGTGCGCGACCGTATTGTTGCCGATGGCATCGACGATGGCACTTTTGATGCCAGCGATGTAGGCAGCTATCTGAAAGCAGCAGACGTGAATGCGATGCTGGACGATCCTGATGCCGTGTTTGTCGACATGCGTAACCACTATGAGTTTGAAGTGGGCCATTTTGACAATGCGCTGGAAGTGCCTGCGGATACTTTCCGCGATCAGCTGCCTATGGCGGTTGATATGCTGCAGGATAAGAAAGATAAAAAAATTGTGATGTACTGCACCGGCGGTATTCGCTGTGAAAAAGCGAGTGCCTGGATGAAGCATAACGGCTTTGATGATGTCTATCACATTGAAGGCGGCATCATTGAATATACGCGTCGTGCGCGCGAGCAGGGGTTACCGGTACGTTTCAAAGGCAAAAATTTTGTCTTTGATGAGCGTATGGGCGAGCGTATTTCTGATGATATCCTTTCCAGCTGCCACCAGTGCGGTACACCGTGCGATAGCCATACTAACTGTGTTAATGATGGCTGCCATCTGCTGTTTATTCAGTGCCCCGCCTGCGCTGAAAAATACCAGAATTGCTGTAGCCCAATCTGCATGGAAGAAGCAAAACTGTCGCCTGAAGAGCAGCGCGCACGGCGTGCCGGACGCGAAAACGGCAATAAGGTGTTTAACAAATCGCGTGGTCTGCTGAATATGACCATGACTATCCCTGCACCCGATAAGTCATAATGGCAGGCGCCGCCTGAGAGAGTCATCTCAGGCGGCTTGCAGCTTACTGACGTACTCCCTCTACAGAGATAATCAGCTCAGCCTTCTGTGAAGCAGGGCCAAGATCCTTGCTGATATTAAACTCTTTCAGGACCACTTCACCGCTGGCTTCAAAACCTGCCCGGTAACCGCCCCAGGGATCTTTCCCTTCACCCATCAGGCGCGCATCCAGCGTAACCGGTTTTGTTACGCCGTTCAGCGTCAGATCGCCGGTGACTTTATAACGCTCGCCCTCTTTTTTAATCTCAGTAGAAGTAAATGTCGCCTGAGGATATTTACTGCTGTTAAGGAAGTCCGCGCTGCGCAGGTGCTTGTCGCGCTCGGCATGGTTAGTATCCAGACTTCCGGTATCGATCGTGACAGTCACTTTATCGGCAGACGGATTAGCCTCATCAAACGTGAATCCGCCGTCGAAATCTTTGAATGTGCCATATAACCAGCTGTAACCGAGGTGCTGAATGCGGAACTGTACAAACGCATGCTGCCCCTCTTTATCAATTTTATACTCTGCGGCGCTGGCGTGGAGGCTGGTGGCAAACAGCGCGGCGGCACTGACGGCCAGAAATGTTTTCCTGATCATGAGACATCCTTTTGAGAGAGTAAACGTGAGCGTAAACCGAGCATGCGCCTGAGCGTCGCGTCCCGATCGATAATATGATGCTTAACCGCACCCAGGGCATGCAGCGCTGAAAGCAGAACCAGGCTCCAGGCCAGCCATAAATGCAGCGTGCCGGCCAGGTCTGCCTGCTGTGGCCCGCCAGCAGCGAGGACAGGCAGGCTAAACCAGCCAAACACAGAGACGGGTTTGCCGTCAGCAGTAGAAATCAGATAGCCGCTAACAAGCAGCAGAAGCAACAGCAGATAAAGCAGGGCATGCGCCCCACGGGCGGTACGGCGTACCGCGACAGAATAGCTGGCAAGTGGGGCCGGTACAGGGGAATGCCAGCGCCAGAGCAGGCGCACCAGCAGCAGGATGAACAGTATTATTCCGACGCTTTTATGAATGTCCGGCGCAGTATGGTACCAGCTGTCATAATAGCCCAGCCCTGTCATCCATAATCCCAGGGCAAACATCGCGTAGAGGGCGACCGCCATACTCCAGTGAATAATAATAGAGAGCAGGCCGAAGCGATCTGCCGTATTGCGCCACATAACGTTTATTCCTGTCCATGAAATAAGTGTTGCAAGCATCCTTAATTTGTTAACTAAAAGCAATGTGCCTTACTTTTCTATAAAAAAAAGCAGGACGTTATCAAAATATTAAAATAGCAGAGCGCTACTGCTTCAGTAATATTGACTAAAAGTTATCAGCGTCCAGGGAATAAATATCATTGCTACACGTGATGAGTCATTAATGCGCATCAGGCGTAAACAAATGTAAAGGGAGGGCTGGCAGTGACGCTGCCAGCCTGAACATTATGAAAAGCGACGCAGAGAAAAGGGCGTAAGATCAAAGCTAAAAGGTTTATCCTGAGCAAATTCGCTGGCGAGTTCTCCCAGAACGCTGGCAAATTTAAAGCCATGACCGCTGAGGCCAGTAATGATTAAGCGGTCAGGGTCATCCGGCAGGGTATCGATGATAAAATCTTCATCGGGAGTGTTGTCATAACTGCACGCTTCGCCGTGCAAACAGACGCCAACGCCAGGCAAAAACTGCCGCAGAAAACCAAATGCTTCGCTGCCATCTGAGGCAATAGCCCCAAAAGGTTTGCGATCCTGCGGGCGCTGCATGACCTGACCTCCATCATGTCGTCCCACTTTAAGCGCGTTATTATCCGCCGGGAATCCGTAAAACTGACTGCCATCCGGCATCTCAACGGCAAAGCCAGGAAACTGATTGTTCTCACTGTAGCGGCCGTCAGCCTGATACCAGGCAAACACTTTGCGTACTGGTGTAACCGGCAGATCGGCTATCAGCTCGCTGAGCCAGGTACCGGCGCTGACCAGCAGCTTGCGCGCGCGATAAATCCCATCAAGCGTGGTGACCTGCTGCAGTTCACCGTCGCGGCCGATATCGCTGACCGGACAATTGAACAGCTGGGCACAGCCAGCCTGTTCAGCCAGTTTAATCCAGCTGCGCACCGCCTCTTCACATTTCAGATAGCCCGACGCCGGCTCAAAGACCCCGATATAGTCATCCGGCACGGTAAACTGTGGCCAGCGCTGTCGTACCTCATCTGCCTGCAGCAGCTGAACATCCAGCTGCCAGGTTTTTGCGCTGTGAATAACATTCTGAATAAAGGGTGAGTTAACGGGTGCGAGGTTGAGGATACCGCTGCGATGCATGATACGCTCGCCGCTCTGCTGTTCCAGCGCATCCCACAGCGACTGGGCCCGCAATATCAGCGGCACATAACGCTCTCCTTCACCATAGGCATGGCGAATCAGTCGGGTCTCTCCGTGGTGTGTTCCCTGCTGGTGAGGGGGATGAGCGCTGTCGATCATTAGCACTGATAAGCCAGCCTGCGTAGCGTAGAAACCCGCAGCGGCCCCGACTGAACCACTGCCCACGATAATCAGATCGTAAACCATGACACGAACACTCCTGCAAAACGGCGAAATTTTTCAACAGCATACCAAAAGCGGGAGCGATATGAAAAAGGCACCCGACGGGTGCCTTTTTCGCGCAACAGGAACAATCAGTGCTTGCGACTATCGCGCAGGTTTTGCTCAGTAGATTCTATTTTAGCGATGCCAGCTTCCAGTATAGAAATAAACTGTCTGGCAACGTCAGTGGTTAACCAGTAGGTCAAACCGACGTCAGCTTCTTCTTCTTTTTGATCCTGCGAGGAGAGCGAGTGCAGGCGTATCATCATGGCGTCATAGCTGTCTACGGTGCTGATGTCCCATCCAATCAGGGGATGAGTCTGGATGACGTCTTTATTACTGTCCATTATAACCTCCTTATTACTCGTTAAACGAAGTGCTTCTTGAGGTTCAATGCGGCTGCTACATGCACTAGCGAGCTAATTATAACATGAAATAGCGGTCAGACAGGCGAACAGTATGGAAATGCAGCTATATAACTGCGAAAAGCACCAGAAAATGCTGTAAAAGCGCCGTCAGACGACGGTTTTACTTATTATGACTGATGCAGCCGGTCCGGCACGTTATCTGTTTTATCGGCAAAAATGGCCGAAACTTTAGCGTAACATGCCGGACGCTGTCCTGTTATATCAGGGCTGTGCTTCAGCAGAAAGCGGAACTGTGCGCTGCCGGAGTGTTTCCGCCAGGCGGAAGAATTGCTGCTGCAGCGACGCATCGTGTTGCTGGTTTTGTGCTTCAAGCGTCAGGTTCTGTGCAAGTTGCTGGACAGCGGACGCGTCAAGCGAGAGCGTCAGGCTGGTAAAGGCGCTTTCAAGTACGGTTAAACGGCGCTGCTGCTCGCCAATGAGCGCCAGCAGTTCGCCAAAGGTCATCGCCTCTTCGGGTTTATCTGTGATCATCTGTCAAACACCTCCTGTAAGCATGGCGAGGCAAGAATAGGGGATCGGTAAACCTGAGTCTAGATGGCGGCTGTTTTTCTGGCGAGGGAAAATGAAACAAAAAAAGCCGGGGCGAAACCCGGCAAAAACGGCACATTGGCGGTTAATCGTGCGTAAACCAGTCGTCGGCGCTTTCCCAGGTTTCCTGTAAAATATCGGTAATGCGATCGCGCGAGGTTTTACAGCCGCCGGTTACGCTCAGCTGGTTACCGGTGGCATAACGCACATTAACGTGATGTTCGCCCTCCGGGAAATCCTGCGCAATACGACGTGAAAGCTCTGCGCCAAGCGCATCCAGGGCACCTGCAGGCAGCGGGCGATTTTTCGCTACGGTAATATCGATACGCATAGACGCCTCCGGTTTAATATACTGGTTATTTGTACAGTATAGTCATGCCGAAGGCAAGCAGTAATCGCTTATTCTTTGATGCGCCAGTTAAGCGTTTCACCCGCGAGGAAGGGCACCAGCGTATCGTCGCCTGCGGTGACGCTTTCAGCAACCTGCCAGGGCTCGCGGACCAGCGTCAGCGTTTCCTCGTTAAGCGGCAGTCCATAAAAATTCGGACCATTTTCTGAGCAGAACGCTTCAAAGTGATCCAGTGCGTTGAGCTCTTCAAACACGGTAAGGTAAGCGGGCAGAGAGGTCGGCGCATTGAAGACGCCTGCACAGCCGCAGCTTGCTTCTTTGGCATGCCGCAGATGGGGCGCAGTATCCGTGCCGAGAAAAACGCGCGGATGGCCGCTGGCTACCAGCTGACGCAGCGCCTGCTGATGCGTATTGCGCTTCAGAACAGGCAGGCAGTAGAGGTGAGGCCGGATCCCGCCCACCAGCATATGGTTACGGTTAAACATCAGATGCTGCGGGGTGATGGTGGCTGCCAGCAGCGCGTTACCGTCAGCCACATAGTCAGCCGCCTCTTTTGTGGTGATGTGCTCCATGACCACTTTCAGGCCGGAAAACTGCTGGCGCAGCGGATGCAGCACGGTTTCAATAAAGCGCGCTTCGCGATCAAAAATATCAATGTGGGAATCAGTGACTTCGCCATGCACCAGCATCGGCATGCCTATCTCCTGCATGCGTTCCAGCACGCTGGCAATCGCTGCGGTATTTGTTACGCCGTGGCTTGAGTTAGTGGTGGCATGTGCCGGATAGAGCTTAGCAGCCGTAAATACGCCGGCGCGAAAACCCGCTTCAATTTCATCCGGATCGAGTGAATCGGTCAGATAGCAGGTCATCAGTGGCGTAAAGTTGTGCGCGGCGGGCAGGGCGGCAAGAATGCGCGCGCGATATGCGCTGGCCGCCGCCACGCTGGTAACCGGCGGCACCAGATTAGGCATGACAATTGCCCGGCCATTTACAGCGCTGGTATAGGGCAGAACGCTTTCAAGCATCACGCCGTCGCGCAGGTGAATATGCCAGTCATCAGGGCGGCGAATAGTGATGTGCTGTGGTTGAGAGGTCATGGTCAGGCTCCGGCTTAAGTGAAAACAGAATGGCGCATTCAGGCCGGGGCGATATCTTAAGCGGGCAGGCAACCGTTTGCACGGCTTTTTATCGCCGGAGAGCGGTGATGCAGGCGGCCAGGCAAACGCTGGCCGCATGGGATTACATCAGTCGGTAAAAGGGATCACCAGCTGGCCCGGTTTGACTTCCAGTCCTTTCGCCAGCTTTTTCGCCAGCGCTTCGCCTTTGCTGCGGTCCGCGCTCAGCAGATAGGCCGGACGCTCGTTGAAATAGTGCTGCAGAGACTGATTAAGATAGGGCGTCAGTGTTTTTACAATCGACGCCATTTTTTCCGGCACCACCTGTGCATCAACAATCGAGAGGTTGTGCAGGTAGATAGCACCTTCCTGCGCGTTATAAACCGGCTGCGCCTTCATTTTCAGCAGCATCTCAGCCTGCTGCGGACCAAACAGTGAGGTCACATCAATTTTCGCTTTACCGGAAAGGGTTACGCGATCGGGTTCTTCACGCCCGATTTCGCTGCTGAGATCGCTAAGCACGATATGCGCATTGATAAGGCCGGAGACGCCAATCTCTTTTTCAAAATTGTTGCGCTTTTGCAGCGCCTGATTCACTTCCTGTTCCGTGATGGTGTATTGCGTCAGCTGATTACAGCCGCTGAGCAGCAGCATGCCAAGCAGCGCCGCGATTCCACAGAATTTCTTTTTCATTGGATCCTCATTCCGGTGTGGCAAACAGCGCTAAGCCTGCCTGAATCGGCGCGAGGTGTCATCAGATAAGATGAGAAACCCGGGGCCGGGTTTCTCTCTGTTTAGCATTCAGGCGGCAATAGAAGAGAGCAGATTGACCTGCGTCTGTTTCGCCATGTTATCGCGGTAATCGGTGACACGGCTTGGCCAGTCGATGCCTGATACCAGCGTCAGCGAGCGCAGCAGCGGGAACAGGTGAATATCATCCTCTGAGAGCTCACCGTTAACGGCGTTGGGCTTCACGATCAGCCGATCCAGCTGGCGCAGATCGTCACTGATCTTTTTGATCAGGCCGGGGGCATGCTTGCGCAGCTCGGTGAAATCACCAAGGCTTGCCTCTTTTTTGTCGTGAAAATAGCGTCGCGCCTCCGGAGTGGCAAATTCGGCAAACGCGGCGTCGGCGATACGGGGAATTAAAAGCTTGTTGATATAGCTGTTGACGTGGCGCAGCCAGTCAGAGATGGCCGGATTAGTTTTGCCGGTCAGCAGCGGTTCGCCATCCTGCCTGTCTACCCAGTGCACAATCTCCATACTCTCCGGCATGGCGCTGCCGTCTGCTTTTTGTAATACCGGTGCCATTTTCTGGCCAATCAGTTTTACCGGCGTCGCTTCGTCATCATTCAGCATAACCACCAGTTCTATCGGCAGATTCTTTAAGCCGAAAATCATGCGCGCTTTTACGCAGAAGGGGCAGTGATCGTAGATGTAAAGTTTCATCCCGTTTCTCCTGTGGTTTTCCGGGTGAGGTATTCACCCTTTTTCCGATCCTGCCGGAAGTATGGAAGAGAACCGTGGAAGGGGCAAACCACGCGCTTATTCAGCAACGTTGTGTCGCAGCCTGCGGGGCGGTTATAGTGAAGAAAATGTCAGCGGCATTCCGCGCTCTTTCGCTAAGGATTTCAGGAGATTTGATGTTTGGCTATCGCTCTGCAGGCCCGCGCGTGCGGCTTACAACCGATCGTCTGGTGGTGCGTCTGGTGCATGAACGCGACGCCTGGCGGCTGGCAGACTATTACGCGGAAAACCGCGCGTTTCTCAAGCCGTGGGAGCCGGTGCGCGATGACAGCCACTGCTACCCCTCCGGCTGGCAGGCGCGACTGGGCCTGATTGGCGATCTGCATAAGCAGGGCTCCGCTTTCTATTTTGTGCTGATGGATCCCGATGAACATGAAATCCGCGGCGTGGCAAATTTCAGCAATGTTCTGCGTGGCTCCTTTCACGCCTGCTATCTCGGCTATTCGCTGGGCGAAAAGTGGCAGGGGCAGGGCATGATGTTTGAAGCGCTGCAGTCGGCAATCCGCTATATGCAGCGACAGCAGCGGATGCACCGCATTATGGCTAACTATATGCCCCACAATCAGCGCAGCGGTGACCTGCTGGCGCGTCTCGGTTTTGAGCAGGAAGGCTATGCAAAAAACTATCTGCTCATTGATGGCCGCTGGCAGGATCACGTACTGACCGCGCTGACGTGGCATCCGTGGACGCCGGATAAGCGCACACCCTTTTAAAAGGAAACGGACTTATGAAAATTGCGCTCTCTTCCCAGGCGCTGCGCGTGCTGGGTGCGCTGCTGGAAAAGCAGATCACTACGCCTGAATATTATCCGCTATCGCTGAACGGCGTGGTGGCCGCCTGTAATCAGAAATCGAATCGTGAGCCGGTTATGACGCTCAGCGAAGAGGAGGTGCAGACACAGCTGGATGAGCTGGTTAAAAAGCACCTGGTTACCGCCAGCAGCGGTGCCAGCCAGCGGGTCAGCAAATATGCGCAGCGCTTCTGTAACTCTGCGTTTGGCCATCTGCAACTCAGCGCCGCCGAAGTCGCCGTAATGACGCTGCTGCTGCTGCGCGGAGCACAAACGCCAGGCGAGCTGCGCACCCGCAGCGGCAGGCTGTATGAATTCAGCGATGTCAATGAAGTTGAGCAGACGCTGGAGAGGCTGCTGAGCCGGACGGACGGGCCTGTAGTCGCGAAAATGGCGCGAGAGCCGGGCCGTCGCGAAAGTCGTTACCGGCATCTGCTTGCCGCAGAGGAGGCGACGTTCTCTCCGGCACCTGCCGCCGGCGAAGCGGAACTCAGCGATCGCGTTGCCGTGCTGGAGCAGCAGGTGGCCGAACTACAAATACAGCTGACTCAGCTGCTGGCACAGGAGCATTAAGATGACGCTGCGAATTGGTATTGCCGGGTTAGGCGGGATTGCGCAGAAAGCCTGGCTGCCGGTGCTCTCACAGGCAGATAACTGGCAGCTGGCGGGCGCGTTTTCACCCAACCAGGTTAAGGCGCAGGCGCTATGCGCCCGCTATCGCATTCCCTGTTTTGACCGGCTTGACGCGCTGGCCGCGGCCTGCGATGCCGTGTTTGTACACAGCAGCACCGCCTCGCACTTTGACGTGGTGCAGGCGCTGCTGCTGGCGGGCAAAGATGTCTGCGTGGATAAACCGCTGGCAGAGACGCTGCAGCAGGCGGAAGCGCTGGTTGCACTGGCAGAAAAACGCCAGCGCAAACTCATGGTGGCATTTAACCGGCGCTTTGCCCCGCGTTATCAGCAGCTGAAGCAGGAAATGCCGCGCGCCGCTTCGCTGCGGATCGAAAAGCATCGTATGGATAGCGTCGGGCCGCAGGGAGTGCGCTTTACGCTGCTGGATGATTACCTGCACGTAGTGGATACCGCCCTGTGGCTGGCCGGGGGCAAACTGCAGCCGGGTGAGGGCCATATCCGCACCACCGATGAGGGGGCTCTGCTCTACGCAGAGCACCATTTCAGCGCCGGTGCGCTGCAGATTTCTACCAGTATGCACCGGCGCGCCGGCACGCAGCGGGAGGTGGTCACCGCGGTCTGTGACGGAGATTACTACCAGATTGAGGAGATGCGCGACTGGCAGCAGGAGAACAGCCGCGGGCTGCTGCGCGAGGTGCCGCCTGCGTGGCAGAGTCATCTGACCCAGCGCGGTTTTACCGGTGCGGCGCATCACTTTATCCGCTGTGTGGAAAATCAGACTATGCCTGAAACCAGCGGCGAGCAGGCGCTGGTGGCGCAGCGTATCACGGAAAAACTGATCCGCGAGGTGGAGCGGGAATAACGCCTTGTAACACTCCGTGCTGGTCATTTGCCGCGACCTCAGTAGACTAACGCCGGGCATCGCGGATGCCCGTGCTGTGTGACGCTTTTTCCCGACTTTTCAGGACGCACCCTTCATTATGAATTTGTTAAAATCGCTGGCTGCGGTCAGTTCGATGACCCTGTTTTCCCGCGTGCTGGGCTTTGCCCGCGATGCCATTGTGGCGCGCGTATTTGGCGCCGGGATGGCGACGGATGCGTTTTTTGTGGCGTTTAAACTGCCGAATCTGCTGCGCCGTATTTTTGCCGAAGGCGCGTTCTCGCAGGCGTTTGTCCCGATTCTGGCTGAGTACAAAGCGAAGCAGGGCGAAGAGGCCACCCGGGTTTTTGTGGCGTATGTGTCAGGTTTACTGACGCTGGCGCTGGCTGTGGTCACGGTGCTGGGCATGTTTGCCGCGCCCTGGGTGATTATGCTTACGGCCCCCGGCTTTGCGGATACCGCCGATAAATTTGCACTCACCAGCGCGCTGCTGCGGGTGACTTTTCCCTATATTATGCTGATCTCGCTGGCGTCGCTGGCGGGCGCGATCCTCAACACCTGGAATCGCTTTTCGGTTCCGGCGTTTGCGCCCACGCTGCTGAATATCAGCATGCTCGGCTTTGCGCTGTTTGCCGCGCCGCACTTTAATCCGCCGATTATGGCGCTGGCGTGGGCAGTGGTCGTGGGCGGCGTGCTGCAGCTTGGCTATCAGCTGCCGCACCTGAAAAAGATTGGCATGCTGGTGCTGCCGCGCATCAATCTGCGCGATGCCGGCGTCTGGCGCGTGATGCGCCAGATGGGCCCGGCGATCCTCGGCGTATCGGTGAGCCAGATCTCACTCATCATCAATACCATTTTCGCCTCCTTTCTGGTGTCAGGTTCCGTCTCGTGGATGTACTACGCTGACCGCCTGATGGAGTTTCCCTCCGGCGTGCTGGGCGTGGCGCTGGGGACCATTCTGCTGCCGTCGCTGGCGAAGAGTTTCTCCAGCGGTAATCAGGCCGAGTATTCGCGGCTGATGGACTGGGGATTGCGCCTCTGTTTTCTGCTGGCGCTGCCCTGCGCGGTGGCGCTGGGCATTCTGGCCGGACCGCTGACGATTGCGCTGTTTCAGTACGGAAAATTCACTGCTTTTGATGCGGCAATGACGCAGCGCGCGCTGATCGCCTATTCCGTGGGGCTGATGGGGCTGATTGTGGTCAAGGTGCTGGCGCCAGGTTTCTACTCGCGGCAGGATATTAAAACGCCAGTGAAGATAGCCATAGTCACGCTGATTATGACGCAGCTGATGAATCTGGCGTTTATCGGTCCGCTGAAGCATGCGGGCCTGTCGCTCTCCATTGGGCTGGCAGCCTGCCTGAACGCCGCACTGCTCTACTGGCAGCTGCGCAAACAGAATATTTTCCAGCCGCAGCCGGGCTGGATGGGCTTTTTGTTACGCCTGTTTATCGCGGTTGCGGTCATGGCCGCCGCGCTGCTGGGCATGCTGCAGGTGATGCCTGCCTGGGAAGAGGGCGAGATGGGCTGGCGGCTGGTGCGCCTGGCGGCGGTCTGTGCCGTGGGCGGGGGAGCCTACTTTGTGGTGCTGGGCGCACTGGGATTCCGGCCGCGCGATTTTGCCCGCCGCACCGTTGCCTGAGTGCACATTGCCAGGGCAGCCGGGCTGCCCTGGCCGCTGCGTCAGCCTTTGCTGCGCAGCGTGGCCTGTCCCAGTCCGCGTCCGTCCGGGCCATAAAATGCCTGGGTCTGATGCGGCTTCAGCACCTGCAGCGCATCGCGGGTAAACGCGACCTGATGCTGCAATAACAGTCCGTTATGCTGATTGGCGTCGCGCAGCTGCTGCGTGACGCGCGTAATACTGGCCCAGCTCCGGGCGATATCCTGCTGACCGCGATAGGGCGCCTCTGTACCGAGCGCTTTCTCCGTGCTGTGACGCATTTCATCCAGATAATGTAAGGTTGTCAGCAGCGCGGCTTTATCTTCAGTAATGCGCTGCAGCAGGTTGCCGTTAACCTGACCGGCTGCGAGCTGCTGCTGCTCTTCCTCAATGATCTGAGTCAGTGAAGCCAGTACGTCCTGCATTTTATCCAGGGTGGTCAGCAGATTATCCATCGGGATCAGTTGCCTTCTAAATATTTCCGGGTATCAGCGATTAATGCATCCGCAATTTTGCCGGTATCCATTTTCAGATCGCCATTGCGGATGGCGGTTTTTAACTGCTCAACGCGAGCGGTATTGATATCGTGGCTGCCTGACTCCTTCAGCTGCGCCTTAAGCGAGCTCAGGCTGACTTCGGCACTCTTTTCGCTGGCGGCAGGGGCGGCCGGCGCAGGGTTCTGACGCACTTTGCCTGCGTTGTCACTGGCGTCACGGGGCTGTACCGTGCTGACCGGTTTCAGCGGTTGGGTTTTGTCGATGCTCATGGCTTGGCTCCTGTAAGTACAGTGGGATGCGCCCACTGAATCGGCATAGGGTTATATTTTAGCTGTTATCTCTATCGGCTGAACACCTCTGTTCTTTAGCGCTTTAGAGTGATATCAGAATATTCCCATCCTCGCCGACGCGACCGCTTACCACCTGACCATTTCCCATGCGTACCCGAACCGTCTGTGCCACGCCGGCGTTGCTCAGCGCCCGGCCTTCGCTGCTGGCATTAAAGCCGTCGCCGCTCGCCGTGACCATCACCGACTGGCCGGTTTTAACCCGCCACGGCTGGCGCAGCATTGAGGCCGTAACCGGCTGACCAGGCGGAATATCCCGCAGGGCAATTGCCTCGGCCAGAGGCGTGCCGTCAACCAGCGCGCGGGCTGGCAGCGTATCGAGCCGGCCCGTTTCCGTTCTGAAATCCGCCGCGCTGACAACGGTGCCGCGCGTGAGCTGGTGATTCGCCACCAGATAGTCACCCGTCACCTGTACCTGCACCTGCAGATAGCGACGATTCTGTCCGCAGCTGGCGGCAATGCTCAGATTGCCCCACTGGCGGCTGTTGCCGGGCAGCTGCAGCTGCGGCGTCTCGCAGTCGGGCCACTGCGCGGGCGGTGTACGAACAATCACCACCATGCCAGCGGCGTGCTGCGGATCGCGCGCTTTAAAATAGGATGTCAGCTGCGCATTCAGATCGGCTGCATAGCCTGGCAGCGCCAGCAGCAGTACCGACAGAATCAGCCCATGTGTTGCTCTGCGCATAACGCCTCCTGACTGAAAGTTGCTGATGAGTCTACCCGCTGCAAAAAAAAATCAAGGCTAAAAATAGCTGTGATTTTTGCTGTTATTCAGACGATCGCCCTTGCAATCCTCCGATTAAGCTGTCAGCTCAAAATTTTCATTCGCGGAGGAAGCATGCTCGACAAACTCGATGCCGCACTGCGATTCGGTACCGAAGCGTTAAACCTGCGTGCACAGCGTCAGGAGATTCTGGCGTCAAATATTGCCAATGCGGATACCCCCGGGTATCAGGCGCGCGATATCGACTTTGCCAGCCAGCTGAACAAAGTGATGCAGAACGGACGCGCGCAGGGCAGCGGTCTGGCGCTGAATGTGACCTCATCGCGCCATATTGAAGCACAAACGCAGGCGCAGCCCGCGATGGATCTGCTGTATCGCATTCCCGACCAGCCTGCTGCAGATGGCAACACGGTTGATATGGATCGTGAGCGTACGCAGTTCGCAGATAACAGCCTGAAGTATCAAACCGATCTCACCCTCATCAGCAGCCAGATTAAAGGCATGATGAGCGTACTGCAGGGGCAATAAGCATGGCATTGCTGAATATTTTTGATATCGCCGGCTCGGCGATGACGGCGCAGTCGCAACGGCTTAACGTCAGCGCCAGTAACCTGGCCAACGCCGACAGCGTAACCGGACCGGATGGACAGCCCTACGTGGCAAAGCAGGTGATTTTCCAGACCAATGCCGTCCAGGGCGCGGCTACCGGCGGCGTTAAAGTGGCCGGCGTGGTCAACGACCCAACGCCTGCAAAACTGGTTTATGACCCGGGCAATCCGATGGCCGATCAGAAAGGCTACGTCAAAATGCCCAATGTGGATGTGGTCGCTGAAACGGTCAACACCATGTCTGCGTCGCGCAGCTATCAGGCCAACGTCGAAGTCCTGAATACAGTGAAGTCGATGATGATGAAAACGCTCACCATCGGGCAGTAACGGAGAGACACGATGAGCTTAACCGTAGGCATTAAAGACAATCTCGACCCGACGATCCTGAGTTCCGGCTCGGCCGGCACCGGTAACAGCGCGCAGGAGCTGCAGAATCAGTTTCTGAACATGCTGGTGACGCAGATGCAGAATCAGGACCCTACTAATCCGATGGATAACAGCCAGCTCACCACACAGCTGGCGCAGATCAACACCCTGAGCGGTATTGAGAAGCTGAACACCACGCTGGGATCGATTTCCGGCCAGATCAGCACCAGCCAGTCGCTGCAGAGCTCCACGCTGATCGGGCATGGCGTGATGGTCAAAGGCGATCAGGTTCTGGTTGGCAAAGGCACCACGACGCCGTTTGGCGTGGAGCTGGGCACGGCGTCAACCGGCACCAGCGTGACGGTTAAAGATGCCAACGGCAACGTGGTACGCAACATCGATCTGGGCGGCCTGACCGCAGGGGTACACACCTTCTCCTGGGACGGCAAACTGGATGACGGCAGCGTCGCGCCGGATGGCAAATATTCTGTAGCACTCGCCGCCAGCAATGGCAGCACACAGCTGGTGGCACAACCGCTGAACTACGCCTATGTCAATGGCGTCAGCACCGTGAACAACACCGCGAAACTGGATCTCGGCACCATGGGCTCCGCGACCCTCGATGAAATTCGTCAGATTCTCTGACTAACCCCTTAGCAGGAGAGATTACATGTCTTTTTCACAAGCGGTGAGCGGCCTGGGTGCTGCTTCCAGCAACCTTGATGTCATTGGTAACAACATCGCCAACTCCGCCACGGCGGGCTTTAAGTCAAGCACCATCGCGTTTGCCGATATGTTCGCGGGCTCTAACGTGGGTATGGGTACCAAAGTGGCGGCGGTGATCCAGAACTTCAACGACGGCACCACCACCTCAACCAGCCGCGGGCTGGATGTGGCGCTGAGCGGTAACGGCTTCTTCCGTATGACCGACGCCAGCGGCGGCGTGTTCTATTCACGCAACGGCCAGTTTACGCTGGATGAAAACCGTAACCTGGTGAACACCCAGGGGATGAAGGTCACCGGTTACCCGGCAAACGGCACTCCGCCGACCATTCAGAACGGTGCGAACCCGATTGCGCTGAGCATTCCTACCACGCAGATGTCAGCGCGCGCCACTACCGCGGCGACCCTGGTGTCAAACCTGAACTCAACCGATGCGGTCCCGACCGTCACGCCGTTCGATACCAGCAAAGTGGACAGCTATAACGCCAAAAGCACCGTGACTGTGTATGACTCGCAGGGTAACGATCACGCGCTGGATCTCTACTACGCCAAGAGCGCGGATAATACCTGGGCGGTACACGCGATTGACTCCACCACCGGTAAGGCCGCCGGTGACTTTACGATGACCTTTGACACCAGCGGCAAGCTGACTTCAGCTAACACCATCCGTCTGACCATTGACGGCTCCAACGGCGCGGCAGCAAACCAGCCGATTGATCTGAGCGTACTGGGCAGCCTGCAGCAGAACACCGGCGCGACCAACTTTGGTAACCCGACGCAGGATGGCTATTCGCCTGGCGACCTCACCGGCTACACCATTAACGATGACGGCACCATTAGCGGGACTTACTCCAACCGTAAAACCCAGCTGCTGGGTCAGATCGTGCTGGCGAGCTTCTCTAACCCGGAAGGGCTGAAGTCGGAAGGGGATAACGTCTGGTCAGCCTCAAGTTCATCCGGGCAGGCGGCTATCGGCCTTGCCGGTACCGGTACTTACGGCAATCTGACCTCAGGCGCGCTGGAAGCCTCCAACGTTGATCTGAGTAAAGAGCTGGTGAATATGATCGTGGCGCAGCGTAACTATCAGGCGAACAGCCAGACCATTAAAACCCAGGATCAGATCCTCAACACCCTGGTTAACCTTCGCTAATACGCTAACGGGATTGCTTTATGGATCACGCAATATATACCGCAATGGGCGCGGCCAGTCAGACGATGGAGCAGCAGTCTGTTACCGCCAGCAACCTCGCGAATGCTTCAACACCGGGCTTCCGGGCGCAGCTGAACGCGCTGCGCGCGGTGCCGGTCAGCGGCTGGTCTCTGCCAACGCGTACGCTGGTTGCCGCCTCAACGCCGGGTGCCGATATGACACAGGGATCGCTCGACTATACCGAGCGTCCGCTGGATGTGGCGGTCCAGCAGGATGGCTGGCTGGCAGTTCGCACCGCCGACGGCAGTGAAGCCTATACCCGTAACGGGAATATGCAGATCAGCCCGACCGGTCAGCTGACCATTCAGGGCAATCCCGTCATGGGCGACGGCGGACCGATCGCGGTGCCGCAGGGGGCACAACTTACCATCGCGGCGGATGGCTCTATCACCGCGCTCAATGCGGGTGACGCGCCCAACGCCACGGTTCAGCTGGGCCGCCTGAAGCTGGTGCGCGCTACCGGGCAGGAGCTGACGCGCGGTGACGACGGCATGTTTCGTCCCAGCGCGGCGACGCAGGCGCAGCGCGGTGCTGCGCTGGCTAACGACGCCACGGTACAGGTGATGCCGGGCGTGCTGGAAGGCAGCAACGTTAAGCCGGTTGAAACCATGGTCGATATGATCGCCAACGCCCGACGTTTCGAGATGCAGATGAAAGTGATCTCAAACGTTGATGAAAACGAACAGCGCGCTAACCAGCTGCTCAACATGAACAGCTAAAGCGTAAGGAAAACAGAATGATTCGTTCTTTATGGATCGCGAAAACCGGTCTTGACGCACAGCAAACCAATATGGACGTGATTGCCAACAACCTGGCAAACGTCAGCACCAACGGCTTTAAACGTTCGCGCGCGGTCTTCGAAGATCTGATGTATCAGACGCTGCGTCAGCCTGGCGCGCAATCGTCTGAGCAGACTACGCTGCCGTCTGGTCTGCAGATCGGTACCGGTGTCCGCCCGGTCACTACCGAGCGGCTGCATAACCAGGGCAACCTGTCGCAGACCAGCAACTCCAAAGATGTGGCGGTCAACGGACAGGGTTACTTCCAGGTGCAGATGCCGGATGGCACCTCGGCCTATACGCGCGATGGCTCTTTCCAGGTGGACCAGAATGGTCAGCTGGTGACCAACGCCGGCTTCCCGGTACAGCCGGGTATTACCATCCCGGCAAACGCCACCAGCATCACGATTGCCCGCGACGGTGTGGTCACGGTGACGCAGCAGGGGCAGGCGCAGCCAGCGCAGGTGGGCCAGCTAACGCTGAGCACCTTTATGAACGATGCCGGTCTCGACAGCGTGGGCGAGAACCTCTATCAGGAGACGCAGGCTTCCGGTGCGCCCACTGAGAGCACGCCCGGTCAGAACGGCGCCGGTCTGCTCTATCAGGGATATGTGGAAACCTCCAACGTCAACGTGGCGGAAGAGCTGGTGACCATGATCCAGACGCAGCGCGCGTATGAAATTAACAGCAAAGCGATCAGTACGTCCGATCAGATGCTGCAGAAACTTACCCAGCTTTAACGCCGGGATCGCCGGGCCACTCCGCTGGCCCGATTAAGAACATACAGAAGGTCAGAACTCCGTGGCGAAGCAAGCGATTCTCAAGCCTGGTCATTGGTTGGTAGCCACGCTGCTACTGACGCTCAACGGTTGTGCACTGGTGCCGCGCACGCCACTGGTTCAGGGGGCAACCACGGCAGAGCCAACGCCGTCTGCACCACCGGTGGTGAACGGCTCTATTTTTCAGGGCGTGGCACCGCTGAACTACGGCTACCAGCCGCTGTTTGAGGATCGTCGTCCACGTAATATCGGCGACACGCTGACCATCACGCTGCAGGAGAACGTCAGCGCGAGCAAAAGCTCTTCCGCCAGCGCCAACCGCAACGGCAGCAACAGCTTTGGGGTAACCGGTGTGCCGACCGGGCTGGAAGGATTACTGGGCGCAGGCGGTGAGAAAGCTGCACTGAGCGCCGGCGGTAAAAACGATTTTGCAGGTAAAGGGGGCGCAACCGCCAACAATACCTTTACCGGGACCATCACCGTGACCGTGAATCAGGTGCTCTCTAACGGCAACCTGCGCGTCGTGGGTGAGAAACAGATTGAGATTAATCAGGGAACCGAATTTATTCGTTTCTCTGGCGTGGTGAACCCGCGCACCATCAGTGCCAGCAACGCGGTGCTGTCTACCCAGGTGGCCGATGCGCGTATTGAGTACGTCGGTAACGGTTATATCAATGAGGCGCAGACCATGGGCTGGTTCCAGCGCTTCTTCCTGAACATCTCGCCGATGTAAGAGGATATTATGAAAAAAAGTATTTTGCTGCGGGCAGGTCTGGGATTACTGCTCGCCGTCAGCAGCCTGATGGCGCAGGCGGACCGCATTCGCGATTTAACCAGCATCCAGGGCGTGCGCGAAAACCAGCTGATTGGCTATGGGCTGGTCGTGGGGCTGGACGGCACCGGCGACCAGACCACCCAGACACCGTTTACCACCCAGACGGTCAGTAACATGCTCTCTCAGCTGGGGATCACTGTCCCGGCTGGCACCAATATGCAGCTGAAAAACGTGGCGGCGGTTATGGTGACAGCAAAACTGCCCTCGTTTGCCCGTCAGGGACAGACGCTGGACGTGGTGGTCTCTTCGCTGGGTAACGCCAAAAGCCTGCGCGGCGGTACGCTGCTGATGACGCCGATGAAAGGGGTGGATAACCAGGTATACGCGCTGGCGCAGGGAAATATTCTGGTCGGCGGCGCTGGTGCCTCGGCCGGCGGCAGCAGCGTGCAGGTCAATCAGCTTAACGGCGGCCGGATTACCGGCGGCGCCACCGTGGAGCGCGAGCTGCAGAGCAACTTTGGCAGCCAGAACACCATTAACCTGCAGCTGAACAGCGAAGATTTTACCATGGCGCAGCGTATCGCGGATGCCATCAACAGCCGCGGCGTTGGATCGGCACTGCCGCTGGATGCGCGCACCGTACAGATCCGCGTTTCACCAAACAACAGCTCTCAGGTACGGGCGCTGGCGGAGATCCAGAACATTGACGTCTCTGTACCGCTGGAAGATGCAAAAGTGATCATCAACTCACGCACCGGCTCGGTGGTGATGAACCGTGAGGTCACGCTGAACACCTGTGCCGTTGCGCAGGGGAACCTGTCGGTCACGGTGAATCAGCAGCAGAACGTCAGTCAGCCTGATACGCCGCTGGCCGGCGGGCAGACGGTGGCGACAACGCAGACGCAGATCGATCTGCGGCAGAGCGGTGGTGCGCTGCAGCGCGTTAACGCCAGTGCAAACCTGAACAACGTGGTACGCGCCCTGAATGCGCTGGGTGCGACGCCGATTGAGCTGATGTCGATTCTGCAATCGATGGAGAGCGCAGGCTGTCTGCGCGCGAAGCTGGAAATCATCTGATGACCGATATGCAATCGCTGAATAATGCGGCGTATGACAGCCGCTCGCTGAACGAGCTGAAACGCCAGGCCGCTGCCGATCCCAAAGGAAAAGCGCTGCAGGTGGCGAAACAGGTAGAGGGCATGTTCGTGCAGATGATGCTGAAAAGCATGCGCGACGCGCTGCCGCAGGATGGCGCACTGAGCAACGACCAGACCCGACTCTACACCTCGCTCTACGATCAGCAGATTGCGCAGGAGATAGGCAAGCGCGGACTGGGTCTGGCTGACACCATTGTCAAACAGATGCAGCCCCCGCAGGAGCCCGATGAGCGTGCCGGCACGGTTCCGATGAAGCTGGATAACAGCTTTATCTACAGCAGCAGCAACAGCGTGCCGATGCAGCTGGAACAGATTGTGCGCAAAGCGGTACCGCGTCTGCCGGTTACGCCTGTGAATCTTCCTTCTGACAGCAGTGAGTTTATCGCCCAGCTGGCGCAGCCGGCGAAGCTCGCCAGCCAGCAGAGCGGTATCCCGCACCATCTGATTCTGGCGCAGGCGGCGCTGGAGTCGGGCTGGGGCCAGCGTCAAATCCTGACCCGCGACGGCAAGCCAAGCTATAACGTGTTTGGCATTAAAGCGAGCGGCGACTGGAAAGGCGAAACCACGGATATCATGACCACTGAATATGAGGCGGGTGAGGCGAAGAAAGTGCGGGCCAGCTTCCGTGTCTATGGCTCCTACCTTGAGGCGCTGACTGACTATGTGCGCCTGCTGTCGAAAAATCCGCGCTATGCGGCGGTCACCAGCGCGCCAAGTGCCGAGCAGGGCGCGCGCGCGCTGCAGGCGGCGGGCTACGCCACCGATCCGAAATATGCGCAGAAACTGGTGGGAATGATCCAGCAATTCAAAAACATGGGCGAAAAAGTTGTAAAAGCTTATGGCCAGGATATCACCGATCTGTTCTGACGTCTTAGCCTCAAGTTTCCCTTAAGCACGCCGATAACCTTCATATGTTGCGGGCGCCTGCCGTCCGCACAACTGCACTGATGACTGCCAGCCCGGTTAACGGGAAAGAAAGGAACCGAGATGTCCAGTATAATTAACTCCGCAATGAGCGGGCTGAGCGCCGCACAGGCCGCATTAAGCACCACCAGCAATAACATCAGTAACTACACTGTGGCGGGCTATTCACGGCAGACTACTCTGCTGTCGCAGGCCGGCAGTACGCTGCAGGGCAACAGCTATTATGGCAACGGCGTAAATGTCAGCGGCGTACAGCGCGAATATGATGAGTTCATCACGACGCAGCTGCGCGGATCCAGCGCCAGCTACAGCGCGGTCAATACCCAGCATAATCAGATCTCCAATATTGACGATCTGCTTTCGACCTCTACGACCAGCCTCTCAACGTCCATTCAGAGCTTTTTTACCAACGTACAGAACGTGGTCAGTAACGCTAACGATCCGTCCGCGCGTCAGTCGATGCTGAGTTATGCCCAGGGGCTGGTCAATCAGTTCCAGACCACGGCGCAATATCTCAATAACATGCAGACCAGCGTCAATACCGATATCACCGCCAGCGTCGATCAGGTCAATACCTTTACGCGCCAGATTGCCGATCTCAATACGCAGATTGCGAAGCTGACCACCGGCGGCGGCGCAGCCCCTAACGACCTGCTGGATCAGCGCGACCAGCTGGTAAACAGTCTGAACAATGTGGTGGGCGTGAAAGTTGCGCAGCAGGATGGCAGCTATATCGTCTCAGCAGGCAACATTACCCTGGTTAATGGCCGCAATGCCACCAGCCTGGTGGCGATGCCTTCCAGCGCCGATCCCACGCGCATTACCGTTGGCTACAGCGACAAACAGGCCGGTAACGTAGCAATCCCGGAAAAAACGCTGACCACCGGTTCGCTGGCAGGGTTGCTGGCGTTTCGCAGTCAGGATCTGGACGGTGCACAGAACCAGCTGGGCCAGCTGGCCGCAGCGTTTACCACCGCGTTTAATGACGTGCACAAAGGCGGCTTTGACAGTAAGGGCAACCCGGGAGAGGACTTTTTCACTATCGGTACTCCGGATGTGCTCAGCAATCTGAAAAACAGCTCTGCGGCTTCCGTTAGCGCCAGCTGGAGTGATGCCAGCGCACTGAAAGCCTCAAACTACACCGTCAGCTATGACAGCGGCACATGGTCCGTTACCCGTGCTGCCGATAATGTGCGCTTCGACGTTGCGCCGGCTGCTGACGGCACGCTGAATTTTGATGGTCTGCAGCTGACGGTCAGCGGCAGTGCGAATAGCGGTGACAGTTTTCTGGTCAAGCCGGTACAGAATGTGATTGGCGGTATGTCGGTTGCCATCACCAGCGAATCAGAGATTGCAGCGGCAGCCGTGAAAGGCAGCGGCGAAAGCGATAACCGCAATGCGCAGAAGCTGCTCGATCTGCAGGACAGCAAGCTGGTTAACGGAAACGCAACTATCGCGCAGGCTTATGCCAGCCTTGTCAGCAGCGTGGGCAACAAAACCAACTCGCTGGAAACGGCCAGCACCACGCAGAAAAACGTGGTGGCGCAGCTGAGTGACCGGCAGCAGTCTGTCTCTGGTGTCAACCTTGATGAAGAGTACGCCAACCTGACGAAATATCAGCAGTTTTATATGGCGAATGCGCAGGTATTGCAGACCGCCAGCGCGGTATTCAACGCGCTGATGGGCATTCGCAGCTAAGCAGAGGAGAGAAGAAAGTGCGTCTTAGCTCAAGTATGATTTTTGACCAGCAGGTGCGCGGGATCACCGATTCGCAATCCTCCTGGCTGAAGGTAGGCCAGCAGCTGGCAACCGGGCTGCGGGTCAGTAATCCCTCTGACGATCCTATCGCGGCTTCACGCGCGGTCGTGCTGTCACAGTCGCAGGTAAAAAGCAGCCAGTACGCCACGGCGCGCAGTTTTGCTAATCAGAGCCTGTCAATGGAAGAGAACGCGCTTTCCGGCGTGATCGGCACCATACAGGATGCGCAGACCACCATTGTCAATGCGTCCACCGGCACGCTGAGCGATGACGATCGCGCCTCGCTGGCGACCCAGCTGGAAGGGCTGCGTGCGCAGTTGCTGAACCAGGCGAACAGTCAGGATGGCAACGGACGCTACATTTTTGCCGGTTATAAGACAGACGCCCCGCCGTTCAGCGACAGCAGTACCGGTGTGGCCTATGTGGGCGGGGATGAGCCGATCACTCAGAAAGTTGACGAAAGCCGTACCATGCAGGTGAGCAGTACCGGTAAATCAGTATTTATGGCTATCACCAGCAACGCAAAGCCAGAACCTGATAACGGCACCAGCGAGACCAGCCTGTTCAGCATGCTCGACAGTGCAATTGCCGCGCTTAAAACACCGCAGGATAACGCGGACGACGCCACAAAGCAGGCGTTTCAGGCTGCGATGGATAAAACCAACCGCGGACTGAGTAACTCACTCAATAACGTGCTGACAGTGCGTTCTGCAGTGGGGATCCAGATGGCAGAGGTGGGTACCTTGAATCAGCAGGGTGACGATCGCAAAACCATCATGAACACGCAGATGAGCGATCTGGTGCAGGTGGACTATACCCAGGCAATCTCCAGCTACACCATGCAGCAGACGGCGCTGCAGGCGTCATACAAAACCTTTAGTGATATGTCGAAGATGTCGCTGTTCCAGCTGAATTCGTAACTGACCAGACGTTCAGCGTACTTAACCGGGTATGCTTGTTTTTCCCATCGCCTTCGCGGGCGATGGGTTTTTTTTGTCTGCGGTTCAGGCCACAGCTGGCGCGGTGACCACGGTAAACAGCAGGCAATAAAAAACCCCGGAACAGCCGGGGTTTTATTTTTTTTATCCGCGCAGGGTTACACGCTGTCCGGACGGGTGGCCGGAGCGGTAGCCTGGTGCGTCGCGCTGTGACCACCGGCAGAGCCGCGGCCATCAAAGCTGAACGGCGGACGTACCCAGTCGCTGTGACGTGCCGGCTCCGGTTCCCACGCTGGTGCCGGGGCGCGGGTCATCGGTGCCGTGGCGTGCAGCTTAAAGCGTGACTCTGATTGTTCGACTGACACATCGCGAGCCGGAACCGGCGCATGAGGTTCAGTGACCGGCGCGACAGGCGCTTCCGCCGCGACCGGCGCTGACAGCACGTTTTCAACCTGCGTTTCGACAACCGGGGTAACATCCGCTGGTGCCTGTTCTGCTGTGGCAACGGCTTCGGTTACCGCGGGCTGTACCTCTTCCTGCGTAGCAGGCTGTGGCGCCTCTTCTGTCACGGTCGCAGGACCGGCTTCCGCCGCCGTCTCCTGCGCCACCGCTTCATCGGCTGCAGAGATAACCGCAGGCTCATGATTAACCGGCGCGGCAACAGGGGTCAGATCATCGGTGTTTACCACGGGCACCTCGGTGTGCGCCTGCGGTTCAGCCTGATGTACCACTTCTGACGTTTCTGGCTGTGGCGCAACCGCTGAGGCGGCTTCGGCAGCTGCCGGCAGCGCGTCTGCATCCTGATAGCCGTAGTCTGGCATTTCGTTCAGCGCCTCCTGAGAGGTGAACTGCTCGTGCGTCTGAGCAACCGGATAGGATACCCAGACTTTACCAGATGCCATCTCCGGTGAGGCGGCTGCCGCTTCAAGCGGCATCGGCGACTGCAGCGGATAGCGCTCATCGCGATAGCGACGGCGGCGCTGACCGCTTACGCGCAGGTGACGCGGCGAGCGACGTGAACGGCGTGGCATGTTCGCGCCTTCGCGGTTCTCGTTATCATCCTGCTCATCACTCATTTCCGGCTGTTCAGCGGCGTTCACCGGCTGTGCGATGTCCGCTGCTGCTTCTGGCTGCGCGGCAACTGATGATGCTTCCGGTGTCTCGCCACTGCGGATACGCTGAGTCAGCTGACGCGGCTTGCGACGGGGCATGACCTGAACGCGTTCTTCTTCCTGTACCGCTGCGTCCACCGCAGGGATCTCTTCAGTCGCGACGGTCTCAACGGCTTTCTCTTCCTGCTGCTGAGCACGCTTCTCTTCCTGACGACGACGCTGACGCTCGGCACGCTGTTCACGGCGCTGCTGCTGCTGTTCATCACGCTGCTGCTGCTGCTCTTCAGTCAGAGCCGGGCGCTCGGCACGCGGCTCGTTCTGACGCTTGTTGCGGCGATTGTCCTGATCGTTGCGCGGTTCGCGGTTATCACGCGGTTCACGATTTTCACGCGGCTCGCGTGCTTCACGTGGTTCGCGTGGTTCACGCGGTTCGCGCGGCTCACGAGCTTCGCGGTTCTGAACCTGCTCACCATTGCGCGGCGTGCGTTCACGACGATTATTGTTGCGACGGTTATTACGGCGTTCGCCACGCTGCTGCGTGTTGTTCTCTTCTTCTGCTGGCTTACTCTCCTGCTGAGAGGGCGCTTCCGCAGGAGCTGCTGCCGGGGTATCGCTCGCAAACAGCTTTTTCAGACCGTTAAGCAGGCGACCCACCAGACCCGTGCTGACCGTGGCCGGCGCTGCCGCAGGACGTGCTGCGGCCTGAGCGCTTGTCTCGCTCTTCGCCGCAGGTGTTTCGGCAGCGACTTCAACCGGTGCCGGCGGGGCATCCGGCATCACAAAGGCTGCCAGCGCAGGCTGCTCCGGACGACGACGTTCAGCGTGCTCTTCTTCTGATGGCAGTGCCATTTCAGCTTCATGCAGCTTCGGCAGATGATAAGAGAGGGTTTGTGTCTCTTCACCTTTGCGCACGCGCAGCACGGAGTAGTGCGGCGTTTCCATCTGATCGTTAGGCACGATAATGGCGCGTACGCCACCCTGACGCTTCTCAATTGCACTGACCGCTTCGCGTTTTTCGTTCAGCAGGTAAGAGGCAACCGGCACCGGCACAATGGCGTGCACTTCTTTGGTGTTGTCTTTCAGCGCTTCTTCTTCAATCAGGCGCAGAATAGAGAGCGACAGTGATTCGTTATCGCGGATGGTACCCGTACCGCTACAGCGCGGGCAGACGTGGTGGCTCGACTCACCCAGTGACGGGCTGAGACGCTGACGCGACATCTCCAGCAGACCAAAACGGGAGATATGGCTAATCTGAATGCGTGCACGATCCTGACGCACCGCTTCGCGCAGCCGGTTCTCTACGGCGCGCTGGTGACGTACCGGCGTCATATCGATAAAGTCGATAACGATCAGGCCACCGAGGTCACGCAGGCGCAGCTGGCGGGCAATCTCATCGGCTGCTTCAAGGTTGGTATTGAATGCCGTTTCTTCGATATCGCCGCCGCGGGTTGCGCGGGCAGAGTTAATGTCGATCGCGGTTAACGCTTCGGTGCTGTCTATAACAATTGAGCCGCCAGAAGGCAGACGAACTTCACGCTGGAAGGCGGACTCGATCTGCGACTCAATCTGGTAGTGGCTGAACAGCGGAATTTCACCGGTATAGAGTTTGATCTTACTGCTAAAGTCAGGGCGGCCCAGCGCAGCGATATGCTGACGCGCCAGCTCCAGGACTTTAGGATTATCGATAAGAATTTCACCAATGTCCTGACGCAGATAGTCGCGGAAAGCACGCACAATAACGTTGCTCTCCTGATGGATCAGGAACGGGGCGGAACGGCTGTCTGCAGCTTTTTTGATCGCTTCCCAGTGCTTAAGACGGAAGCTCAGATCCCACTGCAACGACTCCGCTGATTTACCCACGCCTGCCGTGCGTACAATCAGACCCATGCCTTCCGGCAATTCCAGCGCCGACAGGGCTTCTTTCAGTTCAGTGCGGTCATCACCCTCAATCCGGCGGGAAATGCCTCCGGCGCGCGGGTTATTAGGCATCAGAACCAGGTAGCTGCCTGCAAGAGAGATAAAGGTCGTAAGTGCAGCGCCTTTATTGCCGCGCTCTTCTTTATCAATCTGAACGATCACTTCCTGACCTTCACGCAGCACATCTTTGATGTTAGGACGGCCATGCGCGTTATAGTTAGCTGGGAAGTATTCGCGGGAAATTTCTTTCAGAGGGAGGAAACCGTGACGCTCAGCGCCATAATCGACAAATGCCGCTTCAAGGCTGGGTTCAACGCGGGTGATTTTACCTTTGTAGATATTGGCTTTTTTCTGCTCGTGTCCGGGACTTTCGATATCCAGATCGTACAGACGCTGACCGTCAACAAGGGCAACGCGCAACTCCTCCTGCTGAGTTGCGTTAATTAACATTCTTTTCATCGTGACTTACTCGTTATTCTCACATGAGTGATAAAGCTGCGGGCATCGTTACCCTGGACGAGAATCAACCGATGGCCCCGTGTCTGCATGCACTGACGTCAACCTCACGGTTGTCGGCGGCTAAAGGGGCGCAAATCTTGTCGGTGGCCTGCTTTTCATAAGGAAAACCAGCGCCTGAAGGTGGAAATAATACAAAATTTTTGAAAATCCACACATCCCAGTCTGTTGTCCAGGCCGCAACCCGCAGCCCGCTAAGTGCCTGATAAAGCATCACGTCTTACGCCATTGCTGCGTGCTCGTTTTATCCGGCAAATTACCTTAATTTCGCTCTTTTTCTGCCCGAATCTTTCCGATGCAGAAACAGCAGCATTATTCCACTGCTCACCCGCATATAGCAAGGCGACTTTTGTCGAGCTGTGAAGTTTGTACGCCCTTAACCTGTTCATTTGCGGGGCTAATCAGCAGATTGCTGAAAAAGCCACCGTTTTAAGCGGTCAGACGCCTGAAACAAGAGTGAGTTAAGCACAGAAAAAGGGGTGGCGCTATCAGGGGACACTATTTAGAATCGCCGGCATGAAAACAGAGAATCCCGGCGTACATTTTGTCGCCATCACGGCTGAAAATGCCGGACAACGTATAGACAACTTTTTGCGTACCCAGCTCAAAGGGGTACCAAAAAGCATGATTTATCGCATTCTGCGTAAAGGCGAAGTACGGGTAAATAAAAAACGCGTCAAGCCTGAATATAAACTCGAGGATGGCGACGAAGTGCGCGTGCCACCGGTACGGGTCGCAGAGCGCGAAGAGCAGGCGGTGTCGCCTAAACTCGATAAAGTTGCAGCGTTAGCGGATGCCATTCTGTATGAGGATGACCATCTGCTGGTGCTGAATAAGCCGTCCGGCACGGCGGTACATGGCGGCAGCGGTCTGAGTTTTGGTGTGATTGAAGGGTTGCGGGCACTGCGTCCGGAGGCGCGCTTTCTGGAGCTGGTGCACCGGCTGGATCGCGACACCTCGGGCGTGTTGCTGGTCGCTAAAAAGCGCTCGGCCCTGCGTTCGCTGCATGAGCAGCTGCGTGAGAAGGGGATGCAAAAAGATTATCTGGCGCTGGTACGCGGCGACTGGCCCTCTCATCTGAAAGTGGTGCAGGCGCCGCTGCTGAAAAATATTCTGCAGAGCGGAGAGCGGATAGTGCGCGTCAGTGCAGAAGGCAAGCCTTCAGAAACCCGGTTCAAAGTGGAAGAGCGGTTTGAGCTGGCGACGCTGGTTAAAGCCAGCCCGGTGACCGGACGCACGCATCAGATCCGCGTGCATACTCTGCATGGCGGTCATCCGATTGCTTTTGACGATCGCTATGGCGATCGCGAATTTGATCGTCAGCTGGCCGGCACAGGGTTATCGCGCCTGTTTCTGCACGCGGCAGCGCTGACATTTACGCATCCCGCAACCGGCGAAACATTACGCATGGAAGCGCCGCTGGATGCGGCACTCAAACACTGCCTGACCAGACTGCGGCAGAAGAAAAGCTGAATATACCGGCATCAGCCCAGCGGGTTGATGCCGGCCTTAATCAGCAGCTGATTAAGCGCAATCAGCGGCAGCCCGACCAGCGTATTCGGGTCGCGTCCTTCGAGCCGATCAAACAGACAAATCCCCAACCCTTCGCTTTTAAAACTGCCGGCGCACGCCAGCGGCTGCTCCCGCTCAACGTAGCGCGCAATCTCCTGGCTGCTCAGCGTACGGAAGTGCACCGTAAAAGGCTCACAGAGCACAAACTGCTGACGGGTGGCAGGCTGCAGCAGCGCCAGTCCGGTATAAAACACAATGGCTTTACCGCTTGCCTGCGCCAGCTGCCGGCAGGCGTTTTCGCGAGTGTGCGGCTTCCCGGCGATCGCGCCATTAAGTACGCACACCTGGTCAGAGCCAATGATCCAGCGATCCGGGAACTGCCCGGCCAGTGCCTGCGCTTTGGCCAGCGCGAGACGCTGCACCAGTTCAGGCGCGGTTTCTTCGGGCAGCGGGGTCTCATCGCATGCAGGCGCGGCAGTAATAAAAGGCACGCCAAGCTTGCTGAGCAGCGCCTGACGAAACGGGGACGTTGAGGCTAAAACCAGTGGCATCATCATTTTTTTACAGAATAGATAGCGTAAACATGACGGGCATTTTAAACTATGCGCCGCACTGGATGCGACTAGCTGGTGAAAGATGCTGTAAAACGGCCTTTTTCTTTGACTCTAAGACGTTACAAAGTTAATATGCGCGCCCTATGCAAAAGGTAAAATTACCCCTGACGCTCGATCCGGTCCGCGCCGCGCAAAAACGCCTGGATTATCATGGTGTTTATGCACCTGAATTGGTGGCGCGCCTGGCCGAAACGGTCGTGAGTGTGGACAGTGATGTGGAATGTGCCATGTCGTTTGCGGTTGACAACCAGCGCCTCGCGGTTCTTCAGGGAACAGCGGATGTGCAGGTGACGTTAATGTGTCAACGCTGCAACCAGCCATTTCCGCAAGCTGTACACGTAAGCTATTGCTTTAGTCCGGTCTCTTCTGACGATCAGGCTGAAGCACTACCGGAAGCCTACGAGCCGGTTGATGTCAACGATTTCGGTGAGATCGACCTGCTGGCAGTGATAGAAGATGAGCTCATCCTCGCGCTGCCGGTGGTTCCGGTGCATGATTCTGAACACTGTGAAGTGTCCGACGCGGACATGGTCTTTGGTAAGCTGCCTGAAGAGGCAGAAAAACCAAATCCATTTGCCGTATTAGCCAGTTTAAAGCGTAAGTAATAGGAGTAAGGTCCATGGCCGTACAACAGAATAAACCAACCCGTTCCAAGCGTGGCATGCGTCGTTCGCACGATGCCCTGACCACTGCCACTCTGTCAGTAGATAAAGTTTCTGGTGAAACTCATCTGCGTCACCATATCACTGCGGATGGTTACTACCGCGGTCGCAAGGTTATCACCAAGTAATTCTTTGCGGTTACGCAAGGCGATACCTTGACACGTTTGACCCTGGCAGTTGATGCCATGGGCGGGGACTTCGGTCCCTGCGTGACAGTGCCTGCAGCCTTGCAGGCACTGGCCTCTCATTCGCAGCTGGTTCTTCTTCTGGTCGGCGATCCCGACACAATCTCGTCATTTCTTGCCAAAGCGGATTCCTCACTTTTGAGGCGTGTGCAGGTTATCCCTGCCGAATCGGTTATTGCAAGTGATGCGAAGCCTTCACAGGCTATCCGTCAGAGCCGTGGCAGTTCTATGCGCGTGGCGCTGGAGCTGGTTGTGGATGGCAAAGCGCAGGCCTGCATCAGTGCCGGTAATACGGGTGCGCTGATGGGGCTGGCTAAACTCCTGTTAAAACCGCTGGACGGCATTGCGCGGCCGGCACTGATGACCGTTCTGCCCCATCAACAGCAGGGCAAAACGGTCATTCTTGATCTGGGGGCTAACGTCGATTCTGACAGCGATATGCTGGTGCAGTTTGCCATCATGGGGGCTGTCATGGCGGAAGAGGTGCTGGAAATCCGGCAACCACGCGTTGCGCTGCTCAATATTGGCCAGGAAGAGACCAAAGGGCTTGAATCGATTCGCACCGCATCTGCGGTTCTGCGAGCAAGCCCTCAGATCAACTATATTGGTTATCTTGAAGGTAATGACCTGCTGACCGGCAAAACAGATGTGCTGGTCTGTGATGGCTTTGCCGGTAATGTAACGCTAAAAACGATGGAAGGCGTGGTGCGGCTGTTTTTGTCGCTGCTGAAATCGTCAGGCGAAAGTAATAAAGGGACGTGGTGGCTGAAACTGCTGGGACGCTGGCTGAAAAAGCGTATGATCAGGCGTTTCGGTCATCTAAACCCCGACCAGTATAACGGCGCTTGTCTGTTAGGATTGCGCGGAACAGTGATCAAAAGCCATGGCGCTGCCAATATTCAGGCATTCGCTGTGGCAATAGAACAGGCAGAGCAGGCGGTGCGTAAGCAAGTTCCCGAAAGAATTGCCGCGCGCCTTGACGCTGTATTAGCCAGGAGTGACAAAGCGTAGATGTATACCAAAATTATCGGAACAGGCAGCTATCTGCCTGAGCAGATCCGCACCAATGCCGATCTGGAAAAAATGGTGGAAACCTCAGACGAGTGGATTGTCACCCGTACCGGCATTCGCGAACGTCGTATTGCTGCACCCGATGAAACGGTTGCCAGCATGGGCTTTAACGCCGCACAGCGCGCGCTGGAAATGGCAGGCGTTGCCGCCAGCGACATTGGCCTGATTATCGTTGCCACAACCTCATCCAGCCACGCGTTCCCCAGCTCCGCATGCATGATCCAGCAGATGCTGGAGATCAACGACTGCGCGGCATTCGACCTCGGTGCCGCCTGTGCCGGTTTTACCTACGCGCTGAGCGTTGCCGATCAATACATTAAAAACGGTGCGGTTAAGCATGCGCTGGTGATTGGTGCCGATGTGCTGGCGCGCACGCTTGATCCCAGCGATCGCGGGACGATTATTCTGTTTGGCGACGGCGCGGGCGCGGTGGTGCTGGGACAGAGCAGCGAGCCGGGTATTCTCTCAACTCATCTGCACGCCGATGGCCGCTATGGCCAGCTGCTGACCCTGCCTTATCAGGATCGCGCGCGGCAGGATGAACCTGCCTATCTCACCATGGCGGGTAATGAAGTGTTTAAAGTGGCGGTAACAGAGCTGGCACACATCGTTGATGAGACGCTGCAGGCGAATAACCTCGATCGCAGCGCGCTTGACTGGCTGGTGCCGCATCAGGCAAATCTGCGCATTATCAGCGCAACCGCTCGCAAGCTCGGCATGGGCATGGATAAAGTGGTAGTGACGCTTGACCGACACGGCAACACCTCTGCGGCTTCGGTCCCCAGCGCGCTGGATGAAGCGGTGCGCGATGGCCGGATCAAGCCGGGACAACTGATTTTGCTGGAAGCCTTTGGTGGTGGTTTTACCTGGGGTTCTGCACTGGTACGCTTTTGATTGACAGGAAGGACAGATGACGCAATTAGCTTTTGTTTTCCCGGGACAGGGATCTCAGACCGTTGGCATGCTGGCTGAGCTCGCTGCTGATAACCCTCAGATTGAGGCGACTTTTCGCGAAGCGTCTGATGCGCTGGGTTACGATCTGTGGCAGCTGGTTCAGCAGGGACCCGCTGAAGAGCTGAACAAAACCTGGCAGACACAGCCAGCATTGCTGGCGGCCTCAGTCGCTATTTACCGCGTCTGGCAGCAGAAGCAGGGCGCTCAGCCGGTGCTGCTGGCAGGTCACAGCCTGGGTGAGTACTCGGCGCTGGTTTGTGCGGGCGTGCTGGCGTTTGCTGATGCCATTAAACTGGTCGAACTGCGCGGCAAACTGATGCAGGAGGCGGTCCCGGAAGGCACGGGCGCCATGCAGGCGATTATCGGTCTTGATGATGAAGCGATTCGCAAAGCCTGTGAAGAGAGCGCACAGGATGAAGTGGTCTCGCCGGTGAACTTCAACTCGCCGGGCCAGGTGGTGATTGCCGGTAACAAAGACGCGGTTGAACGTGCTGGCGCGGCCTGTAAAGCAGCCGGTGCGAAACGTGCGCTGCCTCTGCCGGTTAGCGTGCCCTCGCACTGTGCGCTGATGAAGCCCGCCGCTGTAAAGCTCGCCGTAGCGCTTGAAGAGATTACCTTTAACGCGCCAGATGTGCCGGTCGTGAATAACGTTGACGTTAAATGCGAAAGTGATGCTGCGGCTATCCGTAATGCCCTGGTACGTCAGCTTTACAGCCCGGTACGCTGGACCGAATCAGTACAATTTATAGCAGAGCAGGGTGTTACCCAGCTGCTGGAGATGGGTCCGGGCAAAGTCCTGACCGGTCTGACGAAGCGTATTGCTGATAGCCTGACGGCAGCTGCAGTCAACGATCCTGCATCGCTATCTGCAGCACTCTCTCAGGAATAAGAGGATAATCATGAATTTTGAAGGTAAAGTTGCGCTGGTAACGGGCGCAAGCCGCGGTATTGGCCGGGCCATTGCAGAGACGCTGGCGGCACGCGGTGCAAAAGTTATTGGTACAGCGACCAGCGAAAGCGGTGCTGAAGCCATCAGCGCCTATCTCGGCGACAACGGTAAAGGTCTGGCGCTGAACGTCACGGATGCAGCCTCTATCGATGAAGTGCTGGCAAAAGTACGTGCTGAATTTGGCGAAGTGGACATTTTAGTCAATAATGCAGGCATCACGCGTGACAATCTGCTGATGCGCATGAAAGATGATGAGTGGGATGATATTCTTAATACCAACCTGACATCAGTTTTCCGTCTGTCCAAGGCGGTCATGCGTGCCATGATGAAAAAACGTGTGGGCCGTATCATCACCATCGGTTCTGTAGTTGGAACCATGGGTAACGCGGGTCAGGCTAACTACGCTGCAGCAAAGGCGGGTTTGATTGGCTTTAGCAAATCACTGGCGCGTGAAGTCGCGTCACGTGGCATTACCGTAAACGTCGTGGCACCGGGCTTTATTGAGACGGACATGACGCGTGCACTGAATGAAGATCAGCGCTCGGGCATTCTGGCAGAAGTGCCTGCAGGCCGTTTAGGCGACCCGCAGGAAATTGCTAATGCTGTTGCATTCTTAGCCTCTGACGAAGCAGCCTACATCACAGGTGAAACGCTGCACGTCAATGGCGGCATGTACATGGTCTGATAATCACGAAATCATTTGCATTATTTGCGGTAAACACCGCAGAATAGCGCAAAATCGTGGTTCGACCAGCCGGGATTTTGTTGCATCTTTTTCACCATTTTATACACTACGAAAACCATCGCGAAAGCGAGTTTTGATAGGAAATTAAATAGTATGAGCGATATCGAACAACGCGTTAAGAAAATCGTAGCTGAGCAGCTGGGCGTTAAAGAAGACGAAGTGGTTAACACTGCTTCTTTCGTTGAAGACCTGGGTGCAGATTCTCTTGACACCGTTGAGCTGGTAATGGCTCTGGAAGAAGAGTTTGATACTGAAATTCCAGACGAAGAAGCTGAGAAAATCACTACCGTTCAGGCAGCGATCGATTACGTCACTAGCCATCAAGGCTAATGAATATCTTCAGGCGGTCTTATGACCGCCTGAGTTTTATGTTTGCCCCACATTGCGTTATTTTTCCCTCCCTGGAGGACGAACGTGTCTAAGCGTCGTGTAGTTGTGACCGGTCTTGGCATGTTGTCTCCTGTCGGCAATACCGTAGAGTCTACCTGGAGTGCTCTCCTTGCCGGTCAGAGCGGCATTACCCTGATCGACCATTTTGATGCCAGTGCTTATGCAACGCGTTTTGCGGGCCTGGTGAAAGATTTTAATTGTGATGAGTACATCTCGCGGAAAGATCAGCGCAAGATGGACGATTTCATCCAGTATGGTATTGCGGCTGGCATTCAGGCTATGGCGGACTCCGGTCTGGTCGTAACTGATGAGAACGCCGGACGTATTGGCGCGGCTATTGGTTCTGGTATTGGCGGACTGGGTCTGATTGAAGAGAACCACAGCTCGCTGGTTAAAGGCGGCCCGCGCAAAATCAGTCCATTCTTTGTACCTTCTACCATTGTTAATATGGTCGCCGGTCATCTCACCATTATGTACGGCCTGAAAGGCCCAAGTATTTCGATCGCTACGGCCTGCACCTCAGGCGTACATAACATCGGCCACGCTGCACGTATTATCGCTTATGATGATGCTGATGTGATGCTGGCAGGTGGCGCGGAAAAAGCCAGTACGCCTCTGGGCGTGGGCGGTTTTGGTGCGGCACGTGCGCTTTCAACGCGAAACGACAATCCGCAGGCGGCCAGCCGTCCGTGGGATAAAGATCGTGACGGGTTTGTACTGGGTGACGGTGCCGGTATTGTGGTACTGGAAGAGTATGAACACGCCAAAAAGCGCGGTGCGAAAATCTATGCTGAAATCATTGGTTTTGGCATGAGCAGCGATGCTTACCATATGACATCACCGCCGGAAGATGGCTCAGGCGCCGCTGCAGCGATGATCAACGCGCTGCGTGATGCGCGACTCGATCCGTCACAGATCGGCTATGTCAACGCGCACGGCACCTCTACGCCAGCCGGTGATAAAGCAGAAGCGCAGGCGGTGAAATCCGTATTTGGTGCGTCAGCACACAGCGTTATGGTCAGCTCGACCAAATCAATGACCGGTCACCTGTTAGGTGCTGCCGGTGCTGTAGAAGCGATTTATTCGGTTCTGGCACTGCGCGATCAGGTCGTTCCGCCAACCATCAACCTGGATAATCCGGATGAGGGATGTGACCTGGACTTTGTGCCGCATACGGCGCGCCAGGTTAGCGGTCTGGAGTATACATTGTGTAACTCCTTTGGATTTGGCGGCACAAACGGCTCGCTGATTTTCCGCAAGGTATAATCGCTATTCTGCCGAACAGAGGCCCGCAATGCGGGCCTTTTTTCTGATCTGCTCTTCAGCGCACCTATCCGGGCTGATGAGATCATTTCAGGGCTGACTGTCTGAGGAGAGCGCGGTGTGGATTAACGGTATTCCGCAAACAATGCTGCCGGCCAGCGATCGTGCCGTTCAGTTTGGCGATGGCTGTTTTACCACGGCCGCCGTGCATAACGGCAGAGTCGTGATGGCTGAGGCGCACCTGCAGCGTCTGGAACAGGGGTGCAGGCAGCTTCTGCTGCCGATGCCTGATCTGTCGCTGCTGGCGGATGAAATGCGGCGTATTGCGCAGGGGCATGCCCGGGCGGTGCTCAAGATCATCCTCACGCCGGGCTCCGGCGGACGGGGCTACAGCCGGCGCGGCTGTCAGGCTCCTGTGCGCATCCTCTCACTGTCACCCTGGCCACAGCATTACGCTACACTGCAGCAGCAGGGTGCGAGCCTGGTCACCAGTCCGGTGCCCCTGGCCCGTAATCCGCTGCTGGCAGGCATCAAACACCTCAACCGGCTGGAGCAGGTGATGATTCGCCACCACCTTGATGAAACCGATGCAGACGAGGCGCTGGTACTGGACACCGCGGGATGCGTGGTAGAATGCTGCGCTGCCAATCTGTTCTGGCGCAGCGGCACCCGGATTTTTACTCCCCATCTGGATCAGGCGGGCGTAAACGGCATTATGCGACGTTTTCTGATGGCACAGCTGGCGGCCAGCGGCCAGGCTTGCCAGGAAGTCAGCGCGCCGCGTGAAGCGGTCCTCGGCGCTGACGAAGTCGTGATCTGTAATGCACTGATGCCGGTGCTGCCGGTGCGGCAAATCGATGACATCGTTTTCACTGAACGCACGCTGTATCAGCAACTTTTTACCTGTTGCCAGAAAATGGACGTAACATGAGTCGAACCAAAAAAATTATTGCGGGTGTGGCAGCGATCGCTGCTGCCGCTGCCGCGTTTAGCTACTGGCAGACAGAGCGCCTGGCAGACGCGCCGCTGACCATTCACCAGGAAACTCTTTATACGCTGCCGGCGGGTAGCGGACGCGTAGTGCTGGAAGCGCAGCTGGAGAGTCAGCATATTATTCCGCGCAGTATCTGGTTTGGACCGCTGCTGAAGCTGCATCCGGCGCTGGCAGAGTTCAAAGCGGGTACTTACCGGCTGGAGCAGGGCATGACCGTGCGTCAGCTGCTGCAGCTTCTGGCCAGCGGTAAAGAGGCGCAGTTCCCGCTCCGTTTTATCGAAGGTTCACGCCTCAGTGAGTGGCTGAGCGAGCTGCGTAAAGCGCCTTATCTGAAGCATACGCTCGCAGATGACAGTTTTGCCAGCGTGGCGGCAGCGCTGAAGCTGGAGGCTGCACAGCTCGAGGGCAGCTTCTATCCCGATACTTATCTCTATACTGCCAATACCACGGACGTTGCAGTACTGACGCGTGCACACACCCGCATGAACAAGCTGGTCGATGAGGTCTGGCAGAAGCGTATGGCGAATCTGCCCTATAAAGATCCGCGGGAGCTGGTGACAATGGCGTCAATTATCGAGAAAGAGACGGGCGTAAGCGAAGAGCGCGCGCGGGTAGCGTCTGTGTTTATTAATCGTCTGCGCACCGGGATGAAGCTCCAGACCGATCCCACCGTGATCTACGGAATGGGCGAGCGCTATACCGGCACGCTGACGCGCAAAGATCTCGATACGCCGACCGCCTATAATACCTACAGCATCAGCGGCCTGCCGCCCGGACCGATTGCGATGCCGGGGCGCGCCTCGCTGGAAGCCGCTGCGCATCCGGAAAAGAGCAGCTATCTCTATTTTGTCGCGGATGGCAAGGGCGGGCATACTTTTACCACGAATCTCGCCAGCCATAACCGGGCGGTGCAGGCTTACCGCCAGGCGCTGAAGGAAAAAAATGAAGAGTAAGTTTATTGTCATTGAAGGACTGGAAGGCGCGGGTAAAACCACGGCGCGCGATGCGGTAGTGGACGTTTTACAGCAGCACGGCATCAGCGACATCGTATTCACCCGCGAGCCGGGCGGCACACCGCTGGCCGAACAGCTTAGGGTGCTGGTGAAGCAGGGTATTGAAGGCGAACAGGTTACCGACAAAGCTGAGCTGCTGATGCTCTATGCTGCCCGGGTGCAGCTGGTAGAAAACGTGATCAAGCCGGCGCTGGCGCGCGGCGCGTGGGTAGTGGGCGATCGTCACGATCTCTCCTCGCAGGCTTATCAGGGCGGCGGACGTGAAATGGATGCCGCGCTGATGACCACGCTGCGTGATGCGGTGCTGGGCGATTTTCGTCCCGACCTGACGCTCTACCTTGATGTGACGCCGGAAATCGGACTGCAGCGCGCCCGGGCCCGTGGCGCGCTGGATCGCATTGAGCAGGAGTCGCTGCGCTTTTTCGAACGCACCCGTGCACGCTATCTGGCGCTGGCGCAGGCGGACACCAGCATCGTGACTGTCGATGCAACGCAGCCTATTGATGAGGTGACAACGTCACTTAAAGCTGCCCTGCATCGCTGGCTGGCCGGGCAGCGCCCATGAACTGGTATCCGTGGCTGAATCAGCCCTACCGGCAGATTATTGCCCGCCATCAGGAGGGCGTGGCGCATCATGCGCTGCTGCTGCAGGCACCTGAGGGCATGGGAGACGATGCGCTGGTATGGGGCATCAGCCGCTGGCTGATGTGCCAGCAGCGTGAAGGGGCTAAAAGCTGCGGCGCATGTCACGGCTGTGAACTGATGCAGGCGCATACGCATCCGGACTGGTACCGGCTGGAAGCAGAAAAAGGAAAAGCGTCGCTGGGTGTTGATGCCGTGCGCGACGTGACGGAAAAGCTCTATCATTTTGCGCAGCAGGGGGGTGCGAAGGTGGTCTGGCTGCCGGATGCTGCCCAGCTGACGGAAGCGGCTGCCAGTGCGCTGCTGAAAACGCTGGAAGAGCCACCCGCAAACTGCTGGTTCTTCCTGAGCGTGCGGGAGTCATCCAGGCTGCTGGCCACGCTGCGCAGCCGCTGTCTCAGCTGGCCGCTGATCCCGCCGGAGGAGTCGCAGAGCCTCGCCTGGCTGGGCCGTGAAGTGACACAGCCGGAAGCGGCGCTGCGCGCTGCGCTGCGACTGAGCGGGGGGGCGCCTGCCGCAGCGCTGGCGCTGCTGCAGCCCGCCCGCTGGCAGATGCGTCAGACGCTATGCGATACGCTGCTCACGGCGCTGAATGACGACATTCTGCAGCTGCTGCCTGCGCTGAACAGTGACGACGTGGCCGATCGTCTGGGCTGGCTCATCTCGCTGCTGGTGGACGCCATGAAAATGCAGCAGGGTGCAGCGGCGTGGCTGAGTAATGGCGATCGGCCTGATGTTGTGACCGCGCTGGCCCGTCAGCTGAACAGCAACGCCCTGAACAGCAGTGTGCAGCAGTGGATAGCCTGTCGCGAACAGCTGCTGCACGTTGCATCGCTTAACCGCGAACTTATTCTGACCGACCGGCTGCTGGCCTGGAGCCGTTTACTGGCACCGCCTGTCATCAGCCCGTAATTATCTGAGAAAATTATGTTTATTGTTGATTCCCATTGCCACCTCGATGGCCTTGACTATGAAAACCAGCACCGCGACCTGGATGACGTTATCGCCAAAGCCGCCGCGCGCGACGTAAAATTTATGCTGGCGATTGCCACCACGCTGCCGGACTACTATCGCATCAAAGCGCTGGTGGGCGAGCGGCAGAATATTGCGCTGGCCTGCGGCGTTCATCCGCTGAACCAGGAGGAACCCTGGGATGTGGCGGAGTTCCGCCGCCTGGCCGCAGAGGAGCAGGTAGTGGCGCTGGGGGAAACCGGCCTCGACTACTTCTATCAGCAGGAGACCAAAGCGCAGCAGCAGGCTGCTTTTCGCGAACATATTCGCACCGGTATTGCACTGAATAAGCCGATCATTGTGCACACCCGGGAAGCCCGCGATGATACGCTGGCGATCCTGCGCGAAGAGCAGGTTGAGAAGTGTGGCGGCGTGCTGCACTGTTTTACCGAAGATCGTGCAACCGCAGCAAAACTTCTGGATCTCGGTTTTTATATCTCTTTCTCCGGCATTCTGACATTCCGTAATGCAGAGCAGATCCGCGACGCCGCGCGCTTTGTGCCGCTGGATCGTATGCTGGTTGAGACGGATTCGCCCTATCTGGCTCCGGTGCCGCATCGCGGCAAAGAGAATCAGCCTGCCTTTACGCGTGACGTGGCCGATTATATGGCAGTGCTGAAAGGGGTGGATATTAAGACCCTGGCGGCTGCTACCACGCAGAATTTCTCACGCCTGTTTCATATCCCTATGGCGCGTCTGGGTGCCTGAGCCTTTATTTCAAACGCTGTAATTAATCCGTAACGAACTGCCTGTATCAGGTTAAACCCGAAACAGGCAGTGTTTTATTGCGCTATTATCCGGCAGGTCAGTCAGAAAGTGCTGAAAGCTGCGCGCTATCATTGAGGAAACGTGATAGCCGTCAAAGTAACGCGCACCCATTTATTTTACTCTTCGTAATAAATCAAAAGACGCTCAGCGTCATCCGGCTGCGGAACCTCCCCCGCAGCCACGCGCATCGCGCAACTATGCACTCATACTCAGGAGCTTCTATGTTCAAGAACGCATTTGCGAACCTGCAGAAAGTAGGTAAATCGCTGATGTTGCCGGTATCGGTTCTGCCGATTGCCGGTATTTTGTTAGGTGTTGGTTCTGCAAACTTTAGCTGGCTGCCGGCAGTGGTCTCCCACGTCATGGCCGAGGCAGGCGGGTCCGTTTTTGCCAACATGCCGCTGATTTTTGCGATTGGTGTGGCGCTGGGCTTTACCAATAACGACGGCGTGTCAGCACTGGCGGCGGTTGTCGCCTACGGCATCATGGTCAAAACGCTGGCCGTTGTGGCACCGCTGGTGCTGCATCTCCCTGCTGCCGAGATAGAAGCGAAACATCTGGCGGACACCGGCGTACTGGGCGGGATCATTGCCGGTGCGATCGCTGCCTATATGTTTAACCGTTTTTACCGCATCAAGCTGCCTGAGTACCTCGGCTTCTTTGCGGGTAAACGCTTTGTCCCTATTATTTCGGGTCTGACCGCGATCTTTACCGGTATTGTGCTGTCGTTTATCTGGCCGCCGGTTGGTACCGCGATTCAGGACTTCTCGCAGTGGGCGGCGTATCAGAATCCGGTTGTGGCCTTCGGCATCTACGGTGTGATTGAGCGTGCGCTGGTGCCTTTCGGCCTGCATCATATCTGGAACGTTCCTTTCCAGATGCAGATTGGTGAGTTCACCAATGCGGCCGGCCAGGTATTCCACGGTGATATTCCGCGCTATATGGCGGGAGATCCTACTGCCGGTAAACTCTCTGGTGGCTTCCTGTTTAAAATGTATGGTCTGCCGGCTGCGGCTATCGCTATCTGGCATTCGGCGAAGCCTGAGAACCGCGCCAAAGTCGGCGGTATCATGATCTCTGCCGCGCTGACTTCGTTCCTGACCGGGATCACCGAACCGATTGAGTTCTCTTTCATGTTCGTGGCACCGATCCTCTACGTGATCCACGCGATTCTGGCCGGTCTGGCGTTCCCTATCTGTATCCTGCTGGGCATGCGTGACGGTACCAGCTTCTCACACGGCCTGATCGATTTTATCGTCCTGAGCGGCAACAGCAGCAAAATCTGGCTGTTCCCGATTGTTGGCATCATCTACGGCCTGGTTTACTACACCGTCTTCCGCGTGCTGATTACAAAACTGAATCTGAAAACGCCGGGTCGTGAAGATACCGCGATTGAGCAGAGCAGCGTTACCGGCAGCGAAATGGCGGGCAAGCTGGTCAGCGCCTTTGGCGGCAAAGAGAACATTACCAACCTGGACGCCTGTATTACCCGTCTGCGCGTCAGCGTAGCCGATGTGGCGAAGGTTGATCAGGCTGAACTGAAAAACCTCGGTGCCCGCGGCGTGGTGGTGGCCGGTTCCGGTGTACAGGCTATCTTTGGCACTAAATCAGATAACCTGAAAACAGAAATGGATGATTACATCCGCAGTATGTAACACCTTTGCAGCGACAGTATGTGCAGTCACTAAAAACCCCCTCCCGTGAGGGGGTTTTTGTTTTTCAGCATGACGCTGTAAAAGCAGTCAGTCAGTGAAGAAAAGCCCGGAGAAGGTTGAACGAAACGGATTTTCTCGCGCATACTGCCAGACTGACTCAGGTAAAAAGGAACCGCACCATGGCTGAAGAGACTATTTTCAGTAAAATCATTCGCCGTGAAATTCCGGCCGATATTATCTACCAGGATGAACTGGTCACTGCTTTTCGCGATATTGCACCGAAAGCGCCGGTTCATGTACTGATTATCCCTAATGTGCTGATCCCCACGGCAAACGATGTTAAGCCAGCACATGAACATGCGCTGGGACGGATGATCACCGTGGCGGCGAAAATTGCCCGCGATGAAGGTATTGCTGAAGATGGCTACCGCCTGATCATGAACTGCAATCGCCACGGCGGTCAGGAGGTCTATCATATACATATGCACCTGGTGGGTGGTGAACCCCTGGGCCCGATGCTTGCTCAATAACCTCAGGCGGACCTGATATGCGTCAATGGCTGAGTGGCCTGCTATTATTGACTCTGGCAGGCTGCAGTAGTGATAAACCGATGATCAATACCTCGCAATCGCTGGTGATGGAGTCATCCGTGCTGTCTGCGGGGATCATTACTGACGAGCCAGAGCTTACCAGCCGCGACGGACAGCTGCAGGCGGCCAGCACGCTGCAAAATCTGCGTGAAGCGCCTGTTACGGTGCATTATCGTTTTTACTGGTATGACGATAAAGGACTGGAAATTGAGCCACAGGAGCCGGCACAGACGCAAACTGTTCCCGCACACGGCAGCGTAGTGGTGGCTTCGCAAATGGGCAATCTCACCGCCAGCAAAGTGCGGCTTTATCTTTATCTCTAAGGAGTAACCCCGTGATCCGCAGTGTTCAACGTTCTGGCGCGCTACTGTTTGCGCTGATGCTTACCGGCTGTGTGGTAAAACAGCAGACGCCGGCACCGGTCGAACCGACACAGCCGACGACCCCGGTTCAGCCGGAGCCGCAGCCGGAACCGCAACCCGTGCCGCCGCCGCAAAATGTGCCGCAGCCGCCTAAGTTAAAGACCATTAACTGGAGCGCCAGCGTCTCGCCGCTGGTGGCAAACATGGTACAGTCTGCCGGGGTGAATCCGGGCAGCGTGCTGCTGGTTGATCGCCTTAAAAACAGCACCAATGGCGCGCTGCAGACAGAAAAAGCCACCAGTGCGATTCAGAACGCGCTGGCAAATAACGGCAAATTCACCCTGGTGTCTGATGACCAGCTGAATCAGGCGCGGCAGACGCTGGGCCTCTCACCGGAAGACAGTCTGAATTCGCGCAGCAAAGCGATTGGCCTGGCGCGCATCGTCAATGCGCAGTATGTGCTTTACAGCAATGCGAAAGGCGAGGTGAAGTCACCCACGCTGCAGATGCAGCTGATGCTGGTACAGACCGGCGAAATCATCTGGTCAGGTAATGGTGCAACACAACCCTGATCCCGCGCTGGTTCATCTGGTGCAGCAACAGTGGCCGACGGCATCCGCCGCCGGCAATTTTTTCGCGCTGCCCGGGCTGAGCGGCAACAGTTTTAAAATCACGGGCGAGCAGGATACGCTGCTGGCGCGGCGCATACCCCTGCAGCCCATACCCTTTGTTAACCGGCAGCGCGAGTACCGTATTTTGCGCCAGCTGCGCGAGGCCGGCCTTGGGCCTGAACCGCTCAGCTGGCAGACTCCCTGGCTGCTGCAGCGCTGGCTGTCGGGCGAGGCGCTGACGCCTGCCGGCTTTGACGCGCAGCGCAGCCAAATAGTGACGCTGATCAGTACGCTGCACCGGCAGCCGCTGACCGGTTATCCGTTGCGGCTGCTGCCTCTGCTGCAGCACTACTGGCAGCGCTGCCGTCAGCGGCACTGGCGCTGGCTGAAGCGGCTGCAGCGGCTGCAGCGACAGGGTGAACCGCGCCCGCTGCGCCTTGCGCCGCTGCATATGGACGTCCACCCGGGTAATGTGATCGCCACGCCGGCCGGACTAAGGCTGATTGACTGGGAGTATGCGGCCGATGGCGACGTGGCGCTGGAACTGGCTGCCCTCTGCGCAGGGGCACCGGCGCAGGCCGCGGCGTGGACAGAAGAGTATGCCGCACTGACGCAAATGGATGGCGCCGTGCTGGCGCGTCAGATAGCGCGCTGGCAGCCGTGGCTGCAGCTGCTGATGGCGAGCTGGTATCAGCTGCGCGCCGAGCAGAGCGGAGAGGCAACTTTACAGCAGCTGGCGCAGGCCAGCTGGCAGGATATTTAACTCAGGAACAGAGCTATGACAATCAATGCACCCGGCCCGCTGATGCTGGACGTTGCGGGCTACACGCTGGACGCCGAAGAGCGCGAAATACTGCAGCACCCGCTGGTGGGCGGACTTATTCTGTTTACGCGCAACTTTCATGACGTTGCTCAGCTCCGCGAGCTGGTGCGTCAGATCCGCGCTGCTTCCCGCAACCGGCTGGTGGTGGCGGTTGATCAGGAAGGCGGACGCGTGCAGCGTTTCCGTGAAGGCTTTACACAGCTGCCGGCAATGCAATCCTTTGCTGCCCTGCACGATCTGACTACGGCAGGCGAACTGGCGCAGCAGGCGGGCTGGCAGATGGCGGCAGAAATGACCGGGCTTGATATTGATATCAGTTTTGCTCCGGTACTGGATATCGGACACATCAGCGCTGCGATAGGCGATCGGGCGTTTCATGCTGACCCTGCCATTGCGCTGCAGATCGCACGGCGCTTTATTAATGGCATGCGCGAAGCCGGTATGAAAACCACCGGTAAACATTTTCCCGGCCACGGCGCGGTCAGCGCGGATTCGCATAAAGAGACACCGCGCGACACGCGCGATGCAGCCACGCTGCGCCAGCACGATATGGCTATTTTTCAGCAGCTCATCAGTGAACAGCTGCTGGATGCGGTGATGCCAGCCCACGTTATCTATACCGATGTGGATCCGCTGCCCGCCAGCGGCTCGCCTTACTGGCTGCAGCAGGTACTGCGTCAGGAGCTCGCCTTTGACGGCGTGATATTCTCCGACGATCTGTCGATGGAGGGGGCTGCCGTGATGGGCAGCTATGCCGAAAGGGCGCAGCAGTCGCTGGATGCCGGGTGCGATATGATCCTGGTCTGCAACCAGCGGGCGGGCGCAATCAGCGTACTGGATAATCTGCAGGCGGGTCCGGCAGAGCGTATTGCGCGGCTCTGGCATCGCGGCCGGCACTCGCTGGATGCGCTACAGGACAGCGCGCGCTGGCGCCAGAATCAGCGTCAGCTCAGCGATCTGCAGACGCGCTGGCTGGCACATAACGCGCAGCCGTAAGCATGTCGAAACGCCGCGTTCCGCTCTGTGAATGCGGCGTTTGTCGTGTGATGCTATTCACAAAATGTGTAACATTCTGATAATCCCCGTGAAAGATTGATCTGCATCAATTTCCTTATGATCTGGTTCTGCCGGCGTGATATTCTGCCCTCAGCACGCGATTAACTATCGCCAACCCTATGTTTATTAAGGTTTTATTTAACCATTAATTAACCTTTGGTTTACAACTTTGAGGGGTCTGCATTGACTACAACCGTGGAAAAGATCGTCATTATTGGCGGAGGTGCCGGCGGCCTGGAGCTGGCAACGCAGCTGGGGCATAAGCTGGGCCGCAGCAAAAAAGCGGAGATTATTCTGGTTGACCGTAACCACAGTCATCTCTGGAAACCGCTGCTGCATGAGGTGGCGACCGGTTCTATGGATGAGGGCATCGATGCGCTGAGCTATCTGGCCCATGCCCGTAACCACGGCTTTCAGTTTCAGCTGGGATCGCTGACGCAGATCCACCGCGACCGCAAAACCATTGAACTGGCAGAAATCCGCGACGCTCAGGGTGAGATTCTGGTGCCACAGCGTGAGCTGGCGTGGGACCGTCTGGTGGTGGCGCTGGGCAGTACGTCCAACGATTTTGGTACGCCGGGCGTGAAAGATCACTGCATCTTCCTCGACAATCCGCATCAGGCGCGTCGCTTCCATAATGAGATGCTGAATCAGTTCCTGCGTTTTTCCGCCAGCGAAGGCGAATTGCAGAAAGTGAATATCGCCATTGTTGGCGGCGGCGCCACCGGCGTGGAGCTCTCCGCTGAACTCTACAATGCGGTGAAGCAGCTGCACAGCTACGGCTACAAAGGCCTCGACAGCAGCGCGCTCAACGTCACGCTGGTGGAAGCGGGTGAACGCATTCTGCCCGCGCTGCCGCCGCGTATCTCTGCAGCGGCGCATCAGGAGCTGACCAAACTGGGCGTGCGCGTTCTGACGCAGACCATGGTGACCAGCGCCGATGCTAAAGGGCTTAACACCAAAGAGGGTGAGTATATTGCTGCCGATCTGATGGTGTGGGCAGCAGGCATCAAAGCGCCTGACTTTATGAAAGAGATTGGCGGTCTGGAGACCAACCGCATTAACCAGCTGGTGGTAAAAGAGACGCTGCAGACCACGCGCGATGAAAATATCTATGCGCTTGGCGACTGCGCCTCCTGTGCGCTGCCCAATGGTGGCTTCGTACCGCCGCGCGCGCAGTCGGCACATCAGATGGCGTCGCGCGTGCTGGATAACATCCTGGCGCAGCGTAAAGGTAAGCCGCTGAAAGCGTATGTTTATAAAGATCACGGCTCGCTGGTTTCGCTGTCGCGCTTTACCACGGTAGGCAGCCTGATGGGTAACCTGATGCGCGGCTCAATGATGGTGGAAGGGCGTATTGCGCGCTTTGTCTATATCTCTTTGTATCGTATGCATCAGATTGCGCTCCATGGATACTTCAAGACCGGGTTAATGATGCTGGTCGGCAGTCTGAACCGCGTACTGCGTCCGCGACTTAAACTGCACTAATTAATCGCGGGCGACATGATGTCGCCCGCGCCTGTTTTACCGTCATTACATCGCTGCAAATCATCAGTTCACCGTAAGAATACCTGCCTTCAGCCTGCTGCTCGGAACTCTCCTAAAAGCTGGCCCTGCTGCGCTTATGCTGCGTTTCCTCCATTAATCTGATGTTGCAATTCCGGACCATCTGCAAAACTTATCTTCAGGAACACGGCGCGGCGCGCACGCCGGTTATGCCTCCGCTACAGCCTGTAGCGACGGGAATGCGCGGTAACACTGTCAGGAGGATATTCCTGTGAATAAATCAATGCTTGCGGGTATCGGAATCGGCGTAGCAGCAGCGCTGGGCGTGGCGGCGGTCGCCAGCATGAACGTGTTTGATCGCGGTCCGCAATTTGCTCAGGTGCTGTCAGCCACCCCGATTAAAGAGAGTATTAAACAGCCGCGTCAGGAGTGCCGTAACGTTACGCTGACGCACCGTCGTCCGGTACAGGATGAGAACCGCATTGCCGGTTCTGTGCTGGGTGCCGTCGCTGGCGGCGTGCTGGGTCATCAGTTCGGCGGCGGTCGCGGTCGCGATGTGGCTACCGTAGCGGGTGCGCTGGCCGGCGGCTACGGCGGTAATCAGGTGCAGGGCGCGCTGCAGGAGCGGGATACCTACACCACCAGCGAACAGCGCTGCAGAACGGTATACAGTAAACAGGAAAAGATGCTGGGTTATGATGTGACCTATAAAATAGGCGACCAGCAGGGCAAAATCCGCATGGAGAATGACCCTGGCACCCGCATCCCGCTTGACCGTAATGGTCAGCTCATCCTGAATTCGAATCAGGCCTGATTGGGCAAAGCTATTTCACAGCAAACCAGATAAAAAAAGCGCCGTAAGGCGCTTTTTTATTGTGTATCAGCCTGCCGGCAGCCGGTGCTTTGCCAGTTCGGTAATAAACTCCTGAACCCACTCCATGCGCAGCTTGCGTTCAGTCAGATCGCGCGTGAAGCGCAGCCGCGTCGGGCCATCCAGCTTCCACTGTGCCGGTTCTTTCTGCAGCAGGCTAATCAGCCAGCCGGGATCGATCTGGTTCTGTGGGGCAAACTCAAAGAAGCCGCCTTTGTCACTGGCTTCAATTTTGCGCACGCCCAGCTCGCGCGCGGCGAGGCGCAGCGCGGCAATATCCAGCAGATTGCGCGCGGCGTCAGGCAGTTTACCGAAGCGGTCAATCATCTCTACCCGCAGTTCAGCCAGGTCCTGCTCGTCGGCGGCGCTGGCAATCCGTTTATAGAGTGAAAGACGGGTGCTGACATCGGGAATGAAATCATCCGGCAGCAGCGCCGGCATCCGCAGTTCTATCTCGGTCTGATTGCTGGTCAGATCTTCCAGCGACGGCTCACGTCCCGCTTTCAGCGCATCCACCGCGTTTTCCAGCAGCTCCATATAGAGCGTAAAGCCGATGCTCTCCATCTGACCGCTTTGATCTTCACCCAGCAGCTCACCGGCGCCGCGAATTTCAAGATCGTGCGTCGCCAGCGCAAAGCCGGCGCCAAGATCTTCCAGCGAAGCGATCGCTTCCAGCCGCTTCTGGGCATCGGTGGTCATCGCTTTGGGGTGGGGGGTCAGCAGCCAGGCGTAGGCCTGGTGGTGCGAACGACCCACGCGGCCACGCAGCTGATGCAGCTGTGCCAGACCAAAGTGATCGGCACGCTCAATGATAATGGTGTTGGCGCTGGGTACATCAATACCGGTTTCAATAATGGTGGTACAGACCAGCACATTAAAACGCTGGTGATGGAAATCGTTCATCACCCGCTCCAGATCGCGCTCGCGCATCTGGCCGTGACCAATTGCGATACGCGCTTCCGGCACCAGATCCGCCAGCCGCTGCGCCGCTTTCTCAATGTTTTCCACATCATTATAGAGGTAGTAAACCTGGCCACCGCGCAGCACTTCGCGCAGAATCGCTTCACGCACCACCAGACTGTCATATTCACGCACAAAGGTTTTTACCGCCAGGCGGCGGGCGGGCGGCGTGGCGATAATCGACAGATCGCGCATTCCGCTCATCGCCATATTCAGCGTACGCGGAATCGGTGTGGCGGTCAGCGTCAGGATATCGACGTCGGCGCGCATCGCCTTGATGCGCTCTTTATGCCGCACGCCAAAGCGGTGCTCTTCATCCACAATCAGCAGCCCGAGGTCGCGCCATTTGAGATCGCTCATCAGCAGTTTGTGCGTGCCGATCAGAATATCGATTTTGCCTTCGCTCGCCTGCTCCAGTACCTGCGCCTGCTCTTTAGCGCTGCGGAAGCGTGACAGCATCTCGATACGCACCGGCCAGTTGGCAAAGCGATCGCGGAAGTTATCATAGTGCTGCTGCGCCAGCAGGGTGGTGGGAACCAGCACCGCCACCTGCTTGGTGTTCTCTACGGCCAGAAACGCCGCGCGCATCGCCACTTCCGTTTTACCAAAGCCCACGTCGCCACACACCAGGCGATCCATCGCCAGCGGCTGGCACATATCACTCAACACGGCGTTAATCGCTTGCGCCTGATCCGGCGTGGTTTCAAACGGAAAGCCTTCGCAGAACAGCCGGTACTGTTCGCGATCGTGCTTAAAGGCGTAGCCGCTCTTCGCGGCACGCTGGGCGTAGATATCCAGCAGTTCCGCCGCCACATCGCGCACTTTTTCTGCCGCTTTCTGCCGCGCGCGTGACCAGGCATCACTGCCAAGCTTGTGCAGTGGCGCATTGTCATCGGCGCCGCCGGCGTAGCGGCTGATCAGATGCAGTGAGGAGACCGGCACATAAAGTTTGGCGTCGCCGGCGTAGGAGAGCATCAGGTACTCCGCCACAATCCCGCCGGCCTCAAGCGTGGTGAGTCCGATATAGCGTCCGACGCCGTGCTCCAGGTGCACCACCGGCTGCCCGGGATGCAGCTCCGCCAGGTTGCGGATCAGCACGTCCGGATTGATGGTGCGGCGGTTATCCTGCCGGCGTCGGCTGACGCGCTCGCCCAGCAGATCGCTTTCACAGATCAGCGCGCGGCCGCGTAACGTATCAATAAAGCCACGCTCGCTGGCGCCTATCATCAGGCTGTAGGGCTGAGCCGCTGCTTCGCTGAAGTGCTCAACCGGCTGAGGGCGTAGCTTAATGCGCGCCAGCAGCTCCTGCAGGCTTTCCCGCCGGCCTTCGCTCTCTACCGAGAAAATCACCTGGCCGCTAAACTGCTCCAGAAACTGGCGCAGCAGATCGAGTGGGGCTTTCGCCTGGGCCTGCACGGTCAGTTCCGGCAGCGGTTCATACGCCAGGTTGGTATTGGCCGCTTTTTCCGGCAGCGTTTCTGCCGTGAGCTGCATGCGCGGCCAGTCTTTCAGTTCGCTGAGCAGCGCATCGGGTCGCAGCCAGAGCGTGGCCGGCTCCAGCAGCGGACGCATCGGATCGATGCGCCGGTTTTCAAAGCGCGCGTGCGCATCCTGCCAGAAGCGCTCCGCGCTGCCGGGCAGATCGCCACAGTTCAGCACCAGCGTGCTGGCGGGCAGGTAGCTGAACAGCGTGGGCAGCGGCTGCTCAAAAAACAGCGGCTGCCAGTATTCGATGCCGGAGGGCAGCGTGCCTTTACTGACCTGCTGATAGATATGCTCCGGCTCGCGGCGCACGTCGAAAATCTCGCGCCAGCGGGTGCGAAACAGCTCAATCGCCGCTTTGTCAGTGGGAAATTCGTGCGCCGGCAGGAGGTTGATTGCGTCCACTGATTCCAGCGTGCGCTGGCTGTCAACGTCGAACAGGCGCAGGCTGTCGATTTCATCATCAAAAAAGTCGATGCGATAGGGCTGGTCGCTGCCCATCGGGAAGAGATCGAGCAGGGCACCGCGCGTGGCGTATTCGCCGTGCTCCATCACCTGATCGACGTGGCGATAACCCGCCTGCTCCAGCTGATCGCGTAGCGCGTCGCGTGACAGTTTTTGTCCCTGCTGCATCACCAGCGCATGCCCGTGCAGAAAACTATGCGGGCAGACGCGCTGCATCAGCGTATTCACGGGCAGGATCAGCATGCCGCGTGCCAGCATCGGCAGCTGATAAAGCGTAGAGAGGCGTGCTGAAATAATATCCTGGTGGGGCGAAAAGCTGTCGTAAGGCAGCGTTTCCCAGTCCGGCAGGTTAATGACCGGCAGGTCGGTAAACTGACGGATCTCCTCCTGCAGCCGCAGCGCGGATTGCATATCCGGGGTGATCATCAACACCGGACCCTGATGGCGTTCGGTGATACTGGCGCACTCAACCGCCTGCGCGGCGCCGACCAGCTGGCCGAGCTGACGATGGTCTCCTGCTTTGGCAGGCAGGGTATAACGATGCTGTTCCGACATAGGGTCTCGACGTGCTCTCCTTGTATTTCAGGGCGTCATCATTCCATAAACCGCCCTGATGATCATCTCTCCATTGTGCCCGCAGGCAGGCCGGAAGGGAGCGACAGCGACTCCGCGCTATCAGCCTGACAGATATAATAGTCCCGATATGCCAGTGATGGTATGCGCGCGCCGCCCGCTGCAGCCGTTCGTACAGCTTTTGTTCGCCCGTGTGACCGGCCGCGCCGGCCGCTGCGAGAGAAATCTGGCCTGTGACGCGGCAGGGACGCATTTTGATGCAACTTCGCTCATCACTCAGTGGGTTAGAGGTTTCATAAAGCAGGCGGCTCCATTATCATCCCTCTACCTTATTATCAGGCAATGGCCAGAACGGAACTCATGTATCAACCAGTTGCGCTATTTATCGGTTTACGCTACATGCGTGGACGGGCTTCAGACCGCTTTGGTCGCTTCGTCTCCTGGCTTTCCACTATCGGCATTACCCTGGGCGTGATGGCGCTGGTGACCGTGCTGTCGGTGATGAACGGCTTTGAGCGTGAGCTGGAGGGAAATATCCTGGGGCTGATGCCGCAGGCGCTCATTACCAGCGACAAAGGCAGTATCGATCCGCAGCAGCTGCCGGCTGACAGCCTGAAGCTGCAGGGCGTCACGCGCGTTGCGCCCCTGACCACCGCTGATGTGGTGCTGCAGAGTGCGCACAATGTGTCGGTTGGCGTGATGCTGGGAATAAACCCGGACGAACCCGATCCGCTCACGCCTTACCTGGTCAACACGCAGCAGCAGGTGCTGCAGGCGGGCCACTATAATGTGATCCTCGGTGAGCAGCTCGCTTCACAGCTTGGCGTGAAGCGGGGCGACGCGCTGCGTCTGATGGTGCCGTCGGTGAGCCAGTTTACTCCGGTCGGGCGCCTGCCCAGCCAGCGCATCTTTACCGTTGCCGGCACTTATGCGGCGAATAGTGAAGTAGATGGCTATCAGATCCTGGTCAACCAGCAGGATGCGTCACGCGTTATGCGCTATCCGGCAGGCAACATCACCGGCTGGCGGCTCTGGCTGGAAAAGCCGCTGAGCGTGGATACGCTGAGCACCCAGCCGCTGCCGCAGGGCACGGTGTGGAAAGACTGGCGCGAGCGCAAAGGCGATCTTTTCCAGGCGGTACGCATGGAAAAAAATATGATGGGGCTGCTGCTGAGTCTGATTATTGCCGTAGCGGCGTTCAATATCATTACCTCGCTGGGTCTGCTGATTATGGAGAAGCAGGGCGAGGTGGCGATACTGCAGACGCAGGGCCTGACCCGGCGGCAGATCGTCGCGGTCTTTATGGTGCAGGGCGCGAGTGCCGGGATCATTGGTGCGCTGCTGGGTGCGCTGCTGGGCGTGCTGCTGGCCAGCCAGCTGAATACGCTGATGCCGGTCATCGGTTTGTTTCTTGAGGGCGCGGCGCTGCCGGTGGACATTAATCCCTGGCAGGTGGTGATTATCGCTCTGGTCTCCATGACGGTTGCGCTGCTCTCAACCCTTTATCCCTCCTGGCGCGCTGCCGCCGTTCAACCCGCTGAGGCTCTACGTTATGAGTAATACCCCTTTGTTGCAGTGTCGCGACCTGTGCAAACGCTATCAGGAAGGCAGCGTGCAGACCGATGTGCTGCGCAACGTGGCTTTCAGCCTGCAGCCCGGTGAGCTGACGGCGATTGTCGGCAGCTCCGGCTCAGGTAAAAGTACGCTCCTGCATCTGCTGGGCGGGCTGGATGCGCCTACCTCGGGCGACGTGGTGTTTGATGGCCGCTCGCTGAATGCCATGAGCGCTTCCGCGAAAGCAGAGCTGCGCAACCGCGAGCTGGGCTTTATCTATCAGTTCCACCACCTGTTGCCTGACTTCAGCGCGCTGGAAAACGTGGCGATGCCGCTGCTGATTGGCAAAACGGCCAAAGCGGAAGCAGAGAGCCGCGCACGTGAAATGCTGGCGGCGGTCGGACTGGAGAAGCGCGCCGCGCATCGTCCCTCTGAGCTGTCAGGCGGCGAGCGGCAGCGTGTGGCGATAGCCCGGGCGCTGGTCAACCGTCCGCGTCTGGTGATGGCGGATGAGCCAACCGGTAACCTCGACGCGCGCAACGCCGATGCAATATTTGAACTGCTGGGCGAGCTTAACGTGCGTCAGGGCACCGCTTTTCTGGTGGTAACACACGATCTGCAGCTGGCAAAACGCCTGACGCGGCAGATGGAAATGCGTGACGGACAGCTGAGCGATCGCCTGACGCTGGGAGCTGAGGCATGACCTCTTCTCTCTCACTGTTGCTGGGGCTGCGTTTCAGCCGGGGCCGGCGGCGTGGCGGCATGGTATCGCTGATTTCAGTGATCTCCACCGTGGGGATCGCGCTGGGCGTGGCCGTACTGATCATCGGCCTCAGCGCGATGAACGGTTTTGAGCGTGAGCTGAATAACCGCATTCTGGCTGTCGTTCCGCACGGTGAAATTGAGCCGGTCGACGGACCGCTGCGCGACTGGCAATCCCTGATAGCTCCGATGGAGCAGGTGTCCGGCATCGCGGCGGCGGCGCCCTATGTTAACTTTACCGGCTTGATCGAGAGCGGGGCCAGGCTGCAGGCGCTGCAGGTAAAAGGGGTTGATCCGCAGCAGGAGTCGCGACTCAGCGCACTGCCGCAGTTTGTCGCTGGCGACGCCTGGTCACAGTTTGCTGCCGGCAAACAGCAGATTATTTTAGGCGGCGGCATTGCCAAATCGCTGAACGTGAAGCAGGGCAGCTGGATCACCATCATGATCCCGAACAGCAGCGCGGACAATAAGCTGCAGCAGCCGAAGCGCATCCGGCTGCAGGTCAGCGGTATTCTGCAGCTGAGCGGTATGCTCGATCACAGCCTGGCGCTGGTGCCGCTGGCGGATGCGCAGCGTTATCTGGGTCTGGGCGACAGCGTCAGCGGTATCGCGCTGAAGATGCACGATCCGTTTCAGGCGCAAAAGCTGGTGCGCTCGGCCGGTGAGGTAGCCCACGCCTATGTTTACATCAAAAGCTGGATTGGCACCTACGGCTACATGTATCGCGATATCCAGATGATCCGCGCCATTATGTATCTGGCGATGGTGCTGGTGATTGGCGTCGCCTGTTTCAATATCGTTTCCACCCTGGTGATGGCGGTCAAAGATAAGAGCGCAGATATTGCCGTGCTGCGTACCCTGGGGGCGAAAGATGGGCTTATCCGCGCTATCTTTATCTGGTACGGGCTGCTGGCGGGTCTGCTGGGCAGCGTCAGCGGCGTGGTCACCGGCGTGCTGGTGGCGCTGAACCTGACGCCGGTGATGCGCGGCATCGAACATCTGACCGGGCATACGCTGCTGGCAGGCGATATCTACTTTATCGACTTCCTGCCATCGGAACTGCACTGGCTTGATGTTGTCACTGTACTGGCAACCGCTATCGTGCTGAGCCTGATTGCCAGCTGGTATCCGGCCCGGCGCGCCAGCCGCCTCGACCCGGCCCGTGTGCTGAGCGGTCAGTAGCCATCCTGGCAGCCGCTCCGGCGGCTGCGTACAGATTCAGCGTCTGCGCAGGGCGGTATCGCCGCGCAGTCGTTATTATCGGGACAACATTGCCCACTACAACACCCGAAACACGGCGTACCGCGCCGCAGATCAAGGAGTTTTTATGCGCATACAGCGCCGCCGCCTACGACTCGCCCGCGACAGGAAAAACCGCCGTAAAGTGCATCAGCGCTTTCGCCAGCGCATTTTTGAGCGCGATCGCAGCGCTGAACTCGCCGCGCATCCGCTGCCGCGCGTTGTGGTGCTGACCGGTGCCGGCATTTCGGCCGAATCAGGTATCCGGACTTTTCGCGCCTCTGACGGCCTGTGGGAAGAGCATCGCATTGAAGATGTCGCCACCCCGGAAGGATTCCGTCGCGATCCGGCGCTGGTTCAGCGCTTTTATAATATTCGCCGCCAGCAGCTGCAGCAGCCGGAGATCCAGCCTAACGCCGCGCACCTGGCGCTGGCAGAACTGGAGCAGGCGCTGGGCGATAATTTTCTGCTGGTCACACAGAACATCGACAATCTGCACGAGCGTGCCGGCAGCCAGCGCGTGCTGCATATGCATGGTGAACTGCTGAAAGTACGCTGTGAAGAGAGCGGCCAGGTGGTGACGTGGTATAGCGACGTCACTGCAGACGATCGCTGCACCTGCTGTCAGTTTCCGGCCCGGCTGCGGCCGCATGTAGTATGGTTTGGCGAAATGCCGCTCGGCATGGAAGAGATCTATGAGGCGATGCAGCAGGTCGATCTGTTTATCGCCATCGGCACCTCAGGGCATGTCTATCCCGCCGCCGGCTTTGTGCATGAAGCCACGCTGCAGGGTGCGCACACGGTTGAGCTGAACCTGGAGCCGAGTCAGGTGGGCAATGAGTTTGCTGAAGGAAAGTATGGTCTGGCAAGCGAAGTGGTACCGGCATTTGTGCAGCGCCTGCTGGAGAGCCTGGTGCACTAAACCGGGCGCCCGTGCGGCGCCCGGCTGAGCCATCAGCGGCCGGCTTTCAGCTTCTGAAACAGCGTTTCATACTGTACGCTGGCGGCCCCGACGTCATTCTGCCATTCGCCTTTTCTGATCACATCAGCTGGCGGGTAGAGTGACGGATCCTGCGCTACGGCCGCAGGCAGCAGCTTCTTCGCTGCCAGATTAGGCGTCGGGTAGCCAATGGTTTCTGCCACCTGAGCTGCCACCTCAGGGCGCAGCAGGAAGTTGATCAACTTCAGCGCCCCCTCCCGGTTTTTCGCGTTGGCCGGGATCGCCAGATTATCCATCCAGAAAATGCCGCCTTCTGCCGGCCAGACTATGCTCAGCGGGGTGCCCGCCTGACGCGCCACATAAGCGGAGCCGTTCCAGATCATCCCGACGTTCACTTCGCCCTCCATAAACGGGTTGCCCGGATTATCGGAGTTAAACGCCAGTACGTTGGGCATCAGCTTTTTCAGCTCCTCCCAGGCAGCGGTGATCTGCGCCGGGTCCTGCGTATTGCCGGAATACCCGAGCTTGCGCAGCGCCATCTGGAACACTTCGCGCGCATCATCCGTCAGCAGCAGACTCTGCTTATACTCCGGTTTCCAGAGATCAGCCCAGCGGGTGATCGTTTTGGGATCGATCTCATCGCTGTTGACACCGATGGCAGTCGCGCCCCAGATATAGGGAACAGAGTAGTCGTTACCGGGATCAAACGGCTTGTTAAGCAGGTCGGGATCGAGATTCTTAAAGTTGCTCAGCTGCGCTTTGTCGATCTTCTGCAGCATCCCCTCATTACGCATTTTGGCCACAAAATAGGTTGAGGGCACCACCAGATCGTAAGCGCCATCTTTCCAGGTTTTCAGCTTGGCGTACATGCTCTCATTGGATTCATAGGTGGAGTAGATCACTTTGATCCCGGTCTCTTTGGTAAACTGCTCCAGCAGACCCGGCGGCACATATTCCGTCCAGTTGTAGAAGTAGAGCGTCTTGTCATCAGCCTGCGCGCTCTGCATACACAGCGCCAGCGCTCCGGCGACCAGCCAGCAAGATTGTCTTTTCATGGGGTATCCTCTATTGGGTTTTATCACGGAGCAGTAACTGACTCACCGCCACCAGCAGCAGCGACAGTAGCAGCAGGATCGTCGCCAGCGCGTTCACTTCGGGTGAAACACCGACCTTCACCATGGAGTAGATCTTCAGCGGCAGGATCTCAAACCCCGGTCCGGTAACGAATGACGAGACCACCACGTCATCCATAGAGAGGGTAAAACTCAGCAGCCAGCCCGCCGCTACGGCCGGCATCGCCAGCGGCAGCAGGATTTTACGCAAAATGGTCATTTCGCTGGCACCGAGATCTTTTGCCGCCTCCAGCATACGGACATCAAATCCTTTCAGGCGCGAGTAAACGGTAATCACCACAAAAGGCAGGCAGAAGGTGATATGCGAAAACAGCAGCGACCAGAAGCCGAGCGAGATACCCAGCAGCATAAACAGCACCAGCAGGGAGATTGCCATGACAATATCCGGCGACATCATCACCACAAACAGCATGCCGCTGACGAAAGGTTTACCGCGAAAACGGTAGCGGTAGAGCGCGACTGCCGTCAGCGCCCCGATCAGCGTGGCGCAGGTTGCGGATAGCACACCCATGATAAGCGAGTGCTGTGCTGCCTGAATCAGACTGTCGTTATTCAGCAGCAGCTGATACCAGCGCATGCTGAATCCCTGCCAGTTAATGCCGAAGCGCGAAGCATTAAAAGAGTTCACGATCAGGATAATCATCGGAATATAGAGCCAGGCGTAAATCGCGGTCATAAAGCCACCGCGTAGCAGACGCGTCATCATGAGAGATCCACCCGGTTATTCAGCAGCCGCGCCGCACGCCAGTAGAACAGCAGCATAATGCCCATCAGCAGCGTCATCACCACGCTGGTTGCTGCACCAAACGGCCAGTCGCGGATGTTCAGAAACTGGCTCTTGATAATGTTACCAATCAGCAGATTTCGGGCACCGCCCATAAGATCCGCCACGTAAAACATGCCCATCGCCGGGATAAACACCAGCAGGCAGCCGGCGACGATGCCAGGCAGGGTCAGCGGCAGAATAATGCGTACAACCGTCTGTAGCTTACTGGCACCGAGATCGCGCGCTGCTTCAAGATACGATCGGTCGAGCTTCTCCAGGCTGGAGTAGAGCGGCAGCACCATGAACGGCAGCAGAATATAGATTAAACCCAGGATCACCGCTTCAGAGGTGAACATGATACGAAAAGGTTTGTCTGTCACGCCAAGCCAGAGCAGAACGTCGTTCAGCCAGCCGCGGGTGCTGAGAAAGATCTTCAGCCCATAGATGCGGATCAGCGAGTTGGTCCAGAAGGGTACAATCAGCAAAAAAAGCATCAGCGGACGCAGCCGCGGCGAGAGCCGGGTCAGGCACCAGGCAAACGGATAGCCCAGCAGCAGACAGCACAGGGTGGCGATAAACGCCATGTTCAGCGAATGCAGCAGCACGCTGGCGTAGAGCGGGTCGAGCAGGCGGCGATAGTTATCAAAGGTCCATACCATGCTGACAAAATGCGCATCATCGCGCGTCAGAAAGCTGGTGGCGATAATCATCAGATTAGGTAACAGCACAAACAGCGCCAGCCAGCTGACAATCAGGGCAACAATCGCTTTCTGCAGACGATTACGCATCAGTTTCATAGGGCAGTACCACCTCCCAGTCCGGCACCCAGCGGATGGCCATTTTTTGATTCAGCGAGTGGTCAAAATCGGGGTCATCTTCGTTAAAGAACTCGCTGACCGTCAGCAGCTTGCCGTTCTCCAGTTCCACCGAGGACTCCAGGGTCATGCCTTTATAGCTGCGGTCGCGAACAAAACCGGTCAGATACTCGCTGCGGCTGTCATGGGCAATCTCTTCAACGCGCAGATCTTCCGGGCGCAGCAGTACGTGCAGTTTATCACCGGGCGCCACCGGGAACGGGCAGTGCAGATCGCAGGCGATGCCTTCAACGCGCGCGCGGATCCTGGGCGCGCGGTCGCACGCGATCACCTCGGCGTCAAAGACGTTGATTTCACCGATAAAACGCGCCACAAACAGATTGCCCGGCTCTTCATAAATTTCACGCGGCGTGCCATCCTGCTCAATGCGACCATCGCGCATCACCACGATGCGGTCTGACATGGAGAGCGCCTCTTCCTGATCGTGGGTGACAAAGACAAAGGTGATACCCAGTTTGCGCTGCAGCGCTTTCAGCTCGTTCTGCATCTGACGACGCAGCTTATAATCCAGTGCCGAGAGAGACTCATCCAGCAGCAGCACTTTTGGCCGGTTGACCACGGCGCGGGCAATAGCCACCCGCTGCTGCTGTCCCCCTGAGAGCTGGTGCGGGCGCCGGTCGGCAAAACGCTCCAGCTGCACCATAGCCAGCACTTCATCAACACGCTGCACGATTTCACCGGCGGGGCGCTTCTGCATGCGCAGACCAAATGCGACGTTTTCAAACACGGACATATGCGGAAACAGCGCGTAGCTCTGAAACACGGTATTGATATGACGCTGTTCGGCGGGCGTATCGGTAATATCGCTGCCATCCAGTGTGATACGGCCGCTGTCGGTGGTTTCCAGTCCGGCAAGCAGGCGCAAAATGGTGGTTTTCCCGCAGCCTGACGGACCGAGCAGGGTAATAAACTCCCCGTGTCCGATATGCAGGTCGAAATCTGAGATGATGGTTTTCCCATCGAAAGCTTTACTGATGCCAGAAAGCGTAACCAGCGCCTGTTGTGCGCATGTTTGCGTCATTTTAGTCACTCAGTCTGAAGGGAGCAGGATACCGCCTCGCTGCCGGCGACAGCGAGCCGTAGTGAAGGCGGGATAATACCTGAAAATTTATGTAATGCCATGGTTTACCGCTGAATTACCTGGAAAAGAGGGCAAATTACCGAACTATGCATGGCACGTCAGCCGGCAATAATTTACCTGGTACAGTACCCGGCAGGCAGGCTAACCTAAAGAAGAGTGATATAACGCAACGCGGCGTACAGTTGCCGCCACCATAATAACACCGGCTTAAACAGGGGGATAACAGATGGAACAGTTACTGGAGCGTTTTCTGCGCTATGTAGCGATAGAGACGCAGGCTAAACCGCAGGCGCGGCAGGTGCCCAGCAGTGAGGGGCAGTGGATCCTGGCGCGTCAGCTACAGGAAGAGCTGATTGCGCTGGGCTTTGTTGATGTATCACTGAGTGACCACTGCTGCGTAATGGGTACGCTGCCGGCCAACGTCGACTGGCCGGTGCCGGTTATCGGCTTTATCTCTCATATGGATACCTCACCAGACTACACGGCGAAAAATGTTAATCCGCAGATCGTGGAAAACTATCGCGGCGGCGACATTGCCCTGGGGAACGGTGACGAAGTGCTGTCGCCGGTGATGTTCCCGGTGCTGCATAAGCTGACCGGACATACGCTGATTACCACCGATGGCAAAACGCTGCTGGGCGCGGATGATAAAGCGGGCATTGCAGAAATTATGACGGCAATGGCGGAGCTGGCGAAGGGCGACGTGCCGCACGGCGCTATCCGGGTTGCCTTTACGCCGGATGAAGAGATCGGCCGCGGCACGTCGCACTTCGACGTAGAAGGGTTTGCGGCCGACTGGGCCTATACGATGGATGGCAGCGGGCTGGGTGAGTTTGAGTTTGAGAATTTCAACGCCGCAACCGCAATGGTCTATATCACCGGTAATAATGTGCATCCGGGCAGCGCAAAGAACGTCATGGTGAATGCGCTGGATCTGGCGATGCGCTTTCATGCCGAGCTGCCTGCTAAAGAGAAGCCGCAGTTCACTGACGGCTACGAAGGCTTTTTCCATCTGCACTCCATCAAAGGCACGGTGGAGCACGCTGAGCTGATGTACCTGATCCGCGATTTTGATGCAGACAGCTATGAACAGCGCAAACAGCTGCTGGAGAATATCGGACAGCGGGTGGGCAAAGGGCTGCAGAGCGAATGTTCGGTTAAAGTAGAGATCAGCGACAGCTATCGCAATATGCGCGAAAAAGTGGAGCCGCATCCGCATATTATTGAGCTGGCGCTGCAGGCGATGCGCGACTGCGGCATTGAGCCTGACGTGAAGCCGATTCGCGGCGGCACTGACGGTTCTGCGCTGTCGTGGAAAGGGCTGCCCTGTCCGAATATCTTTACCGGTGGCTATAACTACCACGGCAAACATGAGTTTGCCTCACTGAATGTGATGCAAAAAGCGACAGAAGTGATTGTGCGGCTCTCTGCGCTGGCGGCAGAGAAGAAGGCGTAACGGTGGCGCATCGCGCCTCTCCTGCTTGCAGGAGAGGCGCGGGAAAAGATCTTAATCAGCAAAGAACCAGTAGCCGCTGTTCACCAGGCCGGCCAGCTGGGCCAGCAGTGACGGGTCATCCAGCGCGTCACCAAAATCTGCCAGAGCGAGTTCGTGCCGGTGCGCCAGCGCGGCCAGCACCTGCGGATGCTGGCTGGTGATCTGCTCGCCATTAACGTAGACGGCCTCGCCCAGCGTCAGCACGCGCAGACCGCCAAGGCGCGTCAGCGTATCGCCCTGCTGCAGCGCATCATAAATTTCATCCGGCTGATAAGGCGGCTCCGGTGGCGCAACGTCCAGCTCATGGCGCGACTGCGAAATAAATTCGCCAAACCACTGGCTGAACTGCTCCGGCTGATTGATCACGTCCAGCATGACCTGGCGAATGCCTTCCACTTCAGAAGGCAGGATCTGCGACGGACAGCTGCGCGGAGGCACCTCCGGATCGCTGTAGCGATAGCTGCCCAGCTCATGGGCCAGCATATAGTCCGCAAAGCCGCTGATTAACTCGCGGCCATTAGGCGCACGAAACCCGACTGAATAGTTGAGCGCATTGTCCAGTGAGTAGCCCTCATGCGGGAAACCCGGCGGAATATAGAGGATATCGCCCGGCTCCAGCTCTTCATCAATGATGGCGTCAAACGGCGCAACCTGGAGCAGATCGGGGTGCGGGCAGTGCTGCTTCATCGGCACCTTTTCACCCACGCGCCAGCGCCGGCGGCCGGTGCCCTGAATGATAAAGACATCATATTGATCGAAGTGCGGCCCCACGCCACCGCCCGGTACTGAAAACGAGATCATCAGATCGTCGATGCGCCAGTCGGGCAGAAAGCGGAACGGGCGCATCAGGGCAGCAGAGCCCTCATGCCAGTGGTTAACCGCCTGAACCAGCAGTGACCAGTTGTTTTCACCCAGATGGTCGTAGCTTTCAAACGGGCCGTGGCTGACCTGCCATTTGTCGTTTTGATGGCTGACGAGGCGGCTGTCCACCTCGTTTTCCATCGCCAGACCCGCCAGCTCATCCGGAGAGAGGGGATCCACAAAATTTTTAAAGCCGCGTTTAAGCACGACCGGGCGTTTCTGCCAGTAGCGCTGAATAAAGTCGGCCTGGTTGATATCGAGCTGATAATCCATACGAAGCATTCCGGTTGGAGCAATAATTGCTGGCAAGTATAACAGTCTGCAGCCGGTTCTACTCGCGGTGATGTGTAACTTCCTGCCGCCGGAACACCACTTCCATGCGCGTGCCGCCCAGCGGGCTGGCAGAGGCGATCACGGTTCCGGCATACTGTTCAAGAATATCCCGCACCACCGCAAGCCCCAGTCCCTGTCCCGGCCGCAGCGTATCGGCCCGCTGGCCGCGTACAAAAATCAGGTCGCGCTTGCTTTCAGGAATACCCGGTCCGTCATCGTCGATAAACAGATGCAGCGCCTGGTCAGTCTGGCGCGTGCTCACTTCAATAAACTCCAGGCAATATTTACAGGCGTTATCCAGTACGTTGCCCAGCACTTCCATAAAATCATTCTGATCGCCGACAAAAACCAGCTCGGGCGGGATGTCGAGGGTGATCTCCACCCCCTTGCGCTGGTAAACCTTGTTGAGCGCAGAGCAGAGGCTGTCCAGCAGGGCTGAAACCGAATGAAAATCGCGCTGCAGCGGGTTGTGATCGGCCTGCATACTGGCGCGATGCAGATAGTAACCCGTCTGCTGTGAAATACGGCTGATCTGCTCCAGCATCACCGGCTCCGCCTGTTCAATCGTCAGCGATTTACCGTTGCGCAGCGATCGCAGCGTACTCTGCAGCACCGCCAGCGGAGTTTTCAGGCTGTGGGTTAAATCAGAGAGCGTGGTGCGGTAGCGGGTGTAGCGCTGGCGTTCATTGGTCAGCAGCAGGTTAAGATTGCGCACCAGGCTTTTCAGCTCCTGTGGCGGGTTGTCGCCCAGGTTTTCCCGCTGACCGGTTTCCAGCTCGCGCACCTGCGCGGTGAGATCGCCAATCGGGCGCAGGCTCCAGTGTGCGGCCAGCCAGAGCAGCGGGATCACCAGCAGCAGATTGGCTGCCAGCACATAGCTGAACCATGACCACACCACGTCTGAGTGCTGCAGCTCCTGCGGAATGGAGTCAACCACCACAATGGTCAGCGCCGGCAGGTTCACCGTCGCGTCGTAGCGATTCACCGCCACCGAATGGGTAAAGGTGTCGTTACTGTTACTGTCCAGTGCGTGCAGCTGCTGCTGCGCCTGTATGTTATCGCCTAATGCCGTCAGGCTGGTGCGGTTGCTGGTGTCAATTTCGTAAAAGTCAGGTTTCAGCAGCCACTCTGGCTGAATTTTATCCCGGATCTCCGGCACGTCGCGCTGCTGCCACAGCAGCTTGCCGCGCTCATCATAGATAAAGACCAGCGTCGGGAAATTCAGCGTCATGCGCTCCGGCTGCGCGATGGTGAGTTTGTTGTCCTGCCACTGCGCCAGGGTAAAAAAGAGATTGCTCTCGCCGCGCAGCACGCGGTAGGTATTTTTATCAAAACTCACGACGTAGCCGATAACCGCGACCATGCCATAAGAGAGTGAGATAACCAGCACTACGGCGGCCGTCGCCAGCAGAAAGCGGGTACGGAGCGAGAGCGGGCGCAGCCGGCGAAACCAGTTCATACAGTCAGAGATCGAAGCGGTAGCCCTGACCGCGTACCGTGTTGATCACTTCGGTCGGATGCAGTGCAAGGATTTTCTTACGCAGGCGGCCCATCAGCACATCAATGGTATGGCTCTCGCGCAGTTCGGCATCGGGATAGAGCTGCAGCATCAGCGAATCTTTGCTGACCACTTTTCCCGCGTTGCGGATCAGCGTTTCCGCAATCGTGTATTCAAACGCCGTCAGCTTTACCGGCACCTCATTTACTGAGAGCTCGCGACGGGAGAGATCGACCTGAAACGGCGGCAGGGAGATGATCTGCGAAGCGTGTCCGCTATTGCGCCGCATCAGCGCCTGCAGGCGGGCAGCAACCTCTTCAATATGAAAAGGCTTGGTAACGTAGTCGTCCGCGCCTGCTTCCAGGGCTTCAACTTTTGCCTGCCAGCCTTCGCGCGCCGTCAGCACCAGAATTGGCTGGCGTACCGCGTCACTGCGCCAGCGGCGAATCAGCGACATGCCATCTTCGTCTGGCAGGCCAAGATCAACCAGCGCAATGTCAGGCAGATGTTCCTGAAGAAAGTAGTCAGCTTCTTTCGCATCTTCAGCGGCATCAACCTGATGCCCCATATCACGCAGCTGAACGGCGAGATGATGGCGCAGCAGAGCATTATCTTCCACAACCAGAACACGCATACTTTTTCCTTACCTGCAAACTCAGTGATAATAAAGTGAGTATACGTGAAGGGAGCTAAACCAGAGAACAACGCAACAGGCGCGCGGCGCGCGCCTGTGCGGACGGGATTACTTCAGATCATCGACCATCTGTACCGCGCGGCCCAGATAGTTAGCCGGCGTCATCTGCTTCAGGCGCACTTTCTCTTCTTCCGGCAGCGCCAGGCTGTCGATAAAGGCCTGCATGCCGGCCGCGTCCACGCGCTTGCCGCGCGTCAGCTCTTTTAGCTTTTCATAAGGTTTTTCGATGCCGTAACGGCGCATCACGGTCTGAATCGGTTCGGCAAGCACTTCCCAGTTGTGATCCAGCTCATCCAGCAGGCGATCGCGATTCACCTCCAGTTTGGAGATGCCTTTCAGCGTGGACTGGTAAGCGATCAGCGCATAGCCGACGCCGACGCCGAGGTTGCGCAGAACGGTTGAGTCGGTGAGATCGCGCTGCCACCGCGAAACCGGCAGCTTGCTGGCGAGGTGCTGCATCACCGCGTTTGCCAGACCCAGATTACCTTCAGAGTTTTCAAAATCGATGGGGTTGACCTTGTGCGGCATCGTCGAGGAGCCAATTTCGCCGGCAATGGTTTTCTGTTTAAAGTGGTTCAGCGCAACATAGCCCCAGATATCGCGATCAAAATCGATCAGGATAGTGTTGAAACGCGCCATACAGTCAAACAGCTCTGCAATGTAGTCGTGCGGCTCAATCTGCGTGGTGTAAGGGTTCCAGGTGATGCCAAGCGAGGTCACAAAGTCTTCGCTGATCTGATGCCAGTCCGCTTCCGGATAAGCCGCAATGTGCGCATTGTAGTTGCCGACGGCGCCGTTGATTTTGCCCAGCACCTCAATGTTGCCCAGCTGACGCAGCTGACGCTCCATGCGGTAGGCCACGTTGGCCATCTCTTTGCCCATGGTTGACGGCGTAGCAGGCTGGCCATGCGTACGGGAAAGCAGCGGGATGTCGCGATACTCCTGCGCCAGTCCTTTCACCGCGGTGATGATCTTCTGCCAGTAAGGCATGATGACGTCGCGGCGGGCGGTTTCCAGCATCAGCGCATGGGAGAGGTTGTTGATATCTTCAGAGGTGCAGGCAAAGTGGATGAACTCAGAGACCGCCTGCAGCGCAGGGACATCAGCCACTTTCTCTTTCAGAAAGTACTCAACCGCTTTCACATCATGATTGGTGGTGCGCTCTATCGTTTTGATGCGTGCGGCGTCAGTTTCGTTAAAATTGCTGACAATCGCATCAAGGAAAGCGTTTGCGTCGGCATCAAATGCAGGAACTTCCCTGATCTCTGCGGTCGCAGCCAGTTTCTGTAACCAGCGAACTTCCACTTCCACGCGGAATTTCAGTAAACCAAACTCACTGAAAATAGCGCGCAGCGGGCTGACTTTATCGCCGTAACGGCCATCAACGGGTGAGACGGCGGTCAGAGAGGATAATTCCATCAGTGCAACTCCTGAAACGTTAACAGATGAGGGCAGGGCGGCGCTTAATACGCCGGACCCAGCCGGGATAAAATAGCGTTGGCTTCATTCAGCAGACGCTGGCGTGAGAACATCAGCTGCAGGCGGCCACCGCCACACTGCTGCCAGAGCACCGCAGAACGGATCCCCGCCAGCAGCGCAGCGCGTACTTTGTTCTGTACCTGAGTATTCTGCAGCACCTGCGGTGAGCCGGTAACCTGTATGCGCGGACCCAGCGGGCTGATAACATCGACATAGATACCCGCCATGGCGCTGGTGATGGTATCGGATTCGGGGCCGTAGTGCGCCAGCTGGCGATCGAGCTGGCTAATGCGCTGTGCCAGCGTCGCCAGCGCTGTTTTGTTGCCGCTGAGCTTGCGCTCCAGCACCATCAGACCCAGCGTGTAGCGCGTCATTTCAGCACTGGCACCCTGGCGGCTGCCGCTGTTCAGCACCGCCATTAACGTCTCCAGACCCAGGCGCAGATTGGCTTCGTCGTTACCATACACCGCCAGCGTGGAAGCGGGATTGAGATCAAGCAGGCTGCGCATGGACACCTGCAGCGCTGCGCTGTCGCACTGACCCTGATGTGCCAGCTGCTGCGTCAGCTGTGCGGCCTGGCAAATGCCCGCCAGCGCCAGCGTAATATCATAAAAATTTTTAGCCACGCTCTACTCCTGCAGAAAAATCAGCGGCGCCGTTTCAGGCGTCTGGCAGCGGCAGACGCTGCTCAATAATACCGCCACCGAGGCAGACGTCGTCCAGATAGAACACCGCAGACTGGCCCGGCGTCACCGCAGCAACCGCTTCATCAAAACGCACCTCAATGCGATCGTCGCCAAGCGGCAGGATTTCACACGGGATATCGCTCTGGCGGTAGCGGGTTTTAACCGTGCAGCGCAGCGGGGCGGTTACAGGCTGACGATCGACCCAGTGCAGCTGCTGGGCAATCAGGCCGACTGACATCAGGCGCGGATGGTCACCACCCTGTGCGACAATCAGCCGGTTGCGCGCGACATCTTTGTCCACCACATACCAGGGATCGTCATTGCTCTCTTTACGGCCGCCAATGCCCAGACCTTTACGCTGGCCGAGCGTATGATACATCAGCCCCTGATGCTCACCGACAATGTCACCGTCAACTGTCTCAATCTCGCCTGGTTGCGCAGGCAGATAACGCCCGAGGAAATCGCGGAATTTACGCTCACCGATAAAGCAGATACCGGTCGAATCTTTTTTCTTCGCGGTAATCAGATCCAGCTGTTCGGCAATGCGGCGCACTTCCGGTTTTTCCAGTTCCCCGACCGGGAACAGGCTCTGGGCGATCTGCTGGTGGCTCAGGGTGTAGAGGAAATAGCTCTGGTCTTTGTTGCCATCAAGTCCGCGCAGCAGCTGACTTTTGCCTGCCACATCGGCCCGACGCACATAGTGGCCGGTAGCGATATAATCTGCGCCAAGGTCGTCGGCAGCGAATTCAAGAAACGCCTTAAATTTGATCTCTTTGTTGCAGAGAATATCGGGATTGGGCGTGCGCCCCGCTTTGTATTCGTCGAGAAAATGCTCAAACACATTGTCCCAGTATTCAGCCGCAAAGTTAATTTTGTGCAGTTTTATGCCGAGCTTGTCACACACGGCTTGTGCGTCAGCCAGATCGTCTGCGGCGGTGCAATACTCCTCGCCGTCATCCTCCTCCCAGTTCTTCATGAACAGGCCTTCAACCTGATAGCCCTGCTGCTGCAGTAGCCACGCGGAAACGGAAGAATCGACGCCGCCGGACATTCCGACGATTACTTTTTTCTGGCTGTTGTCAGACATGACGCACTCTTAATTACAGTAAAACAGGCGGCGCATTCTATCATGGAGTCACGGTATGCGCACCCTTGTGAAACGGCCAGTTGAACGGCGCCACCAGCTGCAGCGGGTAGCGCGCACCCTGTTGCCACAGCCGTATGCTCTCCGCGACCAGCGGCGAACGTAACTGATCGGACGTAAGAATTTGCTCCGGAGCCAGCCACCAGCAGCAATCGATATCGCTGTCGAGCGGCGTGGTCACGCAGGGTACTGGCAAATCAATGCCAAAGAGAAAACGCACAAAAGGTGTCTTGTCCGGCGCAATCCACTGCTGCACGCCGAGAAAATAGTCCAGCTCCGCGCGGATGCCGGTCTCTTCATACAGCTCACGCCGTGCCGCTTCCTGCAGCGTCTCATCCGCTTCCAGATGACCCGCTGGCTGATTCCAGGTAATGCGTCCGGCGACACGCTCCTCGACTACCAGCAGTTTACCCTGCGCCTGCACCAGACAGGCAACGGTTACATGAGGTTTAAACATCGTTCACTCGCTTTGATTAACCTGCGGTTATTGAAATTCAGCGCTGATATCGCGCCACTCGCCGGGAGCAAGACCGTTAAGCTGATGGTCTCCCAGCGCAAAGCGGATCAGGCGCAGGGTCGGGAAACCGATATGCGCCGTCATGCGTCGTACCTGCCGGTTACGCCCTTCGTACAGGGTGATTTTCAGCCAGCTGGTCGGGATCGTTTTGCGCTCGCGCACTGGTGGCGTGCGCGGCCAGAGCCAGTCCGGCTCGCTGACCTGCTCAATACCTGCTGGCAGCGTTGTGCCGTCGTTAAGCACAACGCCGCTGCGCAGCAGGGATAAATCTGATTCCTGCGGCACGCCCTCGACCTGAACAAAGTAGATTTTACCCGTACGTCTGCCGGGCTGGGTGAGCTGCGCCTGCAGCGCGCCATCATTGGTCAGCAGCATCAGCCCCTCGCTGTCACGATCCAGACGGCCTGCAGCGTAGACGTCACTGACCGGAATAAAGTCTTTTAGCGTGCGGCGCCCGGCGTCATCGCTGAATTGTGGCAGCACATCAAAGGGTTTGTTAAATAAAATTACACGGCGCGGGCCGGCCGCACGTGTCGGGCGGCGTGTAGCATGGCGGGAGACCGCGGTGCGTTTAGGTGGGTGAATTTTCTGAGATGTTTTTCGCATGAGCTTTGCAGTAAGTAACAATCGGCGCATTATAACGCGAAACTACGGTGATTGGCGTAGGGGAAATATTCAAGTAGTATTGACCCGCATCTTACAAATCATTAACAAAAAATCGCTCGAAGGAGAGGTTAATGGAAAGCAAAGTAGTTGTTCCGGCAGAAGGTCAGAAAATCACCCTTGATCAGGGCAAACTGAATGTCCCGCATAACCCAATCATTCCTTATATCGAGGGTGATGGTATCGGCGTTGACGTTTCCCCGGTCATGCTGAAAGTGGTTGATGCTGCCGTGAAGAAAGCCTACAACGGCGAGCGTAAAATTTCCTGGATGGAAATCTTTACTGGTGAGAAATCAACAGAACTTTACGGCCAGGATGTCTGGCTGCCGCAGGAAACTCTGGATTTAATCAAAGAGTATCGCGTAGCCATCAAAGGCCCGCTGACCACGCCAGTTGGCGGCGGTATTCGCTCGCTGAACGTAGCGCTGCGTCAGGAGCTGGATCTCTACGTCTGCCTGCGTCCGGTACGCTACTACAAAGGCACGCCAAGCCCGGTGAAACGCCCGGAAGAGACCGATATGGTGATCTTCCGCGAGAACTCCGAAGATATCTACGCGGGTATCGAATGGAAAGCGGGTACGCCGGAAGCGGACAAAGTGATCAAATTCCTGCGCGAAGAGATGGGCGTGAAGAAAATTCGCTTCCCGCAGCAGTGTGGTATCGGCGTGAAGCCGTGCTCAGAAGAGGGTACTAAACGCCTGGTGCGTGCCGCGCTTGAATACACCATCACTAACGATCGTGATTCGCTGACGCTGGTCCACAAAGGCAACATCATGAAGTTCACCGAAGGTTCTTTCAAAGACTGGGGCTACCAGCTGGTGAAAGAGGAGTTTGGTGGTGAGCTGATCGACGGTGGCCCGTGGATGAAATTCAACAATCCAAACACCGGCAAAGAGATCATTGTTAAAGATGTGATTGCAGATGCCTTCCTGCAGCAGATCCTGCTGCGTCCGGCCGAATATGATGTTATTGCCTGTATGAACCTGAACGGTGACTACATCTCTGACGCCCTGGCGGCACAGGTTGGCGGTATCGGTATCGCCCCTGGCGCAAACATCGGTGACGAGTGCGCGCTGTTTGAAGCCACGCACGGGACCGCACCAAAATATGCGGGTCAGGATAAAGTGAACCCGGGTTCAGTGATCCTGTCGGCAGAAATGATGCTGCGTCATATGGAATGGTTTGAAGCCGCAGACCTGATTGTCAAAGGTATGGAAGGCGCAATCGCGGCTAAAACCGTGACCTACGACTTCGAGCGTCTGATGGATGGCGCTAAACTGCTGAAATGTTCAGAGTTTGGTGACGCGATCATCAGCAACATGTAATCTGCTTCAGGCAGAGCATAAAACGGGAGCCACTGGCTCCCGTTTTTTTATTCGCCTGCAGCATCGCCCGGACGCAGCGTCTCATCACGCGCCTGCGACAGTCGCCAGAAATCGTGGCCGCCCGGATGCTGATAAATCCGCAGTGCGAACTGTCCGACAATGGCATAAATGTATTCAAATATCGCTGACTGTGAATCCTCATAATCAGCCCACATGACGGAAGAGGTAAAGCAGTAGACCTCAACCGGTAACCCTTCCGGCGAGGGTTTAAGTGCCCGAACCACAATATACATATCTTTCTTAATATCATCGCGCTGCGTCAGCCAGGCGGTCAGATACTTACGAAAAACGGTGAGGTTTGTCAGGCCATTTTCGGCAAACCAGCGGTCGCCGGGTGCGCTGGGTTCACGTCCATCCATCAGCACAGAAAGCTGCTCACTGACACCGCGTATCTGCATCATCTGCTGTATCAGCTCATGGTCCAGAAAGCGAATTGAGGTCTGATCGAGATAGAAGCTGCGCATGATGCGCCGCGCGCCGGAGGAGAACATCGCCTGCCAGTTGGTATACGTCTCGGTCAGGAAATTCTTCGTGGGAATGCGCGACAGCGTGTTATCCCAGTTGCGGATAGTAATGGTGTGCAGCGCAATGTCGATGACTTCCCCGCTGATACCGTTATCCGGCATTTCAATCCAGTCGCCCAGCTGCAACACATCATTTGATGACACCTGAATGTTGGCCACCAGCGACAGCAGCGTGTGCTGAAATACCAGCATCAATACGGCTGCCACTGCACCCAGACTGGAGATAATAATCACAGGCGACTTATTCGACATAATCGCCAGGATCATGATCGCCGAGAGGATATGCACCAGGATTTTACCGACCTGAATATAGCCCTTGATCGAGTGATTTTTACGCCGCGACTTTTTGGTATAGGAGATGTTGATGATCTCCAGTATTTCTGTAAAGAACAGCGAGAGATAGATAAAAAACAGAATGCCGCAGATGGTTTTGACTGCAATCTGCAGATGCTGCGGCAGGCCCGGCATAAACTGCAGCAGATAGTAAACAATGATAACCGGGATAAAATTTGAGAGTTTTTCCGACAGGCGGACATCTTTATCCAGCGGCACCTGGTTTTTATGCGCACTGAAAAAGACGTTACGCACTATCTTTACGATAAAGAATTTGCAGATAAAGTGCGCAATCATCGCCGCCGCTATCAACAGTAGCAGACTGACCGTGGCCGCAAGCGCCGTGTCACCGGCAAGAAAATTCTGGAATGTATAGAAGTAGCTCATGTTAATCAGTAGCCGGTCCGGGGTGGCGGGAATTCAAGCATAAAGCCGTACGGGGCGATAAGCGACGCGTGCGCAATTGCGGTGTCAGTCAGAAAATAGTTCAGTACCGCTGACTGCCGGCTGCAGTTATACCACTAAGCCCGCCTGACTGACGAGCGGCATCAGGTAATTACCCGGGCAACATTGGTGTCAGCCAGTCGCATAGTTTGAAGCAGTTAACATCCTGAGCCTGATGGCCGTGCCTTTTGCCGAAGAAGCCGCTATCGTCAGCGCTCAGTTTCGGGGGAGACACTATGCAGGGTATTGTGAAGTTTGTTAAAGGCTGGCTGATTTTTTCACTGCTGTGGGGCGTATTTATGTGGTTTGTCTCATGGCAGGCGCAGGGAAAAGAGCCCGGTATGGCGGTGGTGATGAGTCTGTATGCGGGATTGATTTATCAGGCGCTGCGTACGATGGTTGCCCGTTTTAAAGCGCGGCGCGCGGCCGCGTGACGGCAGGAGCAGCGGGGCCGGGACCCCGCTGACCAGATTATTTGCGGCCCAGCAGGAAACCGACGATTACGCCGATGCTGGCAGCCACCGCCAGACCCGTAGTCGGGTTATCACGGACCGACCTCACCACGCAGTCAGCTGCATCCTGTACGGCATAGCTGGCCTGCGCCGGATAGCGCCGTGCTGCACCTTTTGCCTGATGACGGGAGGAACCCGTCAGTTCGCCAAATTTTTCCTGAACTGCACCTGCTGCTTCATTCAATTTTGCTTCCGCTTTGTCAGTCATGTTGACTCCCTGATAGTGGTGAATGTCACTTTCAGCGTAGTCAGAGAATGACGGACCGGCAACCTGACAGCGGTAAAGGTTATGTAACAATCTCTGTAGCGAGGCGTTTGTTTAGGTACAGTTTATCTCTGACGGCAGCGCCAGGCGGGATACCAGCTCACCAGAAAATGGCGCAAATGGTCGAAACACCATTCAGCATCCTCGGGTTGCTGACAGTAAAACCGGACGGTGATTTTCTCATAGTGTTGCTGGCGCAGATGCAGCGGTGACCAGCCCCAGTCCAGCACGGCGCGCGCATAGTTAACCAGCGTGCCGGCAGGCATCTCATGCTGGTTCTCCTGACAGCCGAGGTAGTGCTCAAACCGCGCTTCCAGCTCTTCTGCTTCGTCATGCGTATGCACCACATCCGGACGAAAGGCGATGTCGATAAATCCGCATACGCGGTCCGGACGCTGCTGACGATCGCAGGCGAGCGTCATAAAAAGCCCTTCCTGCAGGTTCACCTCTTCCAGCAGCCGGCGCATATTTTCAGAATCTTTACCCGCTTTGATTTCATCAATCCGCTCAGGCTGCTGCGTCAGATCAAAGCCGCTGGGGTTAACTGAGCCATCTTCATTGGTTGTGGCCGGGAAGGGGAAATCGATGTAGCCGTTGTTATCGAGACTCTTTTCCATTTTCGGTATCTGCCGGAAGCATAAACCCTGACAATAAACTATCCCGCTGCGGGGTGCACGGGCTATGGACACTGCCAGGTGATCATCGTGTTTTCATAGGGATTAATAAGGCGGAACTGTTTGTCGCTCAGGCGCTGGGCGTAAAAACCTTCAGCAGTAATCGCAGAGGGGACATAGCGAAAGCGGTCAGTGGAGCGAAGAGGGCCGCTGCTGACCGTGACGTTGTCACGTTGAACAGAAAAGGCGTTAGCCAGGTCGAAGATCCAGGCGTGCGTATTGCCCAGTGACTGACCATAAATCGTGGTCACTTCACCGGGACAATCGATTCCTTTCGGGGTCGAACTGCAGCCCGTCAGCGCAATAATAATGATGCAATAAGTCAGTCTTAACATGGTCCTGATCCTGGTTCTTTCCCTGTCTGACAGTGGCACGACAATGCCTAACGCTGCTATGAGCATAGCAGGTCTGGCTGCACTTCCCATTTGGGATTTGTTTAAGTGTTAAGCGGTAGGCAAGTTAAGGGGGTGACTTTGGTAGCAGATAAACGGTATTCTTGCCAGCGCAGTGCACCAGGCAAGTATAAGATAGGGTAAATTAATGAGAGAAGAAGAAGCCAGCTTAATGATTCTTCAGCAGGCGATAGATCAGCTGGATGCCGATAAGAAAAAACAGGTCATGAACTGTGTCACGGCGATCCACGATGTTATGCATAAATTCGATCCAGAAGATGCCGGACTGGCATTGATGCTGGTGGCGGCTCAGGTGGCCGCTGAGTAAACGTCAGGCCGATGCGATATCGGCTTTACTCCTGCTTTATGGCTATGCTTCGACTCAGCGCGCCAGCCCTGAGTCGCAGCACGCCACGCATTAATCTGCTTCCCGCTGTGTTACCCTGCGAACCACTACATCACACTCAGGCGAAAAACAGCATGAAAATTCTGGTCATAGCCGCGGGCCTGATGGCCTGTCAGATTGCTCCGGCCTGGAGCGAAAGTGAATTTCAGATCACCTGTGCGGGGCGGGCCACCATGACGGTATCCCGCGCCAGTTACGGACTCAGCACGCTGATGTGGCCGCAGCGACATTTTCAGGTGGCCGCCGGACAACAGCGTCTCCACCTTGAGGGTGGCGACAGCGTGGCCATCACGCGGTTCCGCAACGGGGATCGACTGGTCATCAATAAAGAGAGCGGTGAAACCTTTTTCGTTTATGCGCAGAGCGACAAACTGGTTCCCTGTCAGCGTTCAGTGAAGCGTGATGCCGCCATCGTCTCTCTCGATCGTTATGACGATCGTCAGCACGCCTCTTCTTAACATCGCACAGGAACAACACCATGTCACTCAGCGTTACCGACAGCGTTACTGCGCAGGATCTCGACGACATCAGACTGGGCCTCAACGCTTTCAACAGCCGCTTTATTGATGTCAGCGAGATCAAAGCGCTGGGCGTGTTTATTCATGATGCAGATGGCGGGAAAATAGCAGGTTTGACAGGATCAACCTGTGGTAACTGGCTGCGTATCGACATGCTGTGGGTCAGTGATGCGCTGCGCGGGCAGGGTGCCGGCACCCGGCTGATAACGGCGGCAGAGAACGAAGCGCGGGCGCGGGGTTGTCTCTATGCGCAGGTGGATACGGCAAGCTTTCAGGCGCGCCCGTTCTACGAAAAACAGGGTTATCAGCTCCGGTTCAGCCTGAATAACTATCCGCGTCATCACCAGCGCCACTACCTGACCAAAGTTCTCTGATTACAGCAGCGGCTGCTGTCGCAGATCCAGCGGCGACTGCTCCGCTTCGTCAATCGCCGCCAGCCAGCCGGACAGATCCGTTTTTACCCACGAGAGGTGGCCGCGCGTAGTGCTCATCAGCACCACATCGGGTCGCAGCGTACGGTAAAGTTCCAGCGACTGCCGCAGCTCGGCCGGGTTACTGTCAGGCTTTAATACGCTGATCCAGCGGTTGTAGTCGCAGGTAAGGGTATCGCCGACAAACAGATAGGTCTGTCCGAGCGGGGAGTGATAGAGATAGCTGCTGCTGCCCGGCGTGTGACCTGGCGTGGGCAGCAGATGAAAATCACCAAAATGCACCTCCCGCCGGGTAAAGGTTTCATCCGGTTCAACCACCAGGCTAACGGGTCCCAGCGATCGGCTGTGGCAGTAAAGCGCGCTGCTGAAGCGCTGCTGAATCAGCCGTGCACCGGGTGCTGCTTCATGCCAGTGCGTAAGGTAATGGCGTATAACGCCGCCTGCCTCTGCCAGAAACTCATGGTCGAGCGGATTTTCCACCCGGCCAATCAGCAGGTTGCCGCGCGGATGCCGTAGCATAAAGCCATGCATCATCAGGTCATTAGCGGTCTCTTCGGCAGGGAATTCCGGCGTGGAGATCCATAAGTCTTCATAAAGCGGCTTCAGAGGGCGATCTCCTGCAGACAATATTATCGCAGCACCGGATGTCCGGTGATGCTGAGCCGCGCGTCGCCGGCATCAATATCAAGCGTAGCATGTGCACCCAGCGGCAGCGTGACGGTATCGGGCGCATGACCAAACGCCAGATCGCTTATTACCGGCAGCTGATACTCATCGCGCAGACGCTGCCAGACAGTGTCGAAACCGAAGCCGTTATCATAGGCGCTGAGTGACGTACTGGTAAAACTACCGGTAACAATTGCCTGCTGCCGCGCGAGAATACCGCACTGCTGCAGCTGCAGCAGCATGCGTTCAATGCGAAACGGGTGTTCATTAACATCTTCAATTACCAGAATGCCCCCTTCGATCTGTGGCAGCCAGGGCGTGCCAATCAGCGTGCAGATCATCGCCAGATTGCCGCCCCACAGGCGGCCCTGCCAGCGGCCGCGGTCCGGGCTTTCACTCCGCCAGTTCAGCATCAGTTCCGGAGCGGAGATTGCCTGCCAGAAATGATGGTCGGTAAACGCTGAGACGTCATCCGCACCAAAATTACCGGCCAGCATCGGGCCGCTGAAGCTCATCAGACCGGTCTGAGCCAGCAGGGCCAGCTGAATAGCGGTAAAGTCACTGTGGCCGCACAGCGCAACCGGCTCACCGCTCAGGCGCTGCGCAATACCACTATAATCCAGCTTATCCAGCAGGCGGGTGGCACCGTAGCCGCCGCGCACCGCCAGAATAATATCCGTCAGCGTGTCTGGCGCGGCCAGTGCATTGATATCCGCCAGCCGTTCCGCGTCCGTACCGGCAAAGCGCTGAAAGCGGCGGGTAACGACTGCGCTATTCTCTACCCGGTGGCCTGCGTGCTGAAGCCGCTCAATGCCGCGCCGGGCGGCGTCCTGGTTGTGGCAATAGCCAGAAGGGGCGATCAAACGAAAGGAACGGGCTGGGTGCATCGCGCTTTTCCTGCTCTGTACTGAAGGGTTCATAGTGACAAACTGCGTGAACAGCGTCACGACAGCATAATGAATTTTGCTATTTTCAGATTAACGGTAATTTTACTGCTGGCCGTCATGGCTATGATAGCCTGCGCCTCTCTTATAGCGGAACCTGAAAAACAGTGAAATTTCGACTACTTATGCTCTCTGCTTTACTGCTGGCAGGCTGCGCCAGTGAACCGGAAAAACCCAGAGTGCCTGAGCGCAATACGCCTCTCACTCAGGCTCCGCCTTCGAAAATTAATGATGCCTGGGCGCTGTTTACAGAAGATGCTGCCACTCATTATGGCGTTGATGAGAAGTTAATCAGCGCCATTATCAGTGTCGAATCGGGCGGCAATCCTGCGGCAGTCAGCCGCTCTAACGCGGTAGGACTGATGCAGATCAAAGCCTCGACGGCGGGGCGCGAAGTCTATCGCGTGCAGGGACGTCACGGGCAGCCCTCAACAGCTGAGCTGCGCGATCCGGCCAGAAACATCGATATTGGTGTCGCCTATCTGCGCATTTTGCAGGAGTCTGCGCTGGCCGGTATCCGCGATCCGCTGACGCTACGCTACGCCACCATTGTCTCCTATGCCAACGGTGCCGGCGCGCTGCTGCGCACGTTCTCACGCGATCGCGAGCGCGCCATTGCGATGATAAACGCGATGTCGCCGGATGAGTTTTATCAGCATGTACAAAACAACCATCCGGCAGCGCAGGCACCGCGCTATCTGTGGAAAGTGACCACGGCCTACCGCACGATTGGCTAGCGCGCGGTGCGCAGCTTAACGCTGCGCACCCTGTGCCGGTGCTTCGTTTGACGCATCGCTGAGATTGATACGCGGCAGCACGCCACCGGTAAACTCTACGCGCCGCATCGGGAAGGCGAAGCGGATCTGCTTCTGCTCCAGCTGCGCCATCAGCTGCAGGTTAATTTCCTGCTGAATATCCATATAGACATTGTAATCCGCACTCAGCACAAAGTAGACCACTTCAAACGTAAGCTGCGACTCATCAAACGAGAGGAAATGCGCGCGGTCAAAACGGGTATCCGGCACGCCTTCAATGATGGTTTTCACCATGCCGCCAATCTGCCGCACTTTCTCCGCTGGCGTACCGTAGTTAATACCAAACTTAAACACGATGCGTCGCTGCTGCATACGTTTATAGTTGTGGATCGTCTGCTGTAACAGAATGGTGTTTGAGCAGACAATCTGCTCGCCGCCGAGGCTGCGCAGACGCGTGGTTTTCAGACCGATATGCTCAATGGAGCCCGCGATATCGCCAAACACAATAAAATCACCGTGCTCAAACGGTTTGTCAAAGCCGATCGCCAGCGACGCAAACACATCGCTCAGCACGGTCTGAATCGCCAGCGCAATGGCAATACCGCCGACGCCTAAACTGGCCACCAGCGCAGTAATGTCGATCCCCATGTTGGAGAGGATCGCCAGCAGCATCATCACCCATACCACCACCCGCAGCAGAATGCCGAGGATCACGGTGGTGACCGGATTGCGCACGTGCAGCGGATCGCGCAGCATGCTTTTCAGCCATAGACGGATGCCGCAGTCAATCCACAGCGTGAACTGCAGAATCAGGGCGAGGAACCAGCTGTGGGCAATTGCCACGCTCCAGTTTGCCGGCAGGTCAGCAAATTTCAGCGAAATCAGCAGAGAAAAGATCAGCAGCAGCGACTGGCTGGTGCTGCGCAGGATCTCAACCAGGATGGCGGTGAAGCGCACGTGGCGCTGTTCGCTGTAGTGCGCAATACGGTTAGAAACAAAGCGGATAGCGGTGCGCAACAGCCACCAGACGATAAGGGTGCCAAAGAGGATGATGGCGCTGTTGATCCAGATGGTTTGATTAAGAAAAATGCGTTGCCAGCCAGAGGCTGAAAGCCAGTTTTCCATGGGGGAGGTTCTCCTTGCCGGGCGCTGGTTAAAATAAAGGGCAAGGAGAAGCATAGCCTGGCTGAGATATCCTGCAGGCGCAGCGGCAGTTACTGAAAGCGACTCATTTTATCGCGTGCCAGGCGTTCCAGGGCAAAGATCACCTGCTGCAGCTGGCGTTCCTGCACCGGTTCAATTGCCGTGAAACGAAAGCTCAGCCGCGGTATGACACAGGCTTCGCCTTTGCGTACTACGCTGCGCTCGCCAATATGCAGCAGCTCTGCGGTGACCTCAAACTGACCAAACTCGCCCAGCTCGACCCGCAGCTGGCGGAACGTATCACCACGGGCAAGGTCTTCCGGCAGTGTCCCTTCCGGTAATACCCCGACCCCGCCCAGCGAAAGATCCTGCAGGCGAAAGCGCGCCGGGCTGCCATCCGGCCAGTGGGTATAACACCAGAAAGCCGGCTCCAGCGGGGCGTTAATGCGGAAAAATTCGCGGCGCTGGATTTGCCAGGCGCACGCCGGCAGCGGGGCACTGAACGCGGGCAATCCTTCATATTCAACCAGCGACAGGGCGGCCAGGGTGAACTCAATTTTGGCACCGTAGGTCTCTGCACAAACGTTGAAGTCGGGACTCTCCAGTACCCACTCATTGCTCAATGCATTGCTGCCCAGATCGAAAATAATGCACTCTTCATCGGCAACCAGCAGACGGCTGATAAACTGTCCGCGATTAAACGTTACCATCAGGGGAGTTTGATAGCGCGACAGATCCCTCATCACATTCAAAACCGCTAACGTACCTCGCTTGAGATACTGTTCGTTATCGGCGTCTTTCACATCCTGCTCCCCGCTGCTGCGCTTATCGTCATTATGTGACGATTATCGGCGTTACGCGCTGAAGCTTTAGCGGCTGGCTGCTGATTAAAGCGGCAGTCGCGCTGCAGGTAAAAAAATCCCGTCTATACTTATCGCAGTGAACACCTTGATTCATAACGTAAGGAGCAACAAATGGGTATTCTTTCATGGATTATTTTTGGTCTGATCGCCGGTATTCTCGCTAAGTGGATTATGCCAGGTAAAGATGGCGGCGGCTTCATCCTGACCGTGGTACTGGGTATCATCGGTGCGGTTGTCGGCGGCTGGATCAGTACCCTGTTTGGTTTCGGCAGAGTTGACGGGTTTAACTTCGGCAGCTTTGTTGTGGCGGTGATCGGTGCCATCGTGGTGCTGTTTATCTACCGCAAAGTGCGCAGTTAACTCTGCCCGTATAAAAAAACCGCGGCCTCCGGGCCGCGGTTTTTTTTCGGCTATAGCCAGCGCGAAATCAATTCGCGCGCTGCAGCGCCGGCATATCAGGTATGTCGCTGGCGCTGTTACAGGTTTTTTCTTTCGGGCAATATTTATCCAGCAGCATCAGCGTCACGCCGTTGGTCCAGCCGAAGCCATCCTGCAGCGGGTATTCACCGCCGCCACCGCCACCCAGCTGCGCGCCCTCAACCACATATTTTTCCACCAGCTTATGCTCTTTGTCATAGGTCTGCTGAACGTTTTGCAGGAAGCGCTGGCCAATCTGGCGTGCCAGCTGTGGCTGATTGTAATGCTCCAGCCCTTCTACTGCTACCCACTGCAGCGGTGCCCAGCCATTGGGTGCATCCCACTGCTGGCCATTATTGACCGTGGTTGTCACCAGACCACCGGGTTTAAGCAACTGTTTTTCCACAGCAGAAGCGGTACGCTCAGCCTGTTTATCCCCGGCCAGCTGCATATAGAGCGGGAAAAGAGAAGCAGCCGTCAGCTGGTTATGAACCTGTTTTTTACTGAAATCGTAATCGGCATACCAGCCCTGTTTCTCATCCCACAGGTAACGATTAATCGCTGCCTGGCGTTTTTCAGCCGCCGCGGCAAACGCTTTCGCTTTGTCATCCTGTTTTGCCAGTCTGGCTGATTTTGACAGCGTCTGTTCCAGATGAAACAGCAGGCTGTTGAGATCAACCGGCACCAGCTCTGTGGTACGGATAGAGGCGAGATGATGCGCATCGGTAAACCAGCGCGAGCTGAAATCCCAGCCTGACGCCGCGCCGGCGCGCAGGTTGCGCCAGAGCTGCGGCTTGTCACGTTCCGGTGTTTTTTCAGCTGTCTTTACATCATCCAGCCAGGATTCGGTACGCGGCACGTCGCGTGCGTCCCAGTAGCGATTAAGCAGGGTACCATCAGACAATTTCACCACCCGCTTGCTGGCATGACCGGCCGCCACGCTGTCGCTGTCCGCCATCCAGTAGTCATACTCCTTCTGCAGCTGCGGCTGGTAATGCCGGTAAACCTCATCGCCTTTATGCGTTGCCAGCAGGTCCACCATCAGGCTAAAGAACGGCGGCTGCGACCGGCTGAGATAATAGCTGCGGTTGCCGTTAGGGATATGCCCGTAGCGATCGAGCTCAGTGGCAAAGTTATCGACCATGTCCTGTACGCGATCCCAGTTGCCGCTCTCTGCAAGGCCCAGCATGGTAAAATAGCTGTCCCAGTAATAGACCTCGCGGAAACGTCCGCCTGGCACGACGTAAGGTTTTGGCAGCGGCAGCAGCGAATCATACTGGCCGGCATCCGGCGTGCTGCGCGTCAGCACCGGCCACAAGCCGTTGATGTGCTCACGCAGGCTCTGCCCGGCAGGCGGTACATACTTATCCTGCGCTTTGGGCAGGGTGAAATTCATATCAACAAAGCGTTTGAGATCGAAATTGCGCTGCTTTTTTTGCATCTGCCAGTCAGCAAGTATCGAGGCAGGATCATATTTCGGGATCGCGTCAGCAAAGGTTTTCTGATCGGGATAGAACTGCGCTTTCTGCACGGCGCTGAAGAGCGGACCCAGGCGTACATCGGGCGGCTGCGGCGGCTGGCTCAGCATCCGGCTCCCGGTTTCGGCATGCGCCAGCGTGCTGGTTGCCAGCAGGGCAGTGGTAAGCAGCAGAGAGAGACGCGCGGGCATAAATATGACATTTTTTCTCATCGGTTTTTCTCCTTGTCCGAAAACGTGGTTCGCTAACGTATTGACCACTCAACCAACTTTAGTCGCTATCGCGCCGCCCGGCGCTGCAGGGCGATGGAAATGTGAAGCGCTGCCGGGTAATTGCGCAGGAAATTGTTGCTGCTGGCGTTTTTTACTTGCTCCGCCGCGTGGTTTCCCGGAGGCTGAAAGAAAATGAGGAAGCGTATGAAGATTATCTGGTATCACCCGTCAATGGACGCGCAGTGCTGGCTTACGGGACTTGCCCGTCGACTGCCGGACGCGGAAATCCGGCTGTGGCAGCCAGGCGATGATGCCTGCGCAGATTATGCCATAGTGCGTTCGCCGCCGGTGGAAATGCTGGCGGGGCGAAATCTGAAGGGACTGTTCGCGATGGGAGCGGGCGTCGACGAACTTCTGCAGCAGCAGCGTCAGCATCCTGACAGGCTGAGTGACCAGGTGCCGCTGTACCGCCTGGAGGATACCGGCATGGCACAGCAGATGCAGGAGTACGCGAACTGGTGCGTGCTGGGCTGGTATCGTCGCTTTGCTGACTATCAGCGCAAGCAGCAGGCGCGCTGCTGGCAGCCGCTGCCGCTGCCGGCGCGCGACACCTTCACCATTGGTGTTCTCGGGGCGGGCGTGCTGGGCCGCAGCGTGCTGGAAAGCCTGCAGCAATGGGGGTTTCCGCTGCGCTGCTGGAGTCGCACGCCGAAAACCCTGCCTGGCGTGCACGCCTTCCACGGTGCCGCCGCGCTGCACGACTTTCTTGCCGGCTGCCAGGTCGTGATTGATCTGCTGCCCGCCACGCCGGAAACCACCGATCTTATTAACGCGGATTTCCTGCGCGCGTTGCCGCACGGCGCACACTTTCTCAACCTGGCGCGCGGCGCGCACGTGGTGGAAGCGGACCTGCTGGCAGCGCTTAACAGCGGGCAACTTGCCGCCGCCGCGCTGGATGTCTTTCAGCAGGAGCCGCTGCCAGCGGACGATGCGCTCTGGCAGCATCCGCACGTCACCATCACGCCCCACAGTGCCGCTATTACGCTGCCGGAGCAGGCAATGGACGCTATTGCCAGCGCCATTCAGCAGCTGGAAAAAGGGCAGCAGCCCCCGGGGCGCGTGGATCGCCAGCGCGGCTATTAATTTATCTCAGAGGAGCAAAATATGTATCCCGTTGACCTGCATATGCACACCGTAGCCAGTACGCACGCCTACAGTACGCTGCATGACTATGTCGCCCAGGCGAAACAGACTGGCCTGAAGCTCTTTGCCATTACCGACCACGGCCCTGATATGGCAGATGCGCCGCACCACTGGCATTTCATCAATATGCGCATCTGGCCGCGGGTTATTGACGGCGTGGGGATCCTGCGCGGAATTGAAGCGAACATTAAGAATCAGCAGGGCGAGATCGACTGCAGCGGACCGATGCTGGATGCCTTGGATCTGATTGTGGCGGGGTTTCACGAGCCGGTCTACACGCCGCGCGACAAAGCGCACCATACTGAGGCGATGATCGCCGCGATGGCAGGCGGGCTGGTGCATATCATCAGCCATCCGGGCAATCCCAAATTCCCGGTAGATATTCGCGCGATTGCCGAAGCCGCAGCCCACTACAACGTGGCGCTGGAGATCAATAACTCCTCGTTTACCCATTCGCGTCCGGGCAGCGAACCCAACTGCCGCGCGATTGCGGAGGCGGTGCGTGACGCGGGCGGGCAGCTGGCCTTCGGCTCCGATTCCCATACCGCCTTTACGCTGGGGCATTTTGAGCACTGCCTGCGCATTACGCGCGAGGTGGATTTCCCTGAAGATCGGGTGTTAAATGTCACGCCGCGCCGCCTGCTCGACTTTCTGGAGCAGCGCAGCGGTAAACGGATCGCGGAATTACTGGATTTTTAATGTTGTAGTGAGGAATGCTGCCAGATGAATGAATTTTCTATGCTTTGCCGGGTGATCGGCTCCCTGTTTAACCGTCAGCCTCAGGATCCGCTGCTGATGCCGCTGTTTACGCTGCTGCGCGAAGGCAAAATGCAGGCACATTGGCCGCTGGAGCAGGATGCGCTGCTGACGCGTCTGCAGCAGAGTAGCGATCCGCAGGCGCTGGCAGCGGATTACAACGCGCTGTTTGTCGGTCAGGAGTGCAGCGTGCCGCCTTATGCGTCTCAGTGGCCGGAAGGCGCACCGGAAGCGGAGATCCGGGCATTTCTCAGCGCGCGCGGCATGCCGCTCAGTGACGCACCCGCCGATCACTTTGGCGTACTGCTGCTGGCGGCGTCGTGGCTTGAAGATCAGTCTGCAGAAGATGAATCTGACGCGCAGCGCGCGCTGTTTGAATCTTATCTGCTGCCGTGGTGCGGCGCATTCCTTGGCAAAGTTGAAGCGCACGCCACCACGGCGTTTTATCGCACGCTGGCTGAGCTGAGTCGCGAGGCGATTCAGGCGATGTATGACGAGCTGAGCGAAGACGATACGCCGCAGGCGTAATCGCTGGCAGGGATCGCTGCTGCCGGAGGCTCGTGCAGATAAGCCGCGTCTCCGGCAGACGCGCTGATGTATTGCTGAAACCTGGGCGACGCCTGCAGATGCCGACGGCTTCAGGCTCAGCAGAGAGCACTAACGCCGGCGCAGCCGCGGGAAACGCGCGTGCATACGCAGATTGCGCAGGTTAAGCACGGCAATAGCGGTGCCCAGCACCACCAGCGATGCGCCAAACACTTTAAAGCTGTTCATACTGTCACCCAGCACCGTCACGCCCATGATCACAGCCAGCACCGGCGTCAGCAGCGAGTAGGGCATGATCAGATTGACATTATATTTTTTCAGCAGGGCGTACCACAGCGTATAGGCAACAATCGAAGAGGCGATAGCGCTATAAAGGATGCCGAACCAGCCGTGCCAGCCCGCCGCTTTAAGGGCGCTGAACTGGTGTGATTCCGTCAGCCATGAGGCGGCGCCGACCAGCGGCACGGCGAGAAATGAGATCCAGCCGGTCAGCGTCAGCGGACTGATAGGCGGCGACTTTTTGACAATCATGTTGCTGACCGCCCAGCCAAACGCGCTGCACAGCAGGATACAGAGTACCCACCAGGCGGGAATAGTCGGGCTGCCGGAGAGCACGGCCACGCCGCTCAGAGAGATAGCGATGCCGCACAGCTGCACCAGCCGCAGCTTCTCTTTCAGAATGGCCATCGCCAGCAGCATCGCAATAGGGGTGCCCAGCTGCACGACGATAGCCGCCGTGCCGGCATCGGTATAGCGCATGCCGACAAACAGCAGAGAGAAGTGCATAAAGCCAAAGGTAAACGCGAGCGTAATAAGCCAGGGCAGCTGCGCGCGCGTGATGCGGCAAAAGGGCACCAGCAGCAGGGCGACCACAACAAAGCGCATCCACGTCAGAAACAGCGGCGGCAGCTCCAGCAGCCCCCATTTAACCGCCACGTTGTTAAACGCCCAGATGGATACTACAAACAGAATCAGAAAAAAATGCCGTACGGCCACGCGGTTATCCTTACCAGAAAAATGAACTTACGCTTAATAATGGCATGAAGCCTGCGGCACAGGACACCTGAACCCGATGGTTTAGCACTCATCCGCAAAAGCGCTGTTTTATAATTACAACATACTAATAACTGTACGTTGTTCCGGCCCTCCGCTTTTGCATAAGCATGGTGCGGAAAAACATAAGACAGGGCGGGCATTTACTGTCACAGTAACGCTTCACAGTGAACGCAGCAGAGGAGCCTGCCAGCGATGACGGAGCGTTATGCTTTACCCCTGGCGTTAATACAGCTTGAAGTCCCGCCCCCGCAGGTGGTGGCAAAAACTGGCGAACAGCCTGCGTGGTTTATTGATGCGCTGCAGCTGCAGCCGGACGACTATATTATTGTGCGCCCGCACCGCGGTGAGGCGCTGCCGGGCTGGCAGGAGATTGGTGGGGCGATCCTCAGCGGCTCATGGGCGATGGTCACTGACCACGCCGGGTGGAGTGAGCGCACTGCGGCCTGGATACGCGGCGCAATGGAGGCGCAGCTGCCGCTGCTTGGCGTCTGCTATGGTCATCAGCTGATGGCCTATGCGCTGGGGGGTGAGGTCGGCGATAATCCTCGCGGCTGGGAACGCGGACTGCAGACCGTCACGCGCACGGCTTCTGATCCCTGGCTGGACGGGTTACCGGCGCACTTTTCCGCGTGGCTGTCGCACCGTCAGTCGGTACTGGCACCGCCGCCACAGGCCACTATTCTGGCCTGCTCAGCGCAGGATGATTGTCAGGTATTACGCTATTCACCGCAGGCATTTTCTGTTCAGTTTCACCCGGAGTTCAGTCGCGAGATCATGACGGCGTGTACACCGGCTGGCGTAGAGCCAGATAGCGCGGTAATGGGTGATACTGACTGGGCACGTACGCTGCTGCATCGCTTCTGGCAGCAGGTACGGCTTCAGGATCAGGCTCAGGAAACGTCGCAGCGCTGACAGCGATAGACCCAGGCGGGCGGCATATTTTTCAGCACGCGCTGCCGCTGCCAGACAAAATAGCGTGACAGATCGTGCCGGGTGAGCGAGGTGTACTGAAACTGGACAAATACCCCGCCAGGAGCCAGTGCATTATGCACCGCGCTCAGGATGGCATGACGGGTAGCTGCAGGCAGCGACAGCAGCGGCAGGCCGGAAAAAATGGCGTCGTATTCCCCCTGCAGCAGCTCCGCTGAGTGTGCCTGAACCCGCATGCGCGGATCGTGCCACTGACGGAGTTCTGCTGCCAGCTGCGGATTGATTTCAAACACGTCAAGCTGCGCGGCCGGTACCATATGCGACAGCACATGGCGAGTCAGCACGCCATCACCGGCGCCCAGTTCAGCTACGCGCAGGCTCTTTTCCCACGCTACTGCATTACACATACAGCGACATAGTGCCGCTGATGACGGGGTAACGCTGCCGATTCTGCGCGGATCGCGAATAAACTGCTGCACAAAGTTTGCTTTGGACCGCATTGCCGTTAGGGCTGAAGCCAGCATCTTTCTCTCCTGAATCTGTGGTCTGCAGGGTATTGACCACATATCACGTTCAGGTTTCGCTTTTGCGCTGCAGAAAAGCCAAACTCAGACTTTTCCGGCCTGTGCGATCGTGCATTGCCATCACACCATTTCCCGCGTCCGCTCACAGTTTCCTGCCTGTATACCTGACAGGCTGGACACGATCGCGCAATGTTAATTAACGGTTTAAAAGTTGTTAAATTTCATTCGCTCTGTAAGGGGAAATATCATGCGTTACGCTGCTCCGGGAGAACAGGGTTCTCTGATCACTCTGCAATCGCAGTATGGCAACTTTATCAACGGCGAGTTTGCCGCGCCGGTCAACGGTCACTATTTTACCAACACCTCACCGGTTAACGGCAGTGCAATTGGCGAATTTCCGCGTTCCGACCGGGCAGATATTGATAATGCAGTCGCGGCGGCTCAGGCGGCGGCAGAGCAGTGGGGCAAGACCTCGCCACAGGCGCGCTCCCTGGTGCTGCTGAAAATTGCCGATCGCCTTGAGCAGAACCTGGAATATGTTGCCGTCAACGAAACCTGGGATAACGGCAAGCCGGTACGCGAAACGCTGGCCGCTGACCTGCCACTGGCGATAGATCATTTTCGCTATTTTGCCGGCTGTGTCCGGGCGCAGGAGGGCAGCGCCGCCGAGATTGATGAATTTACGGCCGCCTATCACTTTCATGAACCGCTGGGCGTAGTGGGACAGATCATTCCCTGGAACTTCCCGCTGTTGATGGCGGCCTGGAAGCTGGCGCCGGCGCTGGGCGCAGGTAACTGTGTGGTGCTGAAACCCGCCGAGCAGACCCCGCTTTCCATCACGCTGTTTGTTGAGTTGATTAAAGACCTGGTCCCGCCAGGCGTCATTAACGTGGTGCACGGCTATGGCAAAGAGGCGGGCGAAGCGCTGGCATCACATCCGGGCATTGCCAAAATTGCCTTTACCGGCTCAACAGCGACCGGCGGCCATATTCTGGAGCTGGCAGCAAAAAGCCTGATCCCGTCGACGGTGGAGCTGGGCGGGAAATCGCCGAATATCTTTTTCGAAGATATCATGCAGGCGGAGGAGAGCTTTATTGAGAAAGCGGCGGAGGGCGTTGTGCTTGGCTTCCTGAACCAGGGCGAAGTCTGTACCTGTCCGTCGCGCGCGCTGGTGCAGGAATCGATCTTTGAACCCTTCATGGCGGCCGTTATGAAGCGCATCAAAACCATTAAACGCGGCGATCCGCTGGATACGGAAACCATGATTGGTGCCCAGGCATCGCAGCAGCAGTTTGATAAGATCCTCTCTTACCTTGAGATTGCACAGCAGGAGGGGGCAGAAGTGCTGCACGGCGGTAACGTTGAGCAGATTGGTGAAGCCTTCAGCGGCGGCTACTACATTCAGCCAACGCTGCTGAAAGGCAATAACAGCATGCGCGTATTTCAGGAAGAAATTTTCGGGCCGGTGGTAGGCATACTGACCTTCAAAGATGAAGCAGAGGCGCTGGCCATTGCTAATGACTCGATTTACGGACTTGGCGCCGGCGTCTGGACGCGTGATATCAACCGCGCTTACCGCATGGGAAGGGCAATTAAAGCCGGACGCGTCTGGACTAACTGTTACCACCTCTATCCGGCTCATGCGGCATTTGGCGGCTATAAGAAATCAGGCATCGGACGGGAGACGCATAAAATGATGCTGGATCACTATCAGCAAACCAAAAATCTGCTGGTGAGCTACAGCACGCAGCCGCTCGGGTTCTTCTGATTTTCGTGCCGGCAGTTGCTGCAGAGGCTATATTTTCATAAACCTGTCATCTTTGCAGGGCAGGATATGAGAAACGCCTCTGCGCAAAGGAGAGATCATGAACGCAGGATATGACTTTATGGAGCAGCACGATGAGGTGCTGGATGCGGTCGAACAGGACATTATCAGCGTCAATCTGCCCGCTTATGATGCGTCACAGTATGGCACCGAGCGCGAAGCCGCGCGGGAAATGCCGCTGCGCACGTAACAAACAGCTCTCTGTAAAATAAAAAAATCCGCAGCATATCGCCGCGGATTTTTTACAGGGTCTGCTTCAGCGCGCTATTTTACGCAGGCAGAGCACTGATTGTGGATCTGCTGGAAGAAGTCATTACCCTTGTCATCCACCAGAATAAACGCCGGGAAATCTTCGACTTCAATCTTCCAGATCGCTTCCATCCCCAGTTCAGCATACTCCACGCACTCAAGGCTTCTGATGCTCTGCTGCGCCAGTACCGCAGCCGGACCGCCAATACTGCCCAGATAAAAGCCGCCATGCTTATGGCAGGCGTCAGTGACCTGTTTGCTGCGGTTACCTTTAGCCAGCATTACCATGCTGCCGCCGTGCGACTGCAGCAGATCGACATAAGAGTCCATACGACCCGCAGTGGTCGGACCCAGTGAACCCGACGCATGCCCTTCCGGCGTTTTTGCCGGACCGGCATAGTAGACCGGATGATCTTTAATGTACTGTGGCAGCCCTTCGCCATTATCAATACGCTCTTTCAGTTTGGCATGAGCAATGTCGCGCGCCACAATAATGGTGCCGTTCAGCGACAGGCGGGTTGCCACCGGATAAGCGGAGAGCTGCGCCAGAATATCCTGCATCGGGCGATTAAGATCGACCTGGACGACCTCGCCTTCGCCCTGCTGGCGCAGCGCTTCCGGAATATAGCGGCCCGGATTATCTTCCAGCTTCTCAATCCAGATGCCATCACGGTTGATTTTAGCTTTGATGTTACGGTCAGCAGAACAGGAGACGCCCATCCCTACCGGACAGGAGGCACCGTGACGCGGCAGCCTGACCACACGAATATCGTGGGCAAAGTACTTACCGCCAAACTGCGCGCCAAGGCCGAGCTTCTGCGACGCTTCCAGCAGTTCCTGCTCCAGTTCCGTATCGCGAAACGCCTGCCCGTGCTCATTGCCTTCGGTTGGCAGCGAGTCATAGTAGTGCGTTGAGGCGAGCTTAACCGTTTTCAGCGTGCTTTCTGCAGAGGTGCCGCCGATGACAAACGCAATATGGTAGGGCGGGCAGGCAGCGGTGCCGAGCGACATCATCTTATCAATCAGATAGTTTTTTAATTTTGCCGGCGTGATTAACGCCTTGGTTTCCTGATAGAGGTAAGTCTTGTTCGCTGAACCGCCGCCTTTAGCGATGCAGAGAAACTTATACTCATCGCCATCCACGCTATAGAGATCGATCTGAGCCGGCAGGTTAGTGCCGGTATTAACCTCTTTATACATATCCAGCGGGGCGTTCTGCGAATAGCGCAGGTTATCTTCGATATAAGTGTTATAGACACCCTGCGACAGCGCCGCTTCATCGCCGCCGCCGGTCCAGACACGCTGGCCTTTTTTACCCATGATAATGGCGGTGCCGGTATCCTGGCAGGTCGGTAATACGCCCTTGGCGGCAATTTCTGAGTTACGCAGAAACTGCAGCGCGACATATTTATCATTCTGACTCGCTTCATCATCCGCAAGGATGGCGGCAACCTGCTGCTGGTGTGAGGCGCGCAGCATAAAAGAGGCGTCATGAAACGCCTGCTGTGCCAGCAGCGTCAGTGCTTCCGGCGCAACCTTCAGCACCTCTTCACCCTCAAAACTGGCAACCGAAACGTGCTCGCGGCTCAGCAGGTAATATTCAGTATCATCTTTGGCGAGAGGAAAGGGATTCTGGTAATAGAAGGGTTTGTTCGACATGTTGGCTCACTTAGCTTCGTGTTGCCCGCCTGCGCGGCGGGCGGCAAATTAGGCGATCTGTGGTGCAATTTTCTCTCGCCAGCCCGTAACAGGAGCTGACTGGCGAGCATAGTAACACTGAAACAGGCTGACGCGGCTGCGTTTTTTAACATCAAGGCAACATCATCAGAACATCATTACCATCCAGGGGTAAGCGATAACCATCAGCGCCACCAGGAACAGGGCGCCGAAGATGGTGCCAAGGCGCCAGTAATCTTTCGTCGGCAGATAGCCGCTGCCGTAATAGATAGGGCTTGGACCGGTGCCATAAGGAGTAATGATGCCCATCACGCCCAGCGAGGTACACATCATCAGGCAGAACACCGGCATATTGATGCCCGGGATTGAGGCGGCGATGGTCAGCATGGCAGGCAGCAGGGCGGTGGTATGCGCTGTGGTGCTGGCAAACAGATAGTGCAGCAGATAAAAGGCAACCAGCAGCACCACCGCGGAGACCTGAGGATCGTAACCCTGCAGCAGCACCGCACCCTCTTTGCCCAGCCAGGCAATAAAGCCGACGCGTGCCAGGCCATCCGCCAGCGCAACCAGTGTGGCAAACCACGCAAAGGTATTCCATGCGGCTTTATTGCTGGTGATATCGTTCCAGTTGAGTACGCCTGTCCAGAGCATCAGCACAATCACCAGGAGTGCGGCCATGGCCGGTTCTATCCAGGCGGTTGCGAAAATCCACATCATCAGGGCCGCGACGACAAACAGCAGCAGCAGGATCTCATTGCGTGACAGGCGGCCCAGTTTTTCCAGCTCGGCGGTAGCCCAGCGCGGTACCTCGTCGTTTACTTTGACTTCCGGCGGATAGAGCCAGTAAGCCAGCAGTGGCATGGTGAGAATCAGCAGGATCCCCAGCGGCAGGAAAGCGAGGAACCACATACCCCAGCTGATATCGAAGCCAGTAACGCTTTTAACCAGGGCCAGAGCGAGCAGGTTAGGGGCCAGCGCGGAGAGAAACATCGAGCTGGTGATACAGGCTGCGGTAATAGCAACCCACATCAGATAAGAGCCGATTTTGCGGGCGCTGGGATCATTAGGCTTAGAGCCATAGAGCGGCGGCAGGTTGGCAATAATCGGATAGATGGTCCCGCCGCTGCGTGCGGTGTTAGACGGCGTAAACGGAGCCAGCAGCAGGTCAGCGAACGTAATGGCGTAGCCCAGCGTCAGGCTGCGGCGACCCAGATATTTCACCAGAATCAGCGCCAGCCGGCGGCCAAACTGCGTTTTATCGTAGCCGGCTGCAAACATAAAGGCGCCAAAAATCAGCCAGACCGTGGAGTTGCCGAAGCCGCTGACTGCCCATTTGAACGACTGCGCTGCCGTTTTAAATGCCGGGTCGGCCAGTTCTGCCGGGCTAAACAGCACCCACTGGCTAAATAGCGCGATGACCACCACGCCGGTCAGCCCTATCACCGCGCCCGGCAATGGCTCAAAAATCAGACCGACAATCACGCCGACAAAGATAGCAAAAAAGTGCCAGGCGTAAGGCTCCAGTCCGGCAGGTGCAGGCACCAGCAGCAGCAGGAGTGAAACCAGCACCGGCAGGCAGAGCATCAGCAGGCGATTTTTTTTACCCGGCGCCGCAGGCGGCGCTTTAGCAGGGTCATGCGATTGCGTTGAAAGTTTCATAGTTTTTGTCTGCACGTTGAGAAGAATGCGATATCAGTACTGACGGCCGTTTTATCCGGGCGATCCTGATGGCGGCATCAGTACAGGAATTTCATGACGCTTTTTCTAAAGAAAGAAAGCAATTTTGTTTCGCGAATTATCTAATTTATGCCGCTATGATGCGATTAATTAAAATATCTATTTTGATCCAGATCAATAAAATATTTTGCTTATTTTTATCTGCGCTTCTTTCAGAGTGTTATGACAGATTTTTCAAGACAAGAGAAAAGGCGCTGAACAGGATTTGGCAAGATTTTCTCAGGGTTTCGGGCAGGGTGTGGTTTTTAACTAACTGAAAAATATGATTTATTAAAGCTATTTAGATTATCTTTGATTTTAATCAACTTTTGAACGAAACTTAGCATGACGCATTTAGCGCCTTCTTTTTGAAACTTCGCTTCTTTCACTGTTAATTTTTAAAACTAATAATTTAAGTTATGTAACTAAATTAAATGTTATATTTACAGCATGAAGTCGGACCACTTTAATTATTAAACGGGTCGCACTGCCAGGAATTGAATTTCATTTTTGATTTTCGGAGTCACTTATCATGAACACGCTTACCCCGCTGTTAAAACCCCTTACCTTGCCGAAAGGTGCCGTGCTGAAAAATCGTCTGGTAATGGCACCCATGACAACCTGTACCGGCTATTACGACGGTGGCGTCACCAGCGATCTGGTTGAGTACTACCGGGTACGTGCCGGCACAATCGGCACCGTTATTGTAGAGTGTGCGTTTATCGATAATCGTGGTCCGGCATTTCCTGGTGCCATCGCTATTGATAGTGATAACAAAATCCCAGGCCTGGCCAGAATAGCGCACGCGATCAAATCTCAGGGTTCAAAAGCTATCCTGCAGATTTACCACGGTGGTCGTATGGTTGAGCCGGCGCTGATTGGCGGGAAAACGCCTGTCGCACCCAGCGCCATCGCCGCGCCGCGCGAAGGGGCCACCACGCCCCGGGCGCTGACCGCGGATGAAGTCGATGTCATGATCAAAAAATTTGGTGATGCGGTGAACCGCGCCATTAAAGCGGGTTTTGATGGCGTGGAGATTCACGGCGCCAATACCTATCTTATCCAGCAGTTCTATTCGCCCAACTCTAACCAGCGCGATGACAAATGGGGCGGCAGTCGCGATAACCGGGCGCGCTTTCCGCTGGAAGTCCTTGAGATTGCGCATCAGATGGCCGATCGCTTTGCTGCTGCAGACTTTATTATCGGCTATCGCTTTTCACCGGAAGAGATTGAGGTGCCCGGTATCCGCTGGGATGACACACTTTATCTGCTGGAGAAACTGGCCGCGCGTGGCCTTGATTACGTGCACTTCTCCGTTGGTCAGCTGCTGCGTCCTTCCATTGTCGACACCAGCGACCCTACGCCGCTGATTACCAAATATATTGCGCAGCGCTCGGCTCAGCTGGCGCGCATTCCGGTTATTGGCGTCGGCGGCGTGGTGAATAAAGAGGATGCCGAGCTGGCGCTGGAATCGGGCTTCGATCTGGTTGCCGTCGGGAAAGCCTGTATCGCCTGGCCCAACTGGGCCGATCGCATTATTAATAATGAACACCTTGAACTCTACATCGACAGCACCAAACGTGAGGCGCTGACAATTCCGGAACCGCTCTGGCGCTTCTCGCTGGTGGACGCCATGATCCGCGACGTCAGCGACGGCCATCGTAAATATAAAGCCGGGGTGTATCAGGCGAAGGTAGAGGCGGAAGCGCTGAAGCTGAAAATCAACGTCACGCTGGATACCGATCGTATCACTGACATTGAACTGGTGCCGGATCCGGCGCTGGATGTTGACTTCACCAGCACGTTTGACAGCCTGCGCGAGCGCATTCTGGTTGCAAACAGTCCGCACGTGGATGCGGTTACCGGGGCCACTACGCAAAGCGAGGCGCTGAAAAAAGCGGTGTCGCGTGCGCTGGCGACCTCCAGCAAAGAGTATGTGATTGAGGAAGGGGGCAACCCGAATGCACCGGTCAATTACGATGTGGTGGTAATTGGTACCGGCGGTGCCGGTCTCGCTGCTGCTATTCAGGCGCATGACGATGGCGCACGCGTGGTGCTGATCGAGAAAATGCCCACGATTGGCGGAAATACCATTAAAGCGTCAGTGGGGATGAACGCTGCTGAGACGCGCTATCAGAAGTTAAAAGGTATTGAGGACAGCAAGGCGCTGTTTTATGAAGAGACGCTGAAAGGCGGTAAAGGTAAAAACAATCCGCAACTGCTGCATGAGTTTGTCGAACACGCGCCCGAAGCGATTGAGTGGCTGGCCGCGAAGCAGATAGAGCTCAGCGATATCACCATCACGGGCGGGATGAGCATTGACCGCACCCATCGGCCGGAAGATCGCTCGGCGGTAGGGGGCTTCCTGATCAGCGGGCTGGTGAAAAACGTGAATCAGCGCAACATTGAGGTACTGCTCGAAACCTCGGTTGCTGAAATCCTGTGTGAAAACGGCGTGGTTACCGGGGTTAAAGTCGTGGATGAATATAACGACAGCCGCATTCTCAACGCAAAAAGTGTGATTGTTGCGACCGGCGGCTTCAGCGCCAATCGGGAAATGGTGGTGAAATACCGGCCGGAGCTGGATGGTTTTGTTACGACCAACCACGCCGGCGCCACCGGAAGCGGTATCGCCATGCTGCAGCATATTGGTGCCGGTACGGTTGATATGGGTGAAATTCAGATCCATCCCACGGTTGAACAGACGACCTCCTACCTGATTTCAGAAGCGATGCGCGGCGGCGGGGCGATTCTGGTGAGTCAGGCGGGCAAGCGTTTCTATAACGAAATGGAAACGCGCGATAAAGTCTCTGCGGAGATTATTGCACTGCCGGAGAAGAGCGCCTGGATCATCTTTGATGAACAGGTACGGCGCAATAACAAAGCGGCTGACGAATACATTGCCAAAGGGTTTGTCATCAGCGCACCTTCGCCGCACGAGCTGGCTGTTAAGCTCAATATGGATCAGGAGTCGCTGCAGAGTACGCTGGGTCGCTACAATGAGTGCGTAATTAACCAGCATGACGAAGATTTTGGCCGGAAAACCGCGCTGCGCCATCCGCTTAATCAGGGGCCTTACTACGCTATTCGCGTGGCACCCGGCGTTCATCACACCATGGGCGGCGTGACCATTAACACGGATACGGCAGTCCTGGATGCACAGAATCAGGTGATCACCGGCGCCTGGGCTGCCGGAGAAGTGGTCGGCGGTATTCACGGTGCCAACCGCATCGGCGGGAATGCCGTAGCGGATATCATCATCTTCGGGATTAAAGCGGGGCGTAACGCCGCTAAACTCGCCTTAGGTAACTAACCTGTACCGGTGTCCGTGTGTACGGGCACCGGCAGTGATGAGGCAATTATGGCTAATGAGGCAGGTGTCTACAGCTATTCTGCAGTTCAGATGGGATCGCCTGTTCTGCTTAAACTCTTTGAAAATAATCCCGGACTTGCCCGGCAGGTGTTTCGTCTGATTGCGCAGCTGGAGACGATCTTTACCGTTAACCGGACGCAGTCAGAAGTGATGGCGATTAACCATGCCGCCGGCGAGCAGCCGGTGGCGGTCAGCCCGGCGGTTTTTAACCTGATCCAGATAGCCCATACGGTCAGCACGCTACCGGATAGCGCGTTCAACTTCGCCATTGGTCCCATCGTTAAGCGCTGGAAAATTGGTTTTCAGGGTAATAGCGTGCCGCCTGCCGCTGACATTACCGCACTCTTACCCCTTACCAACCCGCATCAGGTCGTGCTGGACGCAGCAGCGCAGACGGTCTATCTGCCGCAGCGCGGTATGGAGATTGATCTGGGTGCCATTGCTAAAGGCTATATTGCCGATCGGGTACAGCAGTGGCTGCGTCAGCAGGGGATCACACAGGCGTTAATCAATCTGGGCGGCAACGTGCAGACGCTGGGTTCGCCCCCGCATGAACCGCAGGGGTGGCATATTGGGCTGAAAAAGCCTTTCGCTGATGATAACACTTTGCTCGGCGTAATAGCGGTGCAGGAGAAGTCAGTCGTCACGTCCGGGATCTATGAGCGTTACTTTGAACAACAGGGGCGCTGCTGGCACCATATTTTTGATCCGCGTACCGGCTATCCGCTGGATAACGAGCTGTTAAGCGTGACGGTCATTAGCGATCGCTCGCTGGATGGCGACATCTATACCACGCTGCTGTATGGCATGGGAACAGAGCAGGGACTGAACTGGCTCGCCAGCCAGTCCGACATTGACGCCATCTTTGTTACCCGCGATCGGCAGATCATCTGCTCTTCCCCGCGCCACTACAGGTTTCAGCTCACCGATACGACGTGGAACCTGCGCTACTGACAATACTGCTGCAGCAGCGAGCGATATTCCGGCTGCAGACGATAGCGATAGACCGGGCGGCCGGTGGCGCCGTAATGAATGCTGGTAAACAGGATATTAATCTGCGCCAGCCAGATTAAATATTTGCGGCAGGAGACGCGCGAAATATTAACCTCTGCGGCCAGTTCATCGGTTGAAAACTCTTGTCCCGGATGTGCATCTATCCACTGACAGAGCGTGCGCAGCGTTTGTGGCGTCAGCCCTTTAGGCAGACGCTTGTTATCGTGATGCGTTGCCGGATTGCCGTGGATCAGCAGGTCGACGTCAGACTGCTGATAGTGCTGGTGGTTATCCATCAGCGATTTTTTCTGCTGCCAGCTGGTCAGCGCCTCTTCAAAACGCGGGAACTGGAACGGCTTGATAAGGTAATCAACCACGCCGTAGTGCAGCGAGGTTTTAATATTTTCGGCATCAGCCGCAGAGGAGATGATGATCACTTCTGTCGGGCTTTGCGCTTTACGCAGCTCTGGCAGCAGATCCAGGCCATTCTCCTGCTGCATATAGATATCCAGCAGCAGCAGATCGATCGGCGTGTCGCTGTTGAATAAAAAATCGCGCGCCTGCTGCAGCGTCGCCGCAGTGCCGCAGCAGTGAAAACCAGGTACCTGACCGATAAAACTGCGGTTGAGTTCGGCAACCATGGCATCATCGTCAACCACTAATACATTAATCATGCGGTTTAATTTCCTTTATCCCAGGGAAGCTGGACTAAAAATTGCGTAAATACGCCGGGTTCAGACTCTGCGCTGACGCTGCCGCCAAGGCTTTCCACCTGCTGCTTAAGCAGAAACAGTCCGACCCCGCGGTTCTCGCCTTTGGTGGAGAACCCTTTATCAAAAATGGTCGCAAGATGCGCAGCATCAATGCCCGGCCCATCATCGCTCACTTCGCAGGTCACCCAGCCGTTTTGATAATGGAGCATCAGGTGGATCTCTCCTTCGGTCTGATCGCGCAGCGCATCAAGCGCATTCTCTACCAGATTGCCGGTGACGGTAATCAGCGCGGCCATCTGCGCTTCGCTGCCGCTGTCTGGCAGATAGCTGGCGTCGCTGATAGTAAGCCGATGCCCGCAGTCTGAGGCGCGATTGATTTTACTTAACAGGATCCCCGCAATCACAGGCGATTTAATCTTGTCCAGCAAAAAGCCGATCTCTGTCTGATAGTTATTGGCGGTTTTCAGGATGTACGCTTCGACCTGAGCATAATTTTTCATATGCAGCAGGCCAAGGATCACATGCAGCTTGTTCATAAACTCGTGCGAGCGTTCTCGCAGGGCGTCGACGTAGTTTACCATGCCGCTTAAGCGCTGCATCAGCTGGCTGATTTCCGTTTTATCCCTGAAAGTACAGACCGCGCCAATAATGCGTTCCGCTGTACGTACCGGAACGGTATTGGTCAGCAGCAGCCGGCCATTAACGTTAATCTCTTCATCACGCCGCGCCCGACCGCTCTGCAACACGCTGCGCAGCTGCGGTTCGACCGCGGCGGTGTCAACGCGCCAGGTTTCATCAGCCGCATAATGCGCCTGTGCCGCATCGCTCAGCAGATGGCAGGCGGCCTGATTGATCAGCGTCACGTCATGCCGATCGTCCATCGCCACCACGCCCTCTTTTACCGAATTAAGGATGGCCTGTCGCTGCTCAAACAGCGTGGAAATCTCATAGGGCTCCAGCCCAAACAGGATGCGTTTCAGCACACGCACCAGGATCAGCGTACCCAGCGCGCCCGCCAGCGCGCCGATCAGGATAGTCCACAGAATGATCCAGCGACTCTGGTTAATCTGATCGGTGACAGCATCCAGCGAAATCCCAATAGCGACTACCCCGATCTGCTGATGCTGTGCGTTGAAAACCGGGGTGAAAACGCGCAGCGCCCGAACCAGTGAGCCCTGATTCACGGAAACATTTTCCTGACCGCGCAGGGCGGGCTGGATATCACTGCCGATGAAATGCTGGCCAACCAGTTCCGGATTACGATGGGAATAGCGTATGCCTGCCATGTTGGTGATAGTAATAAACAGCAGATTGTTGCTGGTCTCCACCGCTTTCGCGACGGGTTGTAAATGGGCATCCGCAGGGGATAACAGCAGCGCTCGCTGAACATCTGGCGAGGTGGCCAGCGTACGGGCCACCGCCATCGCTTTATCTTCCAGCTGGGATCGGGTGGAGGCGCCAATCTGAAAGAAATAGAACATATGTACGGTGAACAGTACCAGCACAATGACGGCGCTCAGCATCAGCGTGACCAGCGTATTAAGTTTCATTGTCCGCCGGCGCATCGGCGTGGCAGGGACTGAAGGCGTCATGGTGGCGCTCACTTAGCGGAAAGGGGACCTATTATGACGGATAATGGCGACAGGGTTACGGAAAATTAACAGGCCATTCTGAATAATGGCCTGATAGAGAACTTACGCGGTTTTTACACGACTGGCGAAGCTTTTACGCAGCTTCTGCAGTTTAGGTGGGATCACTGCCATGCAGTAGCCGTTGCGCTGACCCGCACCTTCCCAGTAGTCCTGATGATAGGCTTCAGCCGGATACCAGGCTTTCAGCGGTTCAACGGTCGTGACCACCGGCACATCATGATCTTCCTGCGCGCGCGCAATGGCTGCGATCGCTTCTGCTTCCTGCTCAGCATTAGCAGGGAAAATCGCTGAGCGGTACTGTGTGCCGATATCATTTCCCTGACGGTTAAGCTGGGTAGGATCATGCGTGGCAAAGCTGATATCCAGCAGATCGCCGTAGCTTACCTGCTGCGGATCAAACCCGATACGAATAGCTTCAGCATGACCGGTTGCCCCGCTGCATACCTGCTCATAGGTCGGATCAGGCCGCTGGCCACCGGTATAACCACTTTCAACCGATTCAACACCTATTACATCTTTAAAAACGGCTTCAGTACACCAGAAACAGCCGCCCGCAACGATTGCATATTCGGTTGCCATTACATTTACTCCTGTCAGGTCGAAACCTTAAGAGTGCGGGCGAACGGGGCGGAATTCAACCCGATAATCGCAGACCGCACAGCCTGTTCAGCCAGAGCGGATTTATCTGTCCGGAGCGGACTGGCTGAACAGGGCGTTGAGTCGGGCCGTCAGCTGCTCAATACTGTATTTTGTTGCCTGCCGGACAACCTCTTCGCTTTCACCGGAGAAATGCTGACGACAGGCCTGGATACTGCCATCAGGCAGGCCCCAGGCAAACCAGACGGTGCCGGCGGGTGTACCATCCTCGCCGCCATCCGGCCCGGCATAACCGCTAACGGCAATGCTGCTATCGTCGCCTGAAAGCGCTTTAGCGCCTGCAGCCATTTCACGTACGGCGGCTTCACTGACCGCGCTATCACGAGCCAGCGTCTCTTCACTTACGTTCAGTACCCGTTGTTTCGCCTGATTGGTATACGTAATAAAGCCGCTGCTGTAAAACTGGCTGCTGTCGCTGACGGCAGCCAGGGTCGATCCGACCCAGCCTGACGTACAGGATTCTGCGGTGGTGACAGTCAGTTTTCGGTCAAGCAGAATAGCGCCCAGAGTATTTGCCGTTTCGATTAATTCCCGATCCATAAAAGTATCCCGATATATTATTTGAGAGTCAGTTAGTCATGCTTCGCTTAAATAAGCGCTACCTGATTATGCTTATTATAGATGGTGAATATTTTTTATCTGATTAATATAAGCGCAGCAACGCCGGGTATTAATAAATCCTGGTTTGAATGATATGCAGAATTAAACAGCAGGTATAAGGTTTTCTGTCAGCATTACTAGGAAAATCACCAGAAATATAAGCGCAGCGGAGTGAGAGCGGGGCGATGAATATAGCGCCGGCAGAATAGTAAATATCATACTGTAAAAAGCGGCTAAGGAGGGTAGCCAAAGCGAACGAAATTTGCCAGTACTGGTCTATACTGAAATGTGAGAACCTGGCGTAAGCTCACATTCTCAGGAGGTAAAGCATGAAGAATGAGTATCCGGTTATTGGGGAAGCGGCCTGGGCGCTAATGATGCGACGCGCAGATGTCACTCTGGCATCACTCACGGCTGAACTGCAACATATGGCTTGCCGCGAAACAGATGCGGAACGTGATAGTCAGATCCATGAGGCGCAGCAGTGGCTGTTGGATCATCGCTCGACAGAACAGGCCGATCGTCGCTCTGATTCGCCGTTAAAAGAGATGTTACAGCGTTCAGATAGCGTCACTGTTACCGGCTCTGGTAACGACACCCGCCGTCATTAAGCTTCCTGCTCATCGTCACTCTGTAACGGCGATGAGCAATTACCCGTCTGAAATTGCGCGTAAAGTTATCTCAATCCCTCCACGATAGCACTTTTTGCAAAAAAAGCTGCCCCTCCCATTCATTATGCTCTGTACAACTTTTTTGGAAATACTGTACAACAGGTTAGATTTCCACTTTTTATTGTTAATTTTGACATTTACGGGAGTCACTTATGCGCCAGAACGGATATGCTCCGAACTCAGTTGAGGCGATTGCCAACTACTTCAGTAAAGCATCGCTGCCTTCTCAGCAGGAAACGCTGGGACAGGTTGTTGTGGAGATCCTGCGTGAAGGCCGCAACCTGAATCGCAAATCAATCTGTACTAAGCTACTGCGTCGCCTTGAGCTGGCAACAGAAGCAGAAGAAGAGCAGCATTATCATCAGCTTATCGGATTGCTTTTTGAGCGGGAAAGTTAATACCAGATTTACGTTCAGGTTATATTCAGTCTAAGCAAACAGGAAGAGTGCACGATCTCATGTATAACCTGTGACGAGCTGTATCGCGCCACGCATTGCGTGGCGCTGTTTTACTGTCGCGCTTCCTCTGGAAGCGGCGGCAAACAGAGATTCACTATGAAGATGAGCAAACACCAGAAGAGTATAGACGAAATCATCGGTGAAGCTGCCCTGACGCTGCTTCAGCGCGCCGGGCCTGTCAATACGCATGCACTGATGGCAGAGCTACAGAATATGCAGATGCAGGCTACCGATGAAGAATATCGCACAGCAATCAGCATGGCCCTGAAAGAGGTCCGCTCCAGCATTTCTCTTGGTCAGCAACAACGAAATGAACCGGAAAAGGATAATGTCCACCCCCTGTTCGGTAACGAACGATCATCGGGCAACAGCCGTAAACATTGATGCAGCCAGGTATTGCATACGACGGCCTTATCAACAACAGCTTGAGACGCAAAATGGCAGATTTTCAAAACCTATACAATGTGCTGCCTGACAATGAACTGGCTGCGCATTTTCGCGATGCTGGCCACACATTAAACGATGAGTCCCGGGTGCTGGATGGGGTGATACGTAGCATCCTTGCTACCGAGGGACGGGTAACCAATAAGTCGATTATCCTTTACCTTATCATGGCGCTGGAGTCGACCAGTGACAGCGCTGAGGCTGACATTTTACGTCGTACACTGGAAATAGTGGTTGGCTACACGCCAGACGACGCATGACCACACCTTCTGCTCTTCCACTGTGAAGAGCTTTTATTCTTGTGCTTCCGCTCCGCTTCTGCCGGTAAGAAACAGCCCTTATTTCTGTACATGAGTTGCAGGCATGTACAGCTAACCAGGGAAATTCTACGTTATTAAAAGATTTCAGGATAAAGTTGTACATGCTGCTATTTGCGCTGAAGAGTCTGAATCGTGGTTTAACGGCTTATGCTCATGCCAGGGACATTTACCGTTACCTGACGAGCCGGGCGCGCATTAAGACGTTTGCTTCGGCCGGACTTAATCTTTTGTAGCCAGCTTTGCAGCTGTTTTATCTCTTCCTGCGCAGCAGATTCATTGCTGACATTACAGATAAAGAGCTGGCTCAGCGTCTGGTGCTCTGCTGCAGTAGCATAGATTTCATATCTGCCATCGCGCTGCTGTAATTCTACGCTGGTAAAGTGCAAATGCTCCCATTGCTGTAAACGTGTTTTAAAACGAGCGAAATCCATAAAAGTTCCTTAACTTCTTATAGTGATTATTGGTACTAACCTGACTAAAGGAACATAGACCAGAATCAGAAAAACGCCAGAATAAAAAACAAAAATTATAACTTTCTGAGTTTGCTGCATTAATTCTCGGGCTTTTGCCGTCTGGCTTATTTATACAGGAGCTGAAGCTGGTGCCCGTCATTAAAAAAATTTCCCTTATGATGAAAAAACCGCCCGAAGGCGGTCAGAAGAAGGGGAGCTTATTCAGGTTGCTTATCACCCGATTCTGGCGCACTGCCAGTATCATCGTCAGGTAAATCAGGCTCATCTTTGTCAGGCTGATGACCTGCGCGAGCATGCTGTACAGGTTTAAGATGCATTGATCTCTCCTTGGGATTTACGTCTGTGGCTTTTCACTGCCCAGTTCAGCACCTGTTTCCGGATTAATATCAGGATTCGAGGCGGTTCTGACAGCCATGGCTTTCAGCGCTGCCGCTTCATCTTCGGCAAGAACCACTGATGCATGGCCATCACCTCCATCAACGGCTGGCTGAGGATCGGCGACGTAGTTGAAGTTCTCATCGGAATTCCAGCTACCACGCACATCATCCCCGTCGGACATACTGAAATAAGTATGCGCATACTCTTCGATCGGCGGCAGTTTACCCGGCGGGAAGTTATTGCGGATAGAGTAGAGCGCTTTTTCAAAGGAGAGCTGATGAGCGGCTTCACGCGTCATCAGAAAGCCCAGCGCATCTTTTACACCCACGTCGTCAGTAACGTTGATCAGGCGTTCATAAATAATTTTGGCGCGGGACTCCGCGGCAATATTAGAACGCAAATCAGCCGTCACCTCTCCGATAGTATCAATATAGGCAGCCGTCCAGGGTACGCCACCTGAATTAGTCAGCGCCGGGCCACCGCCGTAGAGAATAGAGGTAAGATGACTGTCATTACCAGCACCGGTAATAGAGCGATACAGATCGCCCTCTGCTTCCGTGCCTTCAGCCAGTTTACCTTTCGCCCCTTTGTTGAGCATTCCTACCAGCGAACCGATGATTTCAAGGTGACTCAGTTCTTCGGTCGCAATGTCCATCAGCATGTCACGACGTCCGAGATCGTCATCACCTAATCCCTGCGTAAAATAGCGCATGGCCGCTGCCAGTTCGCCCTGCGGGCCTCCAAACTGTTCAAGCAGCAGATTAGCCAGTCCGGGATTAGGTTCGCTTACCCTGACGGTGTACTGCAATTTTTTAACGTGTCGAAACATAGCTCACCTCAGTGTTGACAGTCAGACCGATGGGCTGGCCCTTTTAATCATGTGTTATTGCTTGTTCTGCAATGCTTGTGAGTTTTTCATCGGTAGATTTTTCTTCAGCCAGCGTGTCTGCCAGTAAACTGGCGGCCTGGTCAAGACCAAGTTTTTTGGCCATAGCAACCAGCGTGCCGTAGGTAGCAATTTCGTAGTGTTCAACTTTTTGCGCCGCACCTATCAGGCCTGCATCGCGCACCGGGCCGGCTTCAGTCGCATCGATAAGTTCCTGCGCTTCTTCCACCAGACCTTCCATTGCATGGCACTTCATGCGTTTGATACGTAATTCGTCGTGGGCTTCCACTACCTGATCCAGACGCTCAATTTGCCCCTGGGTCTCCTCCAGATGTTGTTTAAAAGCTGCTTTTAAACTTTCATCAGATGCGGCACGCGCCATTTTGGGCAGCGCACGGGTTATCTGTTTTTCTGCACTATAAACATCTGAGAGGTCGTGAATAAAAAGGTCGAGCAGAGATTCAACTTTCATAAGCGTTCTCCGTGCAATAATAAACAGCAAAGCAGGCGTCATACGACGTATGCAGTTTATTCATTAAGATGAGGTTTTTAAGGCAGCAGAGCTTATTGTGCTCTGGTGCGGAACAGGAATCATATGCGCAATCCCTGTGCAGCAGGATTCATCCGTAAAACCTGTTGTCAGGCGCCATAATTGCCATTCTGAGTCCTTTTTTGCCAGCGTCAGAGACTTTTCGCGATCATTCTTCAGGCCTGTGCCGCTATTCTTTCCGCCTTTTTTACCCGCTTCAGATATTCGCTGTGTTTCCTCCGCGAAATTACCTGCACCGCCTTGATGCTGAGTCAACATATATTGTCTCATCATAAGATGATAATGACCTGATCTAACTAACCAGTTATAAGCGAGCTGCGTATTTAATAGTAATCGTGTTTCTATGTTCTGCAAGCGGGGCGGTTTAAATACTTGCTTATAAGATTTATCTGTAGAGTTTGATTTTGCAATATTTTTATATTTAAGCGCAGCGACAATTACCGCATCGCTTAAATATACGTATGCGCTTCGGTTATTAATTAATTTATTGAAGCGTCAGCGTAATATCTTTGGCGCGCTGATTCGCGGCATGCTGCTTTCTCAGTTAAGGTTAGTTATTACCCTAAAAATGAGGAGACGAGCTGATGACCGACGCTGCCGCAACGGCTGAACTGGAACTGCTTGATCGCTACTGGCGCGCCGCTAACTATCTGTCAGTGGGCCAAATCTACCTGATGGCGAACCCGCTGCTGCGTGAAACGTTGCTGCCTGAGCATATCAAGCCACGACTGCTGGGACACTGGGGCACCACCCCCGGACTCAATTTTATCTATGCCCACCTTAACCGCATTATTCGCCAGCGCAATGCTGACCTGCTGTATGTCTGCGGACCCGGTCATGGCGGCCCCGGCATGGTGGCTAACAGCTGGCTGGAAGGGACCTATAGTGAAATTTACCCGCAGGTCAGTGAAGATGAGCAGGGTATGCAGCGTCTGTTCAAACAGTTCTCTTTTCCCGGCGGGATACCGAGCCATGCGGCGCCTGAAACGCCTGGCTCAATTAACGAAGGGGGAGAGCTGGGCTATTCGCTTTCTCACGCTTTTGGTGCCGTATTTGATCACCCGAACCTGATTGTGCCCTGCGTTATTGGTGACGGTGAAGCAGAGACTGGCCCCCTGGCTGCCAGCTGGCACGGTATCCATTTCCTTAATCCGCAGCGTGATGGGGCTGTGCTGCCTGTTCTTCACCTCAATGGCTATAAGATCGCTAACCCAACGCTGCTGGGACGCACCAGCGACGAGGACTTACAGCAGCTTTTCAGCGGGTATGGTTATGAACCGCTTTTTGTCTGTGGTGACGATCCACAGCTAATGCATCAGCAGATGGCCGCTACGCTGGATCGCGCGTTTGACACTATTGCCTCTATCCAGCAGCAGGCACGCACGACAGCCGGCAGTGAGACGATACCGCGCTGGCCCATGATCGTGCTGCGCACGCCGAAGGGCTGGACAGGACCGAAAGAAGTAGATGGCAAAAAAGTAGAGGGTTTCTGGCGCGCGCATCAGGTGCCGGTCGCCGGGTGCCGTGAGAATGAAGCGCACCGGGAGATCCTCGAAACATGGCTGCGCAGTTATCAGCCTGAAACGCTTTTTGACGCCGGAGGGCGCTTAAACGCTGAGCTGCGGGCGCTGGCTCCGGCAGGTGACAAACGTATGAGTGCCACGCCTTACGCTAATGGCGGCCGGCTGCGGCGACCGCTTGTCACACCTGATATCCGGCAATTTGCGACTGGTCTCAGCGCACCAGGCGCGCAGCAGGGAGAAGCGACCCACCAGTTTGGCCTCTATCTGCGCGAAATTTTTCGTCTCAACAGGGATAATTTTCGTCTGTTTGGCCCGGATGAGACCGCTTCAAACCGGTTATCGCCGGTGTTTGACGCGACCAGCCGCAGCTGGATGGCACCGCTGGAGCCGTGGGATGAACAGCTGGGACGCGACGGGCGCGTGATGGAAATTCTGAGCGAGCATCAGTGTCAGGGCTGGCTGGAAGGCTATCTGCTTACCGGACGTCATGGCCTGTTTAACTGCTATGAAGCGTTTATTCATATTGTCGACTCTATGTTCAACCAGCATGCTAAATGGCTGAAAGTGTCGCGTAAACTGCCGTGGCGGCAGCCCGTCTCATCCCTGAACTATCTGCTTTCCTCTCACGTCTGGCGTCAGGATCACAATGGCTACAGTCATCAGGACCCGGGTTTTCTGGATCATGTAGTGAATAAAAAAGCGGACATCGTGCGCGTCTATCTGCCGCCGGATGCGAACTGTCTGCTCTGGACGGGCGATCACTGCCTGCGTACCTGGGATCGCATTAATGTCATTGTAGCGGGCAAGCAGCCCTCTCCGCAGTGGCTCGATATCGATAGTGCGATTGCGCACTGTGAGGCGGGAATGGGCATCTGGCAATGGGCCAGCTGCACGGGAGAACCTGACGTGGTCATGGCGTGCGCGGGCGATGTGCCTACAATGGAAACGCTGGCGGCAGTTGATCTGCTGCGGGAATTACTGCCGTCGCTGCGCGTACGCGTAGTGAATGTCGTTGACCTGATGGCGCTGCAGACCTGTGAACAGCATCCGCATGGCAAGAGTGAGGCGGAGTTTGATCGTCTGTTTACAACCAGCAAACCGGTGATCTTTGCGTTCCACGGCTATCCGGGGCTGATCCATCGTCTGACTTATCAGCGCAACAATCATCGTAATTTCCATGTACACGGTTTTAACGAAGAGGGCACGACCACCACGCCTTTTGATATGACCGTACTGAACAAGCTCGATCGCTATCATCTGGCGCAGGCTGCGCTGCTGCACGTTTCTGAAGAAGCCGATCGGTATTCAGATTTGCTGGAGGATTTGCAGGCGCGTATTGCTGCGCATCACGCCTGGGTGCGGGAGTATGGTGAAGATGTGCCTGAGGTACGCAACTGGCACTGGCGGGCCGCTGCGTCCTCAGCGTCATCTCTCAGGAATGATTAAGCGGCATCCGGCGGCGCTGATAGCGTTTTTTGCCCAGAGCCAGCGCAGAGGCGCTGGCCGGGTCGAACAGCGACAGGCTCTCAATCTGATCAACCATCAGCACCTTACGAAAATCGAGGGCGCTTTTGGGTGAAGAGAGAAAGCTTATTTCATGCTCGTGATACCAGCGGCTGTAGTTGTGCTCGATAGCCAGATTCAGGGTGCGCGCATCGCGATAGCCGCTCAGCATCGGGATCATCACGATATTCGCTGTACCAGGAAATTCAAAGGTAGCGGCGTGGATCATACCAATGTAAATCCGGCGGGATTTCAGCGTTACCCAGGCCAGTTCACCTTCTTCCATACAGTGCAGCAGCATCTGTTCAATGCCGTTAGAACGGGACAGGCGCTGATACAACTCTTTACGGCTGCCAGGCGTCAGGCGGGCGCTGCCAGCCCAGTTGGAGCGGTAAACGCAAAACAGCACCGCAAAGGTGAGCATGATGACTACCGGGGCCTGGATGCCCAGAAAGCTCCAGGTCATAAAATCGACATGCCAGTTAGCGTGGTGATCGGCACTCAGGCCAAAGGTGTTATTTGCAAATGAAGCGGCAAGCAGCAATAGCCAGACAATCGCCGTAGCCAGTACGCCCTGGACAACGAAAATGCAGCCGTAAAGCGCGATAAGAAAATAGACATCCCAGCCAAATGAACGTTTTATCTTTAGCCGGCTGGACATATCGCGGCTGGTATACCAGTACCCGCATACCATTAACACCATGAAAATAGCCGTGCCCATTTAAATTTCCTTCAGAGTTGAAACGTGCTCAGCAAAATCTTTATGCACTTCGGGGCTAAGCGGATTGACCGAGGCATTGCCATCTTCATCTATGATAATTCTGTCTCCTTCCTCCATGGATTCAGTAACATCCTGTTGTGTCATGACCTGCAATAAGGATTCAGGACTGCTGAACAGCGAGCATATAAAACGTTTCATGACGGGTGTAAATCCTTTCAGTATTAAACAGTAAGTCTGGAGCAAAATAAGGGAAGTAAAACGACTTTAAGAGTTGTCTGCGGCGGGAGAAACAGCAAGCGTAACGGCAGATTAAACAGGAGGAAATAAAGCAGAGAGGGGAAAATAGTGCAGCACATCCCTGTGCTGTCCGGCTAATCAGGAACCTTTACGGCTGCTCTGGCCACCTTTTTTGCCTGCTTCAGATGCTTTTTTAGGGTCATCTTTAAAGCTGCCGCCGCTTCCGCTGCCGCTTTTCTGTCCACCTTTTTTACCTGCGTCAGATGCTTTCTGCTTATCGTCTGCGAAGTTACCTGAACCGCCTCTGTGCTGAGTCATGATATAGCCTCTTGAAGAGTGTTTAATAACATGATGAATCAATGCAGTCATGTGCGTGGTACGTTTTAAAGCGTAATGGTGAATGCTGTCTGTGCAAGCGAAGCGGCTAATATAATTAAGTTATTGTTTTATATATATTTTTGTGTTTTGTTTTACTATGCGTAAAATATAACGGATAACAACAAGAGTAAAAATCTTCGCTAAATTAGCACCATAGCGAGTTAAACAGGATACCGGCGAAGAGAATATTTGCCCCGGTTATCCCGAATAATTGGCAAAATTAATCAGATATGTGAGCAGGAGAGACTTTTCGCCCTGGGCAGGATGCGCAGGGCAGGCAGGGCTGGTTAAATTAACATTCCCAGAATCTGCAACATACTCTGCTGTGAGGCAGTGACAAAAGGAATATCTTTAATGTGCTGCATGCCAAACGCTTCATAAAATTTTCTGGCTCTGACGTTGGCGTCCATCACTTCCAGCCACAGATAACCTTCCTCACGGTGGCGCGCACTGGCAATAATGCTTTCAAACATCTCTCTTCCGACGTGTTTGCCCGTCTCATGAGGGTCGAGATAAAGTTTGCAAAGCTGAGCCCCCCGCATACCGGAATCAGGAACCGGCACGCTCCATTTTACTTTGGCAAAACCAATAGGATGCGCTGACTCGGCAATCAGCCAGCATTCACTGGCGTCTGTCAGGCTATGGATAAGTGCGTCCATGCCGTACTCTTTGCTGATAAAAGCATCCATCTCTTCCGCAGAGACCCACAGGTGTTTGAAATGCGCGCTGTAGGTCATACGCCCCAGCTGATGCAGTAAACCGGCGTCTTCCGGCCGGGCGTGACGAATAGTCAATGCCATTATGCAGATTCTCCATGAAGTCTGCGCCACATAGGGCGCAGCGTGGTAAACGCTCCTGATGGCCGATAATACGCGATTGACGATCGGGATGTGATAGCGATCTGCTGAAACAGTGTAATAAGGGTTTGAGCGCTATAACACGTTATGCAGGAGCAGGAGCAGGGGAAGAGCAACTGGTATGGTTGTTTGCGTACAGCGCTGGCCAGCGTAACGGGAGGTGATACATAGTGTGCAGCGGACGCTCAGGCAGAGAGCCACGCAAAGATCGAACAGCCTGTTTAATGGAGATCCGCATTTCAGAATTAATGAAACGGTCTATAAGGGCGGGTTAATAAGAGATACTGCGTTGCGCTTAACATCAGCAGGGGGCTCAGAAATTATAACGTAAACGTTCTGCGCGTTTTGCTGTGTCATAAACGTATTGCAGCATAGGTTCCAGATCGGCATCGGGCCCGGCGCTGATGATCTTGCCGCGCAGCCACTCAATTTCACTGGTGATATCCGGATGGAAAATCGTATTGTTCTGCGCGTTACGTAACCACTTCAGCAGGAAATTATTTTTCCCCCGGAGATGGCCATTTTTTTTGGATTGAGCATGGATTTTAAGCGCAACCAAAATGCAATAGTAAAAATGGACGCGCTGACTGTAATTTTGCACCATCTTATCGCTCTTATCATTGATATCCCTGACCCGGGTCAGTGTGCATAAATGCATCAGGCAGGTCAATTCCACGGCAACTGAAGCGGTAAAAAAAGGGGGCTACGGGCCCGTTTTTAAGAATTTCTTTATGGGGTTTCAAGCCTTTGTCATTTTGAAAGAAAACCTGTTTTTAATTTCTGTTAAACTTTATCGCTGGCTACAGGAATATTCTGAATTGGCAGGGTGGAAAAGTCATACATATTTCCTGGCATTGTACACATTTATTCTTTTTTATTATTCCTCCTGTGGTTATTCAGATGCAAGGCGAAGCGATAAACCGCTAACCATTTTTCCGGATAGCGACTTTCATGGCGAAAAGCGGAATAAGGTCTACACTTATTGCTGCCGATGTTCATTGTGCGTCAGGTATGCAGTTATACATGATGCTGACCAGGAAAGGTTGCGCATTTATTAGTGGTTTCACCCTAAATATTTTTATCTGCTGCACGCCTCTGAACATCCTGATGTATTACTCACAAAAGGAGGAGACGTGACATCTGTGGTAAGCGAGATCAATACCCTTCCGTCGTTAAGCGGCGGCCTTTACGCCTTCTTTTTTGACGTTGACGGCACGCTGGCAGCGATTGAGGCACAGCCCGATCAGGTCACTATTCCCGCCCGTGTTCGTCAGCATCTGCAACAAATCTCCAATCTCAGCCACGGTGCGCTGGCGCTGGTGTCCGGACGGCCGATAGCCCAGCTGGATAAACTGGCCGCGCCACTTGAAGCGCCTGCGGCGGGTGTGCATGGTGCAGAGCGTCGCGATGCAACCGGTCAGACACACCGTCATGCTCTGCCAGATACGGTTGCCTCAGCGCTGCAGAACGAACTGGAGCAGGCATTCAGTCAGTGGCCAGGCGCCGTGCTGGAGGCAAAAGGCATGGCATTTGCGCTGCATTTTCGCAATGCCCCTGAGCATGAGCCGGCCATCATGCAGCTGGCGGAAAAGATTGTTAACCGTTTTTCTGAGTTAACGCTGCAGCCGGGCAAATGCGTGGTTGAAATCAAACCCCGGGGAATCGACAAGGGCGAAGCCATTAATACCTTTATGCAGGAAGCTCCCTTTGCAGGACGTATTCCGGTATTTGTCGGTGATGATCTGACCGATGAAAAGGGCTTTCTTGCAGTGAATGCGCTACAGGGTCTCTCTGTCAAAGTTGGCGAAGGCCCTACTGAAGCGCGCTACCGGCTGCCGGACACAGAAGCTGTCTGGCAGTGGCTGGAGCAACTATTATTACAATTAGAGCATGACAATATTGGTAAGGAGTTCAGGTTATGAGTCGTTTAGTCGTGGTATCTAACCGTATTGCTATTCCCGACGGAAGTAAAAGCAGCGCAGGCGGTCTGGCCGTTGGTATTCTTGATGCGCTAAAAAACACCGGTGGTTTATGGTTTGGCTGGAACGGCGAGATCAGTGAATATGCGGGTGAAGAAGAAGAGCCACTCGCAAAGCTGGAGCACGATGGGATCACCTACGCCTCGTTCCCGCTTAACCAGAATGATTACGATCAATATTACTGCCAGTTTTCTAACACCGTAATCTGGCCTGCTTTCCACTACCGGCTTGATCTGGTGCAGTATCAGCGTGAAGCCTGGGAAGGCTATTGCCGGGTCAATACTGCGCTGGCTCATCGTCTTAAGCCGCTGATTAAATCTGATGACGTGTTGTGGATCCACGATTACCATCTGCTGCCGTTTGCTGCCGAGCTGCGTAAACTGGGCGTGACCAACCGTATCGGTTTCTTTTTACATATCCCTTTCCCGACGCCGGAAATTTTCAATGCGCTGCCGCCGCATCAGGAGTTGCTGGAGATGCTGAGCGACTATGATCTGCTGGGCTTCCAGACCGAATCCGATCGGGTTGCGTTTCTCGATAGCCTCAGTCAGCAAACGCAGCTGCAAAACAAAGGTGAGAAAAAGCATCGGGCTTTCGGCAACACCTTTATGACCGAAGTCTATCCAATCGGTATTGAACCTGATGCGATCAAAGAGATGGCAGAAGGGCCGCTGCCGCCCAAGATGGCCGCGATGAAGCGTGAGCTGGGTGACGCTAAAAACATTATCGCCTGTGAGCGCCTCGACTATTCCAAAGGTCTGCCCGAGCGTTTTCTGGCCTACGAAGCGCTGCTGGAAAACTTTCCGCAGCATCGCGGCAAAATTCGTTACTCGCAGATTGCACCGACTTCACGTGGCGACGTGCAGGCTTATCAGGACATTCGGCATCAGCTGGAGACAGAAGCGGGCCGCATCAATGGTAAATATGGCACGCTGGGCTGGACCCCCCTCTATTATCTCAACCAGCATTTTGATCGCCGACTGCTGATGAAAATTTTCCGCCTTACCGATGTGGGTCTGGTCACACCTCTGCGCGACGGCATGAATCTGGTTGCCAAAGAGTATGTCGCGGCACAGGATCCGGATGATCCGGGCGTACTGGTTCTCTCACGCTTTGCCGGGGCTGCGAATGAGCTGACGTCAGCACTCATTGTTAATCCTTACGATCGTGACGAAGTGGCTGCTGCGCTGGATAAAGCACTGACCATGTCGCGTACGGAACGTATTACCCGCTATAACGATATGATGGCGGTACTGCGTAAACAGGATATCTCACACTGGCGCGAAACCTTCCTGCACGATCTCAATGCGCTGTCCGCGCGTAGTGACGATCACGGTACGGAAAATAAAGTTGCAACGTTTCAGAAGCTGGCATGACGGATAACTGAAAGCGATGACGAGGGAGTGCGTTGATGCACTCCCTTTTTTATTGCCGGCACCAGCAAAAAAGCCTTATTGAAAAGAGAAACCCGGCTAAGCATATTTCATAGCCCGTTTACTGACTTTTATTCACTCGTCCGGATGTGCCACAGCAAAGGGTAATGAAACCGAAACGGCAATACAGAAAAAATCGATTTCATCAGGCTTAACGCTAACCAGTTGATGAACGAGCATTATGGGAGATTCGCAGCAAAAATAGCCGCATTTTTGTAAGTTTTGTTATCAGTGCTAAAGTTTTCTCTGGCCAGGCCGATGTTTGTTATACATCAGTGTGCTTTTTGTACCACCCATTCATTTTGTTAATGTAACAGCTGGTTACATCCATATTCGTTTTCTCAATCTTGCTGACATTGTCTTGACACTCCATTTTTCAGGCGCCATCACGTTTCGCGTACCGTTTAAGGTGTAAGAGTGATGCCTTCCGGCAATATTCCCTGTAAGTGATTAATTTAAAACTTATAAAAACCGTGCTTTTCCGGTGTTTTGTGCTGCCGCAAAGTCACAGGGTAGCGGGTTGTGATGAGTTAACCCCAACATGACAACGAAAAGATCCGTATAGCCTGACAGATGACGACGCGATCACAATCTGGAAATTTCCCAGGAAAAGATTAGCGAAAAAAATTGGAATTGACTAAAAAACATACAAAACGCAAGCATCCCTGATGCTTCGGTTAAAAAATTTGCCTTAAAAGTGTGATCCATATCACACTTTATCTAAAATTCCGGTCCACTCACGTTGTATGTCGGATAGAGACCATATAGATTTGCGTTGTTTTCGGATTAGTCTTAAAAAACGATAAAAAGACATCAGGGAAGAAGGTTAAGACTCAGGAAAAGAATGGCCTGGAATTTTGACTGAAACTGCTGAATGTCCCGGTAGGAAATGAAACACTTAAATATATGTTGGCTAATGACTGATTTTATTTTTTGCCATCTTTAGATTTACCAACCAGCAACCCGAACCATAGAGATTAAATTCTGTGGCCGTATATATGCCGCGTCTATCAGGATGGAAAAAATGGGTACATCAGAATTATTAAAACATATATATGACATCAATCTGTCATATTTACTGCTCGCGCAGCGCTTAATTAACCAGGAAAAACCTTCAGCTATGTTTCGTCTGGGTATTGATGAAGCAATGGCAGATGCACTGGCTCAGTTAACATTGCCTGAAATGGTAAAGCTGGCTGAAACGAATCAGCTTGTATGTCAGTTCCGCTTTACTGACCATAACTTAATTAATCGTCTTACCCAGGAATCACGGGTAGATGATTTGCAGCAAATTCACACCGGTATCCTGTTATCCAGCCGTCTGCTGCGCAGCGTTTCAAAAACCGAAACCAGCACCAAAAAGAGGGCAGTATAATGAGCGATAAAAGTATCGTTCAGGAAGCGCGCGATATTCAGCTGGCGATGGAACTGATCACGCTGGGTGCCCGTCTGCAGATGCTGGAGAGTGAAACGCAATTAAGTCGCGGCCGCTTAATTAAATTGTATAAAGAGTTGCGTGGTGCGCCGCCGCCAAAAGGCATGTTGCCGTTCTCCACCGACTGGTTCATGACGTGGGAACAGAATATTCACGCATCTATGTTCTGTAACGCCTGGCAGTTTTTACTCAAAACCGGTTTAAGCTGCGGCGTGGAGGCGGTTATTCAGGCCTACCGTCTCTACCTTGAGCAGTGTCCGCAATCGGACGAGGGCCCGCTGTTGGCGCTGACGCGCGCCTGGACCCTGGTGCGATTCGTTGAAAGTGGTATGCTGGAACTCTCTGACTGCAAAAGCTGTCACGGCAGCTTTATTAATCATGCACATCAGCCCGCAGGCAGCTTTGTCTGCAGCCTGTGCCAGCCGCCTTCGCGTGCCGTAAAAAGACGTAAACTTTCTGCAGATACTGCCGATACCTTTCCACAACTGCTGGATGAACAGGTTAAACGCGCCGTTTAAGTATGTTCGCATTGTGGAAGCCATCCAGCAGCGGGTTACCCCCGCTGCTTTTTTTTGCCTCCGATTTGTGAATATCGCCTGCGGCCCTCTGGCTTAACTTCCACCAACACGTTACGGACGTAAGGATGTTTTTGTGCTGATTATTCTGGGTTATATCGTGGTCCTTGGTTCCGTGCTGGGCGGTTATCTGATGGTCGGTGGCCATTTAGGTGCACTTTATCAGCCATCTGAACTGCTGATCATTGGCGGGGCAGGTGTCGGCGCATTTCTGGTCGGTAATAACGGTAAGTCCATTAAGAAAACGCTAAAGGCACTGCCGCTGCTGATGCGTGGTTCCAAATATAATAAAGCGGTCTATATGGATTTAATGGCGCTGCTCTACCGGCTGATGGCGAAATCCCGTCAGCAGGGCATGCTGTCGCTGGAACGCGATATTGAAGATCCCTCGCAGAGCGAAATTTTCGCTAATTATCCGCGTATTTTAACCGATAAACAGTTAGTGGACTTTATTACCGACTACCTGCGCCTGATGGTCAGCGGAAATATGAATGCTTTTGAAATTGAAGCATTGATGGATGAAGAAATTGAGACCTATGAGCATGAATGCGAAGTACCAGCGCAAAGTTTATCCGCCATCGGCGATGGTTTGCCGGCATTTGGCATCGTTGCAGCGGTAATGGGTGTCGTGCATGCGCTGGCATCAGCCGATCGTCCGGCTGCAGAGCTGGGGGCGCTGATTGCGCACGCCATGGTGGGTACGTTCCTCGGCATCTTGCTGGCCTACGGATTTATTTCACCGCTGGCTTCGGTATTGCGCCAGAAGTGCGCTGAGACCACCAAAATGATGCAGTGCGTGAAAGTCACGCTGCTTTCCAGCCTGAACGGGTATGCCCCGCAGATCGCGGTCGAGTTCGGACGCAAAACGCTCTATTCCACAGAGCGTCCCTCGTTTACCGAACTGGAAGAGCACGTGCGCAACGCTAAAAACCCGGCTAAACAGACTTCGGACCAGAGTTCATGAAGCATGAAAATCGCCCAATTGTGCTGGTTAAACGGCGCAAACATAAAAAGCATGAAGGCAGCCACGGCTCATGGAAAATTGCCTATGCCGACTTTATGACGGCGATGATGGCATTTTTCATGGTGATGTGGCTCATCTCGATTGCGAATCCGCAGGAGCTGGTTCAGATCGCAGAATATTTTAAAACCCCGCTCAAAGTGGCGGTAACAGGCGGACCCCGCAGCAGCGATAGCGAGAGCCCGATTCCGGGGGGCGGAGACGATCCGACCCAGCAGAAGGGCGAAGTCAGAAAACAGGTGGATATGGATGCACAAAAACGCCAGCTGGATGAGATCCGCCTTAACCGGCTGCGTGAAAAGCTCGATCAGCTGATTGAAGCCGATCCACGCCTGAAAGCGCTGCGTCCGCATCTGATTATCAACATGGTGCAGGAGGGGCTGCGTATTCAGATTATCGACAGCCAGAATCGCCCGATGTTTAAAACCGGCAGCGCGGAGGTTGAACCCTATATGCGCGATATTCTGCGCGCGGTGGCGCCGCTGCTGAATGATATTCCGAATAAAATCAGTCTTTCTGGCCATACCGATGACTTCCAGTATGCCAGCGGTGAACGCGGTTACAGTAACTGGGAGCTCTCAGCCGATCGTGCTAATGCCTCCCGGCGCGAGCTGGTCATCGGGGGCCTGGATAGCAACAAAATGCTGCGCGTCGTGGGGATGGCCGCCACGATGAAGCTCAAGAACCGTGGCGCTGATGATGCGGTCAACCGCCGTATCAGCCTGCTGGTATTAAACCATGATACTGAAGCCGCCATTGAAAAAGAGAATGCCGAAAGCGATGCCGTTCAGGTCAGCGATCCGGCACACATGATTCCCACTATCACTGCACCAGCCGGACCGGCTGCGGCTGCGGCGACCGCACCGACCGCTCCGGCGGCTCAGGCAGCGCCCGCCACGTCCGCAACGCCCGCTGCGGGTGCGGTAACACCAGACCAACCCTCACAGCCGAGGTGATCCCGTGAGCATGGACATCAGCGATTTTTACCAGACGTTTTTTGACGAGGCCGATGAGCTGTTAGCGGACATGGAGCAACACCTGTTGGGACTGGATCCCCAGGAGCCCGATGCCGAACAGTTGAATGCCATTTTTCGTGCCGCTCACTCTATTAAGGGCGGAGCAGGTACGTTTGGCTTTACGGTTTTACAGGAGACAACCCATATCCTGGAGAACATTCTGGATGGTGCGCGCCGCGGCGAAATGCAGCTCAGCACCGACATCATCAACCTGTTTTTGGAAACCAAAGATATTATGCAGGAACAGCTCGATGCGTATAAAACTGCGCAGGAGCCTAATGCGGAAAGCTTTAACTACATCTGCGAGGCGCTGCGTCAACTGGCACTGGAAGCGAAAGGTATTGTGCCTGAAGCCCCTGCTGCTGCGGTAGTCGATACCCCTGCGGCGGCGACGGTTGTCAGCCGCGGCCTGCGCCTGCAGCTGGTCGATCTCAAAGAGAAAGAGCCAGATCTGATGCTGGAAGAGCTGAGTAACCTTGGCAGCGTCACCGACGTTGTCAAAAGTACCCACTCGCTGGAAGCCACGATTGAAGGTGTCGACAAAGATGACATCGTAGCAGTGCTCTGCTTTGTGATCGATGAAGCGCAGATCCGCTTCCCGCAGGCAGAGGCCGCAGCTCCGGTCGCGGTAGCCGCAGACGTTGTTGCTGAAACGACACCTGCTCAGCCGCAGAGTGCAGTGGTGACAGATATCACGCCGGCCGTAAAACGCGAAAGCAAGCGGGCAGCGGCGCCAGCAAAATCGAGCGAATCCAGCAGTATCCGCGTTGCGGTTGAGAAAGTGGATCAGCTGATTAACCTGGTTGGCGAACTGGTGATTACCCAGTCGATGCTGGCGCAGCGTTCCGGCGCACTGGATCCGGTCGCGCATGGCGATCTGCTCAACAGCATGGGCCAGCTGGAGCGCAACGCGCGCGACCTGCAGGAGTCGGTGATGTCGATCCGTATGATGCCGATGGAGTATGTGTTCAGCCGCTTCCCGCGTCTGGTGCGCGACCTTGCGAGCAAGCTGGGTAAAGACGTGGAGCTGACGCTGCTGGGCAGCTCGACGGAGCTGGATAAGAGCCTGATCGAACGCATTATCGATCCGTTAACGCACCTGGTGCGCAACAGTCTGGATCACGGTATTGAAACGCCGGAAAAACGCCTGGCAACCAATAAAACGGCCACCGGCAATCTGACACTTTCTGCTGAGCACCAGGGTGGCAACATCTGTATTGAGGTGATCGATGACGGAGCCGGCCTGAATCGTGAGCGCATCCTGGCTAAAGCGCTCTCTTCAGGTCTGCCGGTCAGCGACAGCATGAGTGATGAAGAAGTGGGCATGCTGATCTTTGCTCCCGGCTTCTCTACCGCTGAGCAGGTTACCGATGTCTCCGGGCGCGGCGTGGGTATGGACGTGGTGAAGCGTAATATCCAGGAGATGGGCGGTCATGTTGAGATTGCGTCGAAACAGGGTAAAGGCACAACCATCCGTATTCTGCTGCCGCTGACGCTGGCAATCCTGGACGGCATGTCGGTACGCGTAGCGGATGAGGTCTTTATCCTGCCGCTGAACGCCGTCATGGAATCGCTGCAGCCAACGGCAGAAGAGCTTAAGCCACTGGCTGGCGGAGAGCGTGTACTGGAAGTCCGCGGCGAATATCTGCCGCTGGTTGAGCTGTGGAACGTCTTTGATGTGCAGAATGCCAAAACCGATGCAACGCAGGGCATTGTGGTGATTCTGCAGAGTGCGGGCCGCCGCTATGCGCTGCTGGTCGATCAGTTAATCGGTCAGCATCAGGTGGTGGTGAAAAACCTGGAGAGTAACTACCGCAAAGTGCCGGGTATCTCTGCTGCCACCATTCTGGGGGATGGCAGCGTAGCGCTGATTGTGGATGTGTCCGCACTGCAATCGCTGAACCGTGAAAAGCGTGTGGCCGGTGCCGCAGCGTAACTGATAAATAAAGGGCAAAAATATGACTGACATGGCAACCGTGACCAAAATCGCTGGCGAAACCGTCGGCCAGGAGTTTCTGGTTTTCACTTTGGGTGATGAAGAGTACGGCATCGATATTCTTAAAGTACAGGAGATCCGCGGCTACGATCAGGTCACGCGCATCGCCAACACGCCGGAATTTATCAAAGGGGTCACTAACCTGCGCGGCGTAATCGTGCCAATTATCGACCTGCGCGTGAAGTTTTCGCAGCCGGACGTAGAGTACAACGATAATACCGTAGTGATTGTGCTCAACCTGGAACACCGCGTGGTCGGCATCGTGGTTGATGGCGTTTCAGATGTGCTGTCGCTGATGCACGAACAGATTCGGCCGGCACCGGAGTTCGCCGTGACGATGTCTACAGAGTATCTGACCGGACTGGGGGCGCTGGGCGAGCGTATGCTGATCCTGGTCGATATTGAAAAACTGCTCAGTAGCGAAGAAATGGCGCTGATGGACACGCTGCGCAGCGTCTGACCGTTACCGCCGGGCCGCCTCAGCGCGGCCCGTTTTCATCCCCACTTTCCTGTTTCGATGGACCCCATTATGTTTACCCGAATTCGTGTTGTCACCAGCCTGCTGGTGGTACTGGTACTTTTTGCTGCTCTGCAACTGACCTCCGGATCGCTGTTTATCCGGGCGCTGTATCATGACAAAACCAGCTTTTCTGCCTCGCAGCTTTCCGCGCAAAATCTTGCGGCAATTACCGATGCCTATATGAGCCTTAACCAGAGCCGGGTGGTATTGACGCGTATGCTGCTGCGCATCACCACCGCCAAACTGGAGGGGAAAGAGGCAGATGTGAGTGAGCTCTATTTACAGAGTCGCGATTTTCAGCAGCGTGCAGCGGACAACTTTACGCTATTCCACAATCTGCCCGATACGCCAGGACTGGATAAACAGCTTAACCAGCAGCTGGAGCAGAGCTATGGCGCTTACAGTCAGGCGCTGAGTGCTATGCAGGCCGCGCTGCAAAATAAGGATATGGTCGAGGCGTATAAAGCGCCGGTAGCACCGAGTCAGAGCGCCTTCTACGCTGATTACACGCGCTGGCGGGCCGATCAGAGCCGTCTTACGCAGGCGGGCGCAGAAGAAAATAGCACGGCGTATACCCGTATGCTCTGGCTGATTGGCGCCGTCATGGTCGTAGTGGTTGCGGTTAGCCTGCTGTGCTGGTCCGGGCTGCGCCGGGTACTTATTCAGCCGCTTAATCAGAGCATTCAGCATATCCGGCATATCGCGCAGGGCGATCTCACCCAGTCAATCGTTGTAACAGGGCGTAATGAGATGAGCCAGCTGGCGACCAGCCTGCATGAGATGCAGCAGGCGCTGACGCGCACGGTCAGCGACGTGCGCGACGGAGCGGATGCGATCTTTACCGGTGCCAGTGAGATTTCAGCCGGTAATAACGACCTTTCGGCGCGTACCGAGCAGCAGGCTGCCTCACTGGAAGAGACGGCTGCCAGCATGGAGCAGCTGACAGCAACAGTGAAACAGAATGCTGAAAATGCGCGGCAGGCGTCGCAGCTGGCGCGAAACGCTTCAGAAACGGCTCAGAAAGGCGGTACGGTTGTGAATGGCGTGGTTTCGACCATGAAAGATATCGCCGGCAGTTCGAAGAAAATCGCGGATATTACCAGTGTGATTGACGGCATTGCCTTCCAGACCAACATTCTGGCACTTAACGCAGCGGTAGAAGCTGCACGTGCCGGCGAACAGGGGCGCGGTTTTGCCGTAGTAGCCGGTGAAGTACGCAGTCTGGCGCAGCGCAGTGCTCAGGCGGCCAAAGAGATCAAAGGGCTGATTGAGGATTCGGTCCAGCGTGTTAACAGTGGCTATGTGCTGGTAGAAAGCGCCGGTGAAACCATGGGTGAAATAGTGAATGCAGTGACGCGTGTGACCGATATCATGGGCGAAATTGCTTCCGCATCTGATGAGCAGAGTCGCGGTATCGATCAGGTGGGAGAGGCGGTCACCGAAATGGACCGGGTCACTCAACAGAACGCTGCGCTGGTTGAAGAGTCCGCATCGGCTGCTGCTTCCCTCGAAGCGCAGGCCAGCCACCTCAGTCAGTCGGTGGCGCTGTTCCGCATTACGCGTGGCACGCCGCAGGCTGCCGGCGTGCGCCACCCGCAAATTGCCCCGCCTGCGGTCGCAGCCGCGCCGCGTCGTGCCGCTACTACAGCAGGCGCGGACAGCCACTGGGAAACCTTCTGACTGCCGTTATGCCCTCCGTCACACGTGACAGAGGGCAGTTTTTTTAGTTATTAATCAGGCTCAAAAGCTTCATTAAGGCCGCACAGGCACAAAGAAGCGTAAACCACCTCAATTAATTGCGGCTGGCGTCGATAACAGGGTGTCAAAATTCTTCCTGGAGACACCATGTTAAAACGTATCAACGTCGTTACCAGTCTGATCGCCGTGCTGCTGATTTTTGGCGCGCTGCAGCTGCTCTCGGGCGGCCTGTTCTGGTCAGCGCTGAACAAAGATAAAGAAGCTTTTGCCGTCGCACAGACTTCTACCAATAATGTTGCCGCCATGTCGGATGCGTGGATTGAGCTTAATCAGACCCGTACCGTGCTTAACCGCGCCATGCTGCGTATGCAGGGCAGTATGGCAACGCAAACCAACGGCGGACAGCTCAACGCGCTGATTGCTCAGACGGAGAAGCAGCTGAGCGTGGCTGCCGATCACTACCAGCGTTACTACAACCTGCCATCCACACCGGGTCTGCCGGAGGCGTTAACCGAACGGCTGGAGTCTGACTACAACGCCTTTAACGACGGCCTGAAAGCGATGCTCGATCGCCTGAAAGCCAACGATCTGCAGGGCATGTTTGCGCAGAATATTGAGGCGCGCCAGGTCAAAATGAAAGCGACCTATGAAGAGTGGCGTACTGCACAGGCAGAACTTGCGGCGAAAGGCGTCGTCCAGAATCAGCGCGCCTTTACCACCATGATGTGGCTGCTGGCCGCCGTGATGGTGGTGGTCATTGCAGTGATCGCCGGCTGCTGGTTTGGCCTGCGGGTGGTGCTGATCCGTCCGCTGCACGCGCTGCTGGGGCATATCCGTCATATCGCCTCCGGCGACCTGACCCAGCCGATTCAGGTGGAAGGACGCAATGAGATGAGCCAGCTGGCGGCCAGTCTGCATGAGATGCAGCAGTCACTGGTGCGTACCGTCAGCGATGTGCGCGATGGCTCTGATGCGATCTTCACCGGTGCCAGCGAAATCTCCGCCGGTAATAATGACCTGTCTGCCCGTACTGAGGAGCAGGCAGCCTCACTGGAACAGACGGCTGCCAGCATGGAACAGCTTACCGCCACGGTAAAACAGAACGCTGAAAATGCCCGTCAGGCGTCGCAGCTGGCGCTGAGCGCCTCTGACACGGCCCGTAAAGGGGGTGACGTGGTGGAAGGCGTGGTACGTACCATGAGCGATATTGCCGGCAGTTCGAAAAAGATTGCCGACATTATCAGCGTTATTGATGGTATTGCGTTCCAGACCAATATTCTGGCACTCAACGCCGCCGTCGAAGCGGCACGCGCCGGTGAGCAGGGACGCGGCTTTGCTGTGGTGGCGGGTGAGGTGCGCAGTCTGGCACAGCGCAGCGCCCAGGCGGCGAAAGAGATCAAAGGGCTGATTGAAGAGTCGGTCACGCGGGTTAATGCCGGTTCGCAGCTGGTCGGGACCGCCGGTGACACCATGAGCGATATCGTCGGCGCCGTCACGCGCGTCACCGATATCATGGGCGAGATCGCCTCTGCGTCAGATGAACAGAGTCGCGGTATCGATCAGGTGGGCCACGCGGTGACTGAAATGGATCGGGTGACACAGCAGAACGCCGCCCTGGTCGAGGAGTCAGCCGCCGCCGCCGCGTCGCTGGAAGCGCAGGCGAGTCGCCTGAGTCAGTCGGTCGCCGTGTTTCATATCCCGCGTACTGCAGCCCCGGCCACCCAGCGTCTGACAGAAACCAGGCAGTCGCAGCCGCTGCGCAGCCCGGCGCGTAAAACTGCCACCGCCAGCGCTACCGCGGGCGATGCGAACTGGGAAACGTTCTGACAGTAACCGGCTCTCTTCCTGCTGAAAGGAAGAGGGCCACTTCCGCTATTACCCTCCTGTAAAGATTGCCTCTGGTGCGCCGATAACTACAGCGATTCGCCAACCAATGAGGTGTTTATGTTTAGTCGTATTCGTGTTGTTTCCGGCCTGCTTTGCGTGCTGGCGCTGTTTGCGCTGCTGCAGATTTTTTCCGGTGGGATGTTCTTCTCAACGGTAAAAGCCGATAAAGATAATTTTGCCTATAACCAGCGCCTCAGTACCCTGCAGCGCGCCATGGGCACCTCCTGGGTATCGCTGGTGCAGGCGCGTAATACGCTGAACCGCGCCGGTATTCGCTATCTGCAGGATAGCCAGATGGCGGGATCGGGTGCCACGGTGAAAGAGCTGGTTGCGCTCGCCAATGATGAGCTGCAAACCGCCGATGCGGGCTTTGCCGATTTTAATGCCAGCCTCTCGGAGCAGGGAAAGAGTGCGCAGAATGTACTGGCGCTGCAGGCCAACTATAAAGCCTATCGCGATGCGCTGGCTGAGCTGGTGGTATTCCTGGGGTCAGGCAACTTTAAAGGCTTTGTTGATCAGCCGACTCAGAGTCTGCAGGACAAATTTGAAAAGGATTACAACGCCTGGCTCAGTACCAACCTGGGACTGGCGCAACAGGGTATTGATGCCAATGAGCGCGCGTATCGTCACGCCATCATGCTGGTAGCGGGCACCCTGCTGGTGACGCTGCTGGTTATCACGCTGGTCTGGAGCGGTATGCGCTCAGCGCTGATCCGGCCGCTGAAACAGAGCATTGAACATATCCGTCACATCGCGCGGGGTGATTTAACGCAGAGTGTTGAAGTCAGCGTGCGTAACGAAGTGGGCGATCTGCTCCGTTCGCTGGCCGAGATGCAGCAGGAGCTGGCGCGCACGGTGCGTACCGTACGCGATGGGTCTGACGCTATCTATACCGGCGCGAGTGAAATCGCGATGGGTAATAACGATCTCTCTTCACGTACCGAACAGCAGGCGGCTTCGCTGGAGCAGACGGCTGCCAGCATGGAGCAGCTTACTGCCACGGTGAAGCTGAACGCAGACAATGCCCGTCAGGCATCGCAGCTGGCGCTTAACGCCTCAGAGACCGCGCAGCAGGGGGGCAAAGTGGTCGATGGCGTGGTGAGCACCATGAAAGATATTGCCGGCAGTTCAAAGAAAATTGCGGATATCACCAGCGTTATTGATGGGATCGCCTTCCAGACCAATATTCTGGCGCTGAACGCTGCGGTAGAAGCGGCCCGCGCCGGTGAGCAGGGCCGCGGATTTGCGGTGGTTGCGGGTGAGGTGCGCAGTCTGGCACAGCGTAGTGCTCAGGCGGCTAAAGAGATCAAAGCGCTGATCGAAGATTCTGTCAGCCGCGTTAATACCGGCTCCGTGCTGGTGGAGAGCGCAGGTGAAACCATGAGTGAGATCGTCAGCGCCGTTACGCGTGTGACCGACATCATGGGTGAAATCGCGTCTGCTTCGGATGAGCAGAGCAAAGGTATCGATCAGGTTGGCGTGGCCGTGACGGAAATGGACCGGGTCACGCAGCAGAACGCCGCGCTGGTTGAAGAGTCTGCGACGGCCGCCGCGGCGCTGGAAGAGCAGGCCAGCCGCCTGAAACAATCCGTTGCTGTGTTCAATATTGGTAAAGAATTTGTCGCGCAGGCCGTTAACGTATCTACAGCGTTGAAAAAGGTACCGCCGGTTGTACAAAAAGCGCTGGCACCCGCTCCTGGCGCACGCGGCGCTGATGATAACTGGGAAACCTTTTAACGCAGCCGGGCCGCTTCTGGCGGCCCGCTAACCCGGTAAGTACCGGCAGCAGCGTAGCAATCAGAGAATAATCACTTAACAGTTTGTTGCCGGATGGCCCGAGATGAAGAAATCGACGTTCCTGGATCAAAATGAGCCGACCACGCTGCTTGCACAGATGGTACAGCGTCTGCCGCTCTCCGATACGCACTTTCGTCGTATCAGCCAGCTGATCTATCAGCGTGCGGGTATTGTACTGGCCGATCATAAACGTGAGATGGTCTACAACCGCCTGGTCCGGCGGCTGCGGACGCTGAATATCGACGATTTTGGCCGCTATCTGGCGCTGCTTGAGCAGGATCCTAACAGCGCTGAATGGCAGGCGTTTATCAATGCGCTGACCACTAACCTGACCTCGTTTTTTCGCGAAGCGCATCACTTCCCGATTCTGGCAGAACATGCCCGGAAGCGCAGCGGAAGCTACAGCGTCTGGAGTACTGCCGCGTCAACCGGAGAAGAGCCTTATTCAATCGCGATGACGCTGGCGGAAACGCTGGGCACCGGACCGGGAAAATTTCAGGTTCATGCCAGCGACATCGATACACAGGTGCTGGAAAAAGCGGTGGCGGGCGTCTATCGCCAGGAGGAGCTGCGTACGCTGTCGCAGTCACAGCTGCAGCGCTTCTTTCTGCGCGGCACCGGCCCGCATGAAGGCATGGTGCGCGTACGTTCCGAGCTGGCAGGCATGGTGCACTACTCGCAGCTGAATCTGCTGGCCAATGAGTGGGCACTGCCCGGACCGTTTGACGCTATTTTTTGCCGCAACGTAATGATCTATTTCGATAAAGAGACTCAGGAAAAAATCCTGCGCCGCTTTGTTCCGCTGCTGAAGCCGGGTGGCGTGCTGTTTGCCGGGCATTCGGAAAACTTCAGCCAGATCAGCAAAGAGTTCTGGCTGCGCGGGCAGACCGTGTATGGGCTGACTAAGGAAAGACGATGAGCAAAATCACCGTGATGTGCGTGGATGACTCGGCGCTGATGCGTCAGCTGATGACGGAAATCATCAATAGCCATCCCGATATGGAGATGGTCGCGACGGCACCGGACCCGCTGGTGGCGCGGGATTTGATCAAACAGTACAACCCGCAGGTGCTGACGCTGGATGTCGAGATGCCGCGTATGGATGGCCTCGATTTTCTGGAAAAGCTGATGCGTCTGCGGCCGATGCCGGTAGTGATGGTCTCCTCGCTCACCGGTAAGGGCTCGGAAGTGACGCTGCGCGCGCTGGAGCTGGGGGCGGTGGATTTTGTCACGAAACCGCAGCTGGGGATCCGCGAGGGTATGCTGGCTTACAGCCAGATGATCGCTGACAAAATCCGCGGCGCGGCGCGGGCAAAGCTGCATACGCGCACCGTGTCGCCGGCGCCGGTCACGCTGAAAGCCGGTCCGCTGCTCAGCAGTGAAAAGCTGATTGCAATCGGCTCTTCCACCGGCGGTACGGAAGCGATCCGTCATGTACTGCAGCCGCTGCCGGCGACCAGTCCGGCGCTGCTGATCACGCAGCATATGCCGCCGGGCTTTACCCGCTCGTTTGCCGAACGGCTGAACAAGCTCTGCCAGATCACCGTGAAAGAGGCGGAGGATGGTGAACGTATTCTGCCAGGCCACGCCTATATTGCGCCCGGCGCAATGCATATGGAGCTGGGGCGTAGCGGGGCGAACTACGTTGTAAAACTTAATGATGGCCCGCCGGTTAACCGGCACAAACCTTCCGTAGATGTGCTGTTTCGCTCAGTGGCCGTTAACGCAGGACGAAATGCAGTGGGCGTCATTCTGACCGGGATGGGAAATGACGGCGCGGCCGGGATGCTGGAAATGCATCGCGCAGGCGCCTGGACCATCGCGCAGGATGAAGCCAGCTGCGTGGTATTTGGCATGCCGCGCGAAGCGATAGCGATGGGCGGCGCCAGCGAAGTGGTCGATCTGGGCCACATCAGCCAGCATATGCTGGCAAAAATTAGCGCCGGACAGGCATTGCGAATTTAACGAGCCCGTCCTGCCGGACGAGACAACACAGGAGTAGATATGGCTGATAAAAATATGCGCTTTTTGGTAGTGGACGACTTTAACACCATGCGTCGCATCGTCCGCAACCTGCTGAAAGAGCTGGGTTTTAATAATGTTGAAGAGGCCGAGGATGGCGTTGATGCGCTGAATAAACTGCGCGCAGGCGGCTTCGACTTCGTGGTTTCTGACTGGAATATGCCAAACATGGATGGTCTGCAACTGCTGCAGACCATTCGCGCCGACGCCACGCTGAGCAAGCTGCCGGTGCTGATGGTCACGGCAGAAGCGAAGAAAGAGAACATTATTGCCGCCGCTCAGGCTGGCGCCAGCGGCTATGTGGTGAAACCGTTCACCGCTGCCACGCTGGAAGAGAAGCTGGGTAAAATTTTTGAAAAACTGGGCATGTAAGGAGATGTGATGAGCGACCTTCCGAAATCAACCGAAGAAGCCTCGGCACACGACATTATTGCCCGAATTGGCTCGCTGACGCGTATGCTGCGCGACAGCCTGCGTGAACTCGGGCTGGATCAGGCGATTGCCGAAGCCGCAGAAGCGATCCCGGATGCCCGCGATCGTCTGGATTACGTAGTACAGATGACGGCGCAGGCAGCAGAACGCGCGCTGAACAGTGTGGAAGCGTCACAGCCGCATCAGGATAAGATGGAAGCGGGCGCCACCCAGTTAAAAGGGCGCTGGGATGCGTGGTTTGAAAACCCGATCGAGCTTGCTGATGCGCGCGAGTTGGTTTCGGATACGCGTGAGTTTCTCGCTGAGGTGCCGCAGCACACGTCATTCACCAACAAGCAGCTGCTGGATATCATGATGGCGCAGGATTTTCAGGACCTGACGGGTCAGGTGATCAAGCGCATGATGGATGTTATCCAGGAAATTGAACGGCAGCTGCTGATGGTGCTGCTGGAGAACATGCCGGAAGCAAACGCAACGGCGCGTAAAGATGCCACCAGCCTGCTGAACGGCCCACAGATCCACGCAAACGCCCCTGGCGTGGTCTCCAGTCAGGATCAGGTTGATGACCTGCTGGACAGCTTAGGTTTTTAACCGCAGCGCAGAGACAGGCACCCGGTCTGTCTCTGCACTGCTCTGCCATACGCCTGCACCGCTTTCCGTGAATCCTCCTAAATAGCCAGCAGAATCAGCAGAGTGTGATAAGGTTAGATCTGCCGTTTTGTGATCGCCATCTACTTTATTACCGAAACGATAACTGATTTTATGTTGCCACTGCTTATCCGCACACTTCTGCCATTCTGCCTGACTGGCGTAGCGCTGCCTGCGCTGGCGCTGACAACCGCTACCCGCGTCACTGATGCCCCCTTTACCGATCCTGCTCATTTCCGGCAAATCGCCGATAACCTGCCGGCGCTGGGCTATAACGCTGATACCGACGTGTTCAGTAAAAAGCTGGCGACTATCGCGAAGAGTATTGGCGAAGCAAGCCAGAACGGCGACAGTGATACTTCACTGGGGCAGCAGGCCGGGATCTGGGCCTTTAATCATTTTCGCGATGAGGTCGCGACCCGGGTGGCGGATGAAGGCCAGCTGCTGCTGTCGCCTTACGGGCAGGCGCAGATCGATCTTAATGTCGACATGGAAGGCAACTTCAGCGGCAGCGGTGCGTCACTGCTGACGCCGTGGGCCGATCGCTATAACTACCTGACCTTCAGCGAGCTGGGTGTTCATCAGACGGATGACGGGATAATAGGTAATGCCGGCCTGGGACAGCGCTGGGTGGCGGGTAACTGGCTGCTCGGTTATAACGGATTTGTGGATCGTATGTTCGACAGCGGACTGCAGCGTGCGTCGGTAGGTACTGAAGCCTGGTCTGACTTTTTGCGCTTTTCCGCTAACTACTACACGCCGCTTTCAGGCTGGCGCAACCGCAATCCGTTTCAGCAGCAGCGGCTGGCGCGCGGCTATGATGTCACCACGCGCGGCTATCTGCCGTTTTATCGTCAGCTGGGCGTTTCGGTCAGCTGGCAACAGTATCTGGGCAACAATGTTGATCTGTTTAACTCCGGCAACACGTATCACAATCCCTCTGCGCTGACGCTGGGTCTCTCCTATACGCCGGTGCCACTGGTTACCGTTTCCGCCAGCCACAAAACCAGCAGCGAAGGGGAGAGTCAGGATCAGCTCGGGCTGCATCTTAACTACCGGTTCGGCGTGGCGCTCAGTCAGCAGCTCAGCCCGGATAACGTTGCCGCCACCCGTTCGCTGCGCGGCAGCCGCTATGATACGGTGACGCGCAGCTCGACGCCGGTGCTGGCTTTTCGCCAGCGAAAAACCTTCTCTGTTTTTCTCGCCACGCCGCCGTGGCAGCTGAATCCTGGTGAGAGTCTGCCGCTGAAAGTGCAGATCCGCAGCGCGAATCCGGTACGTAAAGTAAGCTGGCAGGGCGACACGCAGGCGCTGAGTCTGACGCCGGGTACCCGGCCTGACGATCCGCAGGGCTGGAGCATTATTATGCCCGCCTGGGACAGTTCGCCAGGCGCAACGAATCACTATCGTCTGTCGGTGACGGTTGAAGACAGTAAACAGCAGCGGGTCACTTCAAACTGGATCGATCTCCAGCTGCAGCCGCCGGTCGCCCTGGAACCGCATAACCGTGACAGTTTCGATATCATGGCGCCCTGATCGCACCCGTACGCGAAGGCACTTTTTCGCACCACGTTAGCGCGTGCTGCGCTGCCAGCGCGCGCCACGTGCCCTGTTATGGCGAAATATTTGCTGTGCGATCACAAAAGCAACATTTCCTTCCATAAATGCATAAATCCGCTAAATAATTTGCTGCCTTAGCGGCGGCGCAACCATAATATTCACTTTTTATGCAAAATAAGTGAATAACAGCCTGCCGTAACTTATTGAAATTTCGTTGTTGACTCCCTTTTATGCATTATGCCCTCTGGCTGGCACGCTTGCTGCACCTTATAGTCGGGCTGCTGATTACGCACTCTTAACAATTTTAAAACAATAGCTTCACCCGGGGTGAGGCAGGAGATCCGGCTATGTCACTGCAGGTTACACGTCACGATTTTGATCAATGGATGATGCCGGTCTATGCGCCAGCAGCCTTTGTACCGGTACGGGCTGAAGGATCGCGGTTGTGGGATCAACAGGGCAAAGAGTATATCGATTTTGCTGGCGGGATCGCCGTGAACGCGCTGGGCCATGCACACCCCGCGCTGCAGCAGGCGCTGACAGAGCAGGCGGCAAAGCTGTGGCATACCGGCAATGGCTATACCAACGAGCCGGTATTGCGGCTGGCAAAACAGCTGATTGACGCAACGTTTGCCGATCGCGTTTTCTTCTGCAACTCCGGCGCCGAGGCGAATGAAGCCGCGCTTAAGCTGGCGCGCAAAGTGGCGCACGACCGCTTTGGCGATCAAAAAAGCGGCATTGTGGCGTTCACCAACGCTTTTCATGGCCGCACCCTGTTTACGGTGTCGGCTGGCGGACAGCCCGCCTATTCGCGCGACTTTGCGCCGCTGCCGCCGGCCATTCAGCATGCGCAGTTTAATCACCTGGAATCGGCCGCTGCGCTGATTAATGACAGCACCTGTGCCGTGATTGTTGAACCGATACAGGGCGAGGGCGGCGTATTGCCTGCCGATGCAGCCTTCCTGCGCGGTCTGCGTGAGCTGTGCGATCGTCATCAGGCGCTGCTGATTTTTGATGAAGTGCAGAGCGGCGTGGGGCGTACCGGATCGCTTTACGCCTATATGCACTACGGCGTTACGCCGGACGTGCTCACTACCGCAAAAGCGCTGGGCGGCGGCTTCCCGATTGGTGCCATGCTGACGCGTGAGGATCTGGCGCAGGTGATGGGGGTGGGCACACACGGTACGACCTATGGCGGTAACCCGCTGGCGGGTGCGGTGGCGGGTAAAGTGCTGGAGCTGGTCAACCAGCCCGCTTTTCTCGCTGGCGTGACCGAGCGGCATCAGTGGTTTGTTGATCAGCTTCAGGCGATTAACCAGCGGCTGCCGGTGTTTAAAACCATCCGCGGCCTCGGGCTGCTGATTGGCGCCGTACTCAACGACGATTTCGCCGGAAAAGCCAAACAGTTCAATCTCACGGCCGCCGAAGAGGGCGTGATGGTCCTGATTGCCGGTGCCAGCGTAGTGCGCTTTGCGCCCGCGCTTAATATCAGTCAGGAAGACGTGCAGCAGGGCCTGGCCCGCTTTGAACGTGCCTGTGAACGTATTCTCAGAGGAGCCACATCATGATGGTGATCCGCCCGGTTGAACATGATGACCTGGCGCAGCTGCTCCTGCTGGCGGGCAAAACCGGCGGCGGGCTTACCTCGCTGCCGGAAGACAGCGCCACACTGCAGGCACGTATTGAGCGTTCACTGCTGACCTGGCAGGGTGCGCTGCCGCGTGCTGAACAGGGTTATGTCTTTGTGCTGGCCAGCAGTGACGATAACCGGGCCGTGGGGATCTGCGCGATTGAAGTGGCGGTCGGGTTACAGGAGCCGTGGTACAACTTCCGGGTCGGCACGCAGGTACACGCCTCCAGAGAGCTGAATGTGTACGCCAGTCTGCCGGTGCTGTCGCTCAGTAACGACCATACCGGCAGCAGCGAACTCTGTACGCTGTTTCTCGATCCCGACTACCGCGACGGCAGGAACGGCTATTTACTCTCTAAATCACGCTTTCTTTTTATGGCGAACTTCCGCGATCGCTTTATGCGTAACGTGGTGGCAGAGATGCGCGGCGTCAGCGATGACAGCGGGCACTCTCCTTTCTGGGACAGCGTAGGCAGCCATTTCTTCTCGATGCCGTTTCGCCAGGCAGATTTTCTCAGCGGCACCGGTCAGAAAGCGTTTATCGCGGAGCTGATGCCGAAACATCCGCTCTATATTCACTATCTCAGCGAGGCGGCGCAGCGCGTCATTGGTGAAGTGCACCCGAAAACGGCTCCGGCGCGCGCGGTGCTGGAGGCGGAGGGTTTTCGCTATCAGAACTATATCGACATCTTTGATGGCGGACCGACGCTGGAGTGTGAAGTTGATCGTATCCGGGCGATTCGTAAAAGCACGCTGCTGCCGGCAGGTGCCGGTGAGGCGCAGGCGCACTGGCCGCTCTGCCTGGTTGCTAACAGCAATTATCAGCGCTTTCGCGCCACGCTGCTGCCGGTGGATATCGCCACCGGTCACGTCTGTCTCAGTGAGAGCCAGCGTCAGGCGCTGTGCTGTGAATATGGTGATGCGCTACGGGTTGTAACACTCTGCCGCGAGGAGAAACAGGCATGACGCACTTTATTAATAATCAGTGGCTGCGCGGCGACGGTGACGCCTTCACGAAAGCCGATCCGGTTTCAGGTGAACCGCTTTGGCAGGGCAACGCCGCCTCTGTGGCTCAGGTCAGCGCCGCCTGTGCGGCAGCCCGCGCGGCGTTTCCGCACTGGGCGCGACTGCCGTTTACGGCGCGCCAGGCGGGGGTGGAAACCTTTGCCGCTCTGCTGGAGCAGCATAAGACAGAGCTGGCGGAAATCATCTCACAGGAAACCGGCAAGCCGCGCTGGGAGACGCTGACTGAAGTGCAGGCGATGATCAATAAAATTGCCATTTCAGTGAAAGCGTACCATGCCCGTACCGGCGAACAGCAGTCGGGTGAAAGCGCACTGCGCCATCGTCCGCACGGCGTACTGGCGGTGTTCGGGCCCTATAATTTTCCGGGGCATCTGCCAAATGGCCACATTGTGCCCGCGCTGCTGGCGGGAAACTGCGTGGTGTTTAAGCCCAGCGAGCTGACGCCGCTGACCGCGGAACGAACCGTGCAGCTGTGGCAGCAGGCAGCGCTGCCGGCGGGCGTGCTCAATATGGTGCAGGGCGGACGTGAAAGCGGCCAGGCGCTGGCACAGGCAGAGCAGATTGACGGGGTGCTGTTTACCGGCAGCGCCGCCACGGGGTACCACCTGCACCGGCAGTTTGCCGGCCAGCCGGAGAAGATGCTGGCGCTGGAGATGGGCGGCAATAATGCGCTGATTGTCGAAGATCCGGCAGATATTGATGGCGCCGTACATATTGCTATTCAGTCAGCTTTTATTTCTGCCGGGCAGCGCTGCACCTGCGCGCGTCGCCTGCTGGTAAAACGGGGCGCGGCGGGTGACGCGTTTCTGCAGCGGCTGGTGGCCGTCTGCAGCCGGCTGCAGCCCGCGGCGTGGAATGCGGAGCCGCAGCCGTTTATGGGTAGCGTGATTTCGCCTGCCGCTGCCGGACAGATTTATCAGGCGTGGCAGCAGCGCGTGGCGCTGGGCGGTGAAGTGCTGCTGAATATGCAGTGGCCGGATCGCCAGCGCGCGCTTATCACCCCGGGCATCATTGATATGACGCATGTGAGCGCGCTGCCGGATGAAGAGGTGTTCGGACCGCTGCTGCAAATCATCCGGTATGACGACTACAGTGAGGCGATTACGCTGGCTAACGCCACACGCTATGGCCTCTCATGCGGTCTGATCTCACCGCAGCGCGCGCAGTTTGATCAGCTGCTGCTGGAAGCGCGTGCCGGTATCGTCAACTGGAACAAGCCGCTTACCGGCGCGGCCAGCACTGCGCCGTTTGGCGGCATCGGCGCATCCGGCAACCACCGCGCCAGCGCATGGTATGCCGCGGACTATTGCGCGTGGCCGATGGCAACCCTTGAGAGCAGCAGTCTGGCTCTGCCCGACACGCTCTCACCGGGTCTTGACTTCTCTGCTCAGGGAGCACGCGATGAACGCAGCTGAAGTGAATTTTGATGGCCTGGTTGGTCTGACGCACCACTACGCGGGCCTGTCGTTTGGTAATGAGGCGTCAACCCGCAATCAGCTGCGGCCTTCTAATCCCAGGCTGGCGGTGCTGCAGGGGCTGCGCAAAATGAAAGCGCTGGCCGATCTTGGTTATCTGCAGGGGGTGATCCCGCCGCACGAGCGGCCTAATCTGCCGCTGCTGCGCCAGCTCGGTTTTCACGGCAGTGATGCCCGGGTGCTGGCGCGCGCTGCACAGCAGGCACCGCAGCTGCTCTCTGCCGCCAGCTCCGCTTCGGCAATGTGGGTTGCCAACGCGGCGACCGTCTCGCCGTCGGCAGACAGCGGTGACGGACGCGTTCACTTTACCGTTGCCAATCTGAATAATACGTTTCACCGCGCCATTGAAGCGCCGGAAACGGCTGACCTGCTGCGGGCAATTTTCCGCGACCCGCAGCGTTTCTGCGTGCATGACGCGCTGCCGCAGGTGGCGCTGTTTGGTGACGAAGGGGCCGCGAATCACAATCGCTTCGCGGCGCGCTACGGCGACGCCGGCCTGCAGCTGTTTGTCTATGGACGCGAGGGACAGCACGCCGGCATTACGCCTGAACGCTATCCGGCACGCCAGACGCTGGAAGCGAGCAGAGCGGTTGCGCGTCTGCATCAGCTTGATGAGGCGCGGACGATCTTCGCGCAGCAGAACCCGGCGGTGATCGATCAGGGTGTCTTCCACAATGATGTGATTGCCGTCAGTAATCAGCAGGTGCTGTTCTGCCATGAGGACGCTTTTGTCAATCAGCCTGCGTTGCTGAAACAGCTGGCAGAGCGGGTGCCGGGTTTTACTGCCATCGTGGTGCCGCGTGCGCGCGTATCCGTCAGCGATGCGGTGGCGACCTATCTGTTCAACAGCCAGCTGCTGCAGCACCCCGATGGCGGTATGCGGCTGGTTTTGCCCGAAGAGTCACGACAGCATCCGGGTGTCTGGGCTTATCTGACGGAGCTGGCAGAGAGCGGCGGGCCGATCCGGGAGCTCACGGTATTCGATCTGCGTGAAAGCATGTGCAACGGCGGCGGGCCAGCCTGCCTGCGCCTGCGGGTCGTGTTGACGGCAGAAGAGCAGCGGGCGGTCAACCCGGCAGTCATGATGAACGAGCAGCTGTTTACGCAGCTCAGCCAGTGGGCCGGGCGCCACTATCGCGACCATCTCACGCAGGCGGATTTGGCCGATCCGGCGCTGCTGCAGGAAGGGCGTGACGCTCTGGATGCGCTGACGCAGCTGCTGAAGCTGGGCAGCGTCTACGCCTTTCAGCGCTGACGTTCAGGCAGGATAAAGGAGAAAGCATGCGCAGTTTTTTACAACAGACGCTGGCGGGCACGCCGCCTGCCGTTACGCAGGGAGAGACCGCGTATCTGCGCTGGCAGTGGCAGGCGGAAGGGATCCTCTCGCTGACGCCGCTGACGCACTGCGATCGGGCACTGGTGCTGTCAGCAGGGATCCACGGTAATGAAACGGCGCCGGTGGAAATAGTGGAACAGCTGCTGGCGCCGCTGCTGAGCGGAGAGAAACCGCTGGCAGTGCGGCTGCTGGTGATACTGGGTAATCCGGCAGCGCTGCGCAGCGGCCGTCGCTATCAGCAGTACGATCTCAACCGGCTGTTTGGTGGCCGCTGGCAGAGGGTCAGTGAAACCAGTGAAGCGCAGCGCGCCCTGCAGCTGGAACAGGTCATGGAGCGCTTCTGGCGAAGCTGTCACAGGCAGACGTCGCGCTGGCATCTTGATCTGCATACCGCCATCCGCGGTTCGTATTATCCGCGCTTTGCCGTTATGCCCGCGAGCGAACGGCCGTGGCCGGATACGTTTATGCAATGGCTGGCCGCCGCTGATCTGGAGGCACTGGTTTTTCATCGTGCGCCAGGCGGCACCTTTACCCACTACAGCTGCGAGCATCATCATGCGGCGAGCTCGACGCTCGAACTGGGTAAGGCGCGGCCGTTTGGTGACAATGACCTGTCGCAGTTCAGCGCGGTGCAGCAGGCACTCGCTGCGCTGCTTGAAGGCGAAACGTGGCCGCAGCCGCTCAGACAACCGCGGCGCTATCACGTCTCACAACAGATCACCCGTCAGGGAGAGGGATTCACGCTGCATATGAGCGCAGACACGCTGAATTTCACCGCTTTCCCGCAGGGAACGCTGCTGGCAGAAGAGGGCGATACGCGCTATTACGTACAACAGGCGCGGGAATATGTGCTCTTTCCCAATCCGCAGGTGGCGCCGGGCCTGCGGGCCGGGCTGATGCTGACGGAAGAGAACGCACAGCTGCCGGCGCAGTAAACGGCTGAGGCGCGGCTGACGCGTGGGTGGCGTCAGCCCGCTGATATGCAGCGTTTAATATTTTGCTTTCCCGCTGCGGGCAAACTCATTACACTCCTCCTTAATTCCTGCCATTTTCCCGCTGTTGTCATACTCTTTTGCATTTTCTCACGTAATTCTTCGCAATCTCTCCATGATCGCACGATATCTGTCTTCTATGCTTTCAGGGCTTTACTCAGGTTCTGAGTAGTTGACGTTCAGCGTCGTATGCTTGTTTCCGAAGACGCGACACAGGCTGTCGTCATATAACTGACAAGAAAGGACAATATTATGCGTAAACTGACTTCTGTTTTTCTGGCTACCGCAATGGCACTGGGTGCCGCCAATATCGTCCACGCTGCGGCCGATAACCTGACGCCACCGCCGGCCGGAAGTGAAAAGCCGATGCATAAGCCAATGCGCCATCACGGTATGGAGATGTTTAAAGGCATCACGCTGACCGATGCGCAGAAAACGCAGATCCGCACCATCATGCAGGATGGTCATAAAGAGATGCAGCGTCCGTCGCCGGAAGCGCGCCGCGCGAACCATGCCATTATTGCCGCCGACAGTTTTGATCGCAGCAAAGCTGAAGCACAGGCTGAGAAAATGACCGCGAATGCTAAAGAGAATGCGGTACGCATGATGGAAACGCAGAACAAAATCTACAACGTACTGACGCCGGAACAGAAAAAGCAGTACAACGCCAATTTCGAAACGCGCCTGACGGAAAAAGCGCCACACGATGGTAAAATGCCACCACCGCCTGCTGACGGTGAGTAAACACACCGTAACCGATCCGGATTAAGACCGCCGGCGCTGTTCAGGACAGAGTACCGCCCTGAACAGCGTCGGCGGTTTTTTTACAGCTCTATCAGCGGGAACTCGCCGGAAAGCAGCGGACGGCAGAGTATTTTATAGCCGTCGTGATCAAATCCCTGGCGCGCGCGCTGCAGCTGGCGCGCTTCCGCTTCAGTGGCCACAGACCCCAGCCAGAACCAGTGATCGATTACATGGATTTGCGTCATCTCAGCACCGCGCTCCACCATGCCAACCGGGCCTTCCCACGGCCAGCACACCACGCGAAAGCGTTCCAGGCCCTCACGGAGCCGCTGCTGATGCGCTTCCACGCTCTCTTTTCCGCAGCAGGCACCGGCACAGCGCTTCAGCGCTGCGCGAAAGCAGCCGCGCCCCGGCCGCAGGCTCTCCAGCCCGAGCAGGCCGTGACAGAGCTGCAGATCGTCTGCCATGCTTTTGAGCTTCTCCAGCGCGGCGAAACGGCTGCGAAACAGCCCGTAAAGATCGGGCGAACGTGAGAAATCGACATCTTTTGCATAAACCACTTCCGGCGCGCCTTCGCCCAGCTGGAGTGAGCAGAGCTGACGATTTTTACGCAGGCGCTTATTGAACAGCGGTTGCTGCGTTTTGATCATCTGCGCTTCCAGCAGCTGTGCGCCAATATCGCCAGCGGTAGGGATCCAGCTTACGCGCCGCGCCTGACGCAGCATGCTCGCTTCATCCGTGGTGCGAAAATGCGCCATAACCCGGCTGCGCAAATTAATGCTTTTGCCGATATAAAGCGGCAGGTTTTCGCTCTCGCCGTGAAAGGTGTAGACGCCGGGCACTTTAGGCAGCCCTTCAAGCCACTGGCGCAGGTGTTCGGGATATTGATAGATTGCCGCCGCGTCAAAGTCGAGGCGATGGCTGGTTGCTCGTCTGACCAAAGAATGCTCCGCTTACTGGTTTTGTATACAGTGTATCAGCGTGCTGTTTTTATCGCCAGTGGCAAGCGGGGCGCGACTCTCTCTCCGCAGAGGGAGAGCCGCAGGGAGAGGTTACTTTTTCCAGTAGTCGTCAAAAACAGTAACCGGCAAACGGCGTTTATGCTCGGTTTTGGTGTACCAGCCCTCAATGGTTTTCGCAGCCCCGGCATCAATGGTTTTTCCTTCCAGATAATCATCGATCTGCTGGTAGGTGACGCCAAGCGCCACTTCATCCTGCAGGCCGGGACGATCGTCTTCCAAATCGGCCGTCGGGTGTTTCATCCAGAGATGTTCCGGGCAACCCAGCGCTTTCAGCAGCTGTTTACCCTGGCCTTTGTTAAGGCGGAAGATCGGGTTTACATCGCTGCCGCCGTCGCCATATTTAGTATAAAAACCGGTGACCGCTTCCGCCGCGTGATCGGTGCCCAGCACGATGCCTTTGGTCATTCCGGCAATGCTGTACTGCGCCTTCATGCGCTCGCGCGCTTTTTCGTTACCGCGTACAAAATCTGACAGCGCAATACCCGCTTCCTGCAGTGCGCGCTCGCTGGCCAGTACCGCCTCTTTGATATTAACCACCAGAGTACGGTCAGGCTGAATAAATGCCAGAGCATCCTGACAATCCTGCTCATCGGCCTGTTTACCGTACGGCAGGCGCACGGCAATAAAGGCGTACTCTTTATCGCCGGTCTCATGACGCAGCTCGCTGACCGCGGTCTGCGCCAGCTTCCCGACCAGCGTTGAATCCTGCCCGCCGCTGATGCCCAGAATCAGCGTTTTCAGAAAAGGATGCGCTTTCAGATAGGCTTTCAGAAAATCGACGCTGACGCGGATCTCCTGCTGCGGATCGATAGCGGGTTTAACACCAAGGGCCTGAATGATTTCCTGCTGCAGTGACATGAACCTCTCCTTAAGTCGGAAGCCTGACGGCATGATGCGTAACATCAGCTAAAGCTAACGCCTTGGCCGCAAAACAACAAGCCAAACGGCGGCGAGTGCAGACGGTTTGCTGCTGAATCAGGCGCTTTTCGGACGCTGTGCCAGCAGGGTAAACATCAGGATCGCCAGCATAAAGCAGCCAAATATCGTGGCGCTCATGCTGATAACCGAGGTCCCGCCCACCCCGCTGACCGGCACGCTAATGGCGCCCAGCGTAAACATCGTCACGCCGATGACCGCAGAAGCACTGCCGGCGCGATGTCCCTGACTCTGCATTGCCAGCGATGCGGCGGTGGTTGCTATCACACCATTACTGGCGATAGAGAAGAACAGCGCGACCAGGATAACCGGCAGCGCGGCTCCGCTCAGTGCGGCCGTCAGCAGCGTAGCAGAGGCCACAAACGCCAGCGTCAGCCCGCCCTTAAGCACCCGATATTCGCCCCAGAGCGGGCAGAGACGCGCGCTGGTTTGTGAAGCGATAATCAGGCCAAAACCGTTGGCGGCAAAGCAGAGGCTGAACGCCTGCGGCGACAGGCCGTAGATCTGCTGCAGCACAAATGGCGAGGCGCCGATATAGGCAAACATGCCCGACATCATAAAGCCCTGCGTCAGACAAAAGCCCATAAAGGGGCGATGCATGACGACCTGGCCCAGTGCCGCCCAGGCAGAAAAAAGAGAACCCTGGCTACGGCGCGCGGCCGGCAGCGTCTCATGCAGCTGCCAGCGCGCCAGCAGAATCAGCAAAATAGCAATCGCCGCCAGCACGATGAAAATACCGCGCCAGCTCATGATCGTCATCAGCGCGCCGCCCAGCACTGGCGCACCCACCGGTGCAAGGCCGTTCACCAGCATCAGCAGTGCAAAAAAGCGCGTCAGCTCGTGTCCGCTGTACATATCACGGGCAATGGCCCGTGACAGCACGGCACCGCCAGCGCCGGCCAGCCCCTCAAACAGACGGGCAATCAGTAGCGAATGAATATCTTTTGCCAGCGCACAGCCCACAGAGGCAATAAACAGCAGCAGCAGTGACAGCAGCAGGGGCCGGATGCGGCCAAATTTATCGCTCATGGGCCCGAATAACAGCTGTCCCGCCCCCAGCCCCAGCAGGCCGGCGGTCAGGCTAAGCTGAGCCGTCGAGGTCTGCGTTTGAAGATCGCGCGCCAGTTCAGGCAGCGCAGGCAGGTAAAGATCGATGCAGAGCGGTCTGAGCGCCGCGAGGAGTCCGAGCGTGATGGCGTAAACCAGCCGGTTAGGGTGTGCAGATGTCATGGGGCCTCTGAGCCGGGTAAAAAGTTAACCGCGCGATTATACGGAGCAGGGCGCAGCCGCACAGCTTTTTTACGCCAGAGAGATCCCGATAAGCGCATCTAAAACGTAGCCACCAGGTTGATAAATCTGAATTTGTGTTCCAGGCTTATTCGGACATGGACAAAGTATGAGGAACAAAAAATGAATAAAGTGCTGGGATGTATCGCTGCCGCTATGACGCTGGCTGCTCTGTCTGGTTGTACCACTTATGATCGCGCGGAAAGTTATGTCACCAAACCGGTAGTAAAAGATGTGAAAAAAGGCATGACGCGTGAACAGGTACGTCAGATTGCTGGTCCGGCTTCGACCGAAGTTACCATGGCGCACGCGCGCGGCACCTGTCAGACTTACGTTATTGGCGAGCGTGATGGCAAAATGCAGACCTATTTTGTCAGCTACAACGATACCGGTCGCGTGATGAACTACGGTTTCCAGAGCTGCAAAGAATACGATACCGATCCGCAGGTTGCGCAGTAATCCGGTTTCGCAGAATAAAAAAGGGCCCGTCTGAGACGGGCCCTTTTTCATGCTGAAGTCAGCACTTAGCGGTGCGCCAGTTCGGCATGCTCATCGCTCTCCAGAATCTTTTTGTCCGTCTGGCCCAGCCAGCGGCTGGTCAGTGAACCGGCCGTCATGGAACCATTCACATTGAGCGCGGTACGGCCCATATCAATCAGTGGCTCAATCGAAATCAGCAGGGCCACCAGCGTCACCGGCAGACCCATTGCCGGCAGCACAATCAGCGCCGCAAAAGTGGCACCGCCACCCACACCGGCTACGCCAGCGGAACTCAGGGTAACAATCCCGACCAGCGTGGCGATCCATACCGGATCAAACGGGTTGATGCCGACGGTGGGGGCAATCATCACTGCCAGCATTGTCGGATAGAGCCCGGCGCAGCCGTTCTGGCCAATAGTGGCACCAAACGAGGCAGAGAAGCTGGCAATCGCTTCCGGCACGCCGAGGCGGCGCGTCTGCGTTTCCACATTCAGCGGAATGCTTGCCGCGCTGGAGCGGCTGGTAAAAGCGAAGGTGATCACTGGCCACACTTTGCGGAAGAAGCGCAGCGGATTGATGCCGTTGATCGACAGCAGCAGGGCATGCACGCCAAACATAATGGCAAGGCCAAGATAAGAAGCGAGAACAAAGCTGCCCAGCTTGACGATATCGTGCAGATTGGAACCGGCTACGACTTTGGTCATCAGAGCCAGCACGCCATACGGCGTCAGCTTCATGATCAGGCGCACCAGCTTCATCACCCAGGACTGCAGCGTATCAATCGCTGCCAGTACACGCTCGCCTTTTACTTTGTCATCGCGCAGCAGATGCAACGCAGCGACGCCGAGGAAAGCAGCAAAGATGACGACACTGATAATCGACGTAGGATTAGCCCCTGCCAGATCGGCAAACGGGTTTTTAGGAATGAATGAGAGCAGCAGCTGTGGCGTGCTGAGATCGGCTACTTTACCTGCATAGTTGCTCTGAATAGCATTCAGCCGCGCGGTTTCCTGCGCACCCTGCACCAGACCTTCTGCGCTAAGGTGGAAGAGACCGGTAACCATAACGCCGACCAGCGCAGAGATAGCCGTGGTAAACAGCAATACACCGATAGTCAGCACGCTGATCTTGCCCAGTGAAGAGGCATTATGCAGGCGCGCCACCGCGCTCAGTATTGAGGCGAACACCAGCGGCATGACGATCATCTGCAGCAGCTGTACGTAGCCATTACCGACCAGGTTAAACCAGCTGATTGAATCCTTAACCACGTCGCTGTTTTCACCATAAACCGCCTGAAGTCCCAGGCCAAACAGCACGCCCAGTACCAGGCCAGTCAGGACACGCTTCGACAGGCTCCAGCTCTGGTTGCCAATGCGGTTAAGCAACACCAGCAGTGCCGCAAAGACCACGATGTTGATAATAAGAGGGAAATCCATACTTAACTCCAGAAAGATGCCGCCGTGCAATGTGCAGGCGGCATAGCGTAACGTAAATTTCTATCAGAGAATGTCAGGGATGTTAGCAGCACAATTAAGTGCAGGCTTATACCCAAAAAGTATGGGTTATAACTTTTTGTTTAATGTGGCGTAATGTTTAGCCGTTTTGCGGATTTATTAACCGGTTAACGCTGGTTTGCAGCGTATCAAACAGCTGCTGCGGCCAGCCGTTTGCACCAAAAGCAGGCATGCCAGCCGGAAACCAGAGTGCCGCCACCACCAGTGCCAGACAGAGCATACGCTCCAGCTGATTTCCGCTCTGGCTCCTGAGAATCGGCAGGCGAAAGCGCCAGCGGCAGGGCCACAGCAACGGAACCCCTGCCGGCGTCAGCATGTCAGCAACAATATGGCTCAGATAGCCCAGCGTCAGTCCCTGCAGGACATCCGCCGGCAGAAACCAGTCTGCCGGAACGTTTACCTTAAACAGCCACAGACTGATAGCTACTGCCAGCAGGCTATGGGTGAAACCGCGATGTCCAAATGCGCGTGCTATGGGCTGCGAGAGCCAGCGGAAGCGCTGGCCCAGTGTGGATCGGGGATGGTCAATATCCGGCAGCAGGCAGGTCAGCAGCGTAGCGGGCACCAGATGCCACCAGTCTGCAGCAGCCAGTACTGGCGTAAGCTCCGCACGCTTAGCAAAAATAGCGCTGGCAATCGCAAAAATTATATGGCCTTCGGCCGTCATGATTAAACCTGGATGCAAAACTGTCAATGCATCCAGTATAGGGATTTATCCAGTAAATGAGAACGGTGACGCTGTAACGAATAGTGAATTATTTTGTGCGATGAGTGACACTCCTGGCAGACAGCGTAAGGCGACGCGCGGTCAGTTAAACAAATGTTCTGCGCGCAAATCTGTCAGGCTTTGCAGCTGTACCTCTGCCAGCGCCCAGCGGGCATCAGCACAATGTGCGGCGGCCGGCACCACTATAGAACGCATGCGCGCCGCTTTACAGGCGATCATCCCGTTGAAGGAGTCTTCCAGCGCCACGCAGTTAAGCGGATCGATATTAAGTGCTGCCGCCGCATTCAGATAGACCTGCGGATGAGGTTTGCTCAGCGGCAGCGCTTCAGCTGAGGCGAGGGCAGAAAAGAAGGGCCGCAGCCGGAACATCTCCAGCACCCGCTCCAGCATGGCAAGCGGCGAAGCGGAAGCGAGCGCAATCACCAGTCCCTGCTGCTGACAGAGCTGCAGCGCCTGAGTAACGCCTGGCAGCAGCGGCTGATGCGTTTCTATCAGGGAGAGCGTACGGTCGATAATACGGGCCGTAACCCCGGCCTGCGTTACGCCCTGCCACGGCTGCGCCTCATACCACATGCGCACCGTCTGATCGATACGCAGGCCAAGCGTATCAGGCAGGTCTGCGCGACGACTGACGTCCACGCCAAGGCTTGCCAGTACTTCCATTTCAGCCTGATCCCACAGCGGCTCGGAATCAATCAGCAAACCATCCATATCAAAAATAGCGGCGTATACCGGACGACGATAGCGCATGACTGTCTCCTTTTAAGCGGTTTGCGCCACCATACCATGTCGGCGTGCGAAAACCAGCCCGCGACAGGTCGCGCATTTTTCAGGAAAAAATCGCAGACTGCAGGTAGACTTAGGGCAAAATAATTATCTGTATAGGGAAGTCTGCATGACATACCAACAGGCTGGCCAGGTCGCCATCCTTAAGCGCGTGGCTGGCTGGATCATTTTCATTCCTGCACTGCTGTCGACCATTGTTTCCATGCTCGGTTATTTATACCAGCACAGCGTAAAGCAGCCCGGACTGGATGCCGTATTGCTGGATTTTATTCACGTCATGGTGGACATGCTTAAATTCAATACGTCATTTCTGAATTCATTCTGGCATCACTCACCGGTGCCCGATTTTCACGGCGGCGCAAATATCGGTTTCTGGATCATTTATGCGCTGATTTTTATCGGAATGGCGTTACAGGCTTCTGGCGCGCGTATGTGGCGCCAGTCGCGACATGTTAAAGAAGGCATTGAAGATCAGCTGATTCTGGAGCAGGCAAAGGGCAGCGAAGGGCGCACGCGCACGCAGCTTGAGGAAAAAATCCGCGTCCCGAACCACACGATTCTGCTGCAGATTTTCCCGCTCTACATCCTGCCCGTGATTATTGCTGTTGCCGGCTACTTCCTGTTAACGCTGCTGGGCATGCTTTAAATAATCAGGCCGGTCTGACCGCATCCTGCGCCAGTTTGTCGTCGCTAAGCAGCTCACTGACGGCAAACTGCGCCTCCTCCTGCCACTGGCCGGAAAACACATTCGCGCGGTTCAGCAGATAATAGAGCTGATAAACCGGCTGGCGCTGCGAAAATCCCTCTGCCAGCGGCCATTCTGCGTGATAGCCCTGCATAATTTCGCGCGGCAGTTCATGGTGATAACTTATCATCGCGAGGTCGCATTCGCGGTCGCCCCAGTAGCAGGCAGGATCGAAAATCCATGGGCCGCTGCTGCTATCTGCGCAGTTGGCGGGCCAGAGATCGCCATGCAGCAGCGAGGGCTGTGGATGATGATGAGCCAGCGCCTGCTGAACGCGGTCAATAATCTGGTTCATATCGCCATAGGTGACACCGCGTTCGGCCGCCAGCTGCAGCTGCCAGCCGATACGCTGTTCAGCAAAAAACAGTGACCAGCGCCGCAGCCAGCTATTGGGCTGCAGGGTGGTGGTAATATTATTATCAAAATCGAGCCCGAACTGGCGCTGTTCACTCCACTGATGCAGGCGTGCCAGCTGCTGCCCCAGCTGATAACCCGCTTCCGCGCTGAGCGGCTGTGGTGGGATATACTCCAGCAGCAGAAAACTGGCGTCACGCGTACTACCGACACCATAAACGGCCGGCACCCTGACTGTCTGCGTACGCGCCAGCAGATCGAGCTGATCGGCTTCCCAGCGGAACAGTTCCAGCCGGTCACGGGTGTTGCATTTCACGAAGACATCCAGCCCGCCATAGCGGATACGCCAGGCGGGATGAATATCGCCGCCGGGCAGGGGCTCACGCTGCGTGATCTCTGCTGGCTGAGTCTGTTCGCTTAACAGGCGGCTAATGGCTGACCACATGGCAGGCTCCTCGTTAATCGCGATACCGCTGCAATTGTAGCGCGCAAAAAATACGCAAAGCCAGTTTTACCGGCGCATCAGACAGGTTTCTGCAAAAAGTGCTGCAGCGTCGTGACCTCTGTCTGTGGGGACTGATGCAGGGCAACCTCTGCAATACGCGCTGCCTGCTCTGATACCGCTTCAGGGCTCAGGGTGCTGACAATGCCAAAACTGTTGGTTCCCAGTTCATGCGGATGGCCTTCGGCGTCGTGCAGGGTGGTGCTGTAACCGCTGTTAACCATGGCACTGGTCAGCGACTGCAGATCGCCCAGCCCGGACTCCTGATAGTGAAAAGTGACAACGTAACTCGTAACGTCCAGCGTGCTCATTTACTCACCTCACTGTAACAAAACAGATTTCAGCGTAGTTCACCCCGCACCGTAGAGCGAATTTTGTTCAGCAGCGACGTAAAGCTGTGTCAGCAGCCTTAAAAATTCCTGGCCGCGGCGGGCTGTTATTTCTCTCAACGGCACCTATAATGCGCGCCGTTAATAAACGCGTCTGCAACGTAAAAAAGCTGGCCGGTGCAGGGAACAGCCTAAGGCTGTCTCATAATTTTTTACAAAACTTACAGTAAATTGCATTGATTGCCGGTAAAAACGCTGCAGACTCACCTGTTTTTAAATTGCCGCACGGATCAACCTTTAATGAAAGTTCTTAATAAGCTGTCCGCTATTTTCTTGCTCTCTGCCGGAGCATTTTGTCACCAGGCTTTTGCTGATAACGCTGTCTTTACGTCTATGGATGATCCTTCAACGGCCAAACAACCGTTTGAAGGCAGCGCGTCAGCCGGTTACCTTGCGCAGACCGGTAACACCACCAGCTCTTCACTGACGGCTTCAACCAGCATGACCTGGTATCAGACTTCTATGGCTTACAGCCTGTGGGGCAACGCGGCCAATACCTCATCCAACGATGAGCGTTCATCTGAAACGTATAACATTGGTGGTCGCAGCCGCTACAACATGAACAGCGCTGATTACCTGTTTGGTCAGGCAAGCTGGCTGAGCGATCGTCTGAATGGTTATGATTCACGCGACGTGCTGACTGCCGGTTATGGTCGTCAGCTCCTTAACGGCCCGGTGCACTCACTGCGTGCGGAATTTGGTCCGGGTGTACGCTATGATGACTTCCACGACGGTGGTCATGAGACCAAGGCGCTGGGCTATGGCGCAGTCAGCTATCAATGGCAGCTCACGGATACGACAAAATTCATTCAGGGTGTCTCCGTGCTGAGCAGCTTTGGCGAAGACACCACGGTGAACTCGGAAACGGCACTGCAGGTCGCGATCAATGATCACTTCGCGCTGAAAATGGGCTATAACGTGACCTGGAATAACAATCCACCTGAGTCTGCGCCCGATCGTACCGATACCAAAACCACGATTCAGCTCTCCTACGCAATGTAACTGCCATGCGAATAAACCGTCGTCCGGCTTATGCCGCACGGCGGTTTTTTTTCGTGCTTGCTTAGACTTAGCCAGCACGGCGGGTTTTGCTGAAGAGCGAAAGCTGTTATCATATTTGCCGCTTTATGCGCCTGGCGTCATTCCGACAATGTGGGTCTGACATCACGCCGGGTACACACACCAAATACAGTGTTGCATGTAGGCTTTCGTGTGGCTTACCACTGCAATTTAAGGATATTAAATGCCAGTAATTACTCTTCCTGACGGCAGCCAGCGCGTTTTTGACCACCCGGTCAGCGTAATGGATATTGCGCTGGATATTGGTCCCGGCCTGGCGAAAGCCTGTATTGCCGGTCGCGTAAACGGTGAGCTGGTGGATGCGGTTGATCCCATCACCGACGATGCCCAGGTCGCAATCATCACAGCAAAAGATGACGCTGGTCTGGAGATCATCCGTCACTCCTGCGCGCACCTGCTGGGTCATGCCATCAAACAGCTGTGGCCCAATACCAAAATGGCGATTGGCCCGGTCATTGATAACGGCTTCTATTATGACGTCGATCTCGACCACACGCTGACGCAGGAAGATCTGGAACAGCTGGAAAAGCGTATGCACCAGCTGGCTGAAACCAATTACGCCGTGGTAAAGAAAAAGGTCAGCTGGCAGGAAGCACGCGACGTGTTTGCTGCACGTGGCGAAAGCTACAAAACCACTATCCTTGATGAGAACATCAGTCACGATGATCGTCCGGGTCTCTATCATCATGAAGAGTATGTGGATATGTGCCGCGGCCCGCACGTACCAAACATGCGCTTCTGCCACCATTTTAAACTGCAGAAAATTGCGGGTGCCTACTGGCGTGGCAACAGTGATAACAAAATGCTGCAGCGCATTTATGGCACGGCATGGGCAGATAAGAAACAGCTGTCAGCCTATCTGCAGCGTCTGGAAGAAGCAGCAAAACGCGATCATCGTAAAATCGGTAAACAGCTTGACCTCTATCATATGCAGGAAGAGGCGCCGGGCATGGTATTCTGGCACAATGACGGCTGGACGATTTTCCGCGAGCTGGAAGTTTTTGTTCGTACCAAACTGAAAGAGTATGATTACCAGGAAGTGAAAGGTCCGTTTATGATGGACCGCGTGCTGTGGGAAAAAACCGGCCACTGGGAAAACTACAAAGAGGCGATGTTTACGACCTCTTCAGAAAACCGCGAATATTGCATTAAACCGATGAACTGCCCGGGTCACGTGCAGATCTTCAATCAGGGTCTGAAATCCTATCGCGATCTGCCGCTGCGTATGGCAGAGTTCGGTAGCTGCCATCGCAACGAACCATCAGGTGCCCTCCACGGTCTGATGCGCGTACGCGGCTTTACGCAGGATGACGCCCACGTATTCTGTACTGAAGATCAGGTTCGCGACGAAGTAAACAGCTGTATTCGTATGGTGTATGACATGTACAGCACCTTCGGTTTTGAAAAAATTGTGGTGAAGCTGTCTACCCGTCCGGAAAAGCGTATCGGTACTGATGAGATGTGGGATCGCGCAGAGGTTGACCTGGCCGAAGCATTGAAAGAGAATGAGATCCCCTTTGAGTATCAGCCGGGTGAAGGGGCGTTTTATGGCCCGAAAATTGAGTTCACCCTGTATGATTGTCTCGATCGTGCCTGGCAGTGTGGCACGGTTCAGCTAGACTTTTCTCTGCCAAAACGTCTTGATGCCACCTATGTGGGTGAAACCAACGACCGTCAGACCCCGGTGATGATTCACCGTGCGATTCTGGGCTCCATGGAGCGCTTTATCGGTATACTGACTGAAGAGTTTGCCGGTTTCTTCCCGAGCTGGCTGGCACCGGTACAGGCTGTAGTGATGAATATCACTGACAGTCAGGCAGAATATGTCAGTGAACTGACAAAGAAACTGCAAAATGCTGGCATTCGTGTCAAAGCAGACTTGAGAAACGAGAAGATAGGCTTTAAAATCCGCGAGCACACATTGCGTCGCGTCCCTTATATGCTGGTTTGCGGTGAGAAAGAGGTGGAAGCAGGCAAAGTTGCCGTGCGCACCCGCCGTGGTAAAGACCTCGGGAGCATGGACGTAGATGTGTTTGTTGAGAAGCTGCAACAAGAGATTCGCAGCCGACATCTTCACCAATTAGAGGAATAAGGTTATTAAAGGCGGAAAACGAGTACAACCGACGCGTCCAAACCGTATTAACGGCGAAATCCGAGCCACCGAAGTGCGCCTCACTGGCGTTGACGGCGAGCAACTTGGCATTGTCTCTCTACGCGAAGCGATTGAGAAAGCTGAAGAAGCTGGCGTAGATTTAGTTGAAATCAGCCCGAACGCCGAACCGCCGGTATGCCGTATTATGGATTACGGCAAGTTCCTTTATGAAAAGAGTAAATCTTCTAAGGAACAGAAGAAGAAGCAGAAAGTTATCCAGGTTAAGGAAATTAAATTCCGTCCTGGTACCGATGATGGCGACTATCAGGTAAAACTCCGCAGCCTGATGCGCTTTCTGGAAGAGGGCGATAAAGCCAAAATCACGCTGCGTTTCCGCGGTCGTGAGATGGCGCACCAGCAGATCGGTATGGAAGTGCTTAACCGCGTCCGTAAAGATCTGTGTGAAGATATCGATCTGGCAGTGGTCGAGTCCTTCCCTTCGAAGATCGAAGGCCGCCAGATGATTATGGTGCTCGCACCCAAGAAGAAACAGTAGGCTTTCAAGTAATGATGCCGCGCAGCGTTCGCGCTGTGCGGGATTTATTCGCCTGTCTGGTTCATTTTTTTAACAATGCGAAGTGGATATTTGTAAAAATGCCAAAGATTAAAACTGTACGTGGCGCGGCTAAGCGCTTCAAGAAGACCGCCTCTGGCGGCTTCAAGCGTAAGCACGCAAACCTGCGTCATATTCTGACCAAAAAGTCTACCAAGCGTAAACGTCACCTGCGTCCAAAAGGCCTGGTGTCTAAAGGCGATCTGGGTCTGGTTATTGCCTGCCTGCCGTACGCATAAGTAAATTTTTTTTAATTCGCCTGTCGCGCTGTAAGGCTTATCGCCAGCAGAGCAACGGCAAAACAGAATATGATTAAGGAGAGCTCATGGCTCGCGTAAAACGTGGTGTAATTGCTCGCGCACGTCACAAAAAAATCTTAAAACAAGCTAAAGGCTACTACGGTGCACGTTCACGTGTTTACCGCGTTGCTTTCCAGGCTGTTATCAAAGCTGGTCAGTATGCTTACCGCGACCGTCGTCAGCGTAAGCGTCAGTTCCGTCAGCTGTGGATCGCACGTATCAACGCTGCGGCGCGTCAGAACGGTATGTCTTACAGCCGTTTCATCAATGGCCTGAAAAAAGCGTCCATTGAAATTGACCGTAAAATCCTGGCTGACATCGCTGTATTCGACAAAGCAGCCTTCGCTGCTCTGGTAGAAAAAGCGAAATCAGCTCTGGCGTAAGTCAGGTAAAAAAGGGAGCTTGCTCCCTTTTTTATTGCCTGCAACTCACGCAAAAGATTGACATTTTAGCCGCCGCGCATTTCAATAGGGCGGTTTTTAATTTTCGTAAGGTAACGCAAGCATGCACGCTGCTCTTTTCCGTTTCTTTTTTTACTTTAGCGCCTGACCATCAGGGGCTTGTGCGCATAAGAAAAGAAACGAAAAATCGCGCTGAAAGCCTCCCTCGTGGAGGCTTTTTTGTTTCTGGCGAGACTTAATCGGATCCCGGATCCCAACAAGAACTGACCAGCCCGGCTGGAAGAAGAGGAAATCATGTCCCAACTCGCAGACCTGGTGGCCCGTGCCACGGCCGCCATCGACGAGGCGTCGGATATCGCCGCTCTGGACGCTGTACGCGTCGAATTTCTGGGTAAAAAAGGGCACCTTACCCTGCAGATGACTACCCTGCGTGAACTGCCGGCTGAAGAGCGCCCGGCGGCAGGTGCGGTGATTAACGAAGCAAAACAGCAGGTACAGGATCATCTTAACGCCCGTAAAAACACGCTGGAGAGCGCGGCGCTGAATGCGCGTCTGGCAGCAGAAACCATCGATGTCTCACTGCCCGGACGCCGCAGTGAAAATGGCGGTCTGCATCCGGTAACGCGCACGATCGACCGCATCGAAAACTTTTTCGGCGAACTGGGTTTTGCAGTCGTGACCGGACCAGAAATTGAAGATGACTATCATAACTTTGATGCGCTGAATATTCCGGGCCATCACCCGGCCCGTGCCGATCATGACACCTTCTGGTTCGATGCCACGCGCCTGCTGCGTACGCAGACCTCGGGCGTGCAGATCCGCACCATGAAAACCCAGCAGCCGCCTATCCGCATTATCGCGCCAGGCCGCGTATATCGTAATGATTACGATCAGACCCATACGCCGATGTTTCACCAGATGGAAGGACTGATTGTCGACAAAGACATCAGCTTTACCAATCTCAAAGGAACGCTGCACGATTTTCTGAACAACTTCTTTGAAGAGGATCTGCAGATCCGCTTCCGGCCGAGCTACTTTCCCTTTACTGAGCCTTCAGCGGAAGTTGACGTGATGGGCAAAAATGGCAAGTGGCTGGAAGTCCTGGGCTGCGGCATGGTGCATCCTAACGTACTGCGTAACGTCGGCATCGATCCGGAAATTTACTCCGGCTTCGCCTTTGGTATGGGCATGGAACGTCTGACCATGCTGCGCTATGGCGTCACCGATCTGCGTGCTTTCTTCGAAAATGATTTACGTTTCCTCAAACAATTTAAATAAGGGCAGGTTATCCAATGAAATTCAGTGAACTCTGGTTACGCGAATGGGTAAATCCAGCCCTGGACAGCGCCGCGCTGTCTGAACAAATCACCATGGCGGGCCTTGAGGTTGATGGTGTTGATCCCGTTGCCGGCGCGTTTCATGGCGTCGTTGTGGGTGAAGTGGTGGAGTGCGGCCAGCACCCGAATGCAGATAAACTGCGCGTGACCAAAATCAATACCGGTGGCGATCGCCTGCTGGATATCGTCTGTGGCGCGCCTAACTGCCGCAAAGGATTAAAAGTCGCCGTCGCTACCGTGGGCGCTGTACTGCCCGGTGATTTCAAAATCAAAGCGGCCAAACTGCGCGGCGAACCCTCTGAAGGCATGCTCTGCTCCTTCTCAGAACTGGGTATTTCCGACGATCACAACGGGATTATCGAACTGCCAGCTGACGCGCCAGTAGGGTGCGACATCCGCGACTATCTGAAGCTGGATGACAATACTATTGAAATCAGCGTGACGCCAAACCGCGCAGACTGCCTGAGCATCGCCGGCGTAGCGCGTGATGTGGCCGTGGTTAACGGACTGCCGCTGACGGCACCTGCTGCAGAACCGGTAGCGGCGACGATTACCGATACGTTCCCGATTCGGGTTGACGCTACCGACGCCTGTCCGCGCTACCTGGGACGCGTTGTTAAAGGCATCAACGTGAAAGCGGAGACGCCGCTCTGGATGCGTGAGAAACTGCGCCGCTGCGGCATTCGCTCAATTGACCCGGTAGTGGATGTTACTAACTATGTGTTGCTTGAGCTGGGTCAGCCGATGCACGCTTTCGATCTCGACCGTATCAGCGGCGGCATTGTGGTGCGCATGGCGCAGGATAATGAGACGCTGACGCTGCTCGATGGCACCGAGGCAAAACTGCAGAGCGATACGCTGGTTATTGCCGATCATCAGCAGGCGCTGGCGATGGGCGGTATTTTTGGCGGTGAGCACTCAGGCGTAAATGAAGCGACGCGTAACGTGCTGTTTGAGTGCGCTTACTTTGATCCGCTGGCCATTACCGGCCGCGCACGCCGTCACGGACTGCATACTGACGCTTCGCATCGCTATGAGCGTGGTGTCGATCCGGCGCTGCAGCATAAAGCGATGGAACGGGCGACCCGCCTGCTGCTGGATATCTGCGGCGGTGAAGCCGGTCCGGTTATCGATCAGACCGATGCCAGCAAACTGCCGCCGCGTGCCACCATTACGCTGCGCCGTAAGAAGCTGGATCGTCTGATTGGCCACGTTATCGCTGATGAGCAGGTGACAGATATCCTGACCCGTCTCGGCTGCGAGGTAACCCAGGGCGAGGGCGAGTGGAAAGCGGTGGCACCGAGCTGGCGTTTTGATATGGCAATCGAGGAAGACCTGGTTGAAGAGGTTGCCCGCGTCTACGGCTACAACAACATCCCTGATGTGCCGGTAAAAGCCAGTCTGATTATGACGCAGCATCGCGAAGCCAGCCTGTCGCTGAAGCGGGTGAAAACGCTGCTGGTCGACAAAGGTTATCAGGAAGCGATCACCTACAGCTTTGTTGATCCCAAAGTGCAGCAGCTGCTGCATCCGGGCGAAGAGGCGCTCATCCTGCCCAGCCCTATCTCCAGCGATATGTCAGCGATGCGTCTGTCTCTCTGGACAGGTCTGCTCAGCGCAGTGGTTTACAACCAGAATCGCCAGCAGGGTCGCGTGCGCCTGTTTGAGAGCGGTCTGCGCTTTGTGCCTGATACGCAGGCCGATCTCGGCATTCGCCAGGATCTTATGCTGGCGGGCGTTATCAGCGGACACCGCGACGAAGAACACTGGGATCTGGCGCGTCAGCCGGTTGACTTCTATGATTTGAAAGGCGATTTAGAGTCGCTGCTGGAATTAACCGGGAAATCTGAAGCGATTTCATTCCGTGCGGCTGCCCATCCGGCGCTGCATCCCGGACAAACAGCGGCTATCTGGCTGGACAATGAACAAATCGGATTTATCGGGGTGGTTCACCCGGAGCTGGAACGCAAGCTGGATCTTAACGGTCGTACCTTAGTGTTTGAACTGCTTTGGAATAAGGTTGCAGACCGCGTCCTGCCTGACGCGCGTGAGATTTCACGCTTCCCGGCTAACCGCCGTGATATTGCTGTTGTGGTGGCAGAAAACGTCCCTGCAGCAGATATCATCGCAGAGTGTAAGAAAGTTGGCGTAAATCAGGTAGTTGGCGTAAACTTGTTTGACGTGTACCGTGGTAAAGGCGTGAACGAAGGCGAAAAGAGCCTTGCGATTAGCCTGATTTTGCAGGATACCAGCCGGACACTCGAAGAAGAGGAGATTGCTGCGACCGTTGCCAGATGTGTAGCAGCATTAAAAGAGCGATTCCAGGCAACCTTGAGGGATTGAACCTATGGCGCTTACAAAAGCTGAAATGTCAGAATATCTGTTTGAAAAACTCGGGTTGAGCAAACGCGACGCCAAAGAGTTGGTAGAGCTTTTTTTTGAAGAAGTTCGCCGCGCGCTGGAAAATGGAGAACAGGTTAAGCTGTCCGGATTTGGTAACTTTGATCTGCGCGATAAAAACCAGCGTCCGGGCCGCAACCCGAAAACGGGAGAGGATATTCCTATCACCGCGCGCCGTGTGGTGACCTTCCGTCCGGGGCAAAAGCTGAAAAGTCGCGTTGAAAACGCGTCACCAAAGGATGCTGACTGATTTCAGTATGATAAAAAGGCCGCTTAGCGGCCTTTTTTATTGCTGCGCCAGCCTGAAGGCTGTGGCTTTCTTTTTGCCATAATCTCTCTACAATCGTCTCATTCTCCTGCTTAACTGCCTCGCTTATGACTCTGCTGGATCAGCTTGCCCGTCAGACCGGTCGCCGTAGCCGGCATACATTAGTGCTGCTTGCCACGCTGCTGCTGCTGCTCAGCCTGATCAGTCTGTGCGCCGGCGAGCGCTGGCTTCTGCCTGCGCAGTGGTTTACCCCACAGGGCGAACTGTTTATCTGGCAGCTGCGTCTGCCGCGTACGCTGGCAGTCATTGCGACAGGCGCTGCGCTGGCGCTCTGCGGTACCGTTATGCAGGCGCTGTTTACTAACCCGCTGGCTGAGCCAGGGCTGCTTGGCGTCTCTAACGGCGCTGGCGTAGGGCTGGTACTGGGTGTATTGCTTGGCAGCGGCTCCCTGTGGAGCCTGGCGCTGGCGGCGATGGCTGGAGCACTGGTGGTCACGCTGATCCTGCTGCATTTTGCCCGTCGTCAGCTGGCCAGCAGTCGCTTGCTGCTTACCGGTGTGGCGCTGGGTATTATCTGCAGCGCGGTGATGACGTGGGCCGTTTACTTCAGTACCACGCTCGATCTGCGTCAGCTGATGTACTGGATGATGGGAGGCTTTGGCGGCGTTGACTGGCGCTATGGCTGGCTGATACTGAGTCTGATGCCGGTCACTGCCGCGCTATTGTGCAGTGCACGCACGCTGAATCTGCTGGCACTGGGCGAGACCTCTGCGCGTCAGCTCGGCTTATCGCTGCCGCTGTGGCGTAACCTGCTGGTGCTGGCTATGGGCTGGCTGACAGGGGTCAGCGTGGCGCTGGCGGGAGCTATCGGCTTTGTCGGCCTGGTTGTCCCGCATCTTCTGCGGCTGAGCGGCATCAGCGACCATCGTTATTTACTGCCAGCAGCCACGCTGGCAGGTGCGGTGGTGCTGCTGGCCGCGGATATTCTCGCGCGGCTGCTGCTGACGTCTGCTGAACTGCCGATAGGTGTGGTTACCGCGACGCTGGGCGCACCGCTGTTTATTCTGCTTTTAGCAAAATCTTCACGCTAGCTGCGGCTGGCGTTATCTGACGGACACAGGAGAACACCATGACGTTGTATCAGATCCCCCTGAAAACCCTTGACGGTACGGCGACCACGCTGGACGCCTGGCGTGACCGCGTACTGCTGGTGGTGAACGTCGCCTCCCGCTGCGGACTGACACCGCAGTATGAGCAGCTTGAATCCCTTCATAAAGCGTTTCAGGAGCGGGGTTTTAGCGTGCTGGGCTTTCCCTGCAACCAGTTTCTGGAACAGGAGCCGGGCACGAATGAAGAGATTCAGACCTTTTGCAGCACTACTTATGGCGTCACGTTCCCCCTGTTTGACAAGACGGACGTCAACGGCGTGCAGCGCCATCCGCTTTACCAGGCGCTGGTGAACGCGCAGCCGGAAGCTGAGCGTCCGGAGGGCAGCGGTTTTCTTGAGCGTATGATAGCGAAAGGCCGGGCGCCGGCAGAGCCCGGCGATATCTTGTGGAACTTCGAGAAGTTTCTGATCGATAAGCAGGGCAACGTTATCGCCCGTTTTTCACCCGATATGGCTCCGGATGCGCCGCAGGTACTTAAGCGTATTGAGCAGGCGCTGACCGCCTGACATGCTGCTGGCGTGTCAGGGGCTGAGCTGCCCCGGCCGTCTGGCACCGCTGGATCTCACTCTCGCGCGCGGTGAGTGGGTACATCTGGCAGGGGCTAACGGCGCAGGAAAGAGTACGCTGCTGGAAGCGCTAAGCGGTCTTGCCACTTCCCGCGGAGAGCTGCTGCTTAACGGCAGTGCTGTGGCTGCGCTGTCAGGACGCGCGCTGGCTCAGCAGCGTGGCTGGCTGCCTCAGCAGCAACCTGCGCCTGGCGCGATGCCGGTCTGGCACTACCTGCAGATGCACCTGCCGCGTAAAGCGGGTACTGCGCTGAATAACGTGCTGGCGCATTTGCTGTCTCAGCTGAGTCTGCATCACAAGCTGGGGAGTAACCTGACTCAGCTCTCCGGGGGAGAGTGGCAGCGGGTGCGACTGCTGGCGGTGATACTGCAAATTCATCCCGACATTAATCCTGAGGGCTGTCTGCTGCTGCTCGATGAGCCAATGAGTGCGCTGGATGTGGTACAGCAGCAGGGAGTCACCCGGCTTTTGCAGCAGCTCTGCGCCGCCGGCATTGGCGTGGTGACCAGCAGCCATGACCTGAACCATTCGCTGCGCTACGCAGATCGCGTCTGGTTACTGCATCAGGGAGCGCTGAAATATCAGGGCAGGGCGCATGAGGTGCTGACGGCCGCCCGGCTTGCGCCCCTGTATCAGACAGAGGTGACGGAAGTCGATACGCCGCAGGGGCGCCTGCTGCTGCTCTCCTGACTTGCGCACTGCGCGCGTTTACGGCTACAGTGTCTGCCGGATCGGGCTGACAGGGAACAGGCTATGCGGTTACTTATTCTGCTATTTGTGCTGATGGTCACAGGGTGCAGTCATCATGCGCCTCCGCCCGATTCCCGTCTCTCTGATCCTGCTGCCGTGCAGACCCGTCTCAACTATCAGCTTAGCCGCTGGCAGGGCACGCCTTACCGCTATGGGGGACTGAGTCCGCGAGGTGTTGACTGCTCAGGATTTGTCTTTCTGACGTTCCGCGATCGCTTTGACATCGCGCTGCCACGCTCCACACGCGCCCAGACCAAAATCGGCAAGCGTATCGATCCGCGTGATTTAGTACCCGGCGATCTGCTTTTTTTCAAAACCGGCAGTGGCGAAAACGGGCTGCATGTCGGGATCTATGCCAGCAACAATACCTTTATACACGCCTCAACCAGTAAAGGCGTGATTCGATCTTCACTCAATAATGTTTACTGGCAGCGGGTGTTCTGGCAGGCGCGCAGAATATGACAAGTTGCATTCTGAATGGATGAAATAGCGTGGTGAAAAGAGAGCATAATTCGCGCCATTATTTCTTTTTTTGATGAAATAAAACTCTCATTAAAATTGGTACTTTACCCCCGGGCAAATTAATACTAAAAATAGAGCTAAAGATTTTATCATTGTGGATATTAACCCGGCATATTTGGCTTAAGTATAATTTAATGATTAATAGCTTGCATTAGGCGCTAAAACACCTTCTCTTCTGCCGTTTGGCCCTATTGCCTGACTCTTTTCATTGATATACGATGCGTCCATTGCCACTGCCTCTGGCTGTAAAAAATGAAAGTCCATATTTCGGCCGACTATCAGTCGGAAACCTGGTTTTATCCGGCTTATACGCTGGAAGGCCAGCTCACCGCGGTTGAGCTGGTCACACAGTTTGTTCATGACAGTGCGCCAATTACGTTGCCTCAGGATTTACTGCTGCCGCAGCTCGATGCAAATCAGCAGCTAAGGCTGCTGCAGGCTCAGCTTTTAATACTGGAAAAACACCGTACTTTCTTTGAGCGTAATCAGGTTAATGCGCTAATGAGAATTGACGAATCGCTGGCCGAAATGCTGTTGGAAAGTGAAATTCTGTTAAGGAAATTTAAACAGCTGCCATTTATCGTAATGGACATCAGCGAAACGTTTCCGCAATTATCTGCCGGTAAGGCACATCCGATTTTATCCCGGCTTAATCATCAATTCCGTTTATCGCTTTCACAATTCGGTGCCGGTAAAGCGCCGGCAACGGCGGTCTATGATGCACTTTTTAGTGTCCTGAAACTGGATAAACTATTTATCCAGAATCTGGCGAAGCGTGCCTCTTTTATCCCTTTTATGCAGGCGGTTATCGATAATTTCAGCAGCTATACACAGCAGATAATTATTTCGGGTATCGATGATGCGCGCCTGTTGAGCAAAGTCAGCCATCTGACCGGTGTGCACATTCAGGGTAATGTGTTCCCGGTGGTTAAAGCGGAACGGTTAGACGATCTCATCATTCCTTTTCTGACGCAAACCACTCCCTCGCAGCAGTAATTCAGGCGCTGTTTTTCATAGACGCGCCGTGCCAGACTATCCTTTATTCTCGACACGCTATCCTGGTGCTGCATTATTAAGCACCTCTGGAGTATATATGCAATTTATCAATAGCTGGCAGCAGGAGCTGACCGGGTGTTACACATCGCTGCAGCCCACGCCGCTGGCGGGAGGACGTCTCCTTTATCATAACGCGCCACTGGCGGCGGAAATGGCGCTGGATGCTGAGCTGTTTGCCGGTGACGGCCACGGCGTCTGGAGCGGTCAGGCGTTGCTGCCTGGCATGGATCCGCTCGCTCAGGTCTACAGCGGCCACCAGTTTGGCGTCTGGGCCGGGCAGCTGGGTGACGGACGCGGCCTGCTGCTGGGTGAGCAGCTGCTTGCGGATGGACGTAAGCTGGACTGGCATCTGAAAGGCGCAGGCTTAACGCCCTATTCCCGGATGGGGGATGGACGGGCAGTGATCCGCTCAAGCGTGCGGGAGTTTCTCGCTTCAGAAGCGTTACACCATCTGGGTATCCCCGGGACGCGCGCCCTGGCGCTGGCCATAGGTGACGAGCCGGTGCTGCGTGAAACGCAGGAGCGCGGCGCGATGCTGATGCGTATCGCGGAAAGTCATCTGCGTTTTGGTCACTTTGAACATTTCTACTACGCGGGAGAGACGGATAAGGTACGCCAGCTGGCAGACTATGCGATCCGTCATCACTGGCCGCATCTGCAGGCGGAACCGGATCGCTATCTGCTGTGGTTCACGGATGTGACAGAACGCACCGCCCGCCTGATCGCGCAGTGGCAGAGCGCAGGCTTTGCGCACGGGGTGATGAACACAGATAACATGTCAATTCTGGGTCTGACGCTGGATTACGGTCCCTATGGCTTTCTTGATGATTACGATCCTGCTTTTATCTGTAATCACAGCGACTATCAGGGCCGCTATGCATTTAATAATCAGCCGACGATTGGGCTGTGGAACCTCAACCGGCTGGCACACGCGCTGTCAGGATTACTCTCTGCGGAGCAGCTGAAGCAGGCGCTGAGCCACTATGAACCTGAACTGATGCGGGTCTGGGGAGAGCGCATGCGGGCGAAACTTGGCCTGCTGACGCCGCAGGCAGAGGATAATGCGATTCTGAGCGAGCTGCTGGCGCTGATGAGCAATGAGCACAGCGATTACACCTTTACGTTTCGCCAGCTCAGCTATACCGGACAGCAGGAAACGCGCTCGCCGCTGCGCGATGAGTTTATCGATCGCGACGCGTTTGACAGCTGGTATAGCGGCTATCAGAAGCGGCTGCTGCAGGATGAAGCCAGCGACAGCGAGCGGCAGGCGGTTATGCAGGCGGCCAACCCGGCAATCGTGTTGCGCAACTATCTGGCCCAGCAGGTTATCGAAGAGGTGGAGCGGGGCGAAACGGCCGCGCTCCAAGAGCTGCATCTGGCGCTGCAGCACCCCTTTGATGAAGCGGCCAGCAGCGCAGCATTGCGCCAGCGGCCGCCGGAGTGGAGTAAAACGCTGGAGGTCAGCTGCTCCAGCTGATATCAGAAACGGCTGTCGACTGCGGCAGCCAGTTCCGCCAGTACCGCCGCGCTATCTTCCCAGCCAAGGCAGGGATCGGTGATTGACTGGCCGTAAACCAGCGGCTGCCCGGCCACCACTTTCTGGTTACCCTCCTGCAGAAAACTTTCAATCATGACGCCCGCTACCGCGCGGGAACCGGCGCGGATTTGCGCGGCGATATCACGCGCCACATCACGCTGCCGACGATGCTGCTTAAGGCAGTTGCCGTGACTGAAATCGATCACCATCTGTTCAGGCAGGCTGTATTCATGCAGGCTGGCCGCGGCGGCCGCAACGTCTTCCGCGTGATAGTTTGGCTGACGCCCGCCGCGCAGGATCACATGGCCGTGCGGATTGCCGCTGGTCTGATAAATGGTCATCTGACCCGCTTTATCAGGCGACAGGAACATATGGCTGGCGCGGGCAGCACGAATGGCGTCAACGGCAATCTGCACGTTACCGTCGGTGCCATTTTTGAACCCCACCGGGCAGGAGAGCGCAGAGGCCATTTCGCGGTGGATCTGGCTTTCCGTGGTGCGGGCACCAATGGCACCCCAGCTGATAAGATCGGCAATAAACTGGCCGATAACCATATCCAGAAATTCAGTCGCCGTTGGCAGACCCAGCGCATTAATATCCAGCAACAGCTTACGCGCGATAGCGATACCGCGGTTTACGTCAAAGCTGCCGTCAAGGTCGGGATCGGAAATCAGTCCTTTCCAGCCCACTACGGTACGCGGTTTCTCAAAGTAGGCGCGCATCACAATTTCCAGCCGATCCTGATACCGCTCGCGCAGCTGCTGCAGGCGTGCGGCATAATCCAGCGCAGCGCGCGGGTCATGCAGCGAGCAGGGGCCGATAATCACCAGCAGGCGTGGATCTTCGCCGGTCAGAATACGCGCAATACGCTGGCGGGCTGCCGTAACGCTGGCCGCGATATCAGAAGACAGCGGGTGCTGGCTGGCCAGCGCGGCAGGCGTGATCAGGTTGCCAATTCGCGCCGTGCGCAGTTCATCAGTTTTGTTCATAGTGGCTCTCAAACAGGTTCTTCGCAGCGGTGATATACCGGGAAGTGATGAGGTTCACAATAAACCAATATGTCCTGAATTCAACCAGCAAAATCACAGAGATAGTAAAAACGCGGCCCGCTCAGGGTGCGCTTCAGTACATACTCCGCTGCAGACCCATAATGTCGAGGATTTTAGTGGCAATCTCCTCCACCGAATAGTTGGTACTGTTGAGATAGCGGATCTGATGCGTGCGGAACAGCGCCTCGACTTCACCGACTTCCAGCCGGCACTGGCGCAGCGAGGCGTAGCGGGTATTTTCCGCGCGCTCCTGACGAATTGCCGCCAGGCGTTCCGGGTCAATGGTCAGCCCGAACAGCTTATGCTGATGTGCCCGCAGCGCAGGAGGAAGTTTGAGGTTATCCATATCGTCAGCAATAAAAGGGTAATTGGCTGCGCGAATACCAAACTGCATGGCAAGGTAGAGGCTGGTCGGGGTTTTACCACAGCGTGAAACGCCGAGCAGGATCACCTGGGCATCTTCAAGTCCGCGCAGTGAAATCCCATCGTCATGCGCCAGGGTGTAGTCAATTGCGGCGATACGCGCATCATATTTACCCAGGTTGCTCGCGGTCAGCCCGTGTGTACGGTGTGCCACCGGCATGGAAGAGACGCCCAGCTCACTCTGCAGGGGAGCCACCAGCGCCTGCACAATATCCTGACAAAACCCCTCACTCTCCAGAATAATATCGCGAACTTCGGGCGTCACGATGGAAAAAAACACCAGCGGCCGCACGCCGCTGCGCTGCCAGAGCGCGTTGATCTGCGCTTTGACCGCCTGGGCCCGCTGCACATTTTCTACAAACGGCAGGGTAACGCTGTGCGTATCAACCGGGAACTGAGAGAGCACCGCATGGCCCAGTACTTCTGCTGTGATGGCGGTGCCGTCTGAAATATAAAACACGCTGCGTTCAGTGCTCATTGAAAAGTGCTCTCTGAATGAATAGTGAATTAATCGATTTCATTTCAAATTAAACCGAAATGAAATATCCATATGTCGCTGTGCTCAGGCTGAAATAGTGTCATATCTGACGTTAATAGCATTATAAAGAAAAAGCGATAAATAAACGTCAGCATCTGCCACAGTTTCATAAATGACGCGCAGGCTCCGCATAATGTCGTTTGCGCAACAGCAATCTGCTGATAATGCTATAAAAATGGAAAATTCATTATTGCAGCAGGCTGTTAGCAATAATATCGCCGTTTGCGCAACGTCAACCCTGGCAGGTAATAGTCTGATTTTATCTCTCTTTTTTTGCTTTAACGATTCAACACTTAGTCTTTATAAACCGATTGTGCCAGGCTGCTGTGGCGAATAGCAAAATGTTCCATGTGCCCTAATCATTTAAAAGGATCATCTCAATGTCCAATCAAGACCAACAATCGCTAGTGCTCTGGTATAACCAGCTTGGCATGCATGATGTTGATCGGGTGGGGGGCAAGAATGCCTCTCTGGGAGAAATGATTACCAATTTGTCGTCGCTGGGCGTATCTGTGCCCAATGGCTTTGCCACGACATCTGACGCGTTCAATCAGTTTCTCGACCAAAGCGGACTGAACCAGCGCATTTATGCACTACTGGATATAACGGATATTGATGACGTGGCGGCGCTGGCCCAAGCGGGCAAGCAGATCCGTCAGTGGGTGGTGGACACGCCATTCCAGCCGGCGCTGGAAACGGCTATTCGTGCTGCTTATGAGCAGCTTTCTGCTGATGATGCCGACGCCTCTTTTGCCGTTCGCTCATCTGCTACCGCCGAGGATATGCCAGACGCCTCATTCGCCGGCCAGCAGGAAACCTTTCTTAATGTACAGGGGTTTGATGCCGTACTGGTGGCAGTTAAGCACGTGTATGCATCGCTGTTTAACGATCGGGCTATCTCATACCGGGTGCATCAGGGCTACGATCATCGCGGCGTAGCGCTCTCGGCCGGGGTGCAGCGCATGGTTCGCTCCGATCTCGCAGCCTCCGGCGTAATGTTTACCATTGATACTGAGTCAGGTTTTGATCAGGTTGTCTTTATTACCTCAGCCTGGGGGCTGGGCGAGATGGTGGTACAGGGCGCAGTCAATCCTGATGAGTTTTATGTGCATAAACCCACGCTGGCGGCAAACCGCCCGGCGATTGTCAGACGCACGATGGGGTCTAAAAAAATCCGCATGGTCTATGCCGACTCCCAAACGCATGGCGAGCAGGTGCGTATTGAGGATGTGGAGCAGGCAACACGCGATCGCTTCAGCCTGACCGACGACGAAGTGCAGGCGCTGGCACGCCAGGCGGTGCTGATTGAGCAGCACTATAAGCGTCCGATGGACATTGAGTGGGCGAAGGACGGGCATACCGGAAAACTCTATATCGTACAGGCGCGCCCCGAAACCGTCCGCTCAAACGGTCAGGTGATGGAGCGCTACAGTTTGCAGGGCACAGGTCAGGTGCTGGTTGAAGGACGCGCAATCGGCCACCGTATCGGCGCGGGTGAAGTCAAGGTGATCCACGATATCAGCGAAATGCACCGCATTGAGAAGGGCGACGTGCTGGTTACCGATATGACGGACCCGGACTGGGAACCCATCATGAAAAAGGCCTCTGCCATCGTGACCAACCGCGGCGGACGCACCTGTCATGCGGCGATCATTGCGCGTGAGCTGGGGATCCCGGCGGTTGTGGGATGTGGTGATGCCACCGATCACCTGCGTGACGGCCATAAAGTCACGGTTTCCTGCGCCGAAGGCGATACCGGTTACGTCTACAATGATCTGCTTGATTTTGAGGTCGCCAGTTCTCAGGTCGACACCATGCCTGACCTGCCGCTTAAGATCATGATGAATGTCGGTAATCCCGATCGCGCCTTTGACTTCGCCTGTCTGCCCAACGAGGGCGTCGGTCTGGCACGGCTGGAGTTTATTATCAACCGTATGATTGGCGTGCATCCTAAAGCGCTGCTGGAGTTTGATCAGCAGACGCCAGAATTACAGCAGCAGATCCGCCAGATGATGAAGGGCTTTGACGACCCGGTTGAGTTCTATATCGCACGTCTGACCGAGGGAATTGCCACTCTGGGCGCCGCCTTTGCGCCGAAGCGCGTTATTGTGCGTCTCTCTGACTTTAAGTCGAATGAGTATGCCAACCTGGTCGGCGGAGAGCGCTACGAGCCGGAAGAGGAGAATCCGATGCTTGGCTTCCGTGGCGCAGGGCGCTATGTTGCCGACAGCTTCCGCGACTGCTTTGCGCTGGAGTGCGAAGCCGTGAAGCGGGTGCGCAATGAGATGGGACTGAGCAACGTCGAAATCATGGTGCCTTTTGTGCGTACCGTTGATCAGGCTGAGGCGGTCGTGGCTGAGCTGGCAAAGCACGGGCTCAAGCGCGGTGAAGCGGGCCTGAAAGTGATTATGATGTGTGAAATCCCGTCAAATGCGCTGCTGGCAGAGCAGTTCCTGCAGCACTTCGATGGCTTCTCAATTGGTTCCAACGATATGACCCAGCTGGCTCTGGGGCTGGATCGCGACTCTGGCGTAGTCTCTGCCCTGTTCGATGAGCGCAATGAAGCGGTGAAAGCGCTGCTCTCAATGGCGATTCAGGCAGCAAAAAAACAGGGCAAATATGTCGGTATCTGCGGACAGGGACCCTCCGATCATCAGGATTTTGCGGCCTGGCTGATGGAGCAGGGCATCGACAGCCTGTCGCTGAATCCGGATACGGTGGTGGAAACCTGGCTGAGCCTCGCTGAGATTGCATCCGCACAGCGCGTTTAACCTCTGAACATGACGCGTATGGCCATGCTGTACGCGTCATGATTAATGCGTGCTTAAGCTGCAGGATGAGCGGCCGTTTTAGCACAATAACACGGGGTTTCAGGTGCTAAACATCCGGCCGGCTTATATAACATGTGCGGCAACAGCGGTATCTGAATGCGGACCAAAAAAAAAGCCCATCACAGGGGATGGGCAAAGACTACACACAGCAATTCTTTTACGTTACTCAGGGGAAAAAGGTTATTTAAAAATCAGTAGGTTGATTTTCAACATGAGAAACATATTATTTATTGCGCCTGCCATAGTCTTTAAGAATCCTCTTATTAGTTTAAAGCTGGTAATCTTTTGTCGCCTTTTTTACCCACTACAAGGGGCGATTCAGTACGAAAAATAATCATTCCAGCCAGCAGGGCGGACTTAAGCGCTGAAAATCGCGTTTTTTCTTAAAAACCGTTTATGAAAAAAAGCCCATCTTATAAATGCTCAGGCATGAATGTTTAAGCCGGTGCGACCATTAACCTGTCAGGGCAGCTCTTCATGCTCTGCCAGCGCCTCGATCGCCGTTTCCATATCATTATCCGGTGCCGGGGCTTCATGCATCCACACTGAAACCAGGCGATAAGAAACCGCCAGGACAACCGGGCCAATAAACAGACCTATCATGCCAAAGGCGATCAGACCGCCAATGACACCCGACAGGATCAGAATCATGGGGAGATCGGCCCCCATGCGGATCAGGACCGGACGCAATACGTTGTCGAGTGTGCCAACAATACAGCTCCAGACCAGCAGCACGGTGCCCCACGTGGTATCACCACTCCAGTAGAGCCAGATAATTGCCGGTATCAGGACAATCAGTGGCCCCAGCTGTACCAGGCAGGTCAGGATCATCAGCACCGTCAGCAGCGTGGCATAAGGTATGCCCGATATCGCCAGTCCGATACCGCCTAATACCCCCTGAACCAGTGCCGTGACCACGACACCCAGCGCAACGGCCCGGATTGCCTGTCCGGCCAGCAGTACCGCAGCATCGCCACGGCCTCCCCCCATACGATAGGCGAAGTGGCGAATACCCTGTCCCACTTGCTCACCGCGCCAGTAGAGCAGCACGCTGAACAACAGCATCAACGCCAGATGCAGCATAAAGCGGCCAAAATGCCCCGCCTGCGCGACAAAAAAGCCGGTCGTGCGGCCAATGTAGGGCTGCACCTGGCGCATGATCGCTGACCCCCCGCCATCCACCAGCTTATGGTAACTGATATAGAGTTTGTTGCCGGCGAACGGTATTTCACGCAGCCAGGCGAGCTCCGGCATCAGCAGATGGCGCTGGGTAGCCCAGGCGATAACCGGCGCGCTGTTATCAATCAGGCTGCTGACCAGCAGCGCAATCGGAATAATAAACAGCAGCAGCAGCAAAATAGTCATGGCGATAACGGCCAGGGAGCGGCGTCCCCACAGCAGATGCTGCAGGCGGATCATGAGTGGCCAGGTGGCAATCACCACCATGCTTGCCCAGGCAAAGCCCAGAATAAAGGGTTGTACCACCCAGAGACAGGCGATAATCATCAGTAAAATAAACATCAGCGAGAACAGCAGTTGCGGCAGATCCACGCCGCGTTGCAGGCTTTTCATAACAGCGATTCAACCTCAGTTAATCCTTCAGGAAGGGCCCCGGGCCCGAAATCATCATGCGCTATTTCCTGAAAATTAAACAGGAAAAGCAGGGTCGCTGAGCGAGGGCAGGGAAATGCCAGCAGGCAGGAAAAAAATGTGATACAACCAGAGGTTAAAAAACTTACTACGCAAACGTTTACAACATCCCGGTCACGACACCATGATCCCACAAATTCCGCAGGCTCCCGGCCTGGTTCAGCAAGTTCTCGCCTTTTTACAGGCGCTCAAAGAGCAGGGTTTTACCGGCGATACCGCTACCAGCTATGCCGACCGTCTCTCCCTCTCCACGGATAACAGCATCTATCAGCTTCTGCCGGATGCGGCACTGTTTCCGCGCTCGACCGCTGATATCGCCCTGATTGCGCGACTGGCCGGCGAGTCCGCTTTTGCCAGCCTGACGTTTACTCCGCGTGGCGGCGGCACCGGCACCAATGGACAGTCGCTGAATCAGGGCATTGTGGTCGACATGTCGCGCTACATGAACCGTATCCTGGAGATTAATACTGAGCAGGGGTGGGTGCGGGTTGAAGCGGGGGTGGTGAAAGATCAGCTTAACGCCTGGCTCAAACCTTACGGTTTCTTCTTTTCACCGGAGCTCTCCACCAGTAACCGCGCCACCCTGGGCGGTATGATCAATACCGATGCCTCAGGCCAGGGATCGCTGGTATACGGTAAAACCTCCGATCATGTCGAAGGATTACGTGCGGTGCTGCTGGGCGGCGATATCCTTGATACGCGCGCCATACCGGTGGCGCTGGCGGAGCAGCTGGCCGCAACGCCGACGCCCGAAGGCCGTATCTATCAGACGGTGCTGCAAAGCTGTCGCGAGCAGCGCGCGCTGATCCTTGAAAAGTTTCCGAAGCTTAACCGTTTCCTGACCGGCTACGATTTACGCCACGTCTTCAGTGATGATATGCAGCAGGTCGATCTGACCCGGCTCTTGTGCGGTGCCGAGGGCACGCTGGCGTTCATCACAGAAGCGCGTCTTGATATCACGCCGATCCCCAAAGTCCGTCGTCTGGTCAACGTTAAATATGAGTCATTCGACTCAGCGCTGCGCAACGCCCCGTTTATGGTGGAAGCGCAGGCGCTGTCAGTCGAAACCGTGGATTCAAACGTGCTGAATCTGGCGCGTGAAGATATTGTCTGGCACTCCGTTAAGGAACTGATCACCGATATCCCTGATAAAGCGATGCTGGGGCTGAATATCGTCGAATTTGCGGGCGATAACGGCGCACTTATCGAACAGCAAATTGCCCGGCTCTGTGGCCGGCTGGATACGCTGATGGCGCAGCAGCAGGGCGGCGTAATAGGCTATCAGCTCTGTGATGAACTGGCGGATATCGAACGTATTTACGCTATGCGCAAGAAAGCGGTTGGCCTGCTGGGCAATGCGCAGGGTCGCGCCAAGCCCATTCCCTTTGTTGAGGATACGGCGGTGCCGCCGGAGCAGCTGGCTGACTACATTGCCGAGTTTCGCGCGCTGCTGGATAGCCACGGCCTGAGCTACGGTATGTTTGGCCATGTTGACGCGGGCGTACTGCATGTGCGTCCGGCGCTGGATATGTGCGATCCGCAGCAGGCGCTGCTGATGAAGCAGATTTCGGATGAGGTGGTTGCGCTGACGGCCCGTTATGGCGGGTTACTGTGGGGGGAGCATGGCAAAGGTTTCCGCGCGCAGTACAGTCCGGCCTTTTTTGGTGAAACGCTGTTTACTGAGCTGCGTCGGATTAAACGCGCCTTCGATCCTGATAACCGGCTTAATCCGGGTAAAATCTGCACGCCGCTGGAGAGCGACGCGCCGATGATGCAGGTGAACGGGGCGATGCGCGGCGACCTGGATCGTCAGATCCCGCTGACGGTACGCACCAGCTGGCGCGGCGCGATGGAGTGTAACGGCAACGGTCTCTGCTTTAATTTTGATGCGCGCAGCCCGATGTGTCCGTCAATGAAAATTACCCGCAATCGTATTCACTCGCCGAAAGGGCGTGCGGCTCTGACGCGTGAATGGCTGCGCCTGCTGTCGGAGCAGGGTGTTGATCCTGACCAGCTTGAGCAGGCGCTGCCGCGGCAGGGAGCCAGCCTGCGTATGCTGATCCAGCGTACGCGTAACAGCTGGCACGCTAACCGCGGAGAGTATGACTTCTCCCATGAGGTCAAAGAGGCGATGTCAGGCTGCCTGGCCTGCAAAGCCTGTTCGACACAGTGTCCGGTTAAGATTGATGTGCCCGATTTCCGTGCGCGCTTTTTGCAGCTTTACCATACGCGTTATCTGCGACCGGTCAGCGATCACCTGGTGGCCAGCGTAGAGCGCTATGCGCCGCTGATGGCAAAAGCGCCAAAAGTGTTTAATTTCTTTCTGCAGCAGCCGTGGATGCGCGAATTCAGCAAAACCCATATCGGTATGGTGGATCTGCCTCAGCTCTCCGCACCTAACCTTAAACAGCGCCTGAGCGGGCATCCGGCCATGAGCCTGACGCTGGAGCAGCTGGAGGCGATGGACAGCGCAGCGCGACAGCAGTGCGTGCTGGTGGTGCAGGATCCGTTTACCAGCTACTACGAAGCTCAGCTGGTGACCGACTTTATTTCACTGATTGAAAAACTGGGTTACCGTCCGGTGCTGCTGCCTTTCTCACCCAACGGAAAAGCGCAGCATGTAAAAGGGTTTCTGCAGCGTTTCGCCCGTACAGCGGCGAAAACCGCTGAACTGCTTAACCGGATAGCAAAACTCGGGATCCCGATGGTTGGTGTCGACCCGGCGACCGTACTCTGCTATCGCGATGAGTATCAGCAGGTACTGAAAAGTAAGCGCGGTGATTTTAGCGTGCTGCTGGTGCACGAGTGGCTGCAGCAGGCGCTGGCTGGCGGGGTAAACCAGCCCGTCAGCGGTGAGCCCTGGTATCTGTTTGCGCACTGTACTGAAGTGACCGCGCTGCCCGCTACGCCGGATCAGTGGCAGAAGATATTTGCCCGCTTCGGTGCCCGGCTGGAAAACATTAATACCGGCTGCTGTGGCATGGCGGGAACGTATGGCCACGAGGCGCAGCATCTGGAAAACTCACTCGGTATTTATGCGCTCTCCTGGCATCCGCAGCTACAGCGGCTGCCGCGCCAGCGCTGTCTGGCCACCGGCTTTTCCTGTCGCAGTCAGGTTAAACGCGCAGAAGGCAACGGCATGCGGCATCCTTTACAGGCGCTGCTGGAATTGATGTAAACAAAATGTAGGAGCCGTCACAAAGCTGGATTAGAATATCCAGCCAGCGTGACGGACAAAATCACGCTGCAGGCGCGTTGCCTGGTCCCAGTCGCCACTCTGTGCCAGTTTATGACACAGGTGCGTCAGTGACTGGCGGGCGAACTGATACGCCTGCAGACGAAACAGCCGGTCGCGGTCATCGTTGCCCATCTCCTGAATCAGGCGATGGTGCAGCTTGCCTAAGGCGTGCAGATAGCTGCGATCGTCGCCGTTGATGTCGCAGATTTCTGCCATATCAAGGCAGGTATCATTGAACCGGCGCAGCTGCCCGAGTGAGCACTCCGGCCGGTTAAGTCTGGCTTCTGCCAGATAGAAATCTACGGTGATATCGCGTACGGCGAATTTATAGTCGCTGATTTTGTGTTGTAACCAGGCTGAAACGGTACGTGTCATAGCGCCGCCTAAACAGTTAATGATAATCATTATCATATTAAACTGCGTCAGGAATGCAATTCCCGCTAAAAAAAATATTGATGTCTGTAACCTGTTACTAAAATCGGCAATAACAATCTCTTTACATTCAGTAAAGGCGTAACCTGTACACAGGTTGACAGCTTTGGGGTCTCTTTTTATAAAATGTTACGATATCAATAAGTTGTGATATTTGTCCCGAATAAAAACTGTCTGTTACAGGCTTCAGTAAAGGGACTATGCTTAATTATTAAGCAGAAAAAACAGCACGAGATGATTATCCCTGCAAAACAAGAGGTTGAAGTGATAGGCGATATCACTACCATAGGGGGATAGCCTGAGAAGGTCCAGACTTGCGAGGTACAACGATGTCATCAGTAAACGCCGCGTCCTTTTCTCCTGACGATTTTGTCTGGAAAGGACTTACGCTGACCGAGTCGGCAGCGAAACAGATCCTGACTCTGGTTGAACAGGACCCGGCAGTAAAGGGCCTGAAACTGAGCGTGAAACAATCTGGCTGTGCCGGTTTTGGTTATGTCATGGATCTGGTAAAAGAGCCAGCCGATGACGATCTGCAGTTTGAGCAGTTTGGCGCAAAACTCTTTGTGCCGCTTCAGGCAATGCCGTTTGTCGACGGCACAGAGCTGGACTATGTCCGTGAAGGCCTGAACCAGATCTTTAAATTCAATAACCCTAAAGCTCAGCACGCCTGCGGGTGCGGTGAAAGCTTTGGCGTCGAGTAAGTGAAATATGTCACGACATAGCGAAGCATCTGATGATGTACAAACCTGGGAAGGCAAGCTCAACTATAAAGAGGGCTTCTTTACCCGGTTACAAACCGACGAACTGGCACACGGCATCAATGAAGATGTAGTGCGTGCGATATCGGCTAAACGTAACGAACCCGAGTGGATGCTTGAGTTCCGGCTTAAGGCTTTCCGTGCCTGGCTGGAAATGGAAGAGCCGCACTGGTTAAAAGCGCACTATGACAAGCTCGACTATCAGGATTACAGTTACTTTTCTGCGCCATCATGCGGCAACTGTGACGATAGCTGTGCGTCCGAGCCAGGTGCAACCCAGACATCCGGCAGCGTGGCGTCCAGTGACTATCTGACGCAGGAAGTGGAAGACGCGTTTAATCAGCTGGGTGTTCCGGTACGTGAAGGGAAAGAGGTCGCTGTTGATGCGATTTTCGATTCCGTGTCGGTCTCCACCACTTACCGTGACAAGCTGGCTAAACAGGGCATTATCTTCTGTTCGTTTGGCGAAGCAATCCATGACCATCCGGAACTGGTACAGAAGTATCTGGGCACCGTCGTGCCGCATAACGATAACTTCTTTGCTGCGCTTAACTCAGCGGTAGCCTCTGATGGCACCTTTGTTTATATCCCGAAAGGGGTACGCTGCCCGATGGAGCTGTCGACCTATTTCCGCATTAATGCGGCGAAAACAGGTCAGTTTGAGCGCACCATTCTGATTGCAGATGAAGACAGCTATGTCAGCTATATCGAGGGCTGCTCGGCGCCGGTGCGTGACACTTATCAGCTGCACGCAGCGGTCGTTGAAGTCATCATCCATAAAAATGCTGAAGTGAAATATTCCACGGTACAGAACTGGTTCCCTGGCGGTGAAGGTGAGGGCGGTATCCTTAACTTCGTTACCAAGCGTGCGCTGTGCGAAGGCGATCACAGTAAAATGTCCTGGACACAGTCTGAGACCGGATCTGCGATTACCTGGAAATATCCAAGCTGCATCCTGCGCGGTGATTACTCCGTGGGTGAGTTCTACTCGGTTGCCCTGACCAGCGGTCGCCAGCAGGCGGATACCGGCACCAAGATGATCCATATCGGTAAAAACACCAAGTCCACCATTATCTCCAAAGGGATATCGGCAGGTAAAAGCCAGAATACCTATCGCGGGCTGGTGAAGATTATGCCGACGGCAACCAATGCGCGTAACTTTACGCAATGTGACTCGATGCTGATTGGCCCTGACTGTGGTGCGCATACTTTCCCGTATGTGGAAACGCGTAACAATACCGCGCAGCTGGAGCATGAAGCCACCACGTCACGTATTGGCGAAGATCAGATGTTTTACTGCCTGCAGCGCGGCATCAGCGAAGAAGATGCGATCTCCATGATCGTTAATGGCTTCTGTAAAGATGTTTTCTCCGAGCTGCCACTGGAATTTGCCGTGGAAGCACAAAAACTGTTAGCGATCAGCCTTGAGCACAGTGTCGGCTGATGCCACACGCGTTGCCGGAAGCAATGTGAAGGAATAAGTATGTTAAGTATTAAAGATTTACAGGTTAGCGTTGAAGATAAAGAGATTTTGCGCGGTCTGAACCTTGAAGTTAAACCAGGTGAAGTCCATGCGATTATGGGCCCGAATGGCTCAGGCAAAAGTACGCTTTCAGCAACGCTGGCGGGTCGCGAAGATTACGAGATCACCGGGGGCTCAGTCACCTTTAAAGAGAAAGATCTGCTGGCGCTGGAACCCGAAGAGCGCGCAGGTGAAGGCATCTTTATGGCGTTCCAGTATCCGGTAGAGATCCCGGGTGTGAGCAACCAGTTTTTCCTGCAGACCTCTGTTAATGCGGTACGTAAATATCGCGAGCAGGAAGAGCTGGATCGCTTTGATTTCCAGGATTTTATCGAAGATAAAATTAAACTGCTGAAAATGCCGGAAGATCTGCTGACGCGTTCAGTCAACGTTGGCTTCTCTGGCGGTGAGAAGAAGCGCAACGATATTCTGCAGATGGCGGCGCTGGAGCCAGAACTCTGCATTCTGGATGAGACCGATTCGGGCCTGGATATCGATGCTCTGAAAATCGTTTCAGAAGGCGTCAACAGCCTGCGCGACGGCAAGCGCTCTTTCATCATCGTAACGCACTATCAGCGTATCCTGGATTACATCAAGCCGGATCACGTGCACGTTCTTTATCAGGGTAAAATCGTTAAGTCTGGCGACTTTTCACTGGTGAAACAGCTGGAGGAGCAAGGCTATGGCTGGCTTACCGACGAAGAGTGATAATGCCCTGCAGCAGTGGCACCATCTGTTTGAGTCACGCGGCGAGCAGCGCTCGCTGCAGGCGCAGCAGCACTGGCAGCAGCTGATGCGTGAAGGCTTGCCCACCCGCAAGCATGAAAACTGGAAATACACGTCGCTGGAGAGCCTGCTGGGACAGCACTTTGTGCTGCCTGCTGCGCAGAACGTCAGCCGTGAGCAGGCAGATGCGCTGGCGCTGCCGCTGGATGCAGTACGACTGGTGTTTGTTGACGGCCGCTTTCAGCCGGCGCTGAGCAGCACGGAAACCGATCTGTTTGAGATCCAGCATGTTCAGGCAGCTGAGCGTCGCGATCTGCCGGCACCGGTACAGCCGGAAATTTTCCTGCATCTGACAGAGAGCCTGGCAGAAGAGGTAACGACGGTTCGTCTGGCGCGTGGCAAAACGGCTACCCGTCCGCTCTATCTGCTGCACATCACTAGCGGTCAGGCGGATGCGCTGAACACCGTACACCATCGTCATCACGTTGAGCTGGAGCAGAGTGCAGTAGCGGAAATCGTTGAGCACTATGTCACACTTAATGATGCTGCACACTTTACCGGCGCACGTATTACGTTTGCCGTGGCGGATAACGCGCAGCTGAAACATACCAAGCTCGCCTTTGAAACCAGCAGCAGCTATCACTTTGCGCACAATGACATCGTGATGGGCCAGGATGCACGCGTCAGCAGCACCAGTTTCCTGCTGGGTGCCGGTCTGTCACGTCATAACACCAGCACGCAGCTGAATGGCGAAAACAGCGAGCTGGCAATGAACAGCCTGGTTCTGCCGGTGGGCAGCGAAATCGCAGATACCCGCAGTTATCTGGAGCACAACAAAGGCCATTGCCTGAGTCGTCAGCTGCATAAAACCATTTCGCGGGAAAAAGGCCGTGCTGTCTTCAATGGTCATATCAAAGTGGCACAGCATGCGCTGAAAACCGATGGTCAGATGACCAACAACAACCTGCTGCTGGGCCGGCTGGCTGAAGTCGATACCAAGCCACAGCTGGAGATTTACGCCGATGACGTTAAGTGCAGCCACGGCGCCACCATCGGTCGCATTGATGATGAGCAGATGTTCTATCTGCGCTCGCGCGGTATCGCTGAAGAGGCGGCGCAGCAGATGATCATTCACGCTTTTGCCGCCGAGCTGACCGAAACGCTGGATGATGACATTCTGCGTCAGGCGGTGCTGGCACGCATTTCACAGCGTTTCCCTGGAGTACATTCATGAGTTTCGATTCCGAACGAGTCAGAGCGGAGTTTCCGATCCTGAGTCGTGAGGTCAACGGACACCCGCTGGCCTACCTTGACAGCGCGGCCAGCGCGCAGCGTCCGCTCGCGGTAATCAACGCGGAAAGTCATTTTTACCAGCACGGCTACGCTGCCGTGCATCGCGGTATCCATTCGCTGAGCGCGCAGGCAACCAGCGATATGGAAGCCGTACGCGCGCAGGCTGCGGCTTTTCTGAATGCGGCTTCGCATGAAGAGATCATCTTTGTTAAAGGCACAACCGAAGGGATCAATCTGGTTGCCAATAGCTGGGGCGGCAGTCAGCTGCAGCCCGGTGATAATCTCATCATTACCGAGATGGAGCATCACGCTAACATCGTGCCGTGGCAGATGGTGGCACAGCGTACCGGTGCTGAGATCCGCGTTCTGCCGCTCAACGATAGCGGTGAGCTGGCCACAGAACAGCTTGCCTCGCTCATTGATAGCCGCACCCGACTGCTGGCCGTTACGCACGTCTCTAACGTGCTGGGCACCGTTAACCCGGTTAAGGCGCTGGTGGCGCAGGCTAAAGCGGCTGGCCTGATTACGTTAATAGATGGTGCGCAGGCGGTTATGCATCACGCCGTTGACGTGCAGGATATCGACTGCGATTTCTACGTCTTCTCCGGACATAAGATCTATGGTCCGACCGGTATCGGCGTGCTCTATGCGCGTAAAGCGCTGCAGAAGCAGATGCCGCCGTGGGAAGGCGGAGGTTCAATGATCGACCAGGTTATGCTGCCGGTGGGAACCACCTGGAACAGTGCGCCGTGGCGTTTTGAAGCGGGTACGCCCAATACCGGTGGGATTATCGGTCTGGGAGCCGCGCTGAACTGGGTGAGTGAACTGGGGCTTGAGGCTATTCATGCACGCGAAAGCGCGCTGATGCGTTATGCGCTGGATAAACTCGCTTCAGTGCCGGACATTGTGCTTTATGGTCCTGCGCAGCGCAGCGGTGTGATCGCCTTCAACCTGGGTAAACACCACGCCTTTGACGTAGGCAGCTTCCTCGATCAGTATGGTATTGCTATTCGCACCGGTCACCACTGTGCGATGCCGCTGATGCGTCACTACGCTGTACCGGCGATGTGTCGTGCCTCCTTCGCGCTGTATAACACCGAAGATGAGGCGGATCGGCTGGCCGCTGGCCTGACGCGTATTCATCGCCTGCTGGGCTAAGCAGATTTCAGGAGTAACAGATGGCGAACCTGCCGGAAAAAGAGAAGCTGGTGCGTAACTTTAATCGTTGCGCTAACTGGGAAGAGAAGTACCTTTACATCATCGAGCTGGGTGCAAAATTACCAGAATCCTCTGAAAGCCTGCATCAGCCAGAGTATGTCATTTCAGGCTGTCAGAGTCAGGTCTGGATCCGTATGACGCCACAGGCGGACGGGTCGATGGCGTTTGAGGGAGACAGCGATGCAGCTATTGTTAAGGGATTGATCGCAGTCGTGTTTAGTCTGTATCAGGGGCTGAAAGCGCAGGAGATCCTCGACCTGGATGTACGCCACTGGTTTGCGGAACTGGCGCTGACTCAGCACCTGACGCCGACGCGCTCTCAGGGGCTGGAAGCGATGATCCGCGCTATCCGTCATAACGCTCAGCAGCTCTGCTAAGGTACACTCTTCAGACCCCGGTTCAGCCGGGGTCTTTTCCATCCAGAAAGAGAAACCTGCATGAAACCTGCGTTACGTTTAGCTGGTGCACTGCTGCTGTCCTGCTTCGGACTCTCTGCACCTTCAATGGCTACTGAATATCCTCTCCCTGCCGACGACAGCCGCCTGATCGGCGAAAACGTTCTGACCACTATCTCTGATAATAAACAGCCGCTGGAGAGCGTAGCAGCGCGCTACAGCACGGGGCTGCTCGCCCTGCTGGAAGCAAACCCTGGTGTTGACCCCTGGCTGCCGGCGGCAGGCACGCAGATCACCGTGCCGCTGCAGATGCTGTTGCCGGATGCGCCGCGCAAAGGGATTGTGGTTAACCTGGCCGAGCTGCGCCTCTACTACTATCCGCCTGGCGAAAACCGCGTGGTGGTGTACCCGATAGGCATCGGCCAGCTGGGTGCTGCGACGCCCGATATGGTGACGCGTATCAGCCAGAAAATCCCTAATCCTACCTGGACACCGACGCCAAATATTCGCAAGCGTTATGCGAAAGAGGGCGTTACGCTGCCGGTAACTGTCCCGGCCGGTCCCGATAATCCGATGGGGCTGTTCGCGCTGCGTCTGGCGCACGGCAAGGGGCACTACCTGATCCACGGTACCAACGCCGACTTTGGCATTGGCATGCGTGTCAGCTCCGGCTGTATTCGCCTGCGTCCCGCGGACATTGAAGCGCTGTTTAACAGCGTACCGGCAGGCACGCGCGTTCAGATTGTTAATCAGCCGGTGAAATACGCTATCGAACCAGACGGTAAACGCTATATTGAGGTTCATCAGCCGCTATCACGCAGCGAAAAAGATGATCCGCAGACGCAGCCGCTGGTGCGCAGCACCGCCCTGAAGGCTTTTAGCCGCAGTGCAAAAAGTGACAGTGCGCTGATTGAGGAGGCGATGACGCGGCGTTCGGGTATGCCGGTGCTGGTTAGCAGTGGGGAACCGGTCTCCGGAGAGACGGCAGATCAGGTTGTCGCGGATCCACAGGGCTGACGTCAACCGGCCAGACAGCGCCACCGGGTGCTGGGATCCGGACAAAAAAAATGGTGCCACCAGGGCACCATTTTTCAAACCAGAACTCTTACTTACGGTAAGAGTGAGCCTGGTTGTCCAGACGCTGGTTAGCGCGAGCTGCGTCATCTTTAGCAGCCTGAACGTCAGAACGCACTGCGTTCACGTCGTTGCTCAGCTGGTCAACTTTAGCGTTCAGAGTCTGAACGTCTGAAGACAGCTGGTCGATTTTAGCGTTGCTTGAGCAACCAGCCAGCAGAGTTGAACCCAGGATTACCGCGCCCAGTACCAGTTTAGTACGTTTCATTTTATACCCTCTAGATTAAGTTAATCTCCATGTAGCGTTACAAGTATTGCACAAAGCTTTTTAAGTTGAGAATAAATTTTTGATGGGAACATGCTTAAATTTGATCGTTCGCTCAAAGAAGCAGCATCTGGCAGAATATGATGAAAATATTTAGCGAAAACAGAGAGATTTAATCGGATTAACCTTAATTACACAACATATTGAATAGTTATTTTCGATTTGAATTTTTCTGGTTTTAGATTAGCGATGGAATAAAAAAAGCGCCGGTTAAGGCGCTTGTTTAAATAAAGTGTGACGTTAAATCAAATCACATGCACGGAAGCGGTGTTAGTAGTTCCGCTTGGTACCAGCGCACCGGAAACCATCACGACCACATCACCTTTCTGCGCATAGCCGCTTTCCAGCGCCAGCTCTTTGCCAATGCGATAGAAATCATCGGTTGATTCAATGCGGGCGACCAGACGCGTCTCAATACCTTTGCTCAGGATCAGCTGACGTGCCGTAGTCTGGTTGGTTGTCAGCGCAAGAATGGTTGCATCAGGGAAGTACTTACGTACTGATTTCGCTGATTTTCCGCCTTCTGTGGCTACAACAATCAGCGGTGCCTCCAGTTTCTCTGCGGTCTCAACGGCACCCCGGCAGACAGCCTCCGTAATGCGCAGCTTGCGTGAGTCTTTCAGCTCATCGATGCGTGACTTCATCACGCGGTCGGTACGCTCGCAGATGGTCGCCATGATAGTGACCGACTCCAGCGGGTAGCGACCTTTGGCGCTTTCACCTGACAGCATCACGGCGTCAGTACCGTCAAGAATGGCGTTAGCCACGTCGCCCGCTTCAGCACGGGTAGGGCGCGGATTTTTGATCATGGAGTCGAGCATCTGCGTAGCAGTGATGACCACTTTACGGGCTTTGTTGCACTTTTTGATCATCATCTTCTGCGCGAAGATAACCTCTTCAACCGGGATCTCTACGCCCAGATCGCCGCGCGCAACCATAATGCCATCAGAGGCTTCGAGAATTTCATCGAAGTTGTTCAGGCCTTCCTGGTTCTCGATTTTAGAGATGATCTGAATGTTCTCGCCGCCGTGCGCTTTCAGATGCTCGCGGATCTCCAGTACGTCAGAGCGTTTACGAATAAACGATGCGGCGACGAAGTCCACACCCTGCTCACAGCCAAAAATCAGATCGCGCTTATCTTTCTCAGCCAGCGCAGGCAGCTGAATGGAAACGCCCGGCAGGTTAACGCCTTTGTTTTCACCGAGGTCGCCGTTATTCAGCACTTCACACACCACGCTGTTTTCCGTGACTTCGGTAACGGTCATACCGATCAGGCCATCATCGACCAGAACCGTGTTACCAATTTTCAGATCTTCAGTAAAACCGCCATAGGTAACAGCGACACGCTCATGGTTACCAATCACAGACTGATCGGTTGTAAAGGTAAAGGTCTGGCCCGCTTTGAGTGAAACGTCGTTGCCACCCTCCAGCTTCATGGTGCGGATTTCCGGTCCTTTGGTGTCCAGCAGAATCGCGGCCTGATGCCCTGTTTTTTCCATGACGGCACGCATATTTGCGATGCGCTGACCATGTTCGGCGTAATCACCGTGCGAGAAGTTGAGACGCATAACGTTCATGCCGGCTTCCAGCAGCTGGGTCAGCATCTCTTCTGATTCGGTTTTCGGCCCGATAGTACAAACAATCTTGGTCTTTTTCATGTCAGATATCTGTATGTTGTGATGGATGATAAAGGTCGGTATCCGATGCGCGGAGCACCGAAGCGAAAATGTGACGATTGTGGCTACGGATAATACAGAAGTAAGAATAGGTGACAGGAACTGAGCGTGCAGGGAAGTTATGCGTTGCAGAGGCAGGCCGGCAGAGCGGCGTTGCGCAAATCAGAGACATTGATGGCATAGGCACGTCAGCGCTGAAACCTTTCAGGTGAAACAACGTGCCATAGTATAATCGCTAAGTATGCGAAAACCAATATAAAAGCAGCGAGGGATATCGACCTGGATCAAGGAAAACGACGTTGCGCAAAAAGAGAAAACAGCGAAGTGGTGCGCTCTAATGGACTCGAACCATCGACCCCCACCATGTCAAGGTGGTGCTCTAACCAACTGAGCTAAGAGCGCGCAATACAGCAAACTGGTGCGTCCGAGTGGACTCGAACCACCGACCCCCACCATGTCAAGGTGGTGCTCTAACCAACTGAGCTACGGACGCACTTGGTGCGCTCTAATGGACTCGAACCATCGACCCCCACCATGTCAAGGTGGTGCTCTAACCAACTGAGCTAAGAGCGCAACACGCTGTCAGGGCGACAGCGGGGACGAATATTAACGGTACACCGGAAACCTGGCAAGGGAAAAAAACAGAAAATCCGGACGACTGACCAGCATCTGTGCGAAGCGTCGCTTTTTTCAGCATTGCGGGCCAGATAAACGCCCGCTCAGCCACTTAGCGCGCCGCGCGCGCCAGAATAACGTCTGCGGGGAGGCGCTGCATACGACGAATACGCCAGATCATCATCGCTGCGGCAGAGGTCAGACCCACAATAAAACCGCACCAGAATCCGGCCGGGCCCAGCGCCGGTACAATCCAGTCAGTCAGCGCCAGAACATAGCCTGCCGGCAGTCCCAAAACCCAGTAAGCAATCAGCGTAATGAAAAAGATTGATCGGGTATCTTTATAGCCGCGCAGGATCCCGCTGCCGATAACCTGAATAGAATCGGAGAACTGATAGATCGCTGCCAGCATCATCAGCTGGGCTGCCAGCGTTATGACCGCAGGATTTGCCGTATAAAGCGCGGCGATATCGTGACGAAACGTGACGGTAAACAGAGCAGTGCACGCCGCCATGGCAAGGCCCACGCCCTGACCGGTCCAGGCGGCGGTGCGTGCGCCTTCCGCAGAGCCTTCGCCCAGCCGGTAACCCACGCGAATCGTGGTGGCCACACCCAGCGACAGCGGCAGCACAAACATCAGTGAGCTGAAATTGAGCGCAATCTGATGCCCTGCAACATTCACAATGCCCAGCGGTGACACCAGCAGCGCCACCACGGCAAACAGCGTGACCTCAAAAAACAGCGCCAGCGCTACCGGTAACCCCAGCGAAAACAGCCGCATGAGAATGGCACGCGAGGGCGCTGACCAGCGGGAGGCCATGCGAATATCGCGCATCGCCGGCATCCGCTGGAGCCAGAAGCGCATAACCAGGAACATCACCCAGTAGACTGAGGCGGTGGCCACACCGCATCCCACGCCGCCGAGACGCGGCATACCAAAATGGCCATAGATAAAGATGTAGTTCAGCGGGATATTGGTCAGCAGCCCGAGAAAGCCCAGCAGCATGGCGGGTTTGGTTTTAGACAGGCCGTCGCACTGGTTACGAGCCACCTGGAAAAAAAGATAGCCCGGCGCGCCCCATAGCAGCGCATGCAGGTAACCTTCCGCTTTTATCGCCAGACTGGCGTCAATATCATGCATGGCGCGGATAAGATAGCCCGCGTTCCATAGCACAATCATAATCACAAGCGCCACGGCCAGCGCCAGCCAGTAGCCCTGACGCACCTGCTCAGCAATGCGTTCACGTCGTCCGGACCCGTTGAGTTGCGCAACGGCAGGCGTCAGTGCCAGTAGCAGACCGTGACCAAAAAGAATGGCGGGAAGCCAGATAGAGGTGCCAACAGCAACGGCGGCCATATCCGTGGCGCTTACCGCACCGGCCATAACGGTATCTACAAATCCCATCGCAGTCTGGGCTACCTGAGCGAGGATCACCGGGATTGCGAGGGTCAGCAGCTGACGCGCTTCTGTTAAATACTTCTGCACGTATCACCTGTTTAATTAAGAGAGAGCGGGAGACTATTCCCGGCGAATGCGCGCTCAGTGTAGCCAGAGCCTGCATGCGGAACAAACGATGATAACAAATTTATTTGTCTTTTATGCAACCATTGCGCATGCGCAAATTAAGTTGTGCTGGCAGGCTGTGATAAGCTAAGACAAACGCGTGGAGAGGATAGTTATGTTTACGGGTATCGTGCAGGGTGTGGCGGAAATTGTCGCCATTGAAGAGAAAGAGCTGTTTCGCACTCATACTGTTCGTCTTGATGCAGCTCTGCTGCCAGGGCTGGAGCTGGGCGCGTCTGTGGCGCACAACGGCTGCTGCCTGACTGTAACGGCCATCGAAGGCGATCGGGTCAGTTTTGATCTGATTAAAGAGACGCTGCGCATTACTAATCTGGGCGCGCTGCAGGTGGGTGACAAAGTCAATATCGAGCGTGCGGCTAAGTTCAGTGATGAAATTGGCGGGCACCTGATGTCGGGTCATATTATGACCACTGCGGAAATCTGCAAAATTATTCAGTCGGAAAATAACCGTGAAGTCTGGTTCAGACCGCAGGATGCCGGGCAGATAAAATATATTCTGCGTAAAGGTTATATCGGTATTGATGGCATCAGCCTGACGGTCGGCGATGTGACAAAAACCAAATTTTGCGTTCACCTGATCCCGGAAACGCTGGAGCGCACCACGCTGGGAAGCAAAAAGCTGGGGCATAAGGTCAATATCGAAATCGATCCCCAGACGCAGGCAATTGTGGATACCGTTGAACGCGTTATGGCGCAGCGCGAAGCAGACCTGATTGCTGCGGCAACCTCACCGGGCGGTGCGGCAGAATAACCTTTGTAAAAGGCGCGCCATGCGCCTTTTTCATCTAGCGCGCCACGCGCAGCCCGCCTTCATAGCCGTGACTGAACACAACCTGCCACAACTGAATGTCCCGGGCGCGAAAGGCGCCAGCACACGCGTTAAGGTAATAGCTGAACATCCGCCTGAAGCGCTCATCGTAGCGGGCAGAGAGCTGCGGCCACGCGGCCTGGAAACGCGTATGCCACGCCATCAGCGTGGTGTCATAATCGGTCCCGAAGTTGTGCCAGTCTTCCATAATAAAATAAGGCTCACTGGCGTCCGCTATCTGTCGCACGGATGGCAGGCAGCCGTTCGGGAAAATATATTTATCGATCCACGGATCTACGCGCATATCGGTCCTGACCGCCCCGATGGTATGCAGCAGAAAAAGGCCACCGGGTTTCAGATTGCGATTCACCACTCTGAAGTAAGTCGCATAATTTTTCGGGCCGACATGTTCAAACATGCCCACGGAAACAATGCGATCAAACTGTAGTGCAAGATCGCGATAATCCTGCAGCAATATTGTGACGTCCAGGCCGGCGCAGCGCTGCTGTGCCATTTTCTGCTGCTCCTGAGAGATAGTGACGCCATATACGCTGACACCGTAGCGGCGGGCAGCAAACTCCGCCAGCCCGCCCCAGCCACAACCGATATCCAGCAGAGACATGCCGGGTTCAAGCTGCAGTTTGCGGCAGATCAGATCCAGTTTTGCTTCCTGCGCCGCATCCAGCGTTTCCGCATGATGCCAGTAGCCGCAGGAGTATTGCATAAACGGGTCGAGCATCAGGCGGAAGAGGTCGTTACCCAGATCATAGTGCGCTTTGCCAACCTGCCAGGCGCGCTTTTTTGATTGCAGATTGGTGATCCGGGCTGCGGCGATGCGCAGGGTATCTTTGAAGTGGTGCGGCAGCTGCTGATCAAGATGATGCCTGAGCGCGCGATGAAAAAACATATCCGGTCGTTCACACGTCCACCATCCATCCATGTAACTTTCGCCCAGACCCAGGGAGCCTTCCTGCAGTACGCGCTTAAAAAAGTCAGCGTGATGTACCTGAATATCCCACGGTCGTGAACCATTAACGCGAATATCTGCCTGTTCAAGTAACTCCCGGACGATACGGAACCACGGATTCTCTTCGGGACTTACCGCTTCTGCACATGATGAACTCATAGCTTCTCCATCACCTTGTAAACGTGACCTGTGAAACAGGAGGGTCTGCATCAGGTCTGTGAAAGAACGCAGGGTCGTGCCGTGCGCAGCTAAACCACATTAACAGAGGTATGAATAGTCCGGATTTGCGCGAGGCGCAGTCGTCTGGCCACACGCAGGCACCGTCCCGGAAATACCGGACGCGCTTTTATTGTTTTAACAGACAGACAAGCCAGTGACCCGCAGCGCGACTGCGCGGGCGGGTCACTGTCAGGTAAAATAGCGCGAGGCCGGCTCAGGCGTTCTCTTCGCAGGGATGGGGGATGTCAGCGGATTTTACTGTCGCACGCTGCCAGATGAAGCCCACCCAGGCAAGAACCACCGTACTTACCATTACCAGCGTAGTGTGATAAAGCGCCTGCTGCAAACCCGCTGAGACAATCAGACTGGCAAGGAAGCATAAGCCAAGCTGCAGCAGATTCTGTAAACCCGCTGCTTTACCGCTGGCATGCGGGAACGGCGCCAGCGCGCTGGCAACCACAATCGGGTAGATAGCGCCGTTTGCCAGAGCCATACCGCAGAAAGGCAGCAGCAGGGCAAACAGCGACGGGGCGGGCTGCAGCGCAACCGCAAACAGGCTCACAATGCTCAGGCTGTAAATCAGCAGCAGCCACGGCAGCAGCTGCGCACCCTGAAAACGATTAAGCAGCGCACGACAGCCAAAACCGCCAATCAGAAAGGCAATCGTCTGCGGCACATAGCTAAGTCCGATATCTGCCGGGGTTAAGCCTGCCGCCGCCAGAATAAAGGGTGAACCTGTCAGCCAGGCAAAAAAACTGGCAGAGCAGGCGGAGTAAATCAGGACATTGCCGCTATAGGCGCGGGTTGCCAGCAGCGCCAGCCAGCCAGGCTGATCGCCGCGCGCTGCAGGAGAGATTCGCGGCGAGCGGAGCTTAAGCGTCCCAGCCAGCAGCACCAGCGTAATCAGCGTCAGCACCAGGAAGATAGTACGCCAGTGAAAATGGCTCATCAGCCAGGCGCCCAGCAGCGGAGCCAGAGCGGGAGAGAGCGCAACCAGCGGCATGATAGTGGCAAACACTTTATTGGCCTGCGCTTTAGGGTAGCGATCGATAACCAGCGCCTGCCAGCTTACGGCGGCGGCGCACACGCCCACGGCCTGAATAAAACGCAGTGCCAGCATCAGCCAGACGTTGTCTGCCCACAACATGGCCAGACAGCTCAGGGCAAATATCGACAGGCCAGCCAGGAGAACCGGTTTGCGGCCAATACGGTCAGAGAGTAATCCCCAGCCTACCTGCGCACAGGCAAAGCCCGCCAGAAACAGGCTCAGACTGGCGCTGATAACACCCGGTGCGGTGGCAAAGTCACGCTGCATGTCGCTGAATGCAGGCAGATACATATCCGTGGCAAGAAAGCCGAGCATGCTCAGCAGCGCCAGATAAGGCAGAAATCCTTTTGAAGACATCACTATTTTTCTCATTTGGCAGGGAAACGCGAAGGAGTGTAAAAGGGTGCAGTCAGCTTTGTGAAACGCTAATATTTGCAGAGTGCTGTTAAATTTTTTGAAGGCAAAAAATATGTGGTCTGAATATGCGCTTGAGGTGGCAGATGCCGTGGCTCGCACCGGAAGTTTCAGCGCGGCGGCACAGGAACTGCACCGCGTGCCTTCTGCCATCAGCTATACCATCAGGCAGCTGGAGAGCTGGCTTGCCGTGGAGCTGTTTGAACGCCAGCATCGGGAGGTGATCCTGACGCCGGCAGGCGAGCATTTTGTGCGTGAAGGGCGCTCTGTTATCAAAAAAATGCTGGCGACGCGACGTCAGTGTCAGCAGCTGGCCAACGGCTGGCGCGGCCAGCTCAGTATTGCCGTAGACTGCATTGTTAAGCCGCAGCGCACGCGCCAGCTGGTTAAAGATTTCTATCGCCATTTTCCCGATATGGAGCTGATCATCAGCTATGAGGTGTTCAACGGCGTATGGGATGCGCTCGCCGACGGCCGGGTTGACGTGGCCATTGGCGCCACGCAGGCGATCCCGGTCGGCGGGCGCTTTGCTTTTCAGGATATGGGTGCCCTTAACTGGCGCTGCGTGGTCAGTCCGGATCATCCGCTGGCGCAGAGCGCGCATCCTGATGAAGAGGCGCTGCGCGCATGGCCGTCGCTGGTGCTGGAGGATACGTCGCGCGCACTCCCGCGTCGTATGACATGGACGCTGGATAATCAGCGCCGGCTGGTGGTGCCGGAGTGGGAAACCGGGATCGACTGCCTGCAAGCTGGCCTGTGCGTGGGGATGATCCCGGGACATCTGGCGCGACCGCTACTGGATAGCGGCGCGCTGGCAGAACTGATCCTGCCGCAGCCTTTTCCGGACAGCCCCTGCTGCGTCAGCTGGGCCGGGCAGCGGGCATCACCGGCACTGACGTGGCTGCTGGCTTACCTGGGTGATGCTGAGACGCTAAACCATGAGTGGCTCAGCGAACGCCGCGCTTAGCGGCGATAGTCGCGAAACGGACCGTCCCCGACAGAGCGACGCTCAATCAGACTGGGCTGAACTTCAATCGTTTGCGGCTCTTCGCGTTTGCTGGTGATGCGATCCAGCAGCATCTCCAGCGCTTTCTCGCCCAGCTGCGCTTTAGGCTGATGCACCGTCGTCAGCGCCGGCGTAAAGTAGCGGGCATTGCGCACATTGTCATAGCCGATCACCGAAATATCCTGCGGAACGCGCAGGCCCATCTCATCGGCGGCGCAGATCGCGCCCATTGCCATGATATCGCCGCCGCAGAACACAGCGGTAGGGCGCTGCTTCTGGCTCAGGATCTGCTGCATCGCCTGATAACCCGATTCAGGCTCAAAATCGCCCTGTACGATCCACTCGGCACGCACCGTGATACCCGCTTCATGCATCGCCTGTAAAAAGCCGGCGTGCCGTCCGCCGCCGGTATTACGCTCCAGCTGACCCGGAATCGCGCCAATATCGCGATGACCACGCTCGATCAGGTAACGACCGGCCAGATAGCCGCCCTGGAATGCGTTATCCTGTACGGTATCAGTAAAATCACCGCGTGAAGCGCCCCAGTCCATCACCACCATCGGGATATTACGATTCTCTTCCAGCATCTGAAGCAGATCGTCCGGATACTCAGAGCACATCACCAGCAGGCCATCGACCCGTTTTTGCGCCATCATCGACAGATAGGCGCGCTGCTTTTGTAAGTCGTTATGCGCATTGCCCAGTATCAGCGTATAGCCCTGAGCGAAGCAGTGATTCTCAATTGCTTCAATAATTTCAGCAAAGTAGGGGGCTTCACTGGAGGTTGCCAGCAGACCCAGCGTCTTAGTGTGATTGACCTTCAGGCTGCGGGCGACAGCGCTGGGAGAATAGTGCAGCGCTTTAATTGCTTCCCACACGGCATTACGCGTCTCTTCAGCGACAAAGCGCGTTTTATTGATGACGTGCGAAACCGTGGTCGTTGATACGCCAGCGCGTTTTGCCACATCTTTAATTGTTGCCATGAAAATGGACCTCTTAAACCTATCGCAACTTTATGATAAGTATAGTGTTAAACGTTTGCGTCTGCGCAGGGTTTTCTGCCCGATTTCAGCATAAAAATGGCTGATTTAAGGCGAGTAATTAACCGTGGCAGATAATGACAGCAGCGTGCGCAAAAGGTGTTGCGCAACGAAAGGCGGCGATTCTAGCAAGGTGAGGGTCATAAAACGAGATGTTTACCTGCGGCCAGGCGAAAATAATTCTATTCCGGCGATAGATACGAAAGCGTGTGGTGCAGGCAGAAAGCGGCAACGGAGACTTCAGGCGCAGTGCGGCTGCTGATAACTGCCGTGACCTTGCGGCTGTGCCGGCGTGAAGCGCGAATGCGTTACGCCGTGCGGTTCTGCGTGTTGCGCAACCGTTAGCGAATGGTTTTAGGGGTCATCATACGGCGTGCGCCAACATAATGTTTCTGCCAGTAATCTTCACCCAGCGCGCTGATCTGAATATCCTTGCCGGTGCGCGGCGACTGAATGAATTTGCCGTTACCCAGATAAACGCCAACATGATCGGCGGTCCCGCGATTATTGATGCGGAAAAACACCAGATCGCCTTTCTCCAGCATTTCACGCTTGATGGGGGCAGCGTCGCGCAGATGATACATTTCATTAGCCGTACGCGGCAGTTTAAAACGAACCAGATCTTTATAGGCGTACCAGACCAGACCACTGCAGTCGAATCCGGTAAGCGGAGAGGTGCCACCCCACTGATAAGGTTTGCCCAGCTGGCCCATGAGCTTAGTCATGGCGGTTTCACGTGCTTTCTGATAGCGCAGGCGGTGAGATTTACTGAGCCTGACACCGGTCAGCGTATCGGTGGTCTCTTCTGCTGCCACTGTTTTCCGGCTGGTACGCTGATGACCATATTTTTTACCGGCAGAGGGTGCAGCCCCTTTTTTGCGGGCGGTGCGTGTAGTGGCAGAAGGCTCTGCGGGGAGGTTTTTTTTGGTTTTAACTTTTTGTACAGGCGTGACGCGTGTTTTTTTAGCCGACGTTTTAACCGGGCGTCGTTTGCGGCGCTCATCATCGCGCGCGCTCTTTTTCTCCGCTTTCTGCAGGCTGGCGTTAACCGGCTTGTGCGGTGAAGCAGCGGCCACGTTAAAAAACAGCTGAGCAAAAGCCAGTATGAAAAGCGTAATCAGTAAACGCATAGTCCGGTTACAGGTTCGGCAGACTGCAGAAGCAGACCGCGGCAATATTAGAAAATTCTGATCAGCGATCAGCGCCGGATTGATTCTAATCCACTTTTTTTACAAAAGGTAAGGTCTTTTTTATTAAATAGCTCATAGTAGTGGCTGTGTAGCAAAAATGAGCAGTTTCAGGTGTTTAACACAGCAGGTTTATTGCTAATCGTGTATTAATACACACTTCGTCATACGCCTGGGGCAACAAACTTAACAAACATGGCGATTCAGGCTGCAACGAGACAAATTCCCGTTTTCAGTCACGGGACGAAGTCGCTACAATAAACAAACACGAAGTGAAGAATTAAGGAAGGCAAAAATGAGTACTGTTGAAAAAATTCAGCGCCAGATCGCAGAAAATCCGATCCTGCTGTATATGAAAGGATCGCCAAAACTGCCAAGCTGCGGCTTCTCGGCTCAGGCTGTGCAGGCGCTCTCTGCCTGTGGTGAACGCTTCGCGTATGTCGATATTCTGCAGAATCCCGATATCCGTGCTGAAATGCCAAAATACGCTAACTGGCCAACCTTCCCGCAGCTGTGGGTGGATGGGGAGCTGGTCGGTGGCTGCGACATCATCGTTGAGATGTTCCAGCGTGGTGAACTTCAGCCGCTGATCAAAGAAACCGCTGAGAAACACAAAGAAGCGGAATAAAGCAAAAGGCCGGCGCTATGCCGGCCTTTTTCATTATCTTACTCTGCCGCGCTTTCGCCGGGCTCGTCACCTTCAGCTTCAGCATCGTTTAGCGCCAGCGGCCAGCCGCCCAGACGCTTCCAGCGATTAACCAGCTCGCAAAACAGCATTGCCGTCTGCTCTGTATCATACAGCGCCGAATGCGCCTGCGTGCTGTCAAAATCAATACCTGCCGCCTTGCATGCTTTTGCCAGTACCGTCTGTCCCAGCACCAGCCCGCTCAGCGCCGCCGTATCAAAGGTGGCAAACGGATGGAAAGGGTTACGTTTCAGGCTGGCACGCTCAGCTGCCGCCGTGACGAAGCTGTGATCAAAATTGGCATTGTGCGCCACAATAATCGCCCGGTTGCAGCCACTCTCTTTAAGGCCTTTACGCACCTGTTTAAAGATGGCGTGCAGCGCCTCATATTCGCTTACTGCACCGCGCAGCGGGTTCGAAGGATCGATACCGGTAAACGCCAGCGCTTCAGGATGAAGAAGGGCACCTGCAAAGGGTTCAATGTGGAAATGCAGGGTCTCGTCACGCTGCAGCCAGCCATCCTCATCCATTTTCAGGGTCGTGGCGGCAATCTCCAGCAGCGCATCCGTCTGCGCATTAAAACCGGCGGTTTCGACATCAATAACTACCGGATAAAAGCCGCGAAAGCGTTGGTTAAGGGCGTTCTGGGCGTTCGATTCAGACATCAGGATCTCATAGCAGTGAAAAGGGCAGCGCGCATTATGGCAAAAAAGGCGGGAGGGTGCAGCAGATGAGAAAAACCAGCCCGCAAATTTGCGGGCTGGCGTCAGGCATCAGTTACCGAGACCATGACCGGCATGTTTGTTTTCAATCAGCTCAATTTTATAGCCATCGGGATCTTCAACAAACGCAATGATGGTACTGCCACCTTTCACCGGACCCGCTTCACGGGTTACGTTTCCGCCTGCACTGCGGATGCGCTCGCAGGTGGCTGCGACATCGTCTACGCCCAGTGCGATGTGACCATAAGCGTTACCGAGGTCATATTTCTCTGTGCCCCAGTTATAGGTCAGCTCAATGACTGCACCTTCGCTCTCTTCGGTGTAGCCAACAAAGGCCAGCGTATATTTATATTCTGCATTTTCACTCTGACGCAGCACGCGCATACCCAGTACGCGGGTGTAAAAGTCAATTGAGCGTTGCAGATCGCCAACGCGTAACATGGTGTGAAGTAAACGCATAATATCCTCTTTTCGAAATAGTCAGATTTTGACGCAGAAACAGTGCAAGTATAGCGGGTAACGGGGCTGCCGCATCGCTGTGCGGCAGGTGTCAGTTACAGTGTCGGATAGTCGATATACCCTTCCGCACCGCCGCCGTAGAAACTTTCCGGACGCTGCGGATTAAGCGGAGCATCCTGCTGCAGGCGTGCAACCAGATCCGGATTGGCAATAAAGTCGCGGCCAAACGCCACGGCATCAATCAGACCGCGCGCAATCAGATCATCCGCTTTTTCCACGCTATAGGCGCCGGCACCGATGATCACACCAGGGAAAGCCGCGCGAACTTTTTCACGGAACGCATCAGTGTAAGGCTTGCCACCCGCCCAGTCTGGCTCAGAAAGGTGCAGATAAGCCAGGCCGCGTTTGCCCAGTTCGCTGATATACCAGAGCGCCGCTTCTTCTTCATCCGGGCCATTTTCCAGGTTCTGAAACGCCCCGACAGGTGAAACGCGGATCCCGACGCGATCGGCAGACCAGTTTGCGATGGCTGCATCCACCACCTCCAGCGCAAAACGGCCGCGCTTCTCAATCGAGCCGCCATACTCATCGTCGCGCTTGTTCGAGTCAGGCGACAGGAACTGGTGCATCAGATAGCCGTGCGCCGAGTGCAGTTCAAGCAGGTCAAAGTCAGCTTCGCGGGCATTGGCTGCGGCCTGTCCGAAATCCTGCACAATCTGTTTGATTTCATCAACGGTCAGTTCGCGCGGCACTGAGGTCTCTTCGCGATAAACGCTGCCATCAGCGGCACGCAGCGAGGTGCGGGTTCCGGCAGGCAGGGCAGAAGGCGCAACCGGGGCATTGCCCTCTGGCTGCACGCTGTAATGCGAGATGCGGCCGGTATGCCACAGCTGGACCGCAACGTGACCCTGAGCAGCGTGAATGCCTTCGTTGATCATTTTCCATGCATCAATCTGCTGCTGCGTATGCAGGCCCGGTGCGCCCGCGTAGCCTTTGGCCTGAAAAGAGACCTGCGTCGCCTCAGTAATAATCAGGCCTGCTCCGGCGCGCTGCTGATAATACTCAGCCATCATAGGCGTAGGAATGTCACCCGGTTCAATGCTGCGCAGTCGCGTCAGCGGTGCCATAAATACGCGATTAGGAACGGTAATTGCACCCACTTTCAGCGGGGAGAATAGCTGTTTACTCGCCATGTTACTTCCTCTATTAGACTGGTCGTCTATAAATATCAGTTTTTAAAATTGCGGGCCGTTAAGCCACTGTTCGATAGTGCTGAGTGCCAGATTAATGGAGTCTGGTTCGCGGGAAATTTTGCTCTGCAGGCTGGCTCCCAGCCAGAGCAGGTAGCAACGCTGTGCAAGCTGCGCCGGGGTCTGATTAAATAACAGCGGCTGTTCAGCCGCCGCTTCTGTCAGGCAGTGTGCGTAAGCGGCCATAATGGCGCTGGCACCGCGCTGCAGCGCATCACGCATCGGTTCTGAGAGATCGCATACCTCAGCCGACAGCTTGACGCCCAGGCAGCCCATAATGCGTCCCTGCCTGGCAAACAGCTGCTGACCGGAGCGAAAATGTGCCAGCAGTCGCTGACGTGCGGGCAGGGACGGTAGCGTGAGCTGTTGATTAATCTGCTCCAGATAATTAACGAAATAGCGTTCCAGCAGCGCGACGCCAAATGCTTCTTTGGAGCGGAAATAGTAATAGAAAGACCCTTTAGGCACCGCCGCCAGCGTGAGCACTTCATTGAGGCCCATTCCGGTAAAGCCGCGCTGCAAACAAACCTGCTCGCCGGTAGCGAGCAGGTGTTCACGGGTTTCATTACGTTGCACACTTTTATTCATGGCTGGAAGCCTAGTAGACCAGTCGGTCTAATGCAAGCGTCAGCTTTTTTGCTGGCACGATTTGATCATATCCAGCTGGGGCTGATAAACCTGTGTCCGGATATCGAACAGGCCCAGCAGCGTATGAAACAGGTTATCCTGCGAGACCGGCAGCGTCGCGGCCTGCCGCCGCAGACAGGTCTCATCCAGATGAAACGCGCTGGCGTAGCCGGGTGAGAACCACATCAGCAGCGGGATATGCGTCTGCTGTGACGGGGCAAGCATCCACGGCGCGCCGTGCAGGTACATACCGTGTTCGCCCAGCGATTCACCATGATCGGAGAGATAAACCAGCGCCACATTAAAGCGGTTGCTCAGCGCTTTTAGCTTGTCGATAGTCTGGCTCAGCATATTATCGGTATAGAGCAGGGTATTATCGTAGGTGTTAACCAGCGCCTGCGGATCGCAATCCTGAATCTGGTTGCTGTCACAGGTGGGGGTGAACCGGCGGAACGCAGCCGGATAGCGCAGATAGTAGGCCGGGCCGTGACTTCCCATCTGATGCAGCACAATTACGCTGTCGTTATGTAAACTGTCAACGTAATTATCGAAGCGGTGCAGCAGCACGTCATCGAGGCAGAATCCGCTATGGCAATATTGTGGTAACGACCACTGCGTCATGTCAGTGTGCGGCACGCGGTTGCATGCGCCTTTGCAGCCGCCATCATTCTCGCGCCACAATACGCTGACTCCGGCGTGAGCCAGCACATCCAGCACGCCCTCCTGGTGATGTGCCAGGTCGGCGTCGTAATGTTCGCGCGGCATAACAGAGAACATGCAGGGCACAGAAACCGCCGTCTCGGTGCCGCACGACGTCGCATGCGGATAGTAAATCACCTGCTGTTTCTGCAGTTCCGGGTTAGTCTGGCGCGCATAGCCGCCCAGCGAAAAGTTCTCCGCACGTGCCGTTTCCCCTACAACCAGTACAACCAGCGTTTTTTTAGCCGCCTGCGCGATCAGCGGGCCTTTGTGCGCATCCTGTCCGATTTTAATCAGCGCCTGGCTGCCCTGCAGGTAGCGCTTATCGATATAATGACCGGCACCGCTGATCACATTGGCTGGCGTGATCATTTTTACCATTCCTTTGTTATTACGGATGAGTGACGCGTAATCTTTGTAGAACAGGGCAGCCATCAGCAGGATCACCAGCAGCGCACCCAGCGCACCCGCCAGCCGCTGCAATACGCTCCACCACCAGCGCTGACTGCGCCTGACGCGCACAACAGCGATAAGCAGCACCGGCAGCACTCCTGACAGCAGCATCCAGACAAGCCAGCGCGGGCTTATCAGCGCATTTGCCTCCTGCACGCTGGATTCAAAAACGTTTGCCACCATATTGGTATCAATCACGGTCCCGAAGCTGAACATAAAATAGCTGGCCGCTGCACTGATCAGTATCAGCACGCTCAATAGCGGCTTACGCACCCAGGGCCAGGCAAACAGGCAAAACAGGAGATAAAAGGCAGCAGTCAGCACCACTGGCATACTGGCGGCAAAAAGGTAGTCATGCAGACGGTTATAGGTGATGATTTTCCACGCCTGGCGCAGAAACAGCGCATTCAGACCAACGGCAAACAGCAGAGCTGCCAGCAAATTAAACTGGTTTTCGTGACAATGTAACTTAATAGAAGATTTCATTGGGGTTCGTTATTAAGCCGGAATGGACGCACAGTAGAGAAGAAATCTGAGGATAACCTTAATCGCACATCAGATGATAACTTTTGTTAAAGTTAAATAACACTTAATGATCGGCACGAAGAGCGGGGCTAAACCGTTTTCTTTTGGCGGCACGACTTGCAGTTCACGCGGAAACTGTTATCACTATGTTATCCAGCGGTGAATCAGAGGCAGATGTGGCTGAACAACTCGAATTTTTCCCGGTACCCAGCCCCTGTCGCGGCATCTGTCAGACCGATGCCCGCGGTTACTGTCGCGGCTGTCTGCGAAGCCGTGAAGAGCGCTTTAACTGGATGCGCTTCAGCGATGCACAAAAACGTGAGGTGCTGCGGCTGTGCCGGCAGCGCTATCTGCGCCTGCAGCGTCAGCAAAAGCCGGACGCGGGGCAGGATCCACAGCAGCCTTCGCTGTTTTAAGCGCTGATTCTGCCATCAATTCGTTATACTCCCTGTTTAACATTCAATGCAGGGAGTTTTGTTATGTTACAACCACAGGCTATCGCCCCTCAGGGGCCGGCGTTCTCTCCTCTGGTGGTCGGCTACTGGCGGTTAATGGAGTGGGGGATGACACCACAGCAGCTGGTCTCATTTATTGAGTATCATCTCTCTCTGGGGCTGACCACGGTCGATCACGCGGACATTTATGGCGATTATCAGTGCGAAGCGGCGTTTGGAGCCGCGCTGCGCCTGGCGCCACAGTTACGTGAGCAGCTGCAGATTGTCACCAAGTGTGGCATCGCAACGCGGGCCAAACCTGAGCATCAGATCGGCCACTACATCACCGATGCCAGTCACATTCTTCGCAGCGCGGAAAACTCACTCTCGCATTTTGCAACCGACTACCTCGATCTGCTGCTTATTCATCGTCCCGATCCGCTGATGGACGCCGATGACGTGGCGGAAGCGTTTATGCAGCTACATCAGAGCGGTAAAGTACGCCATTTTGGCGTCTCAAATTTTACGCCAGCACAATTTTCGCTGCTGCAGTCGCGCCTGCCGTTCACGCTGGTGACTAACCAGCTGGAGATCTCGCCGCTGGAGCAGACGGCGCTGCTGGACGGGACGCTCGATCAGTGCCAGCAGGCGCGCATGCGTCCTATGGCCTGGTCCTGCCTTGGCGGTGGCCGTCTGTTCAGCGATCCGCATTATCAGCCGCTGCGCGATGAGCTGAGTCAGGTTCAGCAGGAGACAGGTGCGGCCACGATTGAGCAGGTGGTTTACGCCTGGATCATGATGCTGCCGAGCCGGCCACTGCCAATCATTGGTTCCGGTAAAACCGGCCGCATCGGTCAGGCGGCAGAAGCAGCTGCGCTGACGCTGAATCGCCAGCAGTGGTTCCGCATTCGTAAAGCTGCGCTCGGTTATGATGTGCCCTGAAGCGTAAAGCTTCGTCAAACTGCAGCAGCGCGGGCAAAAAGCGTCCAGACTTACTCAGTCTGTCAATTGTAAGGAGACGTTATGAAAAGAACGCTTATTGCTCTTGTGACGCTGGCCTGTTCGGCGGGTGCACTTGCCGCTTCTCAGGAGGTCACGCTGCATCAGGTTTCTGCACAGGGGGTCGGCGAGGCCGTGGGCAACGTGACGATTACGGAAACGGATTACGGTTTGCAATTTACGCCGGCGTTGTCCGGAATGAAACCGGGTATTCACGGCTTCCATGTGCATGCCAAAGGCAGCTGTGAGCCGGGTGAGTCACAGGGGAAAACCGTGGCAGCCGGCGCAGCGGGCGGCCATCTGGATCCGCAGAATAGCGGCAAACACCTCGGTCCTTATGCCAGCGGGCACCTCGGCGATCTGCCGGCGCTGTATGTCACAGATGACGGCAAAGCCAGCTATCCGGTTGTCGCCCCGCGCCTTAAATCACTTGGTGATATCAAAGGTAAAGCGCTGATGGTCCACGTGGGCGGTGATAATCATGCAGATCATCCTGAACCGCTGGGAGGCGGAGGCGCGCGCCTTGCCTGTGGCGTAATCTGATCAACGGCGGGCAGCACAGAAAGGGCTGCCCGCTGCAATAAAATTCTGACAACGTTTAATGCTACTCAGGACGATTATTCCGCTCTATCATAGTGATACAGTCAGAGGGAACCACTCAGGGGCAGGAATGAAAAGCTTAGGGATAGTGCTGCTGGCACTGTTACTTGCAGGGTGCGATCGACCCAGGGAAACACAGTTACGTCTCGACGCCAGCCGTCAGCTTCAGCGCAATATAGATACCAGCCCGCTGCGCGCCAGCTGCGAGCATATTGCCCGCGGGCGGGAGTGGCTGACAGCGCGCAGTGTGCAGCAGCTGGAAAAGCACCATTGCCAGAACGTGTTGCGCAGCGCCAGTGAAACCAACTTCCTTAATACGGCAATCTATACGCAGACTATGCCGGTGGTTTGCGGCTCCATTCAGGGGCGCAGCTTTACCGGAACCACACTGACCCGTCGGTTTATCTACTCTTATGATGAAAAAGCACTGGTGATCAGGCCGGAAACCGAACAGGACAAAAGCCGGTTTGAAGATCGTAAAGCGCTTGAGCAGCTGCAAAACGACTTTCAGAACCAGTGGGCAAAATATTGCCGGTAACGACTCCGGCAGCGCCTGCTGCGGCTGGGCCAGCGTACGCTTCGCGAGCGAGCAGAGACCGGGCAGGCCGTTAAGCCGCATCATTCCCCGGTGAAGCCGCCCGAGGCCTGGCCTGCTATTTGTATTTTATCCTCTAAACTCGCAAAATAGTGTAAAATCTGGCTTGATAGCTAGCAAGCTAATTATAAGGAGATGAAATGGATACGCCGCTTGGAACCGACCTGTCGCGCCTGGTGCGCATCTGGCGCGCGTTAATCGATCAGCGCCTGAAGCCGCTGGAGCTGACCCAAACCCACTGGGTGACTTTGCATAATATTCATCAACTTCCGCCAGAACAGTCGCAGATCCAGCTGGCTAAAGCGATCGGTATTGAGCAGCCCTCGCTGGTGCGCACGCTGGATCAGCTGGAAGAGAAGGGACTGATCACCCGCTCCACCTGCGCAAACGATCGGCGGGCGAAGCGCATCCGGCTGACCAAAGAAGCCGCACCGATTATCGGGCAGGTCGAGCATGTTATTGATGCCACCCGCGACGATATTCTGGCCGGGATCAGCGCAGAAGAGATCAATCAAATGGTCACGCTGATTGCACGACTTGAGAAGAATATTCTGGAATTACAGCATCGCGAAAAATAAAAAAACCGACGCCTGGCGTCGGTTTTTTTGTGCAGCAGAGTTAGCGCGGAGAAACCGTGACCTGGCTGCCGTTGGAGGCCAGTACGACACGCTGTCCCGGTGAATAACGGCTGGCATCCTGCTTCTGCACGACCATGATGGTATTTCCATCATCTTTGCGGATTTCCAGCTCAACGCCGTTGGATTTGTTGACGGCACCCTGTACACCCTGGCCCGCAACGCCGCCCAGTACCGCACCGCCCGCAGTTGCCAGGCTGCGACCCGCACCGCCGCCGATAGTGTTACCCAGGAAACCGCCCAGCACCGCACCGCCAATGGCGCCAATCACATTGCTGTCATCGCCACCCTGAATTTTAACCGGGCGCACTGATACCAGCGTACCGTACGACACATTTTGAACCTGTTTGGCTTCACTGGCGCTGTAAACATCGCCCGAAAGGGTGTCATTGCTGACACAGCCTGCCAGCGTTACACCGGCAAGGGCCACGGCTATGAAACGCTTAATCATCAGAAAGCTCCTTTATAAAAAACGCCATGTTCTCATCCTGCTCTGCACAGAGTATAAGACAGAAAGCGGCGCATGGATGCGATGCCGCACAATCAGTGCCAGCGTTGCAGCATAGAGTATGCCTCATCAACAAAAATTCAATCAGCCGGTAAAAATATTTCTGCTCTGCCGTACTGCGCATGGCAGAGTGAAAAGCAGAAAGTTATCATCGTATTAGAGGGGCGGCATCAGCAGAATGCCGGCGCCGGCATCCGCCGGATAATGAGGAGCTATCGTGATAAAGTCAGGACGCTATATAGGGGTTATGTCAGGCACCAGTCTGGATGGCGTGGATGTGGTGCTGGCGGCTATCGATAGTCACATGGTGGCGCAGCAGGCGAGCTACTGTCACCCGTTTCCGCCCGCCCTGCGCCAGCAGGTACTGGCTATATGTCAGGGACAGCCACTGACGCTATCGCAGCTCGGGCAGCTCGATACCGCACTGGGTAAGCTGTTTGCCGAAGCGGTGGTGACCCTGATGCGTCAGCAGGCGCTGGAAGCAGAGGACATTGTGGCAATAGGCTGCCACGGTCAGACCGTCTGGCATGAACCCGGCAGCGCGGCCCCCAATACGCTGCAGATTGGCGATAATAACCAGATTGTCGCCGCCACCGGCGTGACCGTAGTCGGCGATTTTCGCCGGCGTGATATGGCGCTGGGCGGGCAGGGTGCGCCGCTGGTGCCTGCGTTTCATCAGGCGCTGCTCATGGACAGCAGTGAACGCCGCATGGTGCTGAATATTGGCGGCATCGCTAACCTGTCGCTGCTGATCCCGGGGCAGCCGGTGCGGGGCTTTGATACCGGACCTGGCAATATGCTGATTGATGCCTGGATCTGGCGTCATCAGGGGGTAAGCTACGATCATAACGGCGCCTGGGCCGCCAGCGGACAGGTCGTGCCCGCGCTGCTGGAGCAGATGCTGAACGATCCCTGGTTTGCGCTGCCGCCACCGAAAAGCACCGGGCGGGAGTACTTTAATCCTGACTGGATAGAGCGTCAGCTGCAGGCTTTTCCGGCGCTGGCACCGGAGGATGTGCAGGCTACGCTAAGCGAACTGACGGCGCTGACAATTGCACAGCAGATCCAGCTCAGTAACGGCTGCGACCGTCTGCTGGTGTGCGGCGGAGGTGGCCGCAATCCGCTGCTCATGGCGCGGCTCGCGGCGCATCTTCCCGGCACGGAAGTTACCCCTACCGATGCTGCGGGCGTCAGCGGGGATGATATGGAAGCGCTGGCCTTTGCCTGGCTGGCGTTCAGAACCCTTTCTGGTCTGCCAGGCAATTTGCCTGCCGTTACCGGGGCGCGTGAAATGAGCGTGCTGGGCGCGATCTATCCGGCGAATAGCCGGCCGACACGATAAGGAGAAGCAATGAAAAGATATATGCTGGCAGCGGGCTGCCTGGCACTGAGCGGCTGCGGTATGCTGCAGCAGTCAGCGCCACAGCCCGAAACGCTGCACTATCAGTGCGGTACGCTGCCGCTGACGGTCACGCTGGATAACAGCAAAGAACAGGTCAGCTTTATTCTTGACGGCACACCGCTGACGCTGAAACAGACAGTATCCGCATCCGGCGCGCGCTACAGCGACGGCCACTATGTTTTCTGGTCGAAAGGCACCAGCGCCTTTGTTGAGCGCAATGACAGAGTGATTATCAACGACTGCGAACTGCAGGATGCGGCAAACACCCACCGGTCTTAAGAGAGTTAAGAGAGACGCTATGAGCGACAGCGACAGCCTGCAACAGATTGCCCATCTGCGCCGGGAATATACCCGCGGCGGCCTGCGGCGCAAAGATTTGCCGGAGGATCCTCTGATCCTGTTTGAACAGTGGCTGCAGCAGGCGTGTGCCGCGCAGCTGCCCGATCCCACCGCCATGACGGTGGCGACAGTAGATAGCAGCGGTCAGCCGTATCAGCGCATTGTACTGCTCAAGCACTACGATGCTGAGGGCTTTATCTTTTACACTAACCTCGGTAGCCGGAAGGCGCTGCAGCTGGCAGACAATCCGCGCATCTCACTGCATCTGCCGTGGCACTTTCTGGAGCGTCAGGTGATGGTGCTGGGCGAAGCAGAGAAACTCTCGCCGCTGGAGGTCATGAAATATTTCCATAGCCGGCCGCGCGACAGCCAGATTGGTGCCTGGGTTTCAAAACAGTCGAGCCGCATCTCTGCGCGTAGCGTGCTGGAGAGCAAGTTTCTGGAACTCAAACAGAAATTCCAGCAGGGTGACGTCCCGCTGCCCACTTTCTGGGGCGGATACCGCGTGCGGTTTACTGCCGTGGAGTTCTGGCAGGGCGGCGAACACCGGCTGCACGATCGTTTTCTCTATCAGCGCAGTGAGAATGGCTGGACGATTGACCGGTTAGCGCCGTAAAACCTGCTTTTCCCGGTTTCAGCGCTGGCGCCGTAAGCGTCAGCGCTTTATGCTATAGCCCTCTTTTTTTTCGTCTCCGCATCGTAGCGGAAAGCTGTGTACCAGCCCAGGTGCAGCCCGATCAATTTGGAGTCAGTGATGACCAGCAGTAACCTGATACAACAATTGCAGGAACGGGGCCTTGTGGCCCAGGTAACGGATGAAGAAGCGTTAGCAGAGCGACTGGCGCAAGGGCCAATTGCCCTCTATTGCGGCTTTGACCCTACCGCTGATAGCTTGCATTTGGGCCATCTGGTGCCGCTGCTCTGCCTGAAGCGTTTTCAGGATGCCGGACACAAGCCGGTTGCGCTGGTGGGTGGAGCCACCGGCCTGATTGGCGATCCCAGCTTTAAAGCAGCGGAACGCAAGCTCAATACCAGTGAAACCGTAGGTGAGTGGGTGGAAAAAATCCGCAACCAGGTTGCCCCATTCCTCAGCTTTGACTGCGGAGATAATAGCGCTATCGCCGCGAATAACTACGACTGGTTCGGCGGCATGAATGTGCTGACGTTCCTGCGCGATATCGGTAAGCATTTCTCTGTTAATCAGATGATCAACCGCGAAGCGGTTAAACAGCGTCTGAATCGTGAGGATCAGGGGATCTCTTACACTGAATTCTCTTACAATCTGCTGCAGGGCTACGATTTTGCCGAGCTTTATAAGCGTTATGGCGTGGTGCTGCAGATTGGCGGCTCTGATCAGTGGGGAAATATCACCTCGGGTATCGACCTGACACGTCGTCTGCATCAGCAGCAGGCCTTTGGTCTGACCGTACCGCTTATTACTAAATCAGACGGCACCAAGTTCGGTAAAACCGAAGGTGGCGCCGTCTGGCTGGACGCGAAAAAAACCAGTCCTTATAAGTTCTATCAGTTCTGGATCAACACCGCTGACGCGGATGTTTACCGCTTCCTGAAGTTCTTTACCTTCATGAGCCTGGATGAGATCAACGCGCTCGAAGAAGAAGACAAAAACAGCGGCAAAGCGCCGCGCGCTCAGTACGTGCTGGCCGAGCAGGTCACGCGCCTGGTACACGGCGATGCAGGACTGGCTGCGGCCAGACGCATCACAGAAAGCCTGTTTTCAGGCAGCCTGAGCGACATGACCGAAGCAGACTTTGAGCAGCTGGCGCAGGACGGCATGCCGGTTATCGCGCTCAGCGCGGAAGACGAACTGCAGCAGGCGCTGGTTGCCGCTGAGCTGGTGCCGTCACGCGGTCAGGCCCGTACCATGATCGGCTCTAATGCGGTCTCTGTGAACGGAGAGAAACAGTCGGATGCCGAGTATCGTTTCAGCGACAGCGACAAGCTGTTTGGCCGCTTTACGCTGCTGCGTCGCGGCAAAAAACACTACTGCCTGATAAACTGGCAGTAAGGTGTCAGGGCCGGTTTCCGGCCCTTTTTCATGGCAAGGCAGTACAGGGTTATAATGAAAAATATTCTCGCAATTCAGTCTCACGTGGTGTTTGGCCACGCCGGTAATAGCGCGGCAGAGTTCCCGATGCGCCGCATGGGCGCAAACGTTTGGCCGCTGAATACCGTTCAGTTTTCCAATCACACTCAGTATGGTCACTGGACCGGTACGGTCATGCCGGCCAGCCATCTTACTGAGATTGTCAACGGCATTGCCGCTATCGATCGCCTGAAAACCTGCGATGCCGTACTCAGCGGTTATCTGGGGTCGGCAGAGCAGGGTGAGCAGATTCTGGCGATCGTGCGTGAAGTTAAAGCCGCTAACCCGGACGCCTGGTTTTTCTGCGATCCGGTGATGGGGCATCCGGAGAAAGGCTGTATCGTGGCGCCGGGTGTGGCAGAGTTTCACTGTAAACAGGCGCTGCCGGCCAGCGATCTGATTGCCCCCAATCTGCTGGAGCTGGAAATGCTGAGCGGGCAGACGGTTGCTGATATTGATCAGGCAGTGGATGCGGCGCGTCTGCTGATTGCGCAGGGGCCGAAAGTGGTGCTGGTCAAACATCTGGCGCGTGCCGGCCGGCGCAGCGACCGCTTTGAGATGCTGCTGGTTACCGCTGATGAGTGCTGGCATATCAGCCGCCCGCTGGTGGACTTTGGCGTACGTCAGCCGGTAGGCGTGGGCGATCTGACCAGCGGTCTGCTGCTGGTGGATCTGCTGCACGGTAAATCGCTGCAGCAGGCGCTGGAGCATGTCACTGCAGCGGTATATGAAGTGATGCTGAAAACCCACCAGATGGGAGAGTATGAGCTGCAGCTGGTCGCGGCACAGGACGCTATTGCGCAGCCGCAGCAGCATTTCGCGGCAGAAAAACTGTAATCGTACGGCAGGCCGGTCACCGCGCCGGCCTGCCGCGAGGCTTACGCCAGACCTTCTGCCTGCAGCGCCGCCTGAACCGCCGGACGCTCACTCACGCGGGCAAACCACGCGTCCAGCGCCGGCATTCCGTCGAGCTGCAGCTTCACTGCTTTTGCCCAGCGCGTAACCACATACAGATAGATATCGGCCACGGTATAGCGTGTGCCCAGCAGCCACTGTTTATCCTCCAGCGCCGTATTCACCAGCTGAAACTTTTTCTCCAGCTGAGCACGCACCTGAGGCTTGTACGCGTCTGGCGTATCGGGGCGAAACAGCGGCGTAAATCCCTTGTGCAGCTCGCTGCTGACAAAACTCAGCCACTCCAGTGTATGGTAGCGCGTCAGACTGCCGGTCGGGGCCAGCAGGTGATAATCGGGTTTGAGATCCGCCAGATACTGCACAATCGCTACGCCTTCTGTCAGTATCGTTCCGTCATCAAACTGCAGCGCCGGGACCTGACCTTTAGGGTTGATCTGCCAGTAATCTTCGCCCTGTTCCGTTAGCTTGCTCTGCAAATCAACATTCACCTGCGTAAAGTCGAGGCCGCATTCGCGGGCGACAATATGGGGGGACAGGGAACAGGCACCGGGCTTGCAATAGAGTTTCATTGTTGCATCTCCTCAACAAATGATATGAGTGACGTGACAAATGCGGCACGCCGGATAGCGGACTCTGAGTAAACTACAAGGGAAAAAGGGAGATGGGAAGGAACTTATCAGGAGAAAAGCGGCTCCGCGACGCCATCAGAGATGGCATAACGCAGAGCCGTATGCGGTTACTCGCTGGCGCCGGCGCGCTTCAGTGCACCGTCAGACGCATCCTGCGTCATGCGATTAAGCAGCGGGGCAGTGACCAGCATCAGCAGGGCAATAACGCCGGTGGCGATACCAATCTGCTGAAAGACCTGGCTGTAAACCGCCAGTGAGGTGTGCGGATCGGTCACGTTCTCCGGCACCGCCATCAGGTTGGCCACTTTACCGGCGATCATTGCTGCGCCCGCGGTGGTCAGGAACCATGAGCCCATGATAAAGCCCATCAGACGCTGGGGTACCAGCTGCGCCACCATTGCCAGACCCAGGCCGGAGATCATCAGCTCACCAATACTCTGCAGGGCATAGCTCAGGATCAGCCAGTTGACGGAGACAATTCCTGCCTGATTTGCAAAGCCGGCACCGAGCGGCAGTACCAGAAACGCGCCGGAGCAGAGCACCATGCCAATGGCAAATTTATGTGGCATTGGCAGCTTATCGCCCAGCTTGTTATAGACAGCAGCCAGCAGCGGACTGGCGACCATGATCCAGAATGGATTCAGCGCCTGGAACTGCTCCGGCTCAAACGCGATGCCGAAAATGGCATGCTCTACGTTGCGGATCGCAAAGAAGTTGAGCGAGGTAGGCATCTGCATATAGAGCACAAAGAATACAATCGCTTCCACCATCAGCAGAAACGCCACAATCATTTTGCGGCGCGCCGCACCCTGCAGCGTGAACGCTTCTTTGGCAAAGATCAGAACAATGCCCAGAGCAACAACGCCGAGCGTCATGCGCGCAATGCTTTGGTGATGCAGCAGCCAGGTGGCGAGTGCGATCAGCACCGCGACGCCCACGATTGTCAGCAGCAGTTTACCCACCTGCAGCGGAGCAAAGTCCGGCTTCGAACCGTACTCTTTCACCAGGCGTTTAAAGAACAGGAAGTTAAGCAGCGTGATCACCAGCCCCACGACAGAGAGCGAGAAGGCGGCACCCCAGCCATATTTCGCTGCCAGCCATGGCGTCAGCATCATGGAGAACAGTGAACCGATGTTGATCGACATATAGAACATGGTGAATGCGCCGTCGATGCGCGGATCGTCTTTCGCATAGCAGGTCGAGAGCAGCGAAGAGGGGTTCGCTTTGAACAGGCCGCTGCCCACGGCAATCGTCGCCATACCGACGTAAACCAGCGTGGTGTCATGCCCGGAAAACGCGATCAGCGCATAGCCGAGCGCCAGCACCATCACGCCCAGTACAATCACGCGCTTGGTGCCGAGTACTTTGTCACCCAGCCAGCCGCCGATAGCCACCAGGCCATAGACCAGCGCGCTAAATGAGGTAAACAGCGTAATAGAGTCCGCTTCAGACATCCCCAGCTGTTTAACCAGGTAAACCGCCATGATGGCCTGTAAACCGTAGTAGCCGAAGCGCTCCCACAGCTCAATGGAGAAGATCAGATAAAATGCTTTAGGTTGCCGGAAGGCGTTGAGGCTTACCGCCTCGTCAGTGTGTTTGTTTGCAGTTGACACGTGTACCTCAGTTTATACATCGCCTGTTTTGTAACAGGAATTAAGTCTGCGTCGGTCTGGGTCATCCCGCGCAACATTGTTATTAGAAAGGAAAAACGGCGCCTAATTTGGCTGAATCGGAGCCACAGGGCAAGTATTTTTTACACGCTGGAATACCCGATGCCGGCAGGGCGATCTTCGCGACTAAGCGAGATGACTTAGTGTTTAATAGGGTGTAAGTCAATTGTAACAGAATAAACATGCGATATATGGGTTTAAGAAACCCGTTTACTGAAATAAACCGCCAGGTGGCAGTAAAACAGAATAACAGACTAATGATGAATATTTATACGGCATATATTGCTGCTTAATAGTGAATTTTGGGCACAATAGGTTGATTGTTGAGCTAAAAGCGCAGGGTGGCGTTTCCGAAACGCTACTTTGTTGATCTGGTGCACAAATTTTCCAATTAATTAATCAGGTGAAAAAAGAAACTGCATTTTTCAGGTGCGGCAGGGTCTTTTTACCGGCGGATAAACTGGCAGAGCATGGCACGGCTCAGCCGGCATCAGACGCCGTTTGCGGCTGACGGAAACATCAGCTCACCTTTTCGGGCGAATAATCAGCAACGGGCAGACGCTGTTTCTCATAAATTTCATATACTCATGTCAGCAAAATGTTGTGTGCCGGTTATCGTTGACGATGAAACTGGCAGTGTTTTCAGCGTACTGGCGATGCCGTGCCGTCAGTCAACAATGAGGGAAAATGATGCCGTTGATACTGGGTGAGTTATCTGGTGTCCCGCAATGGGTGCCTGCTGTATTACTCGTCACACTGTCGCTCGCACTGGGCTTCCTGGCGCGATTTGTTCTTCTCAGCCTGATCCGTTACTGGCAGGGGCGTGATAAAAAACTGTTCAAATCTCTCGAAAAGCATCTGCGCGGCTCAATGTTTCTTATTTTACCGCTGTTATTCATTAGCGCGGGCGTAGATTATGTTAATATTCAGCCCGAGTCGCTTGGCTTTATTAATGCCACACTGCATATCTTTATTATATTATCCTTCTGCTCGCTGATGATCAGGATGATTAATGTCGCGCAGGACATGCTGTTTATTCGTTATGACATAAATATCTCAAATAACCTGCGCGCACGAAAAATTCGCACGCAGATCATGTATGTGAAAAAAGTGGTCATCGTCGTGCTGGTGACACTCTGTTTATCTTTGATTTTGCTGAGCTTTCCGGGTGTGCGCAAGTTTGGCACGACGATCCTTGCCGGGGCCGGGGTGGCCGGTATAATTATCGGGTTTGCATTACAGAAGTCGCTGGTTAATCTGTTTGCCGGTATTCAGATTGCTTTTACCCAGCCAATAAAAATTGATGATGCGGTGGTAGTAGAAAAAGAGTGGGGCTGGATTGAGGAAATAAACCTGACCTATGTCGTTGTACGTCTCTGGGATTTGCGCCGCCTTGTACTGCCGATAACCTATTTTACGGAAAATCCGTTCCAGAACTGGACGCGTAACAACGCACAGATTTTAGGTTCCGTATTTCTTTATCTGGATTACTCTATGCCGCTGGAGCCGCTGCGCGACCATTTTGAAAAAATACTCAATGAAACCCGGCTCTGGGATCGGGAGACGCAGGTGCTGCAGGTCACTGAGACCACTGAAAAAACCATGACCATCAGGCTACTGATGACGGCCCATAATTCACCTACCGCTTTTGACCTGCGCTGTTACGTGCGGGAGAAGATGATTGAATATATCCAGCAGCACTATCCGCAGTGCCTGCCGCATGTACGGGCTACGCTGAGCAGCCCGGAAGCGTAAAATGGCGCGCGGTGCAGTAAAACGGCATCGCGCGTTCAGATCTCCGTCTTGTCACGGTATTCGCACAGGTCTTCAATCAGGCAGGCCCCGCAGCGCGGCTTGCGCGCTATACAGGTATAACGCCCGTGCAGAATCAGCCAGTGATGGCAGTCGACTTTAAACGCGGCAGGCACCACTTTCAGCAGTTTCTCTTCAACCTCTTCCACATTTTTACCCGGCGCAAAGCGTGTACGGTTACTGACGCGAAAGATATGCGTGTCGACGGCGATAGTAGGCCAGCCAAAGGCGGTGTTCAGCACCACGTTGGCGGTTTTACGGCCCACGCCCGGCAGCGCCTCAAGCGCGGCACGATTTTCCGGCACCGCGCCGCCATGCTGCTCCAGCAATATGCGGCAGGTTTTAATCACGTTTTCCGCCTTGCTGTTAAACAGCCCGATGGTTTTAATGTACGCTTTGACGCCGTCAACGCCGAGCGCCAGCATGGCCGCCGGGGTATTCGCTACCGGATAAAGACGGGCCGTGGCTTTGTTTACGCTGACATCGGTCGCCTGAGCCGAGAGCAGGACCGCAATCAGCAGTTCAAACGGTGAGCTGAACTGCAGCTCAGTGGTCGGATGCGGATTGTTATCACGCAGACGGGTCAGGATCTGCAGGCGCTTCTCTTTATTCACACCGCTTTCCCGATTTCACCTGGCGCAGCCACTGTTTTAGCTTCCGCTTCAGCGCGCAGCGCGGCGCGCTGTTTCATTTTCTGATCGATAAGATACTTTCCTGCCAGCAGCATGCCGAGACCGATAAAGGCGCCGGGCGGCAGCATGGCCAGCAGCATAGGTGAATCAAAGTGCACCACTTCAATGCGCAGCGAGGTTGCCCACGGGCCGAGCAGCTGATCGGCACCGTTGAACAGCGTACCGCTGCCAATCAGCTCGCGAAGGGATCCCAGCGTGACCATGGCGCAGGTCGCGCCCATACCGATAGCAAATCCATCCAGCGCGGAGAGCGGGATACTGCTTTTTGACGCTACCGCTTCAGCGCGGCCCACGACAATACAGTTGGTGACAATCAGCGGAATAAAGATCCCCAGCGACTGATAAAGACCGTAGGCATAAGCGTTGATCAGCATCTGAACGCAGCTGACAACCGAGGCGATAATCATCACATAAATCGGGATGCGGATATCTGCCGGTACCCAGCGGCGTGAGGCGGAGATGGCACTGTTGGTAATGGTCAGCACCAGCGTCGTGGCCAGCCCCAGCCCCAGCGCATTGGTTGCGGTGGAGGTCACCGCCAGCAGCGGACAGAGTCCCAGCAGCTGTACCAGCGCAGAGTTATTTTTCCATAAACCGCCAATCAGCAGATTTTTCGCTTCACTCATGGTGTTTCTCCACATTCCGGCAGCGAACGCAACGTCGCTGGCAGCGTTTCAATATAGAGCGCCGTGCGTTTAGTGGCGTTAACCACCGCGCGCGGCGTAATGGTCGCACCGGTAAACTGATCGAAATCGCCGCCATCTTTCTTCACGGCAAAGTGCGGGTCATCGGCCCCTTTGACCTGTTTTCCATTAAAGCTGTTGATCCAGTCAGAGATGCGCAGCTCAATTTTATCACCCAGTCCGGGTGTTTCGTGATGTTCAATCACCCGCACGCCCAGCACGGTACCGCTGAAGTCGGCGCCTACCAGTAGCTGAATCGCCCCGGAGTAGCCATCGGGGGCGGTGCTTTCCAGCGCCGCGGCCACCGGCTTGTCGCCTTTACGGGCGATATACAGGTGATGCGGCTGCTCGTTACCCAGCGCCGCGTTGCGCACCAGATAACACTCCTGCTGAATAGCATTATCGTACAGCGCGGTCGGTACCACCTGATCCAGCAGGTTTTTCTGCTGCAGCGCAGTCTGATGCTCAACGGTGGGTTTGGTCACATAGTTCACCACGGCGGTTACGCCGGTCGTCACCACGGCAAACATCCCCAGCGTCACCGCGTTTTTGCGAATAGCGTCGATCATGCCTTAATCCTTCCGGTGACCATAAACGCGCGGCTGAGTGTAGTAGTCAATCAGCGGCACGCAGATATTTGCCAGCAGCACGGCGAACGCTACGCCATCCGGATAGCCGCCAAAGCTGCGGATCAGCCAGACCAGCAGACCGATCAGCGCGCCATAGATCAGACGCCCCCGGTTAGTGGTGGAGGCGGTAACCGGATCGGTGGCGATAAAGAATGCGCCCAGCATTGTCGCACCCGAAAAGAGGTGGGTGAGCGGTGTATTAAGCGTCTCAGGCGAGAAGATCCAGCCGAGCGTGGCGCACACCGCCAGCGAGGCCAGCATGCTGGCCGGGATATGCCAGCGAATCGCATTTTTTGCCAGCAGCAGCATGCCGCCCAGCAGATAGCCCAGGTTGACCCACTGCCAGCCCAGCCCTGCCAGCACCCCGGCGTAGATGGGCTGTGCGTGAAGCGCTTCGGCGCTGTGGCCGGCACGCAGTCCGGTTTTAAACGTATCGAGCGGCGTGGCCTGACTGATGCCATCCACCCCAAGCTGCAGCTGCTGTATGGTTTCGCCTGCCAGCGTATGGCCGCGGAACACCATACTGAGTGAATCCATCAGGTCCGGTTTTACCGCCTGCAGCGCATCGGGCGGCAGCCAGCTGGTCATCTGCACCGGGAAAGAGATCAGCAGCACCACATAGCCGACCATTGCCGGGTTGAACGGATTCTGACCCAGTCCGCCATAAAGCTGTTTGGCAATCAGAATCGCAAACAGGGTGCCCAGAACAATTAGCCACCAGGGCGCAAGCGGCGGCAGGCTGATCCCGAGCAGCAGCGCGGTCAGCAGAGCTGAGTTATCTGCCAGCACCGGCTTAACGGCGCTGTGACGCAACCGCAGTATCGCCGCTTCGGTCAGCAGCGCTGTCGCAATAGCCAGCACAACCTGGATCAGAAAACCACTGCCGAAGAAATACCACTGCGCCGCCATGCCGGGCAGGGCGGCCAGTACCACCAGCAGCATTATGTTACCGGTGCTGCGCCGGTTATGGGTGTAGGGAGAGCTTGCGATACGAAAGGCCATTTATTCCTCAGTGGTCGAAGGCTGCTGCTGCGCTTTACGCGCTTTAGCACGGGCGACCGCCGCAGCGATGGCCGCTTTGCGTGGGTCTTCAGGTTCAGGTTCAGCCGGTACCGCCTGCGGCGGTGAGCTTTCTGCCTGCGCAGCTGCTTTTTTCGCTTTGGCGCGGGCAACGGCCGCGGCGACGGCAGCTTTACGCGGATCCTCTTCCGCTGCCGGCACAGGCGTTTCGGCAACCGGCTCGTCTGCGGTTGTGGCCTGCACGGCTGCTTTTTTCGCTTTGGCGCGGGCAATGGCCGCGGCGACGGCAGCTTTACGCGGATCCTCTTCCGCTGCCGGCGCAGGCGTTTCGGCAACCGGCGCGTCTGCGGTTGTGGCCTGCG